>CAVTBA010000009.1:0-196890 GCA_963732835.1 uncultured Actinomycetota bacterium
CGTAGTCGGTGCTGTTGGCTTGCCGTAGTGCGCTGACGTAGTCCCAGCGTTCGCGTGTGGTCTCGTCGGCGCCGACGGGTATGGCGAGCAGCCCACGCAGTTCCTCGACGGTGGCTGTATCCCTTGCGTCCCATCCATTCACACAGGCCGTCGAGCAGTACGGTGGCATATTCCGGGCCGTGGCGCAGCAGCGCGGACGCGGTCATCACCACATCCGCGCCGGCCAGCAGGTACTTGATCAGCTCCGCGGCGCTCTCGACGCCGGTCGTCGCGGCGAGCGACGCGCCGACCCGTCCGCGCAGCAACGCAATCCACGTCAGCGGCAGCCGAATCTCCGCCGCGGTGGACAACGACACCTCGACGCACCACGGTGAGGGTCTCGGGGTCGATGTCGGGCTGCAGGAATCGGTTGAACAGCACCAGCCCGTCCGCACCGGCCTCGTCCAGGCGCCGCGCCATCTCGCCGGTCGCGCTGAAGTACGGGCTGAGCTTCACGGCCACCGGTACGGTCACCGCGTCCTTGACCCGCGCCAGGATGTCGAGGTGACGCTGTTCGACGTCGCGGCCGCAGATGTGCGGATCGCCGGGCAGGTAGTAGATGTTCAATTCGATTGCGGCCGCGCCGCAGTCCTGCATCGACCGGGCGTAGCCGGGCCCAACTGCCGGGCGTGCTGCCGTTGAGGCTGCCGATCACGGGAACTGAGACCGCGCCGGCCGCGCGTTCGAGCAGGCTCAGGTACCGGCGTGGGCCGTGGTCCTCGTCGGCGGCGTGCGGGAAGTAGGACAGGGATTCGGCGAAGCTCTCGGTGCCTGCCTCGGCCAGACGTGCGTTCTGCTCCGCCTCGCGGCGCAGTTGCTCTTCGAACAGCGAATAGAGCACCACCGCGCCGACACCCGGCGTCGGCGAGGCGCCGGACGCCGTCGACGGTCTGCGACAGCGGGGACGCCGCCGCGACCAGCGGGTTGCGCAAGGTGAGGCCCAGATAGCGGGTCGACAGCTCCATCAGCGCTCCCTGCGGGCGTCGGCGGTGAAGTGTTCGGGACCGCGAGAAGCCATCTCCTCGTACACCTTCCAGCGCTGAGCGATGGCTTGTTCGGCGAGGCCGAGCAGCCGTTCATACTCGGCCGGATCGGCATTGGCCAGTGAGCGGTACCGCAGTTCCCGGTTGCGGTAGTCGTCGAGCGGGATCCGCGGCCGGTGCGAATCGAGCAGGAACGGGTTCTCCCCGGCCGCCCGCAGTACCGGGTCGTAGCGGATCAGCGGCCAATGCCCGCTGGCCACGGCGCGGTACTGCTGATCCATCCCGAGACGCATGTCGATGCCGTGCGCGATGCACTGGCTGTAGGCGATCACCAGCGAAGGGCCGTCGTACGCCTCCGCCTCGCGGAATGCCTGCAGAGTCTGTTGCGGGTCGGCACCCATCGCGACCTTGGCGACGTAGACGTTTCCATAGGCGATCGCTTGCAGAGCGAGGTCCTTCAACGGCACCGTCTTGCCGGCGGCGGCGAACTTGGCGACCGCGCCCAGCGGTGTCGCCTTGGACATCTGCCCGCCGGTGTTGGAGTAGACCTCGGTGTCGAGCACCAGCACGTTGACGTTGCGACCGGTGGCCAGCACGTGGTCGAGCCCGCCGGACCCGATGTCGTAGGCCCAGCCGTCACCGCCGACGATCCACACGCTGCGCCGGACCAGGCTGTCCACCACGCTGCGCAGGTCAGCGGTCCGGGCGGGATCGAGGCCCTCGAGGCGGTTCTTGAGCTCGGCCACCCGCTCACGCTGGGCTGCCAACTCCGACTCCCGCAGCTGCGGTGCCGCCAGAATGGCGTCGACGAGCTCGGTGCCGAGGGCGTCGCGCAATTCGGCGAGGCGTCGCCGTGCCAGTTGGGCGTGTCCGTCGCTGGCCAACCGCATGCCGAGCCCGAACTCCGCGTTGTCCTCGAACAGCGAGTTCGACCAGGCCGGACCCCGCCCGTCGGCGTCGGTGGCCCAGGGTGTGGTGGGCAGGTTGCCGCCGTAGATGGAAGAGCAGCCGGTCGCGTTGGCGATCATCAGCCGGTCACCGAAAAGCTGTGAGAGGAGCTTGAGGTACGGCGTTTCTCCGCACCCCGCGCAGGCGCCGGAGAACTCGAACAGCGGCTGCAGGAACTGGGTGCCGCGTACGGTGCCGAAGTCCACCCGGGACCGGTCATTGGTCGGCAGTGTCTCGAAGAAGGCGATGTTCTCGCGCTCGGCGGCCACCCGCGGCTCGCTGGGACCGAGGTTGATCGCCTTGGTGACGGTCGTGCCGGGTATGACGACCGGGCAGGCCTCGACGCACAGGCCGCAGCCGGTGCAGTCCTCGACGTACACCTGCAACGAGAACCGGGCGTTCGGCAGGCCGACGGCGTCCAGCGGAGCGGAGTCGAACTGTTTCGGTGCCCCGGCCAGCTGGGACTGGTCGTAGAACTTGGAGCGAATCACGCTGTGCGGGCAGACGAAGCCGCAGTTGCCGCATTGGATGCAGCTGTCGGAGTCCCAGACCGCGACCAGCTCGGAGATGTTGCGTTTCTCGTATGCGGTCGTGCCGCTCGGGTAGGTGCCGTCCACCGGAAGTGCGCTGACCGGCAACGCATTTCCGCGTCCGGCCATCATCTCCGCGGTCACGGTGCGAACGAACTCCGGCGCGGACTCGGGCACCGTCGGTGCCGGTGCGCGCGTGGAGGTGACCAGCTCGGGCACCTCGATCCGGTGTAACCCGGCCACCGCGCCGTCGACCGCGGCCAGTTCGCGCCGCAGCACGTCGGCGCCGCGGTTTCCGTACATCTTTTCCACCGATTCCTTGATGCGGGCGATTGCCTGCTCGCGGGGCAACACCGCCGAGATCGCGAAGAAGCAGGTCTGCAGTACGACGTTGATCCGCCCGGCGAGCCCGACGTCACGGGCGATCCGGCCGGCATCGACGATGTAGAGCGTGATCCGCTTGGCGATGATCTGCTCCTGAACCAGCCGGGGCAGCGCATCCCAGACCTTCTCCACCGGATATCGACAGTTCAGCAGCAGCGTCGCGCCCGGGGCGGCCCGGCCCAGGACGTCCACTTTGTCGAGAAACCGGAACTGGTGGCAGCCAACGAAATTGGCTCCATTGACGAGGTAGGGGGCCCGGATGGGATCCGGCCCGAAACGCAAGTGTGACTCGGTCTGCGAACCCGATTTCTTCGAGTCGTAGACGAAGTATCCCTGGGCGTGCAGCCCTTCTTCGGACCCGAGGATCTTGATCGTGTTCTTGTTGGCGCTGACGGTACCGTCCGACCCCAGCCCGAAGAAGATCGCCCGGAACGTGTCGGGTGACTCGATGTCGAACGACGGGTCGTAGTCGACGCTGGTGCCGGAGACGTCGTCGTCGATGCCGATGGTGAAGCGGCGCCGTGGTTGCTCGCGCGCGAGTTCGGCGAACACCCCGGCGACCATGGCGGGCGTGAACTCCTTCGAGGACAGGCCGTAGCGTCCGCCGCTGATACGCGGCATGGCCGGCCGTTCTCCGTCGGCTTCCCCGTCAGAAAAGGCCTCGGCGAGTGCCGCGACAACGTCCAGATACAACGGCTCGCCGATCGACCCGGGCTCCTTGGTGCGGTCCAGAACGCCGACCGTGCGCGCCGTCGCCGGCAGCGCCTCGAGGAGCGCTCTGGTGGGAAACGGGCGGTACAGCCGCACCTGCACCACCCCGACCCGCTCGCCGCGCTCGACGAGAGCGGCGACGGTCTGCACCACGGTCTCGGCGCCCGAGCCCATCAGCACCAGCACCCGCTGCGCCTGCGGGTGCCCGGTGTAGTCGACGATGCTCATCTTGCGGCCGGTGCGCTCGCCAAGGCGGGCCATCAGGTCCTCGACCACACCGGGAACCCTCGCGTAGAACGGGTTCACCGTTTCCCGCGCCTGGAAGAAGACGTCCGGGTTCTGTGCGGTGCCGCGAATGAAGGGGCGCTCGGGAGACAGCGCCCGTCCGCGATGCGCCCACACCAACTCCTCGGGCACCAGCGCCCGCAGGTCGTCGTCCGACAGCGTCTCAATCGTGTTGAGTTCGTGCGAGGTTCGGAATCCGTCGAAGAAGTGCACGAACGGTACCCGGGTCGCCAGCGTGGCCGCCTGCGCCACGAGCGCCAGGTCCTGTGCCTCCTGCACCGAGGCCGACGCGAGCATCGCGAACCCCGTTTGCCGCACGGCCATTACGTCGGAATGGTCTCCGAAGATCGACAATGCCTGCGCTGCCACCGATCGGGCCGCCACGTTGATCACGGCCGACGTCAGTTCGCCGGCGATCTTGTACATGTTCGGGATCATCAGCAGCAGACCCTGTGACGAGGTGAAGGTCGTGGTCAACGCGCCGCTCTGCAGCGCGCCGTGCAAAGCGCCCGCCGCTCCACCCTCGCTTTGCATTTCGACCACCGTCGGGACGGTGCCCCACACATTGGGCCGCCCCGCGCTGGACCACACGTCGGCCAACTCGGCCATCGGCGAGGACGGTGTGATCGGGTAGATGCAGCACACCTCGTTGAGTCGGTAGGCGACCGAAACGGCGGCCTCGTTGCCGTCCACCGTCACACGTGTCATTGCGGCTCCGGGAACATCTCGATGGCGTGTACCGGGCACTGATCGAAGCAGACGGCACAGCCCGTGCACTTGTCGTAGTCGAACTCGTAGCGGTGCCCGACCCCGAGTTTGATCACCGCGTCCTCGGGGCACGCGCCGAGGCAGCCGTCGCATTCGAAGCAGTTACCGCACGAGAGGCACCGTCCCGCCTCGTAGGTCGCCTCCTGCGCGGACAAACCGCCGACGACCTCCTCGAAATTCTCGACGCGTTTTGCCGGCTCGAGTTCGCTCTGCTGACGTCGCGCGGCGTCACCGAAAAACCACAGGTGCAGCGAATCGAACGTCGCAGTCGGGTGTTTCGCCGGGGGTCGGCCCGGCGCGTGATGCAACCAGGCGTCGATATTGCGTGCGGCCTTCTTCCCGTGCCCGACACCGACTGTGACGGTGCGCTCACAGGGCACCATGTCACCGCCGGCGAAGACGCCCGGACAGCCCGTCATCAGTGATTCGGAGACGCGCACACTGCCGTCGTCATCGAACTCGACTCCGGGCAGCGTCCGCATGAACGCCGATTCCGTTTCCTGACCGAGAGCCATGATCAGGGTGTCGGCGGCCAGGGTCTCAAAGCGTCCGGTTGGTCGCGGGTAGCCCGAGTCGTCGAGTTCCATTACCTCGACGCGCAATTCGGGGCCGTCGAAGGCGCTGATCGTGCGCAGCCAGTTGATCCGCACGCCCTCGCGTTCGGCATCCTGCGCTTCCTCCTCGTGGGCGGGCATCTGCTCGCGAGTGCGGCGGTAGACGATGACCGCGTCCTCGGCGCCGAGGCGACGAGCCACGCGGGCGGCGTCCATCGCGGTGTTGCCGCCGCCGTAGACGGCGACATGGCGCCCGATCGCCGGCCTTTCGCCGGAGGCGACGTCACGCAGAAACGACACCGCGTCCACCATCGTGCCGGCGTCCCGGGCGGGGATGTCGACTCGTTTGGCCAGGTGCGCACCGACCGCGACGAACACCGCGTCAAAGCGGCCCTCTTCCCGCTCGGCCGCCAGGTCCTCGACCCGATGATCGCAGGTCAACCGCACGCCCATCGCCGCGATCCGGCTCAGCTCGACATCCAGCACGTCGCGGGGGAGTCGGTAGCTCGGAATGCCGTAGCGCATCATCCCGCCGGGCATCGCGCCCGCGTCGCGGATCTCGACCTCGTGGCCGAGGCGTGCCAGGTGGTAGGCGGCGGACAGTCCGCTCGGCCCCGCGCCGATCACCAGGACACGCTTGCCGGTGCGGCTGGGCGGCGGTTCGAATTTCCAGCCGCACTCGGCCGCAAGGTCACCGAGGAACCGCTCCACCGAATGGATCGATACGGAGCTGTCGAGATGGGCACGGTTGCAGACGGTTTCGCACGGGTGATAACACACCCTCCCGTGGATCGCGGCGAAAGGATTGTCCGCGACGAGCTGACGCCAGGCCTGCTCGTGCCGGCCGGCGGTGGCATGGGCAAGCCAGGCCTGGATGTTCTCCCCGGCGGGGCAGCCGGCGTTGCAGGGCGGCAGCAAATCGACGTAAACGGGCCGGCGCTCGCGCACCGGCCCAGCCCGGGAACGCCCATGCGACAGGTCTGCAAGGGGCGTAACGTCCTTCGACGGTCCGAGGGTACCTCGACCGATTTCCCTGCCGGTGCGCTCTTCACCAGCCATTTCGTCAGGATACGGCGCGCCCGTGAATTCGGGGTGGCTGCGATCACCGCGCTGGATGGAAAGATCGTCTGCGTCGCCTGCCTCGAACGCTGCGCGGGCGGGGCGCCGGCCGTCGGCACTCAACGGCGTGGTCATCCGGGAAATCGGACAATGGTGCCCGGCATCAGTTGAACGACTTGACCACGGCATTCCACCTCGATTCCGGGGGCGTCGCGTGGATCCACACTGATGATCACGCCCCTTCCGCTGACCCGTAGGTGCAGGTGCAGACCGCGGTAGTGGATCGGGAATGCCAGCACGCCAAGTGATTCCGGCCAGTTCGGGGAAAGAATGATGCGGTTGGACCGGGTCTCCAGCCCGGTGAAGCATCGCTGCATCAGGTCGACGCTGCCGGCCATGGCCGCCAGGTGAATGCCTTCGGACGTGGTGCCACCCTGGATGTCGGAGACGTCGGAGTTGAGCGCTTGTTGGAAGAACTCCATTGCGCGATCGCGGTTGGCCCGGGCGAGCACCCAGGTATGCACCACACCGCTGAGTGTCGATCCGTGCGACGTGCGGGCCACGTAGTGGTCAACCATCTTTGTGACCTGGTCGGACGTGAAGCGGTAGCCGAGCCGCTGGAGCAGCTCACCCAATTCCCTTGCTGACATCAGGTAGAGCAGCATGAGGGCGTCGGCCTGCTTGGAGGCCTTGTACCGGTTCACGTCGTCGTTCTCGGCCTCGAGGATGCGGTCGAGGCGTTGGATGTTTCCGTACTGCCGGCGGTAGCGGTCCCAGTCGAGTTCCTCCAACTCGCCGTATCCCTCGAACTGGCTGATGACGCCGTCGTGGAAGGGGACGTACATCCGTCGACTCACCTCATCCCAGTGCGCCAGTTCGTCAGGGTGCAGTCCGAGCGTTTCCCCCAAGTCGAGTCGGTTCGGCAGCGGTAACAGGTTCAGGGCGTCGAAGGCCCGCATGATCACCCAGACCGCCATCACGTTCGTGTACGCGTTGTTGTCGATGCCGTCGTAAGGTGCGTCGGGGTAGCCCGAGTGGAATTCATCGGGCCCGATGACGCCCCGGATGCTGTAGCGATCGCGTTCTTGGTCGTAGGTGGCCCTGCTTACCCAGAAGCGTGCGATCTCGGCCAGCATCTCCGCGCCATAGTCGATCAGGTAGGCGAGATCCCCGGTGACCTGATAGAACTTCCACGTGCTGTAGGCGACGGCGATGCCGATGTGGTGCGCACGAGCGCTCGAGTCGGGGTTCCACCGGCCGCTGCGCGGATTGAGGTGCAGCCGTTGGCTTTCCTCGCGTCCATCGCTGCCCGATTGCCACGGGAACATCGCACCGGAGTAGCCCGCCGCCCGGGCGGCGTCACGTGCCTCCGGCAGGCGCCGGTAGCGGTAGCCGAGCAGTGAGCGGGTGACCATGGGCAGCCGCAGGTTGAGCACCGGATAGATGAACAGCTCGTCCCAGAAGATGTGGCCGCGGTAGGCCTCACCGTGCAATCCGCGGGCGGGCACGCCCACATCGAGATCGGTACTGTTGGGCGAAACCGTCTGCAGCAGATGTAGGAGATGCAGTCGGAGAATGCGCAATTCGTCTGTGAATCCGTCGAATTCGATGGACAGGCGCTCCCACAGATGTACCCAGTCATTCAGATGCCCGTCACGCAACTCGGCGAACCGCCCGATTCGGCTCAGGCAGCGCTCGGCCTCGACGGCAGGTTCGGATGTCGCGACATCGCGCCCGGTGAACAGGGTCACGATCTTTTCGACCGTCACCGCGTCACCGACTGACATAGCGGCGGCGATATCGTGACCGACTTCGGCTGCCTCGTCGACCAGGCGGTAGGTAGCCGGTACGGGAGTCCCGTCACGCCACAAGACGTTTCGCGCCGCCATCGCAATGGGAACGCGCGATTGGGTCGTCTGAACTGTCAGCAGCACGGAGTCGTCCGAGATCTCCCGCGTCTCCACCGACCCAAGATGGTTGTTGGCCAAGTCCCGGTAGCGCTCGACCAGCGAGTTGGTGATATTGCCGTCCAGCGTCGAGCGGATCTCGATCGTCCCGGACCAATCCTCGGCGACGATCGTCGTCTGAAGCGCACCGACATGGGGCATGTGCATCGCGGCGAATCGTTGCTGTGTCAGCGAACTGGTGCGGCCCGCGTCGTCACAGAAGCGAACCTTCCTCGTCAGGATCGCCCCGCGAAGGTCGAGAGTCTGCCGGTAGGACAGCACCCTGACGGCGTCGATGTCGAACCAGCTGCCGCCGTCGATCCGGAACGTCAGGGCAAGCCAGTTGGGCAGGTTCACCAAGCTCTCGTTGTCGACAGCGGTACCCGATACGTTGTCGACGAGACGGTTGTAGACGCCGGCGGCATACGTTCCCGGATAATGCACCTGGTCGGCCTTCGATTCGGGCGCAGCGCCCCGGGTGGCGAAGTAGCCGTTTCCCACCGTGCACAACGACTCACGAAGCTTCTCGCTGTGCGGGTCGTACCCCTCAAAGGTGAAATCCCAAGCTTCGGAGGCCATCTGATGCTTGTAGGCAAGCCACCGCGACCCTCGTTGGAGGAACTCCCGCACCTGATCGGGACTCTGCAGGGTGAAGTTTGCAGCCGACTTGCGGTCGCCATCCTCGTCGTGCCGCACAACGATCCCGATGCCGTCGAATCGGACGGCGTCGAATGCGTCTTCGTCGGTGAGGTCGTCGCCGATGTAGATCGGCATCAAGGATCCCGTAGCCTCGACGCGATCACGAATCCAGGCCAGGGCGGTCCCTTTGTCCCAGTCGATGTCAGGCCGCAGCTCGACGAGCATGCGCCCGCTCGTCACCCGCAGGCCAGCTCGCTGTCCCAGCCGATGAGTCGCGGCGATGATCTCACCGACGTGCTCCGGTGCGACCTCCCGATAGTGAACGGCGACGGCGAAGCGCTTGTGCTCCACTCGGACTCCCGCAATCTGCGCCAGGCTGTCGCACAACTCAGCGGCCGCGCGCCCGAGGACAGGCGCAAAGGCGGCGGCCGCTTCGTTCTGGTGATAGGTGCCGTCCGGTCCCACCAGCTCAAACCCGTGGCTGCCGGCGTACCAGAGCCCGGGTCTGCCTACCCGCGTGCGGATATCAGCAAGGTCGCGACCGCTCAGGACCGCCACGGGACACACCGTCGCCACGAGTTCCAGCGCCTCGGCCGCCCCATCGACGAGCATGGCCGCGCTCGGATCGGAAACGATGTGGGACAACGTTCCGTCGTAGTCGAGAAACAACATCGACTCTCGGGCGTTGGTGATGCCGATCAACTGACCGTAGGACTCCAGCGCATTCGGGATTTCCGAGATCCGCTTGTAGCCCGTGCGAACCGCGACGTCGGACAGGTCGGCGACCAAGACGTCGGCATCGAACCGCAAGGGTTCGTCGGTGTGTCCGCTCCGGTCGACGGCGATCACGAGTGCGAATCCGCCGTCGCGACCCGCAACCACACGGGCGTCGGCGTCTTCGACGACGACGCAGCGTTGCGGACGCACACCCAGTCGGCTGGCGGCGTCCAGCAGGACCACGGGGTCGCCGTTGCCCGCAAGCCCGCGCTCGCCGGTGCCGTCGATGCAGACATCGAACAGGTCATCAACCCCAGCGGTTTTCAAGATCTCTTGAGCGTGACCGCTCGATGAGCAGGCCGCGGTTGCGACGTCGACACCCCGCAACTTTCGCGCCAGTGCTGCCATCGGTTCCAACAGCGGTGCGCACGCCGCCGGGTCACTGCCTGCCGTGTCGGTGAGCACACCGTCGAGGTCGAAGATCACCGCTTCGTGGTAGCGCGGATCAATGGTAACCGGCAGCTTCATAGCACGACTCCTTGCTCGAACCGTGTGCGGGCTGCGTCCGATGGAACGCGTCGCCGCTCATCGGGACGGTGCGAACTGTTTCTCCACCTGGAGGACCTGACGGGTGGTCTTGATCACCGTGTCGGGATTGAGGCTCATCGACTCGATGCCGACCCGGACCAGGAACTCGGCCATGTCCGGGTAATCCGAAGGCGCTTGTCCACACAACCCCGAGTGAAGTCCGTTGCGGCGGCAGCCCTCCACTGCCAGGCGGATCATTTCCTTGACGCCCTCGTCGCGTTCGTCGTAGTCGAAAGCCACGATCTCGCTGTCACGATCGACGCCGAGGGTGAGCTGAGTCAGGTCGTTGGAGCCGATGGAGAATCCGTCGAAGCGCTTGGCGAATTCGTCGATCAGGATCACGTTGTTGGGGATCTCGCACATCGCGTACACCTTCAGACCGTTCTCGCCGCGCCGCAGACCGAGGTCGGCCATCGTCTGCAGGACGAGGTCTGCCTCGGCGATTCGGCGCACGAACGGGAGCATGAGAATGACGTTCGTCAGGCCCATCTCGTCGCGCACGCGTCGCATCGCGCGGCACTCCAGCGCGAAGCCCTCGGCGTAGGCGGGATGCGCGTAGCGCGAGGCACCGCGAAAGCCGAGCATCGGGTTGCTTTCGGAGGGCTCGAAGGCTGCTCCACCGATCAGGCTCGCGTACTCGTTGGTCTTGAAGTCCGACATCCGCACCACAACTGGCTTGGGCCAGAAGGCGGCGGCGATGGTGCCGATCCCTTCGGAAAGGCGTTCCACGAAGTAGTCGCTCCCGTCGGGATAGCCCCGCGTGAGCCGTTCGATCGTCCGGCGCGCCTCGGGGTCGTCGACCTTCTCGGGGTGCAGCAGGGCCAGCGGGTGGGCCCGGATGTACTCGCTGATGATGAACTCCATCCGCGCGAGTCCCACGCCGTCGTTGGGCAGGAATGACGTCTTGAAGGCGAGGTCGGGATTCCCGAGGTTGATCATGATCTGCGTTCGCGGCCGCGCCAGATCCGCCACCTCGGTGCGGTCCACGTGGAAACCCACTTCGCCCCGGTACACGCGGCCCGAGTCGCCCTCGGCACACGAGACCGTCACGACTTCGCCATCGGGCACGCAGGTGGTCGCGTCGCCGGTGCCGACCACGGCGGGAATGCCGAGTTCGCGAGCGATGATCGACGCGTGGCAGGTGCGACCGCCGCGATTGGTGATGATTGCCGCGGCGGTCTTCATGACCGGCTCCCAGTCGGGCGTGGTGGTGTCGGCCACCAGTACCTCGCCGGGCTTGAACGCGGACAGGTGATTGGGGTTCTCGATCCGTCTCGCCACGCCCGAGGCGATCTTTTCGCCGACCGAGCGCCCCTCGGTGAGCACCTCGCCGCGGCCCTCGAGCACATAGGATTCCAGCGCCGTCGCGCTGTGCTGAGAGGCCACCGTCTCGGGGCGGGCCTGGACGATGTAGAGCTTTCCGTCCAGACCGTCCTTGGCCCACTCCATGTCCATCGGCCGCCCGTAGTGCGTCTCGATGGTGCACGCGTAGCCGGCCAGCTCCAGGACGTCCTCGTCGGTGAGGCAGAACCGAGCACGGTCGGCCTTGGGTGTGGGGATGTTTCGCGTCGTGTTCTTCGTCTCACCCTCGACGAGGATCATCTTCACCGCCTTGTCGCCGAGCAGGCGACGCAACACGGCGCGGTGGCCGGCTAGATAGGTCGGCTTGTGGACGTAGAACTCGTCGGGGTCGACGGCGCCCTGGACCACATTCTCGCCCAGGCCGTAGGCGCCCGTCACGAAGACGGCGTCGCGAAAGCCCGACTCGGTGTCGATGGAGAACATCACGCCCGACGAAGAGATATCGGAGCGCACCATCTTCATCACGCCGATCGACAGGGAGACCTTGAAGTGGTCGAAGCCCTGATCGATTCGGTAATGAATGGCGCGATCAGTGAACAGACTGGCGAAACAACGGCGGCACGTGTCGAGCAGGCTCTCTTCGCCCTTGATGTTGAGATACGAATCCTGTTGGCCGGCAAAGCTCGCCGTCGGCAGGTCCTCGGCGGTCGCGGAGCTGCGCACGGCCAGACTCACGTCCTCGCCGTACTCCTGCTGAAGCCTGCGGTAGGCATCCACAATCTCGGCGGCCAGATCGTCGGGCAGCCCGGCGCCGTAAACGATCTCACGGGCGCGCTTGCCCTTGCGCGCCAGCGCGGCGACGTCGGCGGGGTCGAGCTCGTCGAGCTCGGCATGCAGCCGGTCCCACGCGCCGGCCTCGTCCAACATGTAGCGATAGGCCTGGGCGGTGATGGCGAATCCGTGCGGGACGCGAACGCCCTGCCGGGACAGCTTCTGGAACATCTCGCCCAGCGACGCGTTCTTTCCACCGACGAGCGGCACATCGTCGATGCCGAACTCCTCGAAAAAGCGGACGTAGGTGGATGTACTCATGATTTGTCCTCTCGTAACGCGTCACGCAGCGTCGAACTTGCCCGGTATCGTTGCCGCCACAACCCGCCATCGAAGCGGTTCCTGCGCCGCCAGCTCATCCGGGCCCCAATTTCGTTGTCGGGTCGTGGTCGTAGCTCCCCTCGCGCGGATGCCCGTCGAGGGACGCATAAATTCACGCCCGAACGGTCGAACGCTCCGGTGGACGCATGTACCGGCGCACACAGCGCCACAGATGCCAACCTCCCACAGGGGCACGCACGGAGCCAGGGCCGAAGGTCACTCGAATGGGTTACAGCCCGACGGGAAGTGGCGTCAGCGGCGGGCCGGCGGTGGGTACGAGGCTCTGGATCATGAACCGCGAAGTACGGCCGGCCGCAATGCGAGGACCTTGTCCTCTGCTGCCCGGCCTCAAGCGCGGTCAGACTCGAGGTGGCGTGCAGTTGAAGCGCTACCACACCACCACACTGACGAGGAGATCACGATGGCTATCCGGGTGGGCGTGAACGGTTTTGGGCGTGTCGGCCGAAACTTCTTCCGTGCGGTCGACGCGCAACACGCGGCAGGCACCACCGACATCGAGATCGTGGCGGTCAACGACCTCACCGACAACAAGACGCTGGCGCATCTACTCAAATACGACTCCGTCCTGGGACGCTTAGCGCACGAGGTGTCGGTCGACGGCGAGGACATTGTTGTCGGGGACCAAGTGATCAAAGCGTGGTCCATCGCAGACGGGCCGGCAGCACTGCCGTGGGGAGATCTCGGCGTGGATGTCGTCATCGAATCCACCGGTCGATACACCGCCGCGGAACAGGCCCGCGGTCACCTGCACGGCGGAGCGAAGAAAGTGGTGGTGTCCGCCACGTCGAAGGGTGCAGACCTCACCGTCGTGATGGGCGTCAACCACCGCGACTACGACGGCACTCAGACCGTCGTCTCGAACGCCTCCTGTACGACAAACTGCCTGGCGCCGATGGCGATGGTGCTCGACGAGGTGTTCGGAATCGAGCACGGGCTCATGACCACCATCCACGCGTACACCCCGGATCAGAACCTGCAGGACGGTCCGCACCGAGACCTTCGCCGCGCCCGCGCGGCGGCGATCAACGTGGTGCCCACGTCGACCGGGGCCGCCCGCGCGATCGGTCTGGTGCTGCCCCAGCTCCAGGGTCGGCTCGACGGGTACGCGCTCCGGGTGCCGGTGCCTACCGGTTCAGCCACCGATCTCACCGTCATCGCCCGCGAGCGGGCGACAGTCGAGGCCGTCAACAACGCGTTCGCGGCCGCCGCTGACAGCGAGCTGAAGGGCTTCCTCACCTACACCGAGGATCCGATCGTCTCATCCGACATCGTGACCGACCCGTCGTCGTGCATCTTCGACGCCGGACTCACCAAAGTGACCGGTGACCTGGTGAAAATCGTCGGCTGGTACGACAACGAGTGGGGTTACTCCCACCGCCTCGCCGACTTGGCCGGCCTGGTCGCATCGACCCTCTGAGCCGTATGCCCACAGGCTGCCCTTAGGCGCCGCCGCCACCGCGCCCACCGACGAAGGAGCGGGAATGAAAAAGGACCAAGCAGACCATCTTGAACAGCAACTGATGCAGCCGCTCGCACAGGTGCTGCGCACGAGGCTTGGCGGGGCAGGGGAGGTCCACGTCAAGAATGAGCCGCACCTGATGAGCGGTGAAAGGGTCGAGTACGCCACGTGGCTCGAGGTCGTGCTCAAAGATGCACGAACCGAAGTCATCTTTCGGCCCCTGAGCCGTGAAGATTTCGCTGCGGTCTGGCAATGGGGAAAGAGCGGCCGATTCATCTTCCCGATTCCACAAGGCGGCGACAATGCCGGTGACAGCGCCCGAACGTCCATTGACGCTGTTGCCGAACGCATCTGCCAAACGGCCAGTATGTGGCATGAGGAACCGCCCGAATCGTTTGGCTGGTCTGTCACCTGAAGTGTTCGGCGACGAATGCCAGGCGATTGCCAAGCTCGCGGAACCTTCAAAGAAACTGTATGTGGCGCAGTGCTTCTGGCATTCCGCGAGTGGGCGGCTGTCGTCAGCTCCTCAGGTTGTGGTCGTCGACACCGACGAGCTATCGCACGGTCCCGCTTCCTGAGTCCCAGCGTTCCTGCGCGGCAGCTCTCTGTGTGCGGGATTCCCTGTCTCGCAGGCTGATCATGAGTAGGCCATCGACGGTCGAGTCGTCGTCGGGTGCCGCCGCGGCCATCATGGTGGCATGTGCGCGGTCCGGGTCGGTGTGCGGCGGGACGACCAGCAGAACGATCCTGCTGCGGTTGAGTCCGAGCACTTCGACGGTGTTTGGCGGCTGGAGTCGGTATCCGTCGAGTCGCACCGCGTGGCCGCCGGTGGCGAGTTCGGCGGGTGCTTCCGCCCAGTCGTTCAGCTTGTAGAGCACGCGGTCGATGGGCCCGAACCGCACCGAGAGCACCGCGAGCAGATCGGGAAGCTCTGCGGTCAGGTCATCACTGTGTGGCCACCATGCCCCATCGACATACCCGGTGTGGGGCGCCTTGGGTTTCAGCCGCAACCGCGGCGTGTGTTCGGGCGGTGTGGGGTGTCGACCCCCATCGGTTCGGTTCTGGCGTGGCGCCATGGTGACACTCCTGTTTCGACCAGAGTTCGTGCCGGCTTGGGTTGCTGGTTGCGGGCGTTTCGCGTCGCTCAGAGCGACGGTACTTCCTGGTGATCATCAGTTTAGTTTGGTGGTGGCCGGGTTCGTGAGAGATCGCCCTGCGTGCGGCGGTACCGCCGCACGCTGCACCGACCTGGGAGACCTCGCGCAGTCGACCGCTCGGCTGCTCGACTCAACCGGCGGGTACCTCGTCGGTCCATACCCTGAAGCTCGTCAGCGTGGCAGGACCGAAGGTGTTGCTGAGCGCGACGTCGGCGGCGTCGCGGCCGCGTGCGATCAACACCCTGCCGATGCGCGGGGTGTTATGGCGCGCATCGAAGGTATGCCATTGCCCGCCCAGGAACACTTCGAACCAGGCGGAGAAGTCCATCGGATCGTCCACTGGGGGCACACCGATGTCGCCGAGGTATCCGGTGCAGTAGCGCGCGGGGATGTTCATGCAGCGACAGAAGGCAACGGCGAGGTGCGTGAAATCGCGGCAGACGCCGGTCCGGTCGTAAAAAGTTTCCAGCGCCGTGCGTGTCATGCGCGCGTGTTCGTAGCCGAACGTGATGTGTCGCTGAACGTAGTCGCAGATCGCCTGAACGCGGCCCCATCCCGTTGGCGTCTCGCCGAAGAGCTGCCACGCCGTCTCCGACAGCCGATCGGTTTCGCAATAGCGGCTCCCGAGCAGGAAGACAAGGGTCTCCTCGGGTAGGTCCGGCACGGGAATCTGTTGTGCCTGAGGGACAATGGCGTCGGGCAGTCCGTTGTCGTTGACGAGCGCATCGGCCGTCACGCGCGTACGGCCTTTGGGGGCAACAATGCGGGTGCACCAGTTGCCGAAGCCATCACGATAGGCAGTCATCGGGACCGGCGGGTCGACCATCAGGTCGTCACGGCCGACGAGATCGGACACGCGGGTGAAGTGGACGTTGAGGTTGAAGATCATCGGGGTGGGCTGCGGGCAGTCGTAGATCATTTCGAAGCCGACATGAATTCGCATAATTAGCCTCGGGTATCCGCCAGGTGAGGTCGCGCATGGCCGGCAGCGTAGGTGGTGGAAAGGGTTCTCATCCGTGCTCCTTGGCGCAGGGCTGAATCATTAGGCCGCACATGCCGTTTGCAACGAATCTATCAGCTTGCGCCGCAACGCCGTCCAGCGTCGGCCCGCGGCGAAAACGATGCCCTGGTTGACTTCCAGTTCGATTCCGACGTAGTCGCTCTGCGCGAAGCGCAGCCGCAAGTGCGAGGTCAACCCGTCTCCTTTTCCGGCGTAGGGGTAGTTGCGGCGTACGCGAAGGTCCGAAGCCGATGCCGCAAGCGATTCCTTCCAGCGTGCGCACACCTCGGCCTCCCCGCGCCGCCCGGGGTGGTAGAGCAACCCGATGTCGGCGCGGCGCACCCTGCCATTCAGCTCCGCGGTAAAGCTGTGCGACGAAATGTGGATCACGCGATGCCCGCGCGCCACCGCCTGCCCGACGAGACGCTCGACCTGCGTGCGATAGGGCCGGTAATGGTGTTCGACGATCTGCGCCCGAGTCCGGGCCGGCACAGCGCGGGTGATCGCCGAAAAAAGTTGTGGGTGGCCGATCGAGCGGTTGAGATCGACAAGCAGCCGGCTGACGGTCGAAGCCACCAGCGGCGCTCCGAAGGCGCCGGCGAGTGCCTTCGCCATGACCAGCGAACCGGGGTCGTACCCGCGGTGGGAATCAAGCAGCGCCCGTTGGTCCCGAAACAGCCGCCGGTAGGGTGCGGGCACCCGGTTGCCGCCGTGTTCGCAGGTGAAGATGAAGGTGTCCATCGCCGTGACCGACCGCTCACCACTGCAAATCGGGCAGATGGCGAAACACCTGCCGAACACCTTCGCCCCATTCGTCGCTGAGTGCGGTGAAATAGGGGTCCCCCTCGTCGAATCGCCGCCGCCACTGCACTTCGAGGCTGTCCCGTTCGTAGCAAATCAGGTCGATAGGCATGCCCACCGACAAGTTGCTGCGCATGGTCGAATCGAAGGACACCAAGACGCACTTCGTGGCGTCTGCAAGGGGCGTGTGTTGCGTAAGCACGCGGTCGAGGATCGGCTTTCCGTACTTGGTTTCACCGGTCTGCAAGAAGGGCGTGTCGGTCCCCGCTTCGATGAAATTGCCTTCGGCATAGGTCCGGAACAGCCGTATCGGCTCGCCGAGGATCTGCCCACCGACGATGAACGAGGCATCGAAGCGGATGCTGTTCTCTTCCAGGTACCCGGCGTCGCGTTTCTCGATATCGCGCGTCGCGTCGGAGACCAGCCTCACGACGTCGAACATTGTCCGGGCACCCAAGACATTGGTGTCCGCGTGGCCGTCAGCACAACGCTGCGTCAATACGCTGATGACGGCCTGAGTTCCGGCCAGGTTTCCCGAACTCAGCAGGACGATAACGCGGTTGCCGCGACGCTCGAATACCGTCATCTTGCAGAACTTGGCGAAGTTGTCCACCCCGGCATTCGTACGAGAGTCCGAGGCGAAAATCATTCCCTTGTCCAGCATTACGCCGACGCAGTAAGTCACGCAACGCGCCTTATGCGCAATCGACTCTCCGTTCGTAGTCGCACCTGCTGGTGGCAGACGTGCGGTGAGAGCGATTCCCGATCCGGGTTCGATCCTGCCCCGATATCGTCGACAGTACATGGCGGCTCGAGATCGTGATCCGCCGCAATGGGCGTTACCAGGCCGCCGATGATGTCATCCGCTGCTGGATCCAAACGTCGGCGTGTGGGTCGTCTTGAAGTTGCGTTCTAGGTTCATCCCGTGCCGCCGCAGAACTGTTCGGTGAGTGGTGGCGGTCCCGGGATGGGCAGGCACCAGCTCGGTGGTGTGGCCGGGTCGGTGTCGTTGGGCGGGTTGTCGCGCGTCATCTCGCAAATCCCTTCGGTTCGCTTGGCGCCCGAACGCTATTACGCGTTTGCGCGACAACAATCAGTGACCTAAGTGCCGCTGTTGAAGGGCTATCGAGATAGTGCGCGATGTCCTGTGTCGCAAGCTTTTTGGGCGCAGTTGTGGTCAAGCGCGAGCGGGAGCGGATCGGATGGCTACTGCGTGGCCACAAACGAGAAATTCCCGGCAGAGGAGATCAGGTCCGGGTCGCCGACGCAGCGAGCGATGTCCACATTTGCCCGCCCTGATTCCACCTTCGCCACCGCCGCGGCACCGGCAGCGTTGCGGGTGGCGCCCCAGCCCCCGACGAAGCCCTGGCCATTATCGGAAAGTGCCACACAGCCACCCCGACCCCGTTGGGCGACATCTTCAGTCATGTGCAGGGCAGCCCGGTTTCCCGGCGACTGCTGGAGCCGACGCTGCGCGAGATGTTCGGCCCGAATACCAAGCCGACCGGCACATGATGGATGTGTTCAACCAGATCTTGGACTACAACGATGGCCGCCGGGTGCTGCACAAGGTCGGCCGGTTCATCAATGATCGCTATACGCACCGGAACCGGTGGGTGCGCGCGATGCGGCAGACCGCGGTTCCGATGCGATTGATCGATGGGCCGGTCGACCCCGACTCTGGTGCGCACATGGCGCGCCGCTATGCCGAGGTGATTCCCGAACCCGATGTGGTGATGCTCGGCGACGACATCGGACACTGGCCGCAACTCGAGGCGCCCGATGCGGTGTTGACGCACTTTCTCGCCCACATCGACCGCATCGCCCCCGGCTGAACGACTCGTCCTCGGGCTTCCTTCCGTCCGGCCTCTAGCAAGAACAAGTAGTGGCTGACCTGGGCGACCGACGACTGCTCGCAAACAGAGGTCGACGAGGGCGCCAGGAAATGGGTTTGGCGGTCGGGGCCGCTTATTAGGCCGAATGTGACGAACTTCGACCGGCAAAAGTGACGCGGGTCATAGCCTGACCAGTGTTGATTAGGTCATCCTAACCGTTCGTTTGTGTATCTAACGGCTGGGAGCGCGAATGGCCAACCTTGACTTTGCCTACGACCTGACCCTCGACGAGGCGCGTCGACGCCGCGCAGTGCTCGAAGCGATCGGTGACGACTGGGACCCCGTCGCCGTGCTCGCAGAGGAACAGACGGCCTACGACATGCTGTACTCGGACCTGGACCCGGAGCAGCAGCGAGTCTACAACGAGCTGGTCCGCGCCGGCGTCCTACCGTCACGGACGGCTGATCGTGTTACCGATTGATCCAACCGCTGACCGGAGCCGCCGCGCATGGCTGCCCTGCCCGCGCTGCGATCACCGCAACAAATGCGGTGATTGCCGGGATCGGCGAAACTGCGATACGCACTGGCAGTACCTGCTGAGCAACAAGGGGACGCTGGTGCACCTGCAGTGCTCGGATTGCGGTCATCTCTGGTCCACCGACACGCATCGCCGCACCGCCTGAGCCCTTCGCCTCGGCCATCGATCTCTAGGCGCCCGATGCGACGCACTTTCTCGCCCACATCGACTGCATCGGCGCCGGCTGAACGGTTCGTCGACGGGATCAGCGCGGCGGGCTAGCGGTGATGCGGCGGTTGCTCGTCGCGGAGCCGGCCCTCGTCCGACGCCGCGCGCATCTGCTCCTCGTCACCGAACCTCTCCAAGTCCTCGGGCGTGATGCGCGCCCGAGGCGGCGGCTTCGCCGCGGCCGGTGGGTGTGGGGGTTCGGTGGGCATCAGGCGATTATCTCAGCTTCGGGCGGGGAGTTCCGGGCCGGTGGCGCGGCCGTGCCTACGGCTGGAAGGCCGGGAGAATAGTGCCCGAGTCGCGAATCTCCCAGATGCTGGCTTTGCTGATGCCATCGAAGTTGATCTTGTTCAACGTCTCTCGCGAATACGTCAGGTCGATGGCGACGTGAGTCGAGGTGTTGCCGTACGGATCGGTCATCGGGAAGGTGCCCTGCACGTTCACCGCGGACGCGTCGGGATAGGTCGCTCTGGCGTACCTGAGAATGTCGATGGTGTCCAACCGGGCACCGTCTTTGATCATCTGCTCGGTGTAGTTGTCACGAATGGCGAACCGGGCGTCGACTACGTCGCCGTTCGGGCCCGAAGCTGTGGTGAAGGTGACCCCGTCCGGCTTCTTGGGACCGGCCGATGTCGACGGCGCCGCCTCGGTCGGTGTCGACGGTCCCGCCGTGGCCGAACTGCTCGGCGGGGTGCCTTTGTTGTCGTCGAAACCCCAGCTTTTGCCAATGATGATGAGCAGAACGATCGCCCCGAGTGCCGCCAGGGCCAGGGCCGCCCTTCCGGAACCGCCCTTCTTCGGCGGATCTGTGGCGAATGCCCACTCGCTGGTCCAGCTGGTGCCGTCGAAGTACCGTTGCAGCCCGTGGCCTACCCCGGCGGGATCGGGGTACCAGCCCGGCGCCGATTTGGGCGGGGGCGGCGCCTGTTCAGACGGCATCTATGCATTTTCGTCGTGACGGAGACATTCCGGCTACCCGCTGCGCTGACCGCCCGAAACGGATCCCGTTCCGTGAGCCGTCATGCCCTCACCCTCTCAGGTCGCTCCTTCGTCGACCGATGGACTACCCGCAGCGACACAATTTGAAGACGCCCCCGAGCGATGTGAACGTGGGATGGCCCTGGGGTGACGGTTCGGCGTGACGTCCGGCATTCGACGCGCCGGTGTGCCCGGTGCAGGCTATGTATCTACGGTGAGCAACCACCATGTGAACCTGACCCGCCAGGAAAGCTCGTTGATCGGCGAGAGCGATCCCGAGGCTCTCACGCGCATGGATGAGAAAGCGCTGAAGGACTTGCAGAGCCGGCTCAGGCAGGCGCGCGAGAAGAACTTCAGCTTATTGCGGCGTCAGGGTGCGGCTCGGGTGGAGGCCGAAGGTGCCCGCGGGTCCGCCCAGCCGGCCAACGAAAAGCGCGGCGAAAAGGTGGAGATCTTCGACGAGGCATTGGCTCGGGTGAGCGAACGCCTCGGTGCCATCGGTGGCAACGAGTAGCAGCTCGCGGTTCACGACTTGACGACAGCTACCGCGCCCTCCGGAGATCGGCGAGTGAGTTTCTCAGTCCGCCGTCCATCCGGATCTGCACGCCTGCCACCGCGATCATGATCGCGGCGGTCACCAGGTGCACCACCGCGTCGGTGACGTTGTTGGGGAAGGTGAACACGAACGCGACCTGGTGCGAGAAGAAGGCCCAAATGCCCGGCAGCGCACCGGCTATCGCGGCGAGCAGTAGATATAGCACGGCCCACGACTTGCGCACCGCGAAAACCAGGCCTGGCGCGAACAAGGCCAGACCCGCGACGGCGTGCCAGCCGTTGTAGTCCATCCCGAGCAGCTGGACGGTCGGTGCGGTGGGGCCGGTCGCGAAGCTGGGATTGATGACGAGGCCGATCACCGCCTGGACGACATGAAAAACACAGATGATCAGCAGCCCGATCTGGGCGAAACTCCACCTCACATTGCACCCCCTTGTGCACGGTGGGACAGCCCGGATACTACGCGCTGTAGTAGACCATGGCAACGAGAACGGCGGGGCCGCAATGGCTACGCTGTGTTGTTCCGTTCGATCCATTGAGTCATCGCGTCTTCGAGCGCGGTCGCGACGTCCACGCCGGCGCTGTCGGCGGCCTGCTCAAACTGCTCGACCAACTCGGTGCGGACTGAGGCGCCCAACTTGGTGCGCGGTGGTTTTGGCTTCGGCGGCAGGTCTACGGGGACGTGTCGCGCGACAGACGCCTCGATGATTTCGCGAAGTGCCGGTATCTCGTCGAGCACCCTGGCGAGATCATCGCGTTCGATACGCAGTACCTCGGCCGGCCCGATCGTGGTTACCGTCGCGGAACGCAGCCTCCCACGGTGGAGCGCCGATTCCCGATCACCTCGCCCGGCCCCAGCACGGCGATGCGGTCCCGGCCGACGTACACGCCCACCTCCCCGCTGAGCAGGATGTAGCAGGAGTCCGACGGCGTCTGCTCATGAATCAGCGGCAAAGGGGCCGACGTCGAAGTGCGATGAGCTGCGCGGGCGAGCCGCTGCAGTTCAGCGTCCGAGAAGTTACTGAAGGTGGCGTACTGGCGTAACCGACGAGCGTCTTCCTCATATTGCTTCGCATCGGCCTTCATAACGGACTCCTGACGTGCGATGTGACGCTTCATGGAGGAGCGTAACGCGGATTTGCGATACGAAAGGCAGAAGACGAGAACGTAACGCTCGAGCCGGCCCCGCCGGACAAAGTCGTCGTCAGTTCCGGCCGGGGAGCTTCATCACCGTCCGCACGATGGGCAATAGCGACTTCTGCCACAGCGTGCCCGGAATGCCCAGGGGCGGATCGAGATTGAACACGCGGGCCGTCGCGATCGTCTGCGATTCGGTGTACTTCAGCAGGCCCTCGGGGCCGTGCCGGCGGCCGACGCCGGACTGGCCCATTCCGCCCATCGGCGCACTCAGGCTGCCCCATGCGAACGCGTAGCCCTCGTTGACGTTCACGGTTCCCGACCGCAGCCGTGCGGCGATCTGCTCGCCCTCCGCAGACGAGCCGGCCCACACGCTGGCGTTGAGCCCGTACTCGGTGTCGTTGGCCTTCTCGACGGCTTCGTCCACGTCGGCGACGGGGTAGATCGAGACGACGGGCCCGAACGTCTCGTTGGCCGCGCACTCCATCTCCGGCGTGACGTCGGTCAGCACCGTCGGCTCGTAGAACAGCGGCCCGATGTCGGGTCGCGCCTTACCGCCCGCAATCACCTTGGCGCCCTTGGCTTTCGCGTCGTCCACGTGGTCGGTCACCGTTTCCAGCTGGCTTGCGGAGATCAGGCTGCCCATGTCGACCGAGAAGTCATACGCGGTGCCGAGCTTCATATTCCGCACCGCGGCACCGAACTTGCCGGTGAAGTCGTCGGCGATGTCCTTTTCGACGTAGATCCGCTCGATGGAGATGCACAGCTGGCCCGCGTTGGAGAAGCACGCGCGGGTGGCCGCCTTGGCGGCCTTGTCGAGGTTGGCCCCGCGGGTGACGATCATCGCGTTCTTGCCCCCGAGTTCGGCCGAGAAACCGATCAGCCGACGGCCCGCGTGTTCGGCGAGCTGGCTGCCAGTGGCGGTCGAGCCGGTGAACATCAGGTAGTCGCAGTTGTCGATGATCGCGGTGCCGACCACCGAGCCCGGACCGGGCACGATCGCGTAGAGCGCTCGCGGCAGGCCCGCCCGGTAGAGCAGCTCGGCGCACGCCAGCGCGCAATACGGGGTCTGGCTGTCCGGCTTGAGCACCACCGCGTTGCCCGCCAGCAGCGCCGGCACCGAGTCGGAGGCCGTCAGCGTCATGGGGTAGTTCCACGGCGAAATCACCCCGACCACGCCCTTGGGCTGGTAGCCGACCGTGGTCTTGCCGATCCCCGGGAGCAGCGCCTGCACCGCGCGAGGCTTCAACAGGTCCGCCGAGACGCGCACGTAGTAGTTCGCGTTCGCCATCAGATCGACGATTTCCTCCTGCGCCGCCCAGCGGGCCTTGCCGGCCTCGGCCTGCAGCAGGTCCATGAGGAACTCGCGGTTCTCGACGACCAGGTCGCGATAGCGGCGGATGACGTCGATGCGCTCGCTCACCGGACGGTTCGCCCAGTCGACCTGCGCCGCGCGCGCTTCGGCGAATGCCGCTTCGACGTCGTCGGCCGTGCCGATGGGGATCGTGGTCAGCGGCTTGCCGGTGAATACCTCGTCGATCGTCTTGGTCTGGCGTGCGGGGACGTCTTCGATCGCGGCAAGCTGCCGCAAACGGTCGAATACTTCGGCTGACGGTGCAGGCATGTTGTCACCTCTCGAAAAAGCGCAGGCGTCCAAAACACCAGACTATTGCGTCTGCCATGACAGCCGACCAGATCAGCTTGACGGATGGTCGATCTCGACCAGCTTGAGGGCGATCTGCTCGACCCGCGCATTGGTGTTTTGCGAGAGCTTCACCAGCAGCTCGAACGCGGTGGTCGCGTCGATGTCGAATCGCTCCATCAGCATGCCCTTGGCCTGGCCGATGGTGTCTCGCGTTTTGATGGCGCGGCGTAGTTGTTGGTTCTCGGCGACCAGCGCCTGCAGGCGTTCATCGTGGCGGACGCCTTCTCCCGCATTGATTGCCTCGAGCGTGTGCAGCACTTCGGCGGGCGTCCAGGTGTCGCCTTGATCGGCTGCGCGCGCCATCTCCGCAAGCAGCTGTTGGCTTTCTGAAACCTCTTCGACGCGGTGCGCAACGCCCACCAACTCGCCGTGGTCGAGCAGGGGAGTGTTCGTCGGGCTCCACACCTTCGGCACGAAATTGTCCGGCGCGTCGGGGTCCGGGACGTCGTAGCGCTGCACCCGCATCTCATGCGTATGCCGGGTGCTCATCACGGTGTCCAAGGAGGCGGCGAGGTTCGCCGTGCCGTTCGCCAGCGGATCGTTGGGATTGTCGGGAAACGCGTCGAAGAGCAGCTGGCCGGGCAACTCGCCGTGTTCACGCAAGGTGGCCTGCTCGTATGCGACGCTCGCCGCGCGAATCCGTAGATCGCGATCGAGGAGCAGAAAAGAGCCACCCGACAAGCTTCGGTCCATCTCGCGGGCTATGACTTCGAACCGGCGTTGGCTCTCCACTGTCCAACCACTACCCCTTCATGCAGCGTATTAACCCGATACCTCAGAGGATATGCATGCCCTGGACCAGCTGGGAGACGCCGACCACGGTGAAGACGGTCACCAGGATCTGCCGGTGGTAGGCGCGCACCCAGGCGTGCAGCTGCCGCAGAATGGCCTGGGTCTTGCCCGGCGCCGCCACGTAGCCGACCAGGATCATCTCGACGACGGAATACATCAGCAGGACGAAGGCGATCGAGGCGCTGACCTGAGTGGCGACCGCGGCCCTCGAGGCCACGATGATCGCAAGAATGAACAGAACCCCGTCGACCGGCACCGAAGCCAGACCGATCACCCACGCGATCCACAACGACCCCTGTTCCCACGCCCGGTGGGCGCGGTGCAGCAGACGCCGGACTCGGGAACGGTCCTCGGGAGAAGCATCCCGGGCGCGGCTCAGGAATCGTGGAACCGCGGTCGGCGGTTCCGAGGCCGGCCCGGGTGTCGAGCTCCCGTCGCTCGATGCCCGAGCCTCCGCCCGCTGCCGCGTCGAGAAGCGCACGGCCATCAGCGCGGCGATCGACAGCCCGAGCACGCCGAGGCCAATTTGGATGTGCGGGAGGGTGGAGCTCGCGGCCGGGGTGGCCGATCCGTGCCCGCCTGAGCCGAACATGGACGTGAAGTTGAGCAGCATCAGCGGGGCGAGCAGCTCGGGCAAGCACACGGTGAGGCCGCCCACCCAGTAGGCGAGCAGGTTCGGCGCCGGCCGCGGCCGCGAGATCATCAGCAGGGCGAGCCCGAGACGCACCGGATTGAGCGCCGCCAGAATTCCCAGCCCGAGCACTGACCCCCACATTGGCCCGTCTCTACCCGCGCCCGGCGGCGCCCAAACGCCGCACCAGGCAATTGTGACCCTGAGCACGAACGCAACACGTTTCGGCGGCCGAGTTTGGGTGGGCGTCCGCGAATCCCACTCTGGTGCAACGTGTTCAGGCGCGCCTTCCGCGTCGTGATGAGGTGAACGTCCGGCTAAGCCCGCGTGAACGCCGCCGGGGCGACATCGTGAGGTCAATCACAACCGAGGTCTGATCATCGGGCGCCGGCGCACCGCTCGGCGTCAGGGGCAGCCACCGTTCGCAGCGGGAAACAGCAAGTACCTATGGTGGGACATTTTCCCGCCGTGCCGCAGCCAGCGGCTCCTGGTGGCAAGCCAACGCGCGCATGGCGGCAAAGCGTAAGCGGTCGCTTCGGCAACGTGTCGGGACAAACATTTGTGTTGCTGGGCGACGGGACATGCGCGCACAGCTCACGCTTAGGGAATCACTTATGCCGGAACGAAATTCACAGGTTTGACGGCGCAGACCGTTGGGTACCCCGCGAGCCGTGGAGCGCGACATCCAACGTCGTAGTGTCAGCCTGCTAGTGGTCCGCAGGTGCGCCGACGGAACGCCCCCGCGGAAGAGGTTTCGCGGTTTTCGGGTTACCGTTGACGCCGCGGACGGTTTTGCGGTTCGGGCCGGGGAAGAACTGGGGCCCGAGCCGCAGCCAGTCACATTACGACGGGGATTTCCGCGACCAAGCTCACCGGCACCGGCGTCGTGCCCGGGGGCAGATCGGCACACTGGTCGAAACTAACGGCCAATCCTGAAGCGCCGCAATGGCTTTGTGCTGTGCGCAGCGCTTCTGCAATATTCGTCCCGATTCCAGGAGGTCGTCCGTTGCAGCTCAATCCCTTCGATGACGACAGTGGCAAATTTTTCGTGTTGGTCAATAACGAGGAACAACACAGCCTTTGGCCGGTCTTCACGGATGTCCCGGCCGGCTGGCGAGTGGTGTACGGAGAGGCCGACCGGGCCGCGTGCCTCGACTACATCGAACAAAACTGGCCTGATATCCGCCCGAAGAGCCTGCGTGACAGGCTGCCGGCTCCTGGTTTGTGATGTGTAGACGGTCTAGGTATGAAGGAGTCGGGACGGTTATCGGGGGGACTTAGTGGAACGCAGTGACCGGGCATTGCCGCTGACGCGCGCGCAGCTGGACATCTGGCTCGCGCAGCAAACTGGCCACTTCGATGTGGCGTGGCAGCTTGGGGTGCTCGTGCGGATCGAGGGCACGGTCGACCGCGTTCTGTTCGAACAGGCCATTCGTCACGTGGTGGGTGAAGCCGAGAGCCTGAGGGCCCGCTTCTTCGAGGTGGACGGCCAGGTGTTCCAGAGGGCGGTCGAAGACCCGGATGTCGATCTTGCCTTCGAGGACGTGAGCGGCTCGTCCGATCCCGAGCGCGAAGCCCGGGACAGAGCGTCAGCGATCCAACGAACGCCGATGCCGCTCACCGGCCCGATGGTCAACTTCTTCCTGTACCGAACGGGGTCCGACGAGTATTACTGGTTCACCTGCTTTCACCACATAGCCATCGACGGGTTGGGCATCGCGCTGATCGGCCGCCGGATCGCGGCCGTCTACTCCGCGCTTGCCTCCGGCGCGGCCATATCGCCCGCCTTCTTCGGCTCGTTGCGGGACCTGGTCGACAGCGAGTCGGAGTACGCGGCTTCCACCGAATACGCCGCGGATCAAGCTTATTGGGCCGAGCACCTTCCGTCGGCAAGCGAACCGGATTATCGGCTCACCCAAGCCGCCAGTGAGCGGGATCCGTATGCCCCTTCGGAACCAGTCAAGCTGGACTCGTCGGTGGTCGGCCTCATCAAACAGTTGTCCAAAACGTTGGGCATCCGCCGATCGTCGGTGCTCACCGCCGCCTGCGCACTCCTGGTGCGCGGGTTCCGCGCAGACAATTCCGACGAAGTGGTGCTCGACTTCCCGGTCAGCCGCCGACTAAATCCGGAATCGAAGACGCATCCCGGCATGCTCGCGGGGGTTGTGCCACTGGTCTTGAACGCGGCGCCGCGGGTTACCGTCGCCGATTTCCTTCGCCAGGTCGACACGCGCTCACGAGAAGCGTTGCGGCATCAGCGGTTCCCGGTACACCTGCTCGGCGGTGACGGCGGCTTCCGGGGCGCGCCGCAGGCGTCTGATCGGGTAGTCGTCAACTTCGTCCCCGCCAGGCTCACCCTCAGTCTGGCCGGCGTCCCGGCGACCGCGACGTACACCACTTTCGGCCCGGTGGGTCACTTCGGGCTGTTCTTCCTCGGCTTCGGCGATCAGCAGTTCCTGAGCACCGTCGGTGTCGGTCAACCGTTCTCGAACTTCGACGTCTCGGATCTGGCGGGCCGGTTGCAGCGGGTGTTGGTGGGTTTGGCGGAGGACCCGGGTCGGGTGTTGTCGTCGGTGGATGTGGTGGGCGATGTTGAGCGTGCCCGGTTGGAAGTGTTTGGTAATCAGGGGGTTTTGACCCGGTCGGCGTCGGTGTCGGTGTCGGTGCCGGGGTTGTTTGCCGCGCGGGTGGCGGCGGCGCCGGGGGCGGTGGCGGTGTCGGGTCGCGGCGTGTCGGTGAGCTATCGGGAGTTGGATGCGGCGTCGAATCGGTTGGCGCATCATCTGGTGGCCCGGGGTGTGGGTCCGGGACGGACTGTGGCGCTGCTGTTTTCGCGGTCGGTGGAGGCGATCGCGGCGATGTTGGCGGTGCTCAAGACCGGGGCGGCCTATGTGCCGATTGATCCGGGCTCGCCGGATGCGCGGATCGGGTTCCTGCTGGCCGATGCCAAGCCGGTGGCCGCGGTGACGACGGCGGATCTGGCCGGCCGGCTGGCCGGGCACGCGGTGGCGGTGATCGATGTGGATGATCCGGGCATTGGTGCGTTGCCGGAGACGGGCTTGCCCGAGCCCGACGCTGAGGGTGTGGCGTATGTGATTTACACCTCGGGCACGACGGGTGTGCCCAAAGGTGTTGGGGTGACGCATCGTAATG
This sequence comes from uncultured Actinomycetota bacterium, assembly GCA_963732835.1. Lineage (GTDB taxonomy): Bacteria > Actinomycetota > Actinomycetes > Mycobacteriales > Mycobacteriaceae > Mycobacterium. Next base: position 28,575 of record CAVTBA010000009.1, read on the forward strand.
TGACGGCGTTGATCGGCTCGCTGGATGCGGGGTTGCCGGTGGCGGGGGTGTGGTCGCATTGTCATTCGCTGGCTTTTGATGTCTCGGTGTGGGAGATCTTTGCCCCGTTGTTGCGCGGCGGGCGGGTGGTGGTGGTGGATGAGGACACCGCGCGTTCACCCGAGGACCTGCATCAGGTGCTGGTTACTGAGGACGTGAGTGTGTTGACCCAGACGCCGTCGGCGGTGGCGATGCTGGACCCGGCCGGCCTGGACTCGGTGGCGTTGGTGTTGGCCGGGGAGGCGTGTCCGCCCGAGGTGGTGGATCGGTGGGCGCCGGGGCGGGTGCTGGTCAATGCCTATGGGCCGACCGAGACCACGATGTGTGTGGCGATCAGCGCCCCGCTGGCCCCGGGGTCGGGGGTGGCGCCGATCGGGTCGCCGGTGGCCGGGGCGGGGTTGTTCGTGCTGGATGGCTGGTTGCGGCCGGTGCCGGTCGGGGTGGTCGGTGAACTCTATGTGGCCGGGTCGGGGGTGGCCACCGGCTATGTGGGGCGCGCGGGGTTGACCGGGTCGCGGTTTGTGGCGTGCCCGTTTGGTGGTGTTGGGGCGCGGATGTATCGGACCGGGGATGTGGCGTGCTGGGGGGCTGATGGGCAGCTGCGCTATCTGGGGCGCGCCGATGAGCAGGTCAAGATCCGCGGGTATCGCATCGAGCTCGGCGAAATCCAGGCCGCGCTGACCGCACTCGACGGGGTGGGTCAGGCGGTGGTGATCGCGCGTGAGGACCGCCCCGGCGACAAGCGCCTGGTCGGCTATGTCACCGGCACCGCCGAGCCCGCCGACGTCCGCTCCGGGCTCGCCGCGCGGTTGCCGGCGTTCATGGTGCCCGCCGCGATCGTCGTCTTGGCGGCGTTGCCGTTGACCGCCAACGGCAAACTGGACACCCGGGCCCTACCGGCACCCGAATACGCCACCGGCGACTACCGCCCCCCGCAAAACGCAGTCGAAGAAATCCTGGCCACCATCTACGCCGACGTCCTGGGCACCGACCGCGTCGGCACCAACGACTCCTTCTTCGAACTCGGCGGCGACAGCATCCTGGCGCTGCAGGTGGTGTCGCGGGCGCGAGCCGCCGGCCTGACGTGCCGGCCCCGGGACGTGTTCGTCGAACAGACCGTCGCCCGCCTGGCCCGCGTGGCCGGGGTCATCGACGGCGAGGCCATCGCGATCGACGAGGGTCTCGGACCGGTGCTGGCCACCCCGATCATGCGCTGGCTGCAGGACGTGAACGGCCCGATCGATCAGTTCAACCAGACCATGGTGCTCCAGGTGCCCCCGGGAGTCACCGAGGCCGACGTGGCGGCGGTGTTGCAGGCCCTGCTCGATCGGCATGCCATGTTGCGGGTGCGCGTCGAGGCCGACGGCGCCGACGGGTGGTCGTTGTGGGCGCCCGAGGCGGGCTCCGTGGAGGCGGCCGGATTCCTGCGGTCGGTGGACGTTCTCTCGGATGACGCGCTGGTGGAAGCGCGGTCGCGGCTCGACCCCGCCGCCGGGGCGATGCTGAGCGCGGTGTGGGTCCGCCCCGCCGGTCAGCTCGCGTTGACCATTCACCATCTGGCCGTCGACGGAGTGTCCTGGCGAATCCTGGTGGAGGACTTGAATATTGCCTGGGCCCAGCATCGCGGCGGTCAGCCGGTGGCATTGCCGGCGGGCGGGACGTCCTTCGCCCGGTGGGCCTCGCTGCTCCACGAGCACGCGCGCCGCCCTGAAGTTATCGAGCAGGCCGCCGCCTGGAAGCGGATCGCGGCGACCCCGCCCGCGCTGCCCGCGGTGCGCCCCGAGGCCGACACCTACGCCACCGCCGGGCACCTGTCGGCATCCCTGGACGTCGAGACCACCCGCACACTGCTGGGCGAGGCGCCTGCCGCGTTTCACGCTGGCGTGCAAGACATTCTGTTGATCGCCTTCGGGCTGGCGTGGGCGGAGTTCGTGGGCCCCGAGCTTGCCGTCGCCGGGTCCATCGGCATCGACGTCGAGGGCCACGGCCGCCACGAGGAACTCGCGCCCGATGTGGACCTGTCGCGCACCGTCGGCTGGTTCACCACCAAGTACCCGGTGTCACTCAGGGTCGGCGGGCTCTCCTGGGCCGAGGTGCTGGCCGGGGAGCCGCCGCTGGGCACGCTGATCAAAGAAGCCAAGGAACAACTTCGCGGGGTGCCGCACCCGCTCACGTACGGCGTGCTGCGCTACCTGAACGCCGAGCTGGACGACGCCGACCCGCCGATCGGGTTCAACTATCTCGGTCGCCTCGTCGCGGGGCCCGAGCTGTCCGCTGGGCTGTGGCGGCTGCACCCGCACAGCCTGACCCTGACCGACGCCGCCGCGGCGATCCCAATGCCGTTGGCGCACACCGTCGAACTCAACGCCGGCACCGTGGACACCGACGCCGGTCCGCAGCTCCACGCCAACTGGACCTGGGCGGCGTCGGCCGTCGACGAAGCGCAGATCGGCCGGCTGAGCCAACTGTGGTTCGACGCCCTGTCCGGCATCTGCGCGCACGTGCGAGCCGGGGGCGGCGGGCTCACGCCGTCCGACATCGCGCCCGCACGGCTGAGCCAACAGCAGATCGACGAGCTGCACCGGCGCTACGAACTCGCCGACATTCTCCCGCTGACCCCCCTGCAGCAGGGCCTGCTCTTCCACTCCTCCACCGCGCAGGGCAGCGACGACATGTACGCGGTGCAACTCGATTTCACGCTCACCGGCCCGCTCGACCCCGACCGCCTGCACGAGGCCGTGCGCACGGTGATCAATCGCCATCCACACCTGGCGGCCCGGTTCTACGAGCGGTTCGACGAGCCGGTGCAGATACTCCCGGCCCGTCCCGCCGCGGCGTGGCGGTACGTCGATCTGGACACCGACGAACAAATCGAGCGGCTGAGCGCCGAGGAACGCGCCGCCGTCGGTGACCTGGCCGACCAGCCGCCCTTCCGGGTCGCGTTGATCCGCACCGCGGTCGACCGGCACCGGCTGGTGCTGACCAACCACCACATCGTGCTCGACGGTTGGTCGCTGCCGATCCTGCTGCGCGAAATATTCACGTGCTACTACGGGGAGCGACTGCCCGCCGCCGCGCCCTACCGCAGCTTCGTCACCTGGCTGGCCGATCGAGACCTCGACGCCGCCCGTGCGGCCTGGGCCGAGGTGCTCACCGACTTCGGCACGCCGACATTGGTCGGCCCGAAAGATCGCTCGGGACAAGGGCAGAGCGGCCATCACAGAGGCTCCGCATCCTTCCGCGTCGCCGAGGAAACCACCCGGGCCGTCACCGAGCTGGCGCGCTCCTGCCACACCACCGTCAGCACCGTCCTGCAGGGCGCCTGGGCGTTGCTGCTGACCTCGCTGACCGGCCAGCACGACGTCGTCTTCGGCACCCCGCGATCCCGGGTGGGCCAACTCGAGGTGGACGGCGCCGAATCGATGGTGGGGCTGCTGATCAACACGGTGCCCGTGCGCGCCGACATCACCGCGACAACCACCACCACGGATGTGCTGCGCCGGCTGCAGGACACCAACAACGACACGCTCGAGCACCAGCACCTGGCGCTCAGCGACATTCATCGCCTCGCCGGTCACGAGCAACTCTTCGACACCCTGTTCGTCTACGAGAACTACCCGATCGGCGACGGCATGCAGCTGGGCCCCGACGGGCTCGCCATCGCCGAATTCACCAACCGGGAATACAACCACTACCCACTGACCATGGAGGCCCTGCCGGGCGCCGAGCTCGGCCTGCACGTCGAGTTCGACACCGAGGTGTTCGACAACGCGGACATCGACGCGCTCGTCGAACGGTTCCGTCGGGTGTTGGTGGCGATGACCTCCGATCCCGCCCGGCGCCTGTCCGCCTTGGAGCTCCTCGACCGCAACGAGCGGGACCTGGTGCTGTCGCGGTTGTCCGGCGCGGGGGTGGCCGCGCCGGTCGGCGTGGCGCCACAGCTGCTGGCCGCGGCGGTGGCGGCGCACCCGGACGCGGTGGCGGTGGTCGACGGCACCCGGAAGCTGTCGTACCGCGAGCTCGACGAGTGGTCGACGCGCCTGGCGCGGACGCTGATCGACGCGGGCGTGGGTCCGGAGCGCGCGGTGGGCGTGGCGCTGGGACGCGGTGTCGAGCTGGTCGTCGCGTGGTGGGCGGTGGTCAAGGCCGGCGGCGTGCATGCTCCGGTGGATCCCGACCACCCCGTCGAGCGGATCACCGCGGTGCTCGACGCCGCGGGAGCGGTGTGTGTATTGACCTGTGGCACAGACGAGGTCGCCGGGGCCGGCACGCGCCCGGTGCTGCGCATCGACGGGTTGGACCTGTCCGGGCACAGTGTGGAGGCGATCACCGACGCCGACCGGTTGGCACCGCTGACGGCGCATGACACCGCCTATGTGATCTTCACATCGGGGTCGACCGGCGTCCCCAAAGGCGTGATGCTGAGCCACGCCGGGCTGCTGGGATGGGCCGTGTCGCAACGCGAGTCGTGTGGGTTGGATGCGGACGCGCGGGTGCTGATGGTGGCCGCGCCGACCTTCGACGCATCGGTCGGCGAGATGTTGTTGGCGGCGGTGTCGGGGGCGGCGCTGGTGGTGGCCCCGCCGCAGGTGTACGCCGGGGAGCCGCTGACCGCGTTGCTGCAGAGCCAGCGGGTCAGCGCGGCATTCCTGACCCCGACGGTGCTGTCGTCGCTGGACCGTGCCCGGCTGGGCGGGTTTGACAAGGTGATGGTCGGTGGTGAGGCCTGCCCAGCGGAGTTGGTGGCCGCGTGGGCGCCGGGCCGGCGCATGTTCAACGTCTACGGCCCGACGGAAACCACCATCTGGGTCAGCTCCAGTGCGCCGCTGTCGGCCGAGGGGCCGGTTCGCATCGGCACGCCGATCCCGGGCGTGTGCGCCCTGGTGCTCGACGCCTGGCTGACCCCGGCGCCGGTCGGGGTGGTGGGTGAGCTGTACGTGAGTGGGCCGGCGCTGGCGCACGGCTATATGGGCCGGGTGGACTTGACCGCGGAACGGTTCGTAGCCAACCCCTTCGGCGGCGCGGGCGAGCGCATGTATCGGACCGGCGATTTGGTGCGCTGGACCCGCGACGGGGACTTGGACTTCGTGGGTCGCGCCGACACCCAGATCAAACTTCGCGGCCAGCGCATCGAACTGGGCGAAATCGAAAACGCCCTGCTGGCCTGCCCGCACGTGAACCAGGCCGCGGTGACGGTGCACGACAGCGCCACCGGTTCCCATCTGGTTGCCTACGTCACCCTCGACCACGCCACCGGCGCCGACCACGACGTCGAAAACGTCGAAGAGTGGCAACATCTCTACGACGAGCTGTACAGCCCCGAAGCCGGGTCGGACTTCGGCATGGACTTCCGCGGCTGGAACAGCAGCTACACCGGCGACCCGATCCCGCTCGAGGAGATGATCGAGTGGCGGGCCGCCACGGTGAATCGGATCGTGAACCTGCGGCCGCGGCGCGTGCTGGAGATCGGCGCGGGCTCGGGATTGCTGCTGTCACAGATCGCCCCGCAGTGCGATCAGTATGTCGCCACGGACTTTTCGCCGGTGGCGATCGAAAACCTGGCTCGCTCGCTGGAGCGGTTGCAGTTCGCGTGGCGGGACCGGGTCGAACTGCTGACCCAGCCCGCCCACGTCACCGAGCGGCTGCCGCGGGGTCACTTCGACACCATCATTCTCAACTCGGTGGTCCAGTACTTCCCCAACGCGGGATATCTGGCCGAGGTGATCGACAACGCGATGGAGCTGCTGGCCCCCGGCGGGGCGCTGTTCATCGGTGACGTCCGTAACCACGCCCTGCAGGGCGCGTTCCAAACCGCGATCGTGTTGACGCGCGCCGGCACCGCCGCCGACGACGCCGATGCGGCCGAGATCCGCCAGCGCGTTCGCCACGCCATGCTCGGTGAGACCGAATTGCTCTTGGCCCCGGAGTTTTTCACCACCTGGGCGGTCAACTGCCCGTCGGCCGGCGGGCTTGACATCCAAGTCAAACGCGGATTGTCCGACAACGAATTGAACCGGTTCCGCTACGACGTCGTCATCCACAAAGCGCCCGCATCCGTCCGCTCGGTGGCCTCCGCACCCACCTGGTCGTGGACGCAATGCGGGGGCCGCGACGGGCTGCGCGACGATTTGGTGTCCGAACGTCCCGCCGTCGTCCGCATCTCCGACATCCCGCAGGCCGGCGTGATCGCCGATGTCAGCGTCGAAGCCGCGCTCGCCGCGGGTATGCCGGTGGCGGACGCGGTCGCCCAAGCCGACCCCGCCGCGGACGCGGCCGTCGCCGAAGAATTGCATCGCATCGGGGAGGCCGCCGGTTATCGCGTCGCGGTGACCTGGGGTGCCCAACCCGGCACTCTCAGTGCGGTTTTCGTCGACGCCGACGACCAGCCGGCCGCGCCCCTGACCGACCTCTACCAGCCCCCCGCCGGGAGCCGGCTGCGCGCCGCCCTCGCCAACGACCCCCGCACCAACACCAAGATCGGCGAGGTGCGCGAGCGGTTGAGTGCGTGGTTGCCGGAATACATGGTGCCGACACACATTGTCGCGCTTGAGGAATTCCCGATGACCCCGTCGGGCAAGCTCGATCGCAAGGCGCTGCCGGCACCGGATTACCAGGACGTGGACCGCTACCGCGCCCCGGCCACCGCCGCCGAGGAGATCCTCGTCGGCATCTACGCCCAGGTGCTGGGCCTGGAGCGGGTCGGCGTCGACGATTCGTTCTTCGACCTGGGTGGGGATTCACTGTCCGCGATGCGGCTGATCGCCGCGGTCAACAGCAGCCTGAACGCGGACCTCGGGGTGCGGGCCGTATTCGAGGCGCCCACGGTTGCCGAGTTGGTGCTTCTCATCGGTGACGAAGCCAACCGGCCGGAGCCGCTGGTGGCCGGCGAGCGCCCCGCGGTGATTCCGCTGTCGTTCGCCCAGAGCCGGCTGTGGTTCATCGACCAGTTCCAAGGCCCCTCACCGATTTACAACGTCACGGTGGCATTGCGGCTGCGCGGGCGCCTGGACGCCGACGCGCTCGGTGCGGCGCTGGCCGACGTGGTGGCCCGCCACGAAAGCCTGCGTACGGTGTTTGTTGCCACCGACGGAACCCCGCAGCAGGTGGTGGTGCCCGCCGAGCGGATCGGCTTTGCCTGCGATGTCGTCGATGCCCGCGGGTGGCCGGAAGACCGGCTGCGAGAGCACATGGCGGCAGCGGCCCGGTACGCCTTTGATCTGGCCAGCGAAAGCCCCTTGCACACGGAGCTTTTCACTGTCAGCGACGACGAACACGTGCTGGTGGTCGCCGTGCACCACATTGCCGCCGACGGCTGGTCGATCACCCCGTTCGCGCGCGACCTGGGGGCGGCCTATGCCAGCCGGTGCGCGGGGCATGCCCCCGACTGGGCGCCGCTGGCGGTGCAATATGCCGACTACACGCTGTGGCAGCGCGCGCATCTCGGTGAGGTGGGGGACAGCGGCAGCCGTATCTCGGCCCAGCTCGATTTCTGGGCGAACACCCTGGCGGGGCTGCCCGAACGCCTGCAGCTGCCCACCGATCGGCCCCACCCGCAGGTCGCCGACCACCGCGGTGCCCGCCTGGCGGTGGACTGGCCGGCGGAGCTGCAGCAGCAGATTCGCCGGGTGGCGCGCGAGCACAACGCGACCAGCTTCATGGTGATCCAGGCGGCGTTCGCCGCGCTGCTCGCCAAGATCGGCGCCAGCGACGACGTGGCGGTGGGCTTCCCGATCGCCGGGCGATCCGAGCCCGCGCTCGACGAGTTGATCGGGTTCTTCGTCAACACCTTGGTGCTGCGGGTCGACGTGGCCGGGGATCCGACCTTCGCCGAGCTGCTGGCCCAGGTGCGCCGGCGCAGCCTGGCCGCTTTCGAGCACCAGGACGTGCCTTTCGAGTTGTTGGTGGAGCGGCTCAACCCCACCCGAAGCCTGACTCATCATCCGCTGATTCAGGTGCTGCTGGGCTGGGAGAACTTCCCGGGCGAGGTCAGTGCCCCCGCCGCCGGGTTGGCCCTGGGCGATCTGCAGGTCACCCCGATGCCGGTGCACACCGACACCGCTCGCATGGATCTGACTTTCTCACTGGCCGAGCGCTTCACCGATTCCGGTCAGCGCGCCGGCATCGCCGTGACGGCCGAATATCGCACCGACGTGTTCAACGCCGACACCGTCGAGCGATTGATCGAGCGGTTGCAGCGGCTGTTGACCGCGGCGACCGTCGAGCCGGAGCGCCGGTTGTCGTCGGTGGACCTGCTCGATGCCGGGGAGCACGCCCGGCTTCAGGAGTGGGGGAACGCGGGAGTGCTGGCCCAGCCGGCGACGCCGGTGTCGGTCCCGGCGTTGTTCGCCGCGCAGGCGGCCCGCACGCCCGACGCGGTGGCGCTGGTCTGCGACGGCGCGTCCATGACCTACCGGGAGCTCGACGAAGCGTCCAACCGGTTGTCGCACCTGCTCATCCGCCACGGCGCACGACCGGGTGAGCGTGTGGCGCTGCTGTTTTCGCGTTCGGCCGAGGCGATCGTGGCGATCCTGGCCGCGCTCAAATCGGGGGCGGCCTACCTGCCGATCGACCCGGCGCTGCCGGCCGCCCGGATGGAGTTCATGCTCACCGACGCCGCGCCGGTCGCCGCGGTCACCACCGCGGCGCTGGCCGACCGGCTGGACGGCTTCGACCTCGCGGTCGTCGACGTCGGTGACCCCGCCGTGGAGCGCCAACCCAGCACGCCGCCGCCCGCTCCGGCCCCCGACGACCTTGCGCACATCATCTACACCTCCGGCACCACCGGCGTGCCCAAAGGTGTTGCGGTGACGCAATACAACGTCGCACAGCTCTTCGACTCGCTGCGGATCGGCATCGAGTTGGGGCCGGAGCAGGTGTGGACCCAATTCCACTCCTACGCCTTCGACTTCTCGGTGTGGGAGATCTGGGGTGCGCTGCTGCACGGCGGCCGGCTGGTGGTGGTGCCGGAGTCGGTTTCGCGCTCGCCGGACGAATTCCACGACCTACTGGTCAGCGAGGGCGTCACCGTGCTCACCCAAACCCCGTCCGCGGTCGGGATGCTTCCCGCGGACGGCTTGGACGCGACCGCGCTGGTGATCGGCGCGGAGCCCTGCCCGCCCGAGCTGGTCGACCGCTGGGCGCCCGGCCGGGTGATGGTAAACGTCTACGGCCCAACGGAAACCACCATGTGGGCGTGCAAGAGCGCGCCGCTGGAAGCGGGATCCGGCTTTCCCCCGATCGGATCCCCGGTCACGCGCGCGGCCTTCTTCGTGCTCGACGAGTGGCTGCGACCGGTGCCTGCCGGGGTGGTCGGCGAACTGTACCTGGCCGGCGACGGGGTCGGTGTCGGCTACTGGCGCCGACCCGCGTTGACGGCGTCGCGCTTCATGGCCTGCCCGTTCGGCGCGCCCGGGACTCGGATGTACCGCACCGGGGACCTGGTGTGTTGGGGCCCCGACGGGCAACTGCGCTACCTGGGCCGCGCCGACGAACAGGTCAAGATCCGCGGCTACCGCATCGAGCTCGGCGAGATCCAATCGGCGCTAGGCGGTTTGGACGGGGTGGAGCAAGCGGTCGTCGTCGCCCGCGAGGACCGCCCCGCCGCCTTACGCCTGGTCGGTTACGTCACCGGGACGGTGGACGCGGCCAAGGCGCGGGCCGCGCTCGCCGAGCGGCTCCCGGCTTACATGGTCCCGGCGGCGGTCGTCGTCCTGCCGGCGCTGCCCATGACGGTCAACGGCAAGCTCGACACCCGCGCCCTGCCCGCGCCGGATTATCGGGACAGTGACAACTACCGCGCCCCGACCACCGCGGTCGAGGAGATCCTGGCCGGCATCTACGCCGATGTCCTGGGCGTCGAGCGCGTCGGGGCCGACGACTCGTTCTTCGACCTCGGCGGCGATTCACTGTCCACGATGCGCCTCATCTCGGCGATCAACTCCTCCCTGGATACCGACCTTCCGGTGCGGGTGGTGTTCGAGGCGCCGACGGTCGCGCAGCTGGCGCCCCGCATCGACGAGGGTGCGGGCCGGCTGGAGCCGTTGGTGGCCGGCGAGCGCCCGGCGGTGATCCCGTTGTCGTTCGCCCAGAGCCGGTTGTGGTTCATTCAGCAGTTGCAGGGACCGTCGCCCATCTACAACATGGCCGCGGCGTTGCGGCTGGGCGGGCGCCTCGATGCCGACGCGCTGTGGGCGGCGCTCGCCGATGTGGTGCGCCGTCACGAGAGCCTGCGCACGGTGTTCCCCGCGCGCGACGGAGCGCCGCAGCAGGTGGTGATCCCCGCCGAGCAGGTCGACTTCGGCTGGGACGTCGTCGATGCCACCGAATGGCCGGCCGGCGAACTGGACGAGGCCATCCAAGCGACAACCCGCTACACGTTTGACCTGGCCACCGAAATCCCCCTACGGGCAAAGCTTTTCGCCCTCGACGAGCGCGAACACCTGCTGGTGATCGTGGTGCACCACATCGCCGCCGACGGCCTGTCGCTCACTCCGTTGGCCGCGGATCTGAGTGTGGCGTATGCCGGCCGGTCCGCGGGGCGGGCGCCGGGCTGGACCGACCTGCCGGTCCAGTACGTCGACTACACACTGTGGCAGCGAACGCAATTCGGTGACTTCGACGACGGCGACAGCCCCATCGCGGCCCAGCTGTCCTACTGGCAGGACGCCCTGGCCGGCATGCCCGAGCGGTTGCAACTGCCCACCGACCGGCCCTACCCGCCGGTCGCCGATCAGCGCGGCTCCAGCGTCGCCGTGGACTGGCCGGCGGAGCTGCAGCAGCAGGTTCGCCGGCTGGCGCGCGCGCACAACGCGACCACCTTCATGGTTGTGCAGGCCGCGCTGGCGGTGCTGCTGTCGAAAATCAGTGGCAGCTCGGATGTTCCGGTCGGCTTCCCGATCGCCGGGCGTCGCGACCGCGCGCTCGACCAGCTCGTCGGCTTCTTCGTCAACACGTTGGTATTGCGGGTCGACCTGTCCGGCAACCCCAGTTTCGCCGAACTGCTGGGACGGGTTCAGGCGCGCAGCCTGGAGGCCTTCGAGCATCAAGACGTCCCGTTCGAGTTGCTGGTGGAGCGGCTCAACCCGACCCGAAGCCTGACCCATCACCCGCTGGTGCAGGTGATGCTGGCCTGGCAGAACTTCGCCGGGCACGACGATCCGGCCGCCGGTCTGGCGTTGGGCGACCTCGAGGTCACCTCCGTGCCGGTCGACACCGAGTCGGCCCGAATGGATTTGGTGTTCTCACTGGCCGAACGCTGGAGCGAGACGGGCGAGGCCGCCGGGATCGGCGGCCGGGTGGAGTTCCGCACCGACGTGTTCGACGCGGACACCATCGAGGCGCTGATCGGCCGGTTGCAGCGGGTGTTGGTGGGTTTGGCGGAGGACCCGGGTCGGGTGTTGTCGTCGGTGGATGTGGTGGGCGATGTTGAGCGTGCCCGGTTGGAAGTGTTTGGTAATCAGGGGGTTTTGACCGGGTCGGCGTCGGTGTCGGGGTCGGTGCCGGGGTTGTTTGCCGCGCGGGTGGCGGCGGCGCCGGGGGCGGTGGCGGTGTCGGGTCGCGGCGTGTCGGTGAGCTATCGGGAGTTGGATGCGGCGTCGAATCGGTTGGCGCATCATCTGGTGGCCCGGGGTGTGGGTCCGGGACGGACTGTGGCGCTGCTGTTTTCGCGGTCGGTGGAGGCGATCGCGGCGATGTTGGCGGTGCTCAAGACCGGGGCGGCCTATGTGCCGATTGATCCGGGCTCGCCGGATGCGCGGATCGGGTTCCTGCTGGCCGATGCCAAGCCGGTGGCCGCGGTGACGACGGCGGATCTGGCCGGCCGGCTGGCCGGGCACGCGGTGGCGGTGATCGATGTGGATGATCCGGGCATTGGTGCGTTGCCGGAGACGGGCTTGCCCGAGCCCGACGCTGAGGGTGTGGCGTATGTGATTTACACCTCGGGCACGACGGGTGTGCCCAAAGGTGTTGGGGTGACGCATCGTAATGTGACGGCGTTGATCGGCTCGCTGGATGCGGGGTTGCCGGTGGCGGGGGTGTGGTCGCATTGTCATTCGCTGGCTTTTGATGTCTCGGTGTGGGAGATCTTTGCCCCGTTGTTGCGCGGCGGGCGGGTGGTGGTGGTGGATGAGGACACCGCGCGTTCACCCGAGGACCTGCATCAGGTGCTGGTTACTGAGGACGTGAGTGTGTTGACCCAGACGCCGTCGGCGGTGGCGATGCTGGACCCGGCCGGCCTGGACTCGGTGGCGTTGGTGTTGGCCGGGGAGGCGTGTCCGCCCGAGGTGGTGGATCGGTGGGCGCCGGGGCGGGTGCTGGTCAATGCCTATGGGCCGACCGAGACCACGATGTGTGTGGCGATCAGCGCCCCGCTGGCCCCGGGGTCGGGGGTGGCGCCGATCGGGTCGCCGGTGGCCGGGGCGGGGTTGTTCGTGCTGGATGGCTGGTTGCGGCCGGTGCCGGTCGGGGTGGTCGGTGAACTCTATGTGGCCGGGTCGGGGGTGGCCACCGGCTATGTGGGGCGCGCGGGGTTGACCGGGTCGCGGTTTGTGGCGTGCCCGTTTGGTGGTGTTGGGGCGCGGATGTATCGGACCGGGGATGTGGCGTGCTGGGGGGCTGATGGGCAGCTGCGCTATCTGGGGCGCGCCGATGAGCAGGTCAAGATCCGCGGGTATCGCATCGAGCTCGGCGAAATCCAAGCCGCGCTGACCGCACTCGACGGGGTGGGTCAGGCGGTGGTGATCGCGCGTGAGGACCGCCCCGGCGACAAGCGCCTGGTCGGCTATGTCACCGGCACCGCCGAGCCCGCCGACGTCCGCTCCGGGCTCGCCGCGCGGTTGCCGGCGTTCATGGTGCCCGCCGCGATCGTCGTCTTGGCGGCGTTGCCGTTGACCGCCAACGGCAAACTGGACACCCGCGCCCTACCGGCACCCGAATACGCCACCGGCGACTACCGCCCCCCGCAAAACGCAGTCGAAGAAATCCTGGCCACCATCTACGCCGACGTCCTGGGCACCGACCGCGTCGGCACCAACGACTCCTTCTTCGAACTCGGCGGCGACAGCATCTCTGCGATGGGCCTGATCGCCGCGATCAACAAGAGCCTGGGCGCCAGCCTTCCGGTGCGCGTCGTGTTCGAGGCGCCCACGGTAGCCCAGCTGGCGCTGCGGATCGGTGAGGGCGAGGGCGGGCTGGAGCCGTTGGTGGCCGCCGAACGGCCCGCGGTGGTCCCGCTGTCGTTCGCGCAGAACAGACTGTGGTTCCTCGACCAATTGCAGGGCCCCTCAGCGGTTTACAACATGTCGGCAGCGCTGCGGCTGAGCGGGCCGCTCGACGCCGCCGCCCTCGGTGCGGCGCTGGCCGACGTGGTCGCCCGACACGAGAGCCTGCGCACCCTGATCGCCGCGCCCGAGGGCACACCCCAGCAGCTGGTGACCCCCGTCGAACGCGCCGATTTCGGGTGGGAGGTCGTCGACGCCAGCGGCTGGTCCGCCAGCCAGCTCGACGAGGCGATCGGTGTCACGGCGCGCTACACCTTCGCCCTCGCGGCCGAAATCCCGTTGCGGGCAGAGCTGTTCCGCCTCGGCGACGACGAGCACGTGCTGGTGGCCGTGGTCCACCACATCGCCGCCGACGGGATGTCGATCACCCCGCTGGTGCGGGACCTGGGCATGGCGTATGCCAGCCGCTGCGCCGGGCACGCCCCCGGCTGGGCCCCGTTGGCGGTGCAATACGTCGACTACACGCTGTGGCAGCGTGCGCAGTTCGGCGACCTCGACGACCGCGAGAGCCCCATCGCCGCCCAGCTGGACTACTGGGAAGAGGCCCTGGCCGGCATGCCCGACCGGGTGCAGCTGCCCACCGACCGGCCCTACCCGCTGGTGGCCGATCAGCGCGGCGCCACCGTGGAAATCGACTGGCCGAGCGAGCTGCAGCTGCAAGTCGGCGCGGTGGCCCGCAAGCACAACGCCACCAGCTTCATGGTGGTCCAGACCGCCCTGGCGGTGCTGCTCTCCAAGCTGAGCGCCAGCCCCGATGTGGCGGTGGGCTTCCCGATCGCCGGACGCCGCGACCCCGCGCTCGACGAGCTGGTCGGGTTCTTCGTCAACACCCTGGTGCTGCGCGTCGAGGTGGCCGGGGACCCCACCTTCACCGACCTGCTATCGCAGGTGCGGGCGCGCAGCCTGGCCGCCTACGAACACCAAGACGTGCCCTTCGAAGTGCTCGTCGAGCGGCTCAACCCGACCCGAAGCCTGACCCACCACCCCCTGGTCCAGGTCATGCTGGCCTGGCAGAACTTCGCCGGGCGGGACGCCGGGCCGGCCGCCGGGCTGTCCCTGGGCGACGTCGAGATCACACCGATTCCGGTGGACACCGAGACCGCGCGCATGGACCTGACCTTCTCGCTGGCCGAGCGCTGGAGCGAGGCCGGTGAGCCCGCCGGGATCGGTGGGACCGTGGAATTCCGCACCGACGTGTTCGACCCGGACAGCATCCAGGCGCTCGTCGGACGGTTGCAGCGGGTGTTGACGGCCATGACCGCCGACCCCGCCCGGGCGTTGTCGTCGCTGGATCTGCTCGACGAGGCCGAGCATGCGCGCCTGGAAGAGCTTGGCAATCAAGCGGTTTTGACCAGGCCCGTGGCCGCGCCGGTGTCCATTCCGGCGCTGTTCGCCGCGCAGGTGGCCCGCACGCCGGAGGCCGTGGCGCTCGTGTGCGACGGCCGCTCCCTGACCTACCGCGAGCTGGACGAGGCCGCGAACCGATTGGCGCTCGTGTTGGCCGGCCGCGGGGCCGGCCCGGGACAGTCTGTGGCCCTGCTGTTTTCGCGTTCGACCGAGGCGATCGTGGCGATCCTGGCGGTGCTCAAGTCAGGCGCGGCCTATCTGCCGATCGATCCGGCGCTGCCGGAGTCCCGGATCGGATTCGTGCTCTCCGACGCCGCGCCGATGGCCGTCGTCACCACCGCCGGCCTGGCCGACCGGCTCGTCGGCCACGACGTCCCGGTCATCGACGTCGGTGGCATCGAGGCGCCCGCTCAGCCCGGCACGGCACTGACGGCTCCAGGGCCGGAGGACCTCGCCTACCTCATCTACACGTCCGGCACCACCGGCGTCCCCAAAGGCGTGGCGGTCACCCACCAGAACGCGACCCAACTGCTGGCGCGGATGGACGCCGGTCTGCCGCGGGCCGGGGTGTGGTCGCAATGGCACTCGCTGGCCTTCGACGTCTCGGTCCACGAGATCTTCGGCGCGCTCCTGCACGGCGGCCGGCTGGTCGTGGTGCCCGAGTTCGTGGCGCGCTCGCCGGAAGACTTCCACGCGCTGCTGGTGGCCGAACGGGTCACCGTGTTGAGCCAGACCCCTTCCGCGGCGGCGATGTTGGCGCCCGAGCGGCTGGATTCGGTCGCCCTGGTAGTGGCCGGCGAGGCGTGCCCGGCCGAGCTGGTCGACCGGTGGGGGCCGGACCGGGCGATGATCAACGCCTACGGCCCGACCGAGGCCACGGTGTACGCGGCGGTCAGCGCGCCCCTGACCCCGGAGTCGCTGGAATCGGGTGTGGTGCCGATCGGGTCGCCGGTGCCGGGGGATGCGTTGTTCGTGCTGGACGGGCGGTTGCGACCGGTGCCGATCGGCGTGGTCGGCGAGCTGTACGTGGCCGGTGCCGGCGTGGCGTGCGGATATTGGCAGCGGGCCGATCTGACCGCGTCGCGGTTCGTGGCCTGCCCCTTCGGCGGAGCCGGCACCCGCATGTACCGCACCGGGGACTTGGTGCGCTGGCGCGCCGATGGACAGCTGGACTACCTGGGCCGCGCCGACGAGCAGGTCAAGATCCGCGGGTACCGCATCGAGCTCGGCGAGGTGCGAGCGGCGCTGGCCTGGTTGGACGGGGTTGAGCAGGCGGTGGTCGTCGCCCGCGAGGACCGCCCCGCCGCCTTGCGCCTCGTTGCTTACGTCACCGGCACGGCCGATCCGGCCGACGTCCGCGCCGGGCTGGCCGAGCGGTTGCCGGCGTACATGATTCCCGCCGCCGTGGTGATGATGGCGGCTTTGCCGCTCACACCCAACGGCAAACTCGACACCCGCGCCCTGCCCGCACCGGAATACTCCGACGCCGACCGCTACCGCGCCCCGGACAACGCCGTCGAGGAAATCCTGGCCGGCATCTACGCCCAGGTGCTCGGGCTGGACCGCGTCGGGGTCGACGACTCCTTCTTCGACCTCGGGGGCGACAGCATCTCCTCGATGCAGGTGGTGACGCGGGCTCGCGCCGCCGGCCTGATCTGCCGGACGCGCGACATCTTCGTCGAGCAGACCGTGGCCCGGCTGGCCCGGGTGGCCGAGGTCGCCGGCGCCCGAGCCGACGTGGCCGACGACGGTGTGGGGCCGGTGGCGGCCACCCCGATCATGCACTGGCTGCACGGCGTGGAGGGTCCGGTCGACCAGTTCAACCAGACGATGCTGGTGCAGGCCCCCGCCGGGGTCGCCGAGGCCGACGTGCTGGTGGTGTTGCAGGCGTTGCTCGACCGGCACGGCATGCTGCGCCTGCAGGAGGGTGCCGACGAATGGTCGCTGACGGTGCCCGAGCCGAGTTCGGTGGACGCCCGCGATTGCCTGCACACCGTGACCGAGTTGTCCGACGCGGGGCTGATCGAGGCCCGGTCGCGGTTGAACCCGGCCGCCGGGGCGATGCTGAGCGCGCTGTGGGTCACCTCCACCGGCCAGCTGGTGGTGATCATCCACCACTTGGCCGTCGACGGGGTGTCCTGGCGAATCCTGTTGCAGGACTTGAACATCGCGTGGGCCCAACACCGGCTGGGTCAGCCGGTCGTGTTGCCGGCGGCGGGAACGTCGTTCGCCCGGTGGGCATCGCAGCTGGCCGAGCACGCGAACCACCCCGACGTGGTGGACCAGCTGGGCACCTGGAAGCAGGTTGTGGCCACCCCCGCGGCGCTGCCCGCGGTGCGCCCAGAGGTGGACACCTTCGCCACCGCCGGTCACCTCGCGGTGGAGCTGGACGCCGAGACCACCGCCATGCTGCTCGCCGAGGTGCCGGCGGCATTCCACGCGGGCATCCAGGACATCCTGTTGATCTCGTTCGCCATCGCGGTGGCGGAGTTCCTGGGCGCCCACCTTGCCGGCGAAGCGTCGATCGGCATCGATGTCGAGGGCCACGGCCGCCAGGAGGACCTGGGCCGCGACGTCGACCTGTCACAGACCGTGGGCTGGTTCACCGCCAAGTACCCGGTGTCTTTGACCGTCGGCGGACTGACCTGGGCGCAGGTCGTCGCCGGTGACACCGCGCTCGGCGCCGTCCTCAAGGACGCCAAGGAGCAGCTGCGCGCCCTGCCGGATTCGCTGACCTACGGGCTGCTGCGCTACCTGAACGCCGAGGCCGACCTGGACGCCTCCGACCCGCCGATCGGGTTCAACTATCTGGGACGCCAGGGCGGTACCGCCGAGCTCACCGACGAGATGTGGCGGCCCGTGCAGGGCTCGGCCACCGACGCGGCCGCGGCGATACCCATGCCGCTGATGCACACCTTGGAGCTCAACGCGGCGACCGTCGACACCGAGGCCGGACCGCACCTGCACGCCAATTGGACGTGGGCGCCGTCGGCGCTGGACGACGGCCAAGTCACCCGGCTGAGCCGGCTGTGGTTCGAGGCCCTGGCCGGGATCTGCGCCCACGTGCGATCCGGCGGCGGCGGTTTGACGCCGTCGGACATCGCGCCCGCGCGCCTCAGCCAAAAGCAGCTCGACCACCTGCAGCGGCAACACGAGGTCGCCGACGTGCTGCCGCTGACCCCCGTGCAGCAGGGGCTGCTCTTCCACGCCAACACCGTCCAGGGCGGCGGCCAGGATTCCAGCGACCTCTACGCGGGACAACTCGACATCAGCGTCACCGGCCCGCTCGACCCGGACCGGCTGCGCGACGCCGTGCACGCGGTCGTCAAGCGCCATCCGAACCTGGTGGCCCGATTCTTCGACCAGTTCGACGAGCCGGTGCAGGTCATCGCCGCCGACCCCGCGGCGGCCTGGCGCTACGTCGAACTCGATGGCGACGTGGACCGGCAAGTCGAGCGGTTGTGCGCCGACGAGCGCGCCGCCGTCTGCGACCTCACCAGCCAGCCGCCCTTCCGAGTGGCCTTGATCCGCACCGCGGTTGACCGGCACCGGCTGGTGCTGACCAACCACCACATCGTGCTCGACGGCTGGTCGATGCCGATCCTGCTCGGCGACATCTTCGCCGGCTACTACGGTCAGCGCCTGCCCGCGGCGGCGCCCTTCCGCGGCTTCGTCACCTGGCTGGCCGCCCGCGACCGCGCCGCCGCCCGCGCCGCCTGGGGCGAGGTGTTCGCCGGCTTCGACGCCCCGACCTTGGTCGGCCCCCAGGACCGGCTCGAGCCGGGGGAGCAGGGCGTCCAAACACTCAGTCTGCCGGCCGATCTCACCCGGGCAGTCGGCGAACTCGCGCGCGCCTGCCACACCACCGTGAACACGGTGCTGCAGGCCGCCTACGCGCAACTGCTGTGCTGGTTGACCGGCCAGCACGACGTCGTCTTCGGCACCACGGTCTCGGGCAGGCCGGCGGAGGTGCCCGGTGCGGACTCGATGGTCGGCCTGTTGATCAACACCGTGCCGGTGCGCGCGAACATCACCGCGACGACCACCGCCGCCGACCTGATCGAGCAGCTGCAGGGCGCCTACAACCACACGCTCGATCATCAGCACTTGGCGCTCAACGAGATCCACCGCATCACCGGTCAGGACAGGCTGTTCGACACGCTTTTCGCCTACGAGAACTATCCGATCGACGCCGCCGCCTTGTCGGGCGAGCAGGAGTTGTCCATCACCGACATCGCCACCCGGGAGTCCACCCACTACCCGCTGACGATCCAGGCCCAGCCGGGGCACGAACTGCGCCTACGCGTCGAATACGACGCCGACGTTTTCGGCGCGGACGCCATCGAGACGCTGATCGAGCGGCTGCGGCGGGTGGTGGTGGCGTTGACGACTGACCCGGGACGACGGCTGTCGGCGATGGACGCGCTGGACGGCGATGAACACCGCCGCCTCGACGAGATCGGTAACCGGGCGGTCCTGACCCAGCCCTGGGCGCCGGCGTCGATTCCGGCGTTGTTTGCTGTGCAGGTGGTTCGTGGCGCCGGGGGCGGTGGCGGTGACGTTTGAGGGCCGGTCGATGAGTTATGGGGAGTTGGATGCGGCGGCGAATCGGTTGGCGCATGTGTTGATTGGTCGGGGCGCGGGTGCGGGTGAGTCGGTGGCGGTGGTGTTCAACCGGTCGGCTGAGGCGGTCGTGGCGATCTTGGGGGTGCTCAAGACCGGGGCGGCGTATCTGCCGATCGATCCGGGGTTGCCGGCGGCGCGCATCGAGTTCATGCTGGCCGATACCGCGCCGGTGGCCGCGGTGAGCACCGCGGGGTTGGCGCCGCGGTTGGCTGGTTATGGGGTGCCGGTGGTGGACGTGCACGATCCGGCGTTGCGCCGCCAGCCCGCCACGGCGCCGCCGGTGGGGCCGGGCCCTGATGACGTGGCGCACGTCATTTACACCTCGGGTACTACCGGGGCGCCCAAGGGGGTGGCGGTCAGCCACCGCAACGTGACCCGGCTCTTCGAGGCGCCGCAGGTGGGGGTGGTGTTGGCGGCGGGGCAGGTGTGGACCCAGTTGCATTCGTATGCCTTTGATTTCTCGGTGTGGGAGATCTGGGGTGCGCTGTTGCATGGTGGGCGTTTGGTGGTGGTGGCTGATGCGGTGGCCCGCTCGCCGAAGGATTTGCACGCCTTGCTGGTGGCTGAGAAGGTCAGCGTGTTGAGCCAGACCCCGGCGGCGGTGCGGATGCTGTCCCCGCAGGGCCTGGAGGCGACGGCGTTGGTGATCGGCGCGGAGCCGGTGCCGGTGGAGCTGGTGGACCGCTGGGCGCCCGGGCGGGTGATGGTCAACGTCTACGGCCCGACCGAGACCACGATCTTGGCGACGGCCAGTGCGCCGTTGGCGGCGGGGTCGGGGGCGCCGGCGATCGGCTCGGCGGTGCCCGGGGCGGCGTTGTTCGTGCTGGATGGCTGGCTGCGCCCGGTGCCGGTCGGGGTGGTGGGCGAGTTGTATGTGGCCGGGCGTGGAGTCGGGCTGGGGTATGTGGGTCGGGCGGGGTTGAGCGCGTCGCGGTTCGTGGCGTGTCCGTTCGGTGAGCCCGGTGCGCGCATGTATCGCACCGGGGATCTGGTGTCCTGGGGTGCTGATGGGCAGCTGCGCTACGTGGGGCGCGCCGATGAGCAGGTCAAGATCCGCGGGTATCGCATCGAGCTCGGGGAAATCACCGCGGCGTTAAGCGCTTTGGCGGGTGTTGAGCAGGCGGTGGTGATCGCCGGTGAGGACCGCCCCGGCGACAAGCGCCTGGTGGGCTACATCACCGGAACCGCCGAGCCCGCCGAACTACGCACCGCGCTGGCCCAGCGGCTCCCGGCCTACATGGTCCCGGCCGCGATCGTGGCCCTGCCCGCGCTGCCCGTGACCCTCAACGGCAAACTCGACACCCGCGCCCTGCCGGCACCCGAATACACCGCCTCGGGCTACCGCGCCCCCACCAACGCAGTCGAAGAAATCCTCGCCGGCATCTACGCCCAGGTGCTTGGTGTCGAGCGCGTCGGCATCGACCAATCGTTCTTCGACCTTGGCGGAGACAGCATTTCGGCGATGCGCCTGATCGCCGCCGTCAACACCGACCTCGACGAATACCTGTCGGTGCGGGCCGTGTTCGAGGCGCCCACCGTCGCGCAGCTGGCGCCGCGGATCGGTGAGGGCGCGGGCCGGCTGGAGCCGCTGGTGGCCGGCGAACGGCCGGCGGTGGTCCCGCTGTCGTTCGCCCAGTCCCGGTTGTGGTTCCTCGACCAATTGCAAGGCCCGTCACCGGTCTACAACATGGCGGCCGCCATGCGCCTGCACGGGCGGCTCGACGCGCAGGCGCTCGGCGCGGCGCTGGCCGACGTGGTGGCCCGGCACGAGAGCCTGCGGACCGTGTTCGCGGCGCCCGAGGGAACCCCGCAGCAGGTGGTCATCCCCGCGGATCAGGCCGATTTCGGCTGGCGGGTGATCGATGCAAGCGGCTGGTCGGCGAGCAGACTCGACGGGGCCGTCAAGGGCGCGGCCCGCGAAACCTTCGACCTGGCAACCGATGTTCCGTTGCGGGCCTGGCTGTTCCGCGTCGCCGACGACGAACACGTGCTGGTGGCCGTGGTGCACCACATCGCCGCCGACGGCTGGTCGCTGCGGCCGCTGGCCGCCGACCTCGGCGTCGCCTACGCCAGCCGGTGTGCGGGGGAGGCCCCCCAATGGGCCGAATTGCCGGTCCAGTACGTGGATTACACGCTGTGGCAGCGCGCGCAGTTCGGCGACCTGAAGGACAGCGACAGCCGCATCGCCGCGCAGCTGGCCTACTGGGAAGAGGCGCTGGCCGGCATGCCCGAGCGGTTGCAGCTGCCCACCGACCGGCCCTACCCACAGGTCGCCGACCAGCGTGGCGCCACGGTGGCCATCGACTGGCCGGCCGACTTGCAGCAGCAGGTGACCGCGGTCGCTCGTGAACACAATGCGACCAGCTTCATGGTGGTGCAGGCCGCCCTGGCAGTGCTGCTGGCCAAGGTCAGCGCCAGTACCGATGTGGCGGTGGGCTTCCCGATCGCCGGGCGCCGCGACCCGGCGCTCGACGACTTGGTCGGATTCTTCGTCAACACCCTGGTGCTGCGGGTCGACGTGGCCGGCGACCCCACCTTCGCCGAGCTGCTGGACCGGGTGCGCGCGCGGAGCCTGGAGGCTTTCGAACACCAGGACGTGCCCTTCGAGGTGCTGGTGGAGCGGTTCAACCCGACCCGAAGCCTGACCCATCACCCGCTGATCCAGGTGATGCTGGCGTGGCAGAACTTCGGTGGCGAAGACTATGACCCCGCGACGGGTCTGGCGCTGGGCGACGTGCAGGTCACCTCGATGCCGCTGGACACCCAGGTCGCCCGCATGGACCTGACGTTCTCGCTGGCCGAGCGCTGGACCGAGGCGAACGAGCCCGCCGGGATCGGCGGGCGGGTGGAATTCCGCACCGACGTGTTCGACGCGGAGAGCGTCGAGACGCTGGTCGGGCGGCTGCAGCGGGTGCTGGCGACGATGACCGCCGATCCCGCGCGCCCCGTGTCGTCGGTCGACCTGCTCGACGCGGCCGAACGTGCCCGCCTCGACGAGATCGGCAACCGGGCGGTGCTGAGCGCGCCGGCGACCGCGCCGGTCTCGATTCCCGAATCCTTTGCCGCCCAGGTGGCCCGCACGCCGGATGCGCCCGCGCTGGGCGGCGGCCACTGGTCGTTGACGTATCGCGAGCTCGACCAGGCCGCCAACCGGCTGGCCCACCTGCTGGCCGGCCGCGGCGCGGCCCCCGGGCAAACCGTGGCGCTGCTGTTCGACCGTTCGCCCGAGGCGATCGTGGCGATCCTGGCGGTGCTCAAGACCGGGGCCGCCTACCTGCCCATCGATCCGGCGCACCCGGCGGCCCGCATCGGCTTCATGCTCGCCGACGCCGCGCCGGTGGCTGTCCTCACCACCTACGATCTGGCCGACCGGCTGGACGAGCATGACGTGGCGGTCATCGACGTGGACGATCCCGCCGTCGAGACCCAGCCCGCCACCGCGTTGCCCGCACCGAGCGCGGAGGACATCGCCTACCTCATCTACACCTCGGGCACCACCGGGGTGCCCAAGGGCGTGGCGGTGAGCCACCGCAACGTGACCCAGCTGATGGCGTCCGTCGACGCCAGCCTGCCCGCCGCCGGAGTGTGGTCGCAGTGGCACTCCTACGGCTTCGACGTGTCGGTGTGGGAGATCTTCGGCGCGCTGCTGCGCGGGGGGCGCCTGGTGGTGGTCCCCGACGCGGTGGTCCGGTCGCCGGCGGACCTGCACGCGCTGTTGGTCGCCGAGCGGGTCAGCGTGCTCAGCCAGACCCCGTCGGCCGCCGCGACGCTCGACCCGCGGGGGTTGGAGTCGGCCGCCCTGGTGGTGGCCGGCGAGGCCTGCCCGACGGAGCTGGTCGAGCAGTGGGCATCCGGGCGCGTGATGATCAACGCCTACGGGCCCACCGAGACCACGGTGTACGCGGCGATCAGCGCGCCGCTCGAGGCCGGCAAGGGCGTCGTTCCGATCGGCTCCCCGGTGGCCGGGGCGGCGTTGTTCGTGCTGGACGACGCCCTGCGGCCGGTGCCGCCCGGTGTCATCGGCGAGCTGTACGTGGCCGGCGCCGGGCTGGCCCGCGGGTATTGGCGACGGGCGGCGCTGACGGCGTCGCGGTTTGTGGCCTGCCCCTTCGGCGGGCCCGGGGCGCGCATGTATCGGACCGGCGACCTGGTCTGCTGGGGCCCCGATGGGCAACTGCAGTACCTGGGCCGCGCCGACGAGCAGGTCAAGATCCGCGGCTACCGCATCGAACTCGGCGAAATCCAGGCGGCGCTGGCCGAGCTCGACGGGGTGCGGCAGGCGGCCGTGATCGCGCGCGAGGACCGGCCCGGAGACAGGCGCCTGGTCGGCTACGTCACCGGGGCGGCGGACCCCGGCGAGCTCCGCGCGGGGCTGGCCGACCGGCTCCCCGCGTACATGGTTCCGGTCGCCGTGGTGGCGCTCGACGCGCTGCCGCTGACACCCAACGGCAAACTCGACACCCGCGCCCTGCCGGCGCCCGAATACTCCGGCGCCGACCGCTACCGCGCCCCGAACACTCCCGTCGAGGAGGCCTTGGCCGGCATCTACGCCCAGGTGCTCGGTGTCGAACGGGTCGGGATCGACGACTCGTTCTTCGACCTCGGCGGTGACAGCATCTCGTCGATGCAGGTGGTCACGCGGGCACGCGCCGCCGGCCTGACGTGCCGGACACGCGACATCTTCGTCGAGCAGACCGTGGCCCGGCTGGCCCGCGTGGCCGGGGTGGCCGACGGCGACGCCGCCGTGACGGACGAGGGCACCGGGGAACTACCCGCGACACCCATCATCGAGTGGCTGCGGGGCGTGGAAACCTCAGGCGGGCCGGTCGACCAGTTCAACCAGACGATGGTCGTGCAGGCCCCCGCCGGGGCCAGCGAGGCCGACGCGGCGGCGGTGTTGCAGGCCCTCCTGGACCGGCACGCCATGCTCCGGCTGCGCGTCGGCGATGACTGGTCGCTTACGGTGCCCGAGGCGGGATCGGTGGACGCCGCCGACCACCTGCACACCGTGGACGTGTTGTCCGATGCCGCCGTGGTGGCGGCGCGGTCCCGGCTGAACCCGGCCGACGGGGTGATGCTGAGCGCGCTGTGGGCGGCCGCAACCGGCCAGCTGGCGCTGATCATCCACCACCTGGCCGTCGACGGGGTGTCCTGGCGAATCCTGTTGGAGGACTTGAACATCGCCTGGGCCCAGCGTCGGGGCGGGCAGCCGGTGGCGCTGCCCCCGGGCGGGACGTCGTTCGCCCGCTGGGCGGCCCTGCTCGGCGAGCACGCGCACACCCCGGCGGTGGTCGAGCAGGCCGGCGCCTGGAAGCGGATCGCGGCGACCCCGCCCGCGCTGCCGGCGGTGGGCCCCGAGGCGGACACGTACGAGACCGCCGAGCACCTGTCGGTGCAGCTCGACACGGAGACCACCCGCACGCTGCTCGGTGCGGCGCCGGCGGCGTTCCACGCCGGTGTCAACGACATCCTGTTGATCGGCTACGCCCTGGCGTGGGCGGAGTTCTTGGGCCCCAACCTCGTTGGTGGCGCGCCGATCGGCATCGACGTCGAGGGTCACGGCCGGCACGAGGAGATCGCCGCCGGAGTCGACCTGTCGCGCACCGTCGGCTGGTTCACCACCAAGTACCCGGTGTCGTTGAACGTCGGCGGCCCGCTGGGCGAGTTGCCATGGGCGCAAGTCGTTTCCGGCGACCCGGCGTTGGGGGCCGTGCTCAAGGATGCCAAGGAGCAGCTACGCGCCCTGCCGGATCCCCTGACCTACGGGCTGCTGCGCTACTTGAACGCCGAGGTCGACCTGGACGGCTCCGACCCGACGATCGGCTTCAACTACCTGGGCCGGCTGGGCGGCGCGGCGGCCGAGCTGTCGGACGAGTTGTGGCGAATCTCCCGGGACGGCTCCTCGGTGACCGCCACCAGCACCGCGGTGCCCATGCCGCTGATGCACACCGTGGACCTCAACGCGGGAACCGCCGACACCGAGGCCGGACCGCGGCTGCACGCCAACTGGACGTGGGCGCCCTCGGCGCTGAACCGCGAGCAGGTCACCCGGCTGAGCCGCCTCTGGTTCGAGGCGCTGACCGGCATTTGCGCCCACGTGCGTTCCGGTGGCGGCGGGTTGACCCCGTCGGACATCCTTCCCGCCCGGTTGGCCCAGCAGCAGATCGACCAGCTCGAGCGGCAAACCCAGATCGCCGACGTGCTGCCGTTGACCCCCTTGCAGCAGGGACTGCTGTTCCACGCCACCACCACGCGGGGCAGCGACGACGACCTGTACGTGGTGCAGCTGGACATCAGCGTCACCGGCCCGCTCGACCGGCACCGGCTGCGCGACGCGGTGCAAACCGTGGTTGACCGGCACCCGCACCTGCTCGCCCGGTTCTGGGACCAGTCGGAGGAACCGGTGCAGGTCATCCCCGCCAACCCGGCGATGGCATGGCGGTACGTCGAGCTCGACGCCGTCGACGGCACGGATCCCGACGATCGCGTCGGCGAACTCTGCGCCGCCGAACGCACCGCGGTCTGCGACCTGGCCGACCAGCCAACCTTCCGGGTGGCCATGATCCGCACCGGACAGGACCGGCACCGGCTGGTGCTGACCATTCACCACCTCGTGCTGGACGGCTGGTCGGTGCCGATCCTGGTGAACGAGACGTTCGCCAGCCTCACCGGGCAGCGACTGGCCCCGCCGGCGCCATATCGCCGATTCGTCACCTGGCTGGCCGAGCGCGACCTCGATGCCGCGCGGGCGGCGTGGGGCGAGGTGTTGGCCGGCTTCGAGACCCCGACGCTGGTCGGGCCGCCGGACAAGCTGCAGCCCGGCGCCCGGGGACTCACGACGTTCGCGGTGTCGGCCGAGACCACCCGGGCGCTCGGCGAGCTGGCCCGGGCCCGCCAGACCACCGTCAGCACCGTGCTGCAGGCCGCCTGGGCGCAGCTGCTGACCTGGCTGACGGGCAACCACGACGTCGCATTCGGCACCACGGTCTCGGGCCGGTCGGCCGAGGTGCCCGGCGCCGAGTCGATGGTGGGCCTGTTGATCAACACGATCCCGGTGCGCGCCCGCATCACCCCGGCAACCAGCGCCGCGGACCTGCTGGACCAGCTGCAGAGCGCGCACAACGACACGCTCGAGCACGAGCACCTGTCGCTCAGCGAAATCCAGCGGATGACCGGTCACGACAAGCTGTTCGACACGCTGTTCGCCTACGAGAACTACCCGCTCGAGACGTCCGCGATGGCGGTCAACCACGAGCTGTCCATCACCGACTTCAACGTCTTCGAACGCAACCACTACCCGCTGACGATGCAAGCCGCCCTATCCGGTGAACAACTCGGCCTCCGCGTCGAATACGACGCGGAGGTGTTCGACGCGCACACCATCGACGCGCTGACCGAGCGGCTGGAACGGGTGCTGGTGGCGATGACCACCGACCCGGCCCGGCGGCTCTGCTCGGTCGACCTGCTGGACGGGCCGGAGCACGCCCGCCTCGGCGAAATCGGCAACCGGGCGACGTTGACGCGGCCGGTACCCCCGCCCGTGTCGATCGTGGAGTTGTTCGCCGCGCAGGTCGCACGCCGGCCCGACGCGGCGGCGATCGGCTGGGACGACCTGTCCATGACCTACCGGGACCTGGACGAGGCGGCGAACCGGCTCGCGCACCTGTTGGTCGCCGAGGGTGCGGGCCCGGGACAGTCTGTGGCGCTGCTGTTTTCGCGGTCGGCGCAGGCGATCGTGGCGATCCTGGCCGTGCTCAAGACGGGGGCGGCGTATCTGCCGATCGACCCGGCCGCCCCGGGCGCCCGGATCCGATTCATGCTCTCCGACGCCGCGCCGATCGCCGCGGTCACCACCGGGGGATTGCGTTCGCGGCTGGACGGATGCGACGTGCGGGTCGTCGATATCGAGGACCCGCGGATCGACGGCTGCCCGCGCACCGCGTTGCCGGCACCCGCCGCCGACGGCATCGCCTACCTCATCTACACCTCGGGGACGACCGGTGTGCCCAAGGGCGTGGCGGTCACCCACGACAACGTGACCCGCCTGATCGGCTCGCTCGACGCCGGCCTGCCGTCCCCGGGCGTGTGGACGCAGTGTCACTCGTATGCCTTCGACGTGTCGGTGTGGGAGATCTTCGCCCCGCTGCTGCGCGGCGGGCGCGTGGTCGTGGTGCCCGAGTCGGTGGTGCGCTCACCGCAGGACTTCCGCGCCCTGCTGCTCGATGAAGAGGTCAGCGTGTTGACCCAGACGCCGTCCGCGGCGGCGGTGCTGGACCCGGCGGGGCTGGAGTCGGTGTCGCTGGTGATGGCGGGCGAGGCCTGCCCGGCCGAGGTCGTCGATCGCTGGGCGCCCGGGCGGGTGATGGTCAACGCCTACGGCCCGACCGAGACCACCATGTGTGTGGCGATCAGTGCCCCACTCGAGGCGGGGTCGGGGACACCGCCGATCGGCTCGCCGGTGGCGGGCGCGGCGCTGTTCGTGCT
The DNA here is from genome assembly GCA_963732835.1 of uncultured Actinomycetota bacterium. Lineage (GTDB taxonomy): Bacteria > Actinomycetota > Actinomycetes > Mycobacteriales > Mycobacteriaceae > Mycobacterium. The sequence goes on from CAVTBA010000009.1 coordinate 56,348, forward strand.
CGACGCCTGGTTGCGGCCGGTGGGCCCGGGGGTGGTGGGCGAGCTGTATGTGGCCGGCACCGGGGTGGCCGCGGGCTATGCCGGGCGGGCCGGGTTGACCGGGTCGCGGTTCGTGGCGTGCCCGTTCGGCGGGCCCGGGGCGCGCATGTACCGCACCGGTGACCTGGTGCGCTGGGGCGCCGACGGACAGCTGACATATGTGGGCCGCGCCGACGAGCAGGTCAAGATCCGCGGCTACCGCATCGAACTGGGTGAGGTCCGGGCCGCGCTGGCCCGGTTGGACGGCGTCGATCAGGCGGTGGTGATCGCCCGCGAGGACCACGCCGCCGCCTTGCGGCTGGTCGGGTACATCACCGGGACGGCCGACCCCGCCGAGACGCGCACCGCGCTGGCCGAACGCCTGCCCGTCTACATGGTTCCCGCGGCCGTGGTGGGACTCGACGCGCTGCCCCTGACACCCAACGGCAAGCTGGACAAACGCGCCCTGCCGGCCCCGGAGTACGCCGGTCGCGGATACCGGGCCCCGTCGAGCGCGACCGAGGAGATCCTGGCCGGCATTTTCGCCCGGGTGCTCGGGGTCGAGCGGGTCGGCGTCGACGACTCCTTCTTCGAGCTGGGCGGCGACAGCATCTCCGCGATGCGGTTGATCGCGACGGTCAACACCAATCTGGCTGTCGACCTCGCGGTGCGGACCCTGTTCGACGCCCCCACCGTGCGGGATCTGAGCCGGCGACTGGGCGCGGACACGACGTCCACCGAGGAGGTCGTTCCGGTTCAGACCCTGAAGCGGGGCGCCGGCACTCCGGTGTTCTGCATCCACCCGGCCGGCGGGGTGAGCTGGCCCTATCAGGTGCTTGGCACTTACCTGGACTGCCCGATCCTCGGCATTCAACAGATCCGGGGGGACGCACAAAGCGAACCCCGATCCATCCGGGAGATGGCGGAAACCTACGCCGACAAGCTTCAAGAGGCTTACCCCTCCGGGCCCTACCACCTTCTCGGCTGGTCGCTTGGCGGGGTCATCGCCCACGAGGTGGCGGTTGAGCTGCAGCGACGCGGATGCGCAGTCGCCCGCCTGATCCTGCTCGACGCCCAACCCGCCATCTACGACGATGTCGCCCTGCCGGACGGTGCCGCGGGCGAGGACCGGCTACCGGAGACCGCGCGATCCAAACGGCTTGTCGACCTGCTTGCCGACAACCTTCGCAATAACGTGGAGCGGTACCGACGTCACCGGCCCGGCGTCTTCCACGGGGACATCACCATCTTCTCCGCCACGCGGGACGGGGACGATCGCAGCGCATTCCTGGCGCGGGCCTGGCAGCCGCATGTTTCCGGCGAAATCCTCACCTACCCAACCGACTGCGGGCATGACGACATGCTCACCAGCGATTCGGTGGGTATGTACGGACAACGGCTGAGGCGGCTGCTGGCCCTCGCGGAGCGTCGGCTCGAACTGGCCCACGATCATCAGCACGCCGCGGCCTCGCGGGATGACAAGCTGCCCGGGGAGCGCGCCGGCTAACTGCCCCTAAGCGGCGGCTCAGGACGCCGAGCCGCCGACTGCGGCCCTGTGTTGGGGGCAATAGGACGCCACGGAAGCGCCGAGAAGAAAGGCGGCTTCGTGTGCCGACAGATCCGTGGCCCGCACGACGTTCAGCACCAGGGAGGTCGGCGTTCTGCCCTTGTCGAGTCCGGCGCACATGTTGTGTCCCGCGGCGATCGCGGCGCCGCGGTCGGCAAAGACCACCCCGTTTCGCTGAATCTCCGCGATGAACGAATCATCGTTTTGATCGGCTGATGCCGGTGCGGCGAAAAGCACCGTGGCCCCGGCGAGGGCGACGGCGACGGCGGTCGACCAGTTCCGAAGATGCGCATTCCTTCGCGTCAAGGTCTTCCTCAATGTGGCGACGGGGCTATGTAGTCCTAACGGTGGCTGAACACTAACCAGATTCGACGCATCTTTCCCGCCGGCTGGAACCGCGCCGCCTCACAGGAATCGGCCCCGTCAGTGAGACGATCCGGCGGCTGATGCCCGAACTCGCCGGACGGCAGCGGCCATGTCGGTATTGAAATCCATTGTGTCACTGACATTTCCAGCGCGACGGCATCGGCTCGCGCAACCTGCCCACGCGCGGGTGCCGGGGGCGGATGTCGCGGCGGGTCCGGGCGGGGACCAACGGTGAGAGCAGAGCGCAACCAAGATTTAACCGTCGCGGGGATCGCCGCGCGCACAATCCGGTCCTCCAACGGATATTCCGTGGCCGTAGGGGCGCGCGGCAACCGCCTTCGGTATGGTCCAAGGAGTGTGCGGAGTCACCGGGGAGGTACGGCTCGACGGGCGGGTCCCCGATGTAGCAGCGGTGTCGGCAATGGCCGCCGTGATGACCCCAAGGGGCCCCGACGCGTCCGGCGCCTGGTCACAGGGCCGTGTCGCGTTCGGGCATCGTCGCCTCAAAATCATCGACCTCAGCGAGGCCGGCGCCCAGCCGATGGTGGACCCGGAGCTTGGTCTGGCCATCGTCTTCAACGGCTGCGTCTACAACTACAAGGAGCTGCGCCGCGAACTCACCGGGCAGGGCTACCGGTTCTTCTCGCACAGTGACACCGAAGTCCTGCTGAAGGCCTATCACCACTGGGGCGACGACTTCGTCAGCCACCTGCACGGCATGTTCGCCTTCGCCATCGCCGAACGCGACAGCGGCCGGGTGTTGCTCGGTCGCGACCGGCTCGGGATCAAGCCGCTCTACCTGACCGAGGACAGCCACCGGATCCGGTTCGCGTCGGCCCTGCCGGCGCTGCTGGCCGGCGGCGGAGTGGACACCCGCATCGACGCGACAGCGCTGCACCACTACATGACGTTCCATTCGGTGGTCCCCGCGCCGCTCACCATTCTGCGGGGAGTCCGCAAGGTGCCGCCCGCTTCGCTGCTCGCCATCGAGCCCGATGGCCGGCGCACCATCACCACGTACTGGACCCCCGACTTCACCCGGCACGGCGACCGCGCCGGCTGGTCGGAAACCGACTGGGAAGACGCGGTGCTCGACGCGCTGCGAACCGCGGTCAAGCGCCGGCTGGTCGCCGACGTGCCCGTCGGCTGCCTGTTGTCCGGCGGGGTCGACTCCAGCCTGATCGTCGGCCTGCTCGCCGAGGCGGGCCAGCACGGCCTGATGACCTTCTCCATCGGCTTCGAGGCGGCCGGTGGGGTCGAGGGTGACGAGTTCCGGTGGTCGGACATCATCGCGGAGCGTTTCGAAACCGACCACCATCAGATCCGCATCGGAACCGAACGGATGCTGCCGGCCCTCGACGGGGCGATCGGCGCGATGAGCGAGCCGATGGTCAGCCACGACTGCGTCGCCTTCTACCTGCTCAGCCAGGAGGTGGCGCGCCACGTGAAGGTGGTGCAGTCGGGCCAGGGCGCCGACGAGGTGTTCGCCGGCTACCACTGGTACCCGCCGATGGGCTCGCCGGCCGCGGCGTCGCTGCAGGGTTCGGTCGCCGAGTACCGCGGCGCCTTCTTCGATCGCGATTCGGCGGAACTGGCGGGCCTGCTGGGGCCGGGCGTCATGGCCCCGGGCGACCCGAGTGAGCGCTTGGTCACCGAGCACTTCGCGCGCGCCGGCGCCGAGACGGGCGTCGATCGTGCGTTGCGGCTGGACACCACCGTGATGTTGGTGGACGACCCGGTGAAGCGGGTCGACAACATGACCATGGCCTGGGGCCTGGAGGGCCGGGTGCCGTTCCTCGATCACGAGCTGGTCGAGCTGGCGGCGACGTGCCCCCCGGAGCTGAAGATCGCGCACGAGGGCAAGGGCGTTCTCAAACAGGCCGCGCGAAGGGTGATTCCGTCGGAGGTCATCGATCGGCCCAAGGGATATTTCCCGGTTCCCGCGCTGACCCACCTCGAGGGGCCCTACCTCGACATGGTGCGCGACGCGCTCTATGCGCCGGTAGCCAAGGAGCGCGGCCTGTTCCGCACGGAGGCGGTCGACGCCCTGCTGGCCGACCCCAACGGCAAGCTGACCCCGCTGCGCGGCAACGAACTCTGGCAGCTCGCCCTGCTCGAACTCTGGCTGCAAAAGCACGGCATCACGGGTCCGGTGGCATGACCGTCAGCGATCCCCCCGGCGACCACACCGAGGCGATCACGATGGGCCTCCACGACGCCTCACCGCCGGAGCTGGTGGAGGCGATGGCCAAGGATGTCGAACTCGAACTGGGCTGGGGCCGGCTCATTTTCGGCCAGACGTTCGCCGACTCCCAGCAACTGGTCGAGGCGCTGCGGCGGGAAGGGCCCGGGCGCCGCGACATCTGCATCTACGCGCGCGAATCCCACGTGGTGGTCGCCGAAGCGCCGACCGAGCTATTCATCGACCCCAGCCACACCTATCGCCTGCGCTTCACCGATTCCAAGCCGGACGACCCGTCGCCGTCGTCGCTCGGCGTCACCGTGCGCACACTGAACGACCCGGTCGATGCCGACGCCATGAACCGCGTCTACGTGCGTTGCGGCATGGTGCCCGCCGGGGTTGACGTCATCTGGAACAACCACCTGCACGTGCCGGCGGTGACCTACCTGCTGGCGGTGCGGGAGGCCGACGGCGCCGTGGTGGGCACCGTCACCGGCGTCGATCACGAGCTGCTGTTCTCCGACCCGGAGCACGGGTCGAGCCTGTGGACCCTGGCCGTCGATCCGGCGGCCGGACTGCCCGGTATCGGCGCGGCCCTCACCCGGGCGCTGGCGGAGCGCTTGCGCAACGCGGGCCGCGCCTACATGGATTTGTCGGTCGCCCACGACAACGCCGCCGCCATCGGCCTGTACGAGAAGCTGGGCTTCCGCCGCGTCCCGGTGCTGGCGATCAAGCGCAAGAACGCGATCAACGAGCCGCTGTTCAGCCCGCCGCCCGAGACGGTCGACGACCTGAACCCCTACGCCCGGATCATCGCCGACGAGGCGCTGCGCCGCGGCATCTGGGTCGAGGTGCTCGACGCCGAAACCGGCGAGATGCGACTCACCCACGGCGGCCGCAGCGTCATCACCCGTGAATCGCTGTCCGAGTACACGTCGGCGGTCGCCATGTGCCGCTGCGACGACAAGCGCCGGACGCGCCGCCTCGTCTCCGAGGCGGGCATCACGGTGCCCCGCGCCCGCCTGGCCACGTTCGACGAAGGCGACTACACCTTCCTCACCGAGGTCGGGGAGGTCGTCGTCAAACCGACCCGTGGCGAACAGGGGAAGGGCATCACCGTCGGCGTGACCGCCGAGAACGGTCCCGAGGAGCTCGCCGGGGCCCTGGCCCGCGCCCGTCAGCAATACGCCGACGTGCTGATCGAGCAACGCGTGCAAGGCGACGACCTTCGGTTGGTGGTGATCGACGGCCGGGTGGTGGCCGCGGCGCTGCGGATGCCGCCGGAGATCATCGGCACGGGGGAGCACAGCATCCGCGACCTGATCGCGGCCGAGAGCCGGCGGCGCTCCGCGGCCACCGGTGGCGAATCCCGCATCCCGCTCGACGACCTCACCGAGGCGACGGTCGCCGAGGCGGGCTGGACGCTGGACGACGTGCTGCCCCAGGGCGGCCGCCTTCGCGTTCGCCGCACCGCCAACCTGCATCAGGGCGGCACGATCCACGACGTCACCGCCGTGGTGAACTCCGAACTGTGCCGGGTCGCGGTGACGGCGGCCGAGGCGATCGGCATCCCCGTGACGGGCATCGACCTGCTGGTGCCCGACGTCACCGGCGCCGAGTACGCCTTCATCGAAGCCAACGAACGACCGGGGCTGGCCAACCACGAACCACAGCCCACGGCCGCGGCTTTCATCGACTTCCTGTTCCCCGGCCACCCGGGCCAGCCGGCGGCCTGGACCCCTGAGGAGTCGCGCGCCGACCGTGGCTGAGGCTTGCCGTGCGCTTCGCGTGGGTAATTCTGAAGATCACTCAGATAGGAGCCAGATGAGCGGAAGCGTGCAAACCGGAACCATCACGACCCATGTGCCGGCGCGGCTGGACAGGCTGCCCTGGTCGCGCTTCCACTGGCGCGTCGTCATCGGGCTCGGCGGGGTGTGGATCCTCGACGGGCTCGAGGTCACGATGGTGGGCAACGTGTCGGCTCGCCTGACGGAAAAGGGCAGCGGCATCGACCTCAATGCGGCGCAGATCGGCCTGGCGGCCGCGTTCTACATCGCCGGTGCATGCCTGGGCGCGCTGTTCTTCGGCCACCTGACGGACCGCTTCGGGCGGCGCAATCTGTTCATGCTGACCCTGGCCGTGTACCTGGTGGCCACCGTCGCGACCGCATTCGCGTTTGCCCCCTGGTATTTCTTCATGGCGCGCTTCTTCACCGGCTCCGGCATCGGCGGCGAATACGCCGCGATCAATTCGGCCATCGACGAGTTGATCCCCGCCCGCCTGCGCGGCCGCGTCGACCTGATCATCAACGGGACGTACTGGCTGGGTTCGGCCGCCGGAGCGGCCGGCGCGCTCGTCCTGCTCGACACGTCGAACTTCGCGCCCAACATCGGCTGGCGGCTGGCCTTCGGCGTCGGCGCCATCTTCGGCATCTTCGTCCTCCTGGTGCGGCGCAACGTCCCGGAGAGTCCGCGGTGGCTGTTCATCCACGGCCGCGACGAGGAGGCCGAGCGGACCGTCGGCGAGATAGAGGAAGCGGTGCGGGCCGAAACCGGCCAGCCGCTGCCCGAGCCGCAAGGACGCAAGCTGAAAATCCGCCAGCGCGAGACGATTTCGTTCCGCGAAATCGCCAGGGTGGCGTTCAAACTCTATCCGCAGCGCGCGATCCTGGGGCTGGCATTGTTCACCGGGCAGGCGTTCCTCTACAACGGCGTGACGTTCAACCTGGGCACGCTGTTGAGCGGGTTCTACGGCGTGCCGTCGGGGAAGGTGCCGCTGTTCTTCATCCTGTGGGCGCTGAGCAATTTCGTCGGGCCGCTTTTGCTCGGGCATCTGTTCGACAGCATCGGCCGCAAGCCGATGATCACCGCCACCTACATCGGGTCCGCGGTCGTGGTCGTCGCGCTCGCCGTGCTGTTCGTGACCCAGCTCGGCGGCGTGTGGGCGTTCATCGCCGTCCTGGCGGTCGCGTTCTTCCTGGCCTCGGCGGGCGCCAGCGCGGCCTACCTGACGGTCAGCGAGATCTTTCCGATGGAGACCAGGGCGCTGGCGATCGCGTTCTTCTACGCGATGGGAACGGCGATCGGCGGGATCACCGGCCCGCTGCTGTTCGGGCAGCTGATCAATTCCGGGGAACGCGGTCAGGTGATGTGGTCGTTTCTGACGGGCGCCGCGGTGATGGCGATCGCGGGGCTGGTCGAATTGCGGCTCGGGATCGCGGCCGAGCGGCGCCCGCTCGAAGAGCTGGCCCTGCCCCTGACGGTCGAGGACGCCGAACACGAAGGGCGCCGCGGCGGCGGGAACCCGTAGTGGGCGCCCGCCGCGACTTCTGTTCGCAACCCACGCGGCGATACCGTTGACGCGGGCGTAACAAGATCGGCATCGAAAGTTCCTAGTGTGAGTCGGTCCACCTGTCCGTGCCGGACAAGTCGTGGGCCCCCTCACCGATAGGAATTCCATTGAGCGGAAACGCGGTCCGCCTCCAGGCGATCAACAACGTCGAGGCATACGTCCCTCCGGCCATCAGCTTCGTCCCGGGCGAACTGCCGGGTGAAATCTTCGGCTCCAACGTCTTCACCAAGGCGGAGATGCAGGCGCGGCTGCCCAAGGCGGTTTACAAGTCCATCGTGGCGACCATCGACAAGGGCGCCAAGCTCGACCCGGCGGTCGCGGATGCGGTCGCGGTCGCGATGAAGGATTGGGCGTTGGAGAAGGGCGCCACCCACTACGCGCACGTTTTCTACCCGATGACCGGCCTGACCGCCGAAAAGCACGACAGCTTTTTAGAACCCGTCTCCGATGGGCAGACACTCGCCGAGTTCGCCGGCAAGACGCTCATCCAGGGCGAGCCCGACGCGTCCAGCTTCCCGTCGGGCGGGCTGCGCAGCACCTTCGAAGCCCGGGGATACACCGGTTGGGACGTGACCAGCCCGGCCTATGTGCTGGAGAACCCGAACGGCAACACACTGTGCATCCCGACGGTGTTCGTGTCGATGACCGGCGAGGCGCTGGACTACAAGACGCCGCTGCTGCGCAGCCAGCAGGCGATGGGCACGCAGGCCGAGCGGATCCTGAAGTTGTTCGGCCACCAGGACCTCAATCACGTCGTCTCGTTCTGCGGGCCGGAGCAGGAGTACTTCCTCGTCGACCGGCACTTCTTCCTGGCGCGACCGGACCTGATCAACGCCGGCCGCACGGTTTTCGGGGCCAAGCCGCCCAAGGGCCAGGAGTTCGACGACCACTACTTCGGCGCGGTCCCCGAGCGGGTGCTCGGCTTCATGATGGACACCGAGCGGGAGCTGTTCAAGCTCGGCATCCCCGCCAAGACCCGGCACAACGAGGTCGCCCCGGGCCAGTTCGAGATCGCGCCGATGTTCGAGCGGGCCAACATCGCCTCCGACCACCAACAGCTGCTGATGACGGTCTTCAAGACGGTGGCCAAGAAGCACGGCATGGAATGCCTGTTCCACGAGAAGCCGTTCGCCGGCGTCAACGGATCGGGCAAGCACGTCAACTTCTCGATGGGCAACTCCGAGCTCGGCTCGCTGCTGGTCCCCGGCGACACGCCGCACGAGAACGCCCAGTTCCTGGTGTTCTGTGCCGCGGTGATCCGCGCCGTGCACAAGTTCGCCGGACTGCTTCGCGTCTCGGTCGCATCGGCCACCAACGACCACCGGCTCGGCGCCAACGAGGCGCCGCCGGCGATCATCTCGATCTTCCTCGGCGAGCAGCTCGCCGACGTGTTCGAGCAGATTGCCAAGGGGGCTGCGACGTCGTCAAAGGGTAAGGGCACCATGATCATTGGTGTCGACACCCTGCCGCCGCTGCCGACCGATCCCGGCGACCGCAACCGGACCAGCCCGTTCGCGTTCACCGGCAACCGGTTCGAGTTCCGGGCGCCCGGCTCGGGGCAGACGGTCGCCGTCCCGATGATCGTCCTCAACACGATCATGGCGGACTCGCTCGACTACATGGCCACGGTCCTGGAAAAGGCCGTCGCGGATGGTGGCGACTTCGACCATGCCGTGCAGCAACTGCTCACCGACATCATCACCGAGCACGGCGCGGTCGTGTACAACGGCGACGGGTATTCGGAAAAGTGGCAGATGGAGGCGGCGGAGCGCGGGTTGCCGAACCTCAAGACGACGCTGGACGCCATTCCGGAGCTGGTCAAGCCCGAGTCGGTTGAACTCTTCGAGAAATACGGGGTGTTCAGCGAACGCGAGCTGCACAGCCGCTACGAGGTACGCCTCGAGCACTACGTGCTGACCATCGCGGTCGAGGCCAAGCTGTCGCTGGAACTCGGGACGACGGTGATCCTGCCGGCCGCTATCCGCTACCAGACAGAGTTGGCGCAGAACGTCGCGGCCTTGAAGAAAGCCGGCGTTGAGACGAGCACGGCTGCGCTGGAAGCGGTTTCGACTCCAATCGCCGATCTGCAGGCGGGCCTGGCGGTGCTGAAGTCGGCGGTGTCGGATCACTCGGCGGAATCGGCGCTCGACGAGGCCAACCACGCGCAGGAGGCGCTGCTGCCGGCCATGGAAGCGGTTCGCGCGGCCGTCGATACGCTGGAAGGCGTTGTGGCCGACGACTTGTGGCCGCTGCCGACCTACCAGGAGATGCTCTACATCCTGTAGGGATCAGCCGTAGGCGTCCCACCAGCCCGCGCGTGCATTTTCCCGGGCGCACCGAGATCCATTGTGCTGCAATGTGTTCAGCTCAACCCAGCAGCTTCGTCAGCCAGGTCGGGTCGGAATAGTTCACCGACGCGGTGCCGTCCCACACGAAGGGTGTGGAATTGGCGTTGAGCCCGGACAGCGTCGCGTACCCGTTCGCGGATTTCGCCTTGCCCGTGCCCACGTCGTCTCCCGACTTGATGCACGTCATGACGGCGGCGTCCGCGCCGACCGTCTTGGCCAGTTGGGCCAGTTCGCCGTCGGTGCGGTCCTCCGCGGCGTCCTCGGCCGGCTGGAAGTTGCTGGCGAACAAGCCCGAATAGAAGTCGGTGTACAGCTTCGGGTCGTTCTGCGCGGCCACACAGTACGACGCCGCCACCGCCCGCGTCGAGTAGTTCTTGCTGTGCGACTTGTCGTCGAGGAAGTCGAGCAGGTGGTAGCGCACCGCGAGCTTCTTGGTGTTGATCGCGGTCTCGATGTCGCCCGCATTCGACCGGATGAAACTGCCGCACGGCGGGCAGATGGGTTCGTTGAAGATGTCGATCGTCATCGGCGCCGCCGAACTGCCCACGAACACCCCGTCGTCGAGGATCCGGAGCGCGACCGCGTCCGGGGGTGGCGGTTGCGATGTCGGCGCCGTCGGGGACGAGGGTTGCCATGGCCGGACGATGGCGAGGACCAGGCCCACGGCGGCCAGCAGCGCGATGCCGGCGACGCCGACCCACAGCCACGGCTTCCCGTTCGGCCGGGGTGGTTGGCCCCACGGCGCTCCGACGGGCCCGGCGGTGCTCGGGCCCCACGCGGGGGCGCCGGACCATCCCGTCGGCTGGGGCACGGGACCCCCGGGAGCCGGCGGCGCCGCCCACATCGGGCCGGACGAGGGGGCGTGCGCCGGGGGAGCCGGGGCCATCGCGGCGGGTTGCTGTCCGGCGAATGCGGCGGGTATCCGCGCCACCTGGCTGCGCTGCAAGATGTCGGTGGCCCGGTCCTGGTCGGGTTCGGCCAGCGCCGCATAGGCGGCCGCGGACAGGTCACCACACGTGGCGTAGCGGTCCGCGGGATCCTTGGCCATGCCGCGGGCGATCACCGCGTTGAAGGCGACCGGGATGCCGGGCCGCGCCGCACTGGGCTGCGGGATCGCCTGGTGCAGGTGGGCGCCCATCACGCTGACCTGGTCGCCGGTGTACGGCGGGGATCCGGTCAGGCACTCGTACAGCACGCAGGCCAGGGCGTAGATGTCGGCGCGATGGGTGATCTCGGAGTCGCTGAACCGCTCGGGCGCCATGTACTTGACGGTGCCCACCGTGGTGCCGAACTGCGTCAGCTTCTCGTCGGACGTGGCGCTGGCGATCCCGAAGTCGACGAGGTACGCGAAGTCATCGCCGCTCACCAGGATGTTCTCGGGCTTGACGTCGCGATGCAGCACCCCGGCGGCGTGCGCGGCATCGAGCGCCGAGCCGATCTGGCGGACGATGGCCACCGCCCGCGGCGGGGACAGCGGCCCGTACCGGCTCAGCATGGTGGCCAGGTCTTTGCCGTCGATCAGGCGCATGTCGACATAGAGCTGGCCGTCGATCTCGCCGAAGTCATGAATCGGCACGACGTGCGGTTCCTGCAGCCGGCCCGCGGTGCGGGCCTCCCGCTGCATCCGGGAGCGGAAGACCGGGTCGTTGGACAGCGTCTGCGACATCAGTTTCAGGGCCACGATGCGCTCGCGCACCGTGTCCTCGGCCTCATAGACGTCGCCCATGCCGCCGCGGCCGACCAGCCGCCGCAGCCGATACGGACCGAACTGCGAACCCTCCCGCGAATCCGCGGTCGTGTCACCCATCCCGACTCCTCAGCCACCGACCGTGCGCAGGCATAAGGCTAAGGTTTCACAGGTCGCTGGGCACGGCGAATAGCGAAAGCCAGCAAATTGGAAGACCCGGATTAACGGAGTTCGTCGTCACCGCTGGCGCGTTCCGTCAGCCCCTCGCGGGACAGAGCCCGGACGAATCCGAAGGCCTGCATGCCGGCGGGGCCGGGGTTTTCGGTGATCCAGTCGTTGATCTTTCCCAGCGCGTTGGCCAGGTCGTCGCGCTTGACGCGGATCAGATAGGTCATTCTGTCGTCGTCCGGATCGTCGATGGATTCGGCGACGGCGACGGGATTCTTGAAGGCGTACGCGATCCCGTGCACGGCGTCATGGTTCAGCGCCCATTGGAGTTCGCTGGGCCGCAGCCGGTTCACCGCCAGATTGCGGTAGTCATGGTCGTCTCTTGAGCTGCTCACCTGGCCGATAGTCCTCCTCTGTATGGCTCGAGAAAGTGGACGGCGAGGAACTGAAAATGATGCCGCTCAGGCGATTCGATACGAGTGTGCAACCGGGCGTTTCCATCATAGGAAGCGTTTTCGTCGGCTGCATGTCGAGCGGCCGTCCAGCATCTCGGCCCAGCGGTGCCGCGATCGCAAATCCATGCCGTCAGCCGACGGGAATAGCGTTTACCCGCTGGGGCCGGCAACCCCGCGATGCCGCAACCGCCCAGGTGTCGCGCGGTCAGGAGACGAAGTGGCTGACAAATGTGGGGTGCACCAACAGCGCAATGCCGAGAAGTACCAGGGTCAGCGCCGTCAGGCGTCTCAGTTGATCGCCGAATGGGGTCACCTTTTCCAGCCAGATCACCACCGCGAGGACCGTCATCCATACCAATTGCATTGTGCCGAAGGCGATCAGCAACAACATCAGCATCCAACAGGAACCGACACAATAAACGCCGTAGCGGCCACCGGCTACAAAGGCGCGCGCCACCCCGTTAGGGCCGTCGTCCGGGCCCGGCAAGGAGATCGACCAGCGGCAGTGCCGCACGCACATCGCCTTGAGGGGCGTGAGCTGATGCAGTCCCGCAAGCACCGCCACGGCGCCGGCGACGCGGCCGACCCACGGACACGAGTGGACCATCGGATTCAACCGGATTGACGCCAGGTAGGCCGGGACGCCCACCGCGCCCCACATAGCCAGGTATCCGGTGACAAAGACGATCGCCGGCGCCGCCCTGCCGGCGGCGGCGTGGGCGTATCGGCGGACAACGGGCAGGACGGGCGGGAGCATCATCGCGGCCATCATCGCCACCCACGCGATCAGGAACGCGACCAACGACATCGCGGGCCGGGCATCCATCTGCATCGAGTCGCCTTGCATGGCCGCGGCGCTGGCCACCGACCACCACCAGCCCAGACCCGCCAAACCCAACAGGATTGCCGGCAGCCATATGTCGGTCCACGACCACCCCGATCGTTGGCTGTCGTCCACGCGCCCACTCCCTTCGTCGCTGTCGGGCCTTTCATCCGTACCGTAAACCCTACCCCACCCCAGGTGGGGTAGGGTATGGTCGAGGCATCGGTCCGTACGACACCAGTTGGAGGCGGGTTATGGGCGAGGAACTGACGGATAAGAAGCGCGCGGCGCTGAATCGGCTCAAAACGGTTCGGGGCCATCTCGACGGAATCATTCGGATGGTGGAGTCCGACGCGTACTGCGTCGACGTGATGAAGCAGATCTCGGCGGTTCAGTCGTCGCTCGAACGCGCCAACCGGGTGATGTTGCACAACCACTTGGAGACGTGTTTTTCCTCGGCGGTGCTCGGTGGCCGTGGGCAAGCGGCCATCGACGAATTGATTGATGCGGTCAAGTTCACGCCTGCATTGACCGGCCCGCAGGCGCAGCTGACCGGCGCGGTGGTCGGCGAGGCGGCCGACAACGACCCGGCGATGGTGGCGAGTCGAGGGTGAGGACCGAGACGAAGGGAGCGTTGAAAACGATGGGGTTGCATGGATTCGTGGCGAAGGCGATGCCCACGGTGGTGACCGGCGTGGTGGGGGCCGCGGCCTATGAGGCCCTGGCGAAGGCCCCGTGGCGCAGGGCGACCGTGATGGCTACCGCCTGGGGCATCCGGCTCGCCCGCGAGGCGGAGCGCAGGGCGGGTGCGGGCGCTGAGCAGGCCCGGCTGACGGTCGCCGACGTGATGGCCGAGGCGAGAGAGCGTGCCGGGCAGGAAGGGGCACCGCTGACGGTGGCGGGCTCGGGCGGCGGCGCATGACCACTGATGTCTTGTGCGATGTCGACGCCGCTCTGCAGGTTGTATCCGACGCGTCGGGGCGGATGCGGGTGCACGTCAACGGGTTTCATGTCGACGCGGTTCGGGCCGTCGCGATCGAGGAGACGGTCGCCGAGGTGGCCGGCGTGCAAGCGGTGCAAGCCTATCCGCGTACGGCGTCGGTCGTGATCTGGTATTCGACCCAGCAGTGCGACACCGCTGCGGTGCTGTCGGCGATCGGCGACGCCGAACACGTCCCCGCGCGGTCGGTGCCCGCGCGCGCCCCGCACTCGGCCGACATCCCCAAGACGGGTGTGGTGGGCAGGATCGCGAGCGGGATCGGGCTGGCGCTGTTCGGCCTGCATCGTGCCGTTCCGGACCGCCCGGCCGATGCCGCGAATTGCGGGGGTTGCGGTTCGGCACCGGTCACCGGGGGAACGCTGCCGGCGGACGAGCAGAGCACGCGCGAGCGTCGCACGTGGCTGCGCCGGGTGTTGCTGGCCTTCCCGTTGGGGCTGGTGGCGATGGCGTCGACGATGTTCTTCGGCGCTTATCCGTGGGCGGGTTGGTTGGCGTTCGCCGCGACGGTGCCGGTGCAGTTCGTCGCCGGGTGGCCATTCCTGAAGGGGGCGGTGCGGCAGGCGCGGGCGTTGACCTCGAGCATGGACACGCTGATCGCGCTGGGCACGCTGACCGCGTTCACCTACTCCACGTACCAGTTGTTCGTCGGCGGCCCCCTGTTCTTCGACACCTCGGCGCTGATCGTCGCGTTCGTGGTGTTGGGCCGGTATTTCGAGGCCAGGGCCCACGGCAAGGCGCGGGAGGCCATCAGCAAGCTGCTGGAGATGGGCGCCAAGGAGGCCACGCTGCTCGTCGACGGCGTGGAGGTCCTCGTGCCAATCGATCAGGTCCGGGTCGGCGACCTGGTGCGGGTGCGGCCCGGGGAGAAGATTCCCGTCGACGGCGAGGTCGTCGACGGGCGTGCCGCCGTCGACGAGTCGATGCTGACCGGAGAGTCGGTTCCGGTCGAAAAATCGGTGGGTGACCACCTTGGCGGGGCGACGGTCAACACCGACGGTGTCTTGACCCTGCGCGCCACCGCCGTCGGAGCGGATACGGCGCTGGCCCAGATCGTCCGACTGGTGGAACAGGCACAGGGCGGTAAGGCCCCGGTGCAGAGGCTGGCCGACCGGGTCTCGTCCGTGTTCGTCCCGGTCGTCATCGGGGTCGCGGTCGCGACGTTTGCGGGTTGGACCCTGATCGCCGCCAATCCGGTCGCCGGCATGACGGCCGCGGTCGCGGTGCTGATCATCGCGTGCCCCTGTGCGCTGGGTCTGGCCACCCCGACGGCGATCATGGTCGGCACCGGGCGGGGCGCCGACCTGGGGATCCTGGTCAAGGGCGGCGAGGTGCTGGAAGCGTCGAAGAAGGTCGACACGGTGGTGTTCGACAAGACCGGCACCCTCACCCGGGCCCAGATGCGGGTGACCGACGTCGTCGTCGGCAACCGGCGCCAGCCCGATCCGGTGTTGCGGATCGCCGCCGCGGTCGAGTCGGGCTCCGAACACCCCATCGGCGCGGCGATCGTCGCCGCGGCCCGCGAGCGGGACCTGAAGGTTCCGGCCGCCACCGCGTTTACCAATATCGCCGGGCACGGGGTGCGTGCCGAGGTCGACGGCAAGTCCGTGGTCGTGGGACGCCGCAAGCTCGTCGACGAGCAGGATTTGCGGCTGCCCGACCACCTCGCCGCGGCGGCCGCCGAGCTGGAAGGGCGGGGTCGCACCGCGGTGTTCGTCGGCCGGGCCGGCCACGTCGTCGGTGTGCTCGCCGTCGCCGACACGGTGAAGGACGAGGCCGCCGGCGTGGTCCGGCAGCTGCACGACATGGGGCTGCAGGTCGCCATGATCACCGGTGACAACGCCCGCACGGCCAACGCGATCGCCGAACAGCTCGGCATCGACCGCGTGCTGTCCGAGGTGTTGCCGCAGGACAAGGTCGCCGAGGTGCGCCGGCTGCAGGACGAGGGTCGGGTTGTGGCGATGGTCGGCGACGGCGTCAACGACGCTCCCGCCCTCGTGCAAGCCGATCTCGGCATTGCGATCGGCACCGGCACCGACGTGGCAATCGAGGCCTCCGATATCACGCTGATGTCCGATCGGCTCGACGGTGTGGTGCGCTCAATCCAGCTTTCCAGGCAAACGCTGCGCACGATCCACCAAAACCTTGGGTGGGCCTTCGGGTACAACACCGCCGCGATCCCGCTTGCCGCCCTGGGCTCATTGAATCCCGTAGTTGCCGGTGCGGCGATGGGATTCTCTTCGGTCAGCGTCGTGACGAATTCGTTGCGGCTGCGCCGTTTCGGTCGTGAGGTTGCCCAGGTTGCCAACGAGGTGGACGCTGCCGTAATGACGGAGGCGATACGGCGATGACGTGATTCGGTGCATTCGGGTGGGCGAAATTGCTGGGGGACGAGGTATTCGGAGAGCATTGACTAGGAGGTCGCGATGGCGGGATTCACGAGGCGGACGGCGCTCGCGGCGCTCGGTGCGAGCGCGGCGGTGGGCATCGGATACGCAGTGCGCGTCGCCGCCGGGCCCGCATTTCGGGTCCGCTTGACCGACTGTGGCGGCATGATGGGCGCCGGTCACGCCGACATGCGGCTCTACATGGACATGTTCAACCGGCACACCGAGATCACCCGCACGGTTGAGGAGATCCCCGGCGGCGTTCGCACCACCACCGAGTCAGCGGCTTCCGATCTCACCGCGCAGCTGCATGCGCACGTGTCGAGTATGTATGCGCATTTAGACCAGGGCACGGAGGTGATGTGCATGAGTCAGAGCCTGCCGACGCTGTTCCGCAATGCCGGTGGTTACCGCCGGCAGCTGACGCTTACGCCCACGGGCGTCGTCGCCGAGGAAACCTCCGACGATCCCGCGCTCGCCGAGGTGATCCGCGCCCACGCCCGTGAGGTGACCGGGTTCGTGCGCGACGGAATGCCGGCGATGATGCAGGGAATGATGGGGCCCGGGTGCATAGAGGGCCCGGCGGGATGATGGGGCCCGGCGGGATGATGGGGCCGCACTGACGACTGAGGTGAACGTCGCCGGCTCGATCAGCGGCGGTATTTCAAGAACAGGTAGTCGCCGAAAACCAGCGCGTGTTCTAGGCGCAGCGACACCGGCGCGGGCAGCGGCGACGGGGTCAGGCGGTGGCCCACCGGCTGGCTGGCGGCGAGCTTGGGGGCCAGGGTCACGCAGATCTCGTCGACGACGCCGGCTTCCACCAGCTCGTCGAGCACGGTCGGGCCGCCCTCGCACAGGATGCGGTGCATGCCTCGTGCGCGTAGCAGCGCGACGGCGCGCGCCACGTCCACTGAGTCTTCGCCGGCCAGCAGTACCTGCCGCCGGCCGTCGTCGCCGGGGTCGGCCCGGGCCGCCGCGGCGTGCGCGCACGTCACCAGGATCGGTGGCTGGTCGGGGTCGCCGAACAGCCTCGACGGCAGCTGGCCGCTGCGGCTGATCACCGCGATCGGGGGCGGTGCGGTCCGACCCGGATCGATGAGCCGCACCGGGCCGTAGTTCTCGGCGCGCGCGGTGCCGGCGCCCACCAGGACGACGTCGGCGAGGCCGCGCAGGATTTTCAGCAGCTGTTGATCGATGGGACACGACAGCGGACCGGCCCGACCGCCGAACGCCGCGGCGCCGTCGGCGCTGAAAATCATGTTGGCCCGCACCCCCTGCGGGGGATCGGCATAGAACGATGCCAGTTCGGCGATGTCGGCGACGGTGCCCACCCGGGGAGTCACCCGCTACGCCTCGTGCCCGGGTTCGAGATGGCGGACGTCGCCGAAGGACACCCAGCTTTCCAGTTCCCGCGGCGGCTGGCCGTCCACCGGCGCGAGCAGGTGCCCGACGTGGTCGCCCAGCGAGAAGCGCTCGAGCACCTCGCCGACGAACCATGCGGCCGCGTCGTCGAGGATGGGCATCTCCGCCGGTCCGCTGTGCCACGAGCACCGGTCGAACTTGTTGATCGTGTCGCCGGTTTCGCTGCCGAAAAGCTCCACGACGTCGAGGTGGTCCCGGTCGAACACGTGCACCGCCAGGTGCGTCGCCTTGGTGGCGACCCGGAACGTGTGGTTCTTCCGGGACAGGCCGACCAGGAATCGGGGCGGGTGGATGCTGGTTTGGCTGGCGAATCCGACCAGACAGCCCGCCGCGACGCCGTCGGCCCCAGTGGTAACCACGTACATCGGGTAATTGAGCACCCCGACCAGCTTTTCGAACGCGTCTTCTCCCGGGTCGGCCATCCGCTCAGTCTTCCCGTTCCAGCCGCGGGGGAACCCGGTGGCGCCCCTAGGCCTGGCAGCAGCGTTCGTCGGCGGTGTCTGCGAAGGTGTCGGAGTCGGCGGTGACGGTGTAGACCTCCCAGCGTTCCCCGCCGGGGCCGGTGACCCAGACCTTGTCCTGGCTGGCAAAGCAGCAGGTGGTGTTGAGCTCCTCCTCGGTGACCAGCCCTCGTTCGTCGAGGCGGGCGATCTCCGCGTGCACGGTGTCACTGGAGGCGACCTCCACCCCCAGGTGGTTGAGGCTGCCGCCGTGACCGGGGTTCTCGAGCAGCACCAGTTTGAGTGGGGGCTCGGCGATCGCGAAGTTGGCGTAGCCGGGTTTGACCTTCGCCGGTTCGGTGTCGAACAGCTTGGAGTAAAACGCGATCGCCTGTTCGAGGTCGTCGACGTTGAGGGCGAGTTGCACGCGAGACATCAGGTGTCCTTTCTTCGGGTGCGGCTACGGGGTTGTCGCGGGCAGGAGTTCGGCGATCAACGCCTCGACGCGCTGGGCGATGTCGTCGCGGATGGCCCGCACGGTGGCCAGCGGCTGGCCGGCGGGGTCGGCCACTTTCCAGTCGCGGTAGGACACTCCCGGAAAGTAGGGACAGGTGTCTCCGCAGCCCATGGTGATCACGACGTCGCTGGTCTGCACGTCCTCGCCGGTGAGGACTTTGGGGTTGGCCGCGGTGATGTCGATGCCTCGCTCGGCCATCGCGGCAATCGCGACGGGGTTGACCTCGTCGGCGGGTTGCGTTCCGGCGGAACGGACTTCGATGCGACCTCCGGCCATCCGGTTCAACAGGGCGGCGGCCATCTGTGAGCGCCCGGCGTTGTGCACGCAGACGAACAGGACGCTGGGCTTACCGGTCATCGGCGCGTGCTCCCCGGGTCGAGTCTTCCCGGAACAGCCGGGCGCGCAGCGCAAGCGACACGTAGACCAGCCCGATCAGCACGGGCACCTCGATCAGCGGGCCGACAACCCCGGCGAGGGCTTGCCCGGACGTGACGCCGTAGGTCGCGATGGCCACCGCGATGGCCAGTTCGAAGTTGTTGCCGGCGGCGGTGAACGCCAGGGTGGCGGTGCGGGCGTAGCCGAGGCGCAGCAGGAGTCCGAGGGCATACCCGCCGGCCCACATGATGGCGAAGTAGGCCAGCAGCGGGAGCGCGATGCGGGCCACGTCCCATGGCCGGGACGTGATCGCGTGGCCCTGCAGGGCGAAGAGAATCACGATGGTGAACAGCAACCCGTAGAGGGCCCACGGTCCGATGCGGGGGAGGAACCGCGTCTCATACCACTGGCGGCCCCGGAACCGTTCGCCCAGCCGGCGTGACAGATATCCGGCCAGCAGCGGAATGCCGAGGAAGATGAGCACCGCCTTGGCGATCTGCCACGGGGAGACGTGGATGTCGGTCCGGGGCAGGCCCAGCCACCCGGGGAGCACCGACAGGTAGAACCAGCCCAGCGCGGCGAACATGACCACCTGAAACAGCGAATTCAAGGCGACCAGCACGGCGGCGGCCTCCCGGTCCCCGCAGGCCAGGTCGTTCCAGATGATGACCATGGCGATGCAGCGGGCCAGCCCGACGATGATCAGGCCCGTGCGGTACGCGGGCAGGTCCGGCAGGAGCGTCCAGGCCAGCGTGAACATCACCGCGGGACCGACCACCCAATTGAGCAACACCGAGGACGCCATCAGCTTGCGGTCGGCGGTGACCTCGTCGAGCCGGTCGTAGCGGACCTTGGCCAGCACCGGATACATCATGACCAAGAGGCCAACCGCGATGGGCAGCGAAACCCCTTGAACGGCAACGGCACTCAGGGCCGAACCCAATCCCGGGATGATGCGTCCCAGCACCAGGCCGGCGGCCATCGCCGCGCCGATCCATACCGGCAGGAACCGGTCCATGACGGGGAGCCGGGCCGCTGCCGCGCCCGCCGTGGACGCCGAGGTGTCGGTGCCGGTCATGGCCGCAGGACCGACGAAAGCTGCTGCAGCGCGGCCGGAATCACCCAGTAATACACCCAGGTGCCGCGCCGCTCGCAGTCGAGCAGCCCGGCTGAGCGCAGCAGCTTGAGGTGATGGGAAATCGTCGGCTGCGTGAGGTCGAAGGTCGCCGATATCTCGCAGACGCAGGCCTCGCCACCCGGATGGCTGGCGATCAGGCTCAACAGCCTCAGCCGCACCGGGTCGCCGAGCGCCTTGAACATCGCCGCCAACTCCGTGGCCTGGGATTCGGCCAGGGCGGACGCCCCCAGGGTCGGACAGCACAGCTGCTGGTGTTTCGACATTCGTCTATATAAGCACTTATCGAATCAGCGCGCCAGTCACACTACGCGCGGACGCGCCGAATCGCGTAGGCGGCGACGCCGACGGCCAGCACCGTCAGGCCGGACAGCATCGAGGACAGCGGCATCGCGAACGCGAGGAGCACGCATCCGATGAGTCCGGTCAACGGAATCGCCGGGTGGGGGCGGCCCTCGTCGCGACCCAGGGTGAGTGCGGAGGCGTTGGCCACGGCGTAGTAGATCAGCACCGCGAAGGAGGAGAAACCTATTGCGTCGCGCAGGTCGGCCGTGGCGGCCAAGATCGCCACCACCACGCCGATCAGCAGTTCCGCACGGTGGGGCACACCGAACCGCGGGTGCACGGCGGTGAGCGCATGGGGCAGGTGGTGGTCGCGCGCCATGGCCAGCGTGGTGCGCGAGACGCCGAGGATCAAGGCCAGCAGCGAGCCGAGCGCCGCGACCGCCGCGCCCACTTGCACGACGGGGACCAGCCAACCCGTCCCGGTCGCCCGCACGGTGTCGACCAGCGGCGCCGTCGCCTGGGCGAGCCGTCGTGGCCCCAGCACCGAGAGCGCGGCCGCCGCCACCAGGGCGTAGACGGCCAGGGTGATGGCGAGGGCGACCGGTATCGCGCGCGGGATGGTGCGCGCCGGGTCGCGGACCTCCTCGCCCAGCGTGGCGATGCGCGCGTACCCGGCGAAGGCGAAGAACAACAGGCCCGCGGCCTGAACCACCCCGCCGACGGTCGCGCCCACCGGGCGAAGTTGATCGGCGCCGGCCGTCCGCGAGGCGAATGCGGCGACGATCACCCCGGCCAGCACGGCCAACACGAGCGCGACGATGACGCGGGTGAGCCAGGCCGACTTCTGCACCCCGGCGTAGTTCACCGCGGTCAGTGCCACCACCGCGGCAACGGCCACCGGGTGCGCGTGCGACGGCCACGCATAGGAGCCGATGGTCAAGGCCATCGCGGCGCACGAGGCCGTCTTGCCGACGACGAAGCCCCACCCCGCCAGGTATCCCCAGAAACCGCCCAGCCGCTCGCGACCGTACACATAGGTGCCGCCGGACGCGGGGTAGCGGGCGGCCAGCCGGGCGGACGAGGTGGCGTTGCAGTATGCCACCACCGCGGCTACCGCCAGGCCCAGCAGCACTCCCGAGCCCGCCGCGCGCGCCGCCGGGCCGAGCGCGGCGAAAATCCCGGCCCCGAGCATCGAGCCCAGTCCGATCGTCACCGCGTCGAACACGCCCAGGGTTCGGCGAAGCTCGCCGGTGTTGTTGTCGGCCAATGGGTCTCCTCACCGCGCACGCAGCGGCCAACCTATCAAACCAGTTTGATGTATTCTCGCCGGGATGGTGGCTGGCACGACGGCGGTTCCGTCGCTGATGCGGATGGCGTCGCATCCGGTGCGCTGGGCGCTGCTGACCGGACTCGCGCGCAGCGATCACCGGGTGCGGGAGTTGGCCGCCGCCGTGGACGAGCCGCAGAACCTGGTTTCGTATCACTTGCGGCTGCTGCGCTCGGCCGGGTTGGTCGACGCGCGGCGCAGCAGTTTCGACGGCCGCGACACCTACTACCGCCTGAACCTGACGGGCTGCGCCGGGGCGTTCCGGGAGGCGGCCGCGGCGTTGCATCCGGCACTCGCCCCGACGCCCGTCGCCAAGCCGGGGGCGCGATCGGTGCTGTTCTTGTGTTCCGGCAACAGCGCACGGTCACCCATGGCCGAGGCGCTGCTTCAGAACCGGGGGCTGGGCCGGATTCGCGCCGCAAGCGCGGGCAGCCATCCCAAACCCCATGTGCACCGCAACGCGATACGCGTCATGCGCGACAGGTACGGCATCGACATCGGTGGGTACCGGCCCCAGCCGTTGACCGCGGTGGCCCGGCGCAGCTTCGATTGCGTGATCACCCTGTGCGACAAGGTCCGCGAGTATGCGCGCGACCATCACCTGCCCACCACGATGCACTGGAGCCTGCCCGACCCGTCGGCCACCGGCGACAGTTACCCCGAGTTCGACCGGGTGGCAAGCGAATTGGACGACCGCATCGAATTCCTGTTGCCCGGCCTCGACGCTCGTCCGCGGAGGAGATGACCGTGTCGCTCGATCGGCGTGACTTCTTCAGATGGGGCGGGCTGGCCGCGCTGACCGCAAGCGGAATCCCCGGCGCGGCGGCCGCGTGCGCGCGGCCCGCACCGCCGGGCGGCAAGGCCGATTACACGCTGCGGATCGGTACCGGCGCCGTCGAATTGGCGCCGGGCCACGTCGTGTCGACCCTGACCTACAACGGGCAGTTCCCCGGCCCGCTGCTGCGGTTCACCGAGGGCCGACGGACGTCGGTGGATATCTTCAACGACACCGGTTCCCCCGAGCAGCTGCACTGGCACGGTCAGCACGTCGGCGTCGACGTCGACGGCTCCGCCGAGGAGGGAACGCCCTACATCCCCGCGCACGGCATGCGCCGGATTTCCTTCGTCCCGGGCCCGGCCGGCTTCCGCTTCTACCACACCCATGTGGTCCCGCGCGCCGACCTGTCCCGCGGCCAGTACAGCGGTCTGGTCGGTCCGGTCTACATCGAACCGAGGCAGAACGCCGGCGCCTACGACCAAGAGATCTTCTTGACGCTCAAGGAGTTTGAGCCCAGTTTCACCCGCGGGGGCGACATGGCCGCCGGCTTCCTGGCCGGTGACCAGCAGCCCGACCTGAAAGACAAAGGCGAATCGTCGATGGCGGCCTCGCTGGGCCGCGGTGATCCGCGCGGCTATGAGGTCGCTTACGGCGCATTCGCCGTCAACGGACGCATGCTCGGCCACGGCGAACCCATCCGGGTGCGGACCGGTCAGCGGGTGTTGCTGCACGTCCTGAACGGCAGCGCCACCGAAACACGAAGCCTGGCCCTGCCCGGTCACACGTTCACCGTGATCGCGCTGGACGGCAACCCGGTACCCCACCCCGCGCCGGTGCCGGTGCTGTGGCTCGGTGCCGCCGAACGCATTTCGGCGCTCGTCACCATGGCCAACCCGGGGGTGTGGGTGCTGGGGGATGTCTCCGACGACGACCGCGACCACGGGATGGGCGTCGTCGTGGAGTACGCCGGGCGCGGCGGGGATCCGCGGTGGGCGCCGCCGCCGCCGCCGTTCACCTGGGATTACCGGCTTTTCGCGCAACCCGCGCCGGTACCGACGCCCGATCACACCATCGAGCTGCTGATCGAGAAGCGCAACGCCGCCGACAACGGGTTCAACGTCTGGACGTTCAACGGCACACCGTTTTCCATGGACACCAACCGTCCCGTGCTCGATGTGCAACGCGGCAAGCGCTACCGGCTGCGCTTCCGCAATGCCAGCGACGACCTGCACCCGATGCACCTACACCGGCACACGTTCGAAATCACCCAGTTCGCCGGGACGCCAACGGCCGGCGTGCGCAAGGACGTCGCGATGCTGGGCGGCTACCAGAGCATGGACGTCGACTTCGTCGCCGAGGCGCCCGGGCTGTCGCTGCTGCACTGCCACCAGCAGATCCACATGGATTACGGCCTCATGCTCCTGCTCAACTGCGCCTGATTCGGCCACTACCCAAGCGGATCGTTCTCCCGCACCCCGCGGTACATGCCCCACCGCACGATCCACGGCATCACCACTTTTTCGACCGACCACGACGGGAACCGGAACGCGTGGCCGGTGGGCAGGAAGACCTCCAGCCCGTCGCGTTGGATGCCCACCAGCGAACCCCACCGCCGGGTCGGCGCCCGGTAGACCCCCAGCCGCCCGCCGCTGAGCTCGGCGCGGACGTTGCGGGCCACCAGCGCATCCCCGCGGTTGCGGGCCGAGCTGCGCAGGGGATCGGTCGCCGCGACGTCGCCGACCGCGAAGACGCCGCGGTGACCGGGCGCCCGCAGCTCCGGCGTCACGCGGACGAACCCGCGCTCGTCGAGTAGCTCCGGCGGCAGCCAATCCGTATTGGGCCGCACCCGCCCGATCGCCCACAGCACGGCGTCCGCGCGCGCCGGGGCCCCTCCGGTGCTCCAGCGCACCGGTTCGACGGTGATCTCCTCGCCCGCGAAGCCGTCGGGCAGCACGGCGCGGTGGCCGGGGTGGACGCCCACCCCCAGGCCGGTCAGGCGTCCGTGAAGCCGTCTCCAGATCCGGGGATGGTGCCCTTCCAGCGCGGCTTGCCCGGGGAAGTACAGGTCGATGCGCTTGTCGGGCCAGGTGGTGGCCATGTTGAGCGCGCTGCTCACCGCCGCCGCGCCGCCGCCCACGACGATGATCGAGCCGGCGGCCGCCAGCCGGTCGTGCGCTGCGCGCAGCTCCGCGCCGACCTCGGCGGCCGATTGCAGGGTTGGCCGGCGCCAGAATCCGTTGCTGACCCCGGTCGCGATGATCAGCGCGTCGTACTGCTCGGCGAGGACCGCGCCGTCGGCGCGTTCGCCCAGGACGGTGCGGGCGGCCAGGTCCAAGCCGGTCAGTTGGGCCTGCACCGTGCGCACCCCGTCCAGACGCCGGAACCGGTCGAACGGAATCCAGTAATCGCGGGCCCAATCGTCCGGCCGGGACAGCCGGACGCCGAGTTCCTGACCGCTGACCAGCGCGGGCTTGACGGAGATCCCGACGACGTCGGCGTACCCGGACAGCCGGATCGCGGCCAGGACACCCGCGTCTCCGAGCCCGGCAATGACGACACGCTTGCGGTTCATGTCGCTATCCTGCCTGGGATGAACTTCGGGCCCGCCCGCTGATCGACCGATTGCCAGGAGCACGTCACTTGATCACCTCGCCCAGCAGTGGTCGCGCCGAACGCATGACCGAGTTGCAGTGGTCGATGCACCAACGCGCGCGCGCCGCTCTGCGCGCCGCCGTGCGCGCGTCGGCCCCCCGGCCGACCTCCGCCCGGCGGGCCGCCCAGGACTTCGCGAAGCCAGATCTGTGGGCGGCGGTGCGCGCGGAGATCCGCTGGGCGTTCACCCCGCCCCGCGCCTGGTTGATGGGTGTGGTCGCCAACGTGGTCTTCGCCGCGGCGTGGCTGCTGGTGCAGCCGCTGACCATCGGCCGCCACCACACCGACTGGGTGATCCTGGTCGGGACGTACTTTTCGTCGTGGGTGCTGGCCGACGTCACCACCACCAACCTGCTCGGCGCCGATCACTACCGCGTTCGCGAGGCCTTGTCCGACGGCGTGCCGTTCTGGCGGATCGTGCTGATCAAGAACCTTGCCCTGCTTGCGATCGTCGGGCTGCCCACCCTGGTGGCGGCGATGGTGTTGACGCTGTATTTGGAAACGCCCGGGCGGCTGGGGATCACGATTCCCACCGTCGCCGTGCCCATCGTGTCCTGGCTGGGGGTGGGTAACTTCATCTCGGTGCTGCACCCGGTCAGCGTCGAGCCGCTGGTTCGGCGCTGGCGCCGGCGCGGCGATCTGCGCCGCACGGGCGGCTGGCTTGCGGTCGTGACGCTGCCGTACGTTCTTTACTACGTCGCCGACCCGATGAACGGGGTCGAGCACAGGGTGATCTGGACCAAGGTGCCCACGTGGATCTGGCCGGTGTTCGGGCGCGACAGCAAGAGCTTCCTGCACCTGGCCATCGCCCTGGCCGTCTGGGTCGCCGGCACCCTCGCCGCGGTGTTGTGGGTGCGCAAGCGGGGGTTGACGATCAGGTGATCGCCGGCGAGTCCGGCTCCAGCGCGTCGCGGGCGGCGATGAAGCCGTACACCAGTCCCTGCGCGATCGTCGCGCCCGCGCCGGGATAGGTCGTGCCGAACGCGTTGGCGGCGGCATTGCCGATCGCGTACAGCCCGCGGATCACGCTCCCGTCCTCACGCAGCACCCTCGCCCGTTCGTCGGCCGTCAGCCCACCGCAGGTGCCCAGATCGCTGAGCACCATCTTGACCGCGTAGAACGGGCCGTCCAGCAGTGGACGCAGGTTGGGGTTCGGCGTGACGGTGGGATCGCCGTAGTACCGGTCGTAGGCGCTGCGGCCCCGACCGAACTCGGGATCCTGCCCGGCAGAGGCGCTTTCGTTGAACCGGGTCATCGTCGCCACGAACTCTCCTACCGGAACCCCGATGTGGGCGGCCAGTTCGGAGAAGCTGTCGGCGCGCACCGCGATGCCCGCCTCGTACCAGGACCGCGGGATACGCATGCGCGGAAACAGTTCGGCGCCAAAGACATAGCTGTTGCGGTACCGCTGGTCGAAGACGATCCACATCGCCTCGACGGGAGTGCCCGATCGCTCCAATTCCAGTAGCCGTTGACCGAAGGACATGTAGTCCGACGACTCGTTGGTGAATCGTCGGCCGGTCTGGTCCAGGATGAGGCAGCCCGGCAGCGACCGTTCGGCCAGCATCACCCCGGGCGGCCTGCGGGGCAGCGGCGCGACGGCGGGGAACCACCACGCCTGATCCATCAGATCGATGCCGGCGCCCAATTCCTGTGCCGCGCGGATTCCCTCGCCGGTGTTGGTCTCGGCGCCCAGGCTCACGTTGGCGTCCAGCGACTCGGTCTGGAATTTCCTCCGCATTTCCATGCTGTGGTCGAAACCGCCGGTGGCCAGCACCACGCCGCGCCGGGCGGTGATCGTCACCTCGCGGCCGCCGTGGCCGACGACCGCGCCGGTGACGCGGTCGTCGTCCCCGGTGAGGCGCAGCAGCGGGGCGTCGGTCCACACCGGTATGCCGGCCCGCAGCACGCCGGCGAACAGGCCGGCCGCCAGCGCCTGGCCACCGGCCGCGTAGCGGCGCCCCAGCAGCCGTCCGCCCAGCCCCTGCGCCGCGCGTTTGGCGATCGTCGGAACGCCGCGGCGCGGCACGCGGGCAACCAGATTCATCCAGCGGTAGTCGGCGCCCGTCGTCGGCATCGAGAAGCCGGCCTCCAGCACGCCCGGGCGCAACCGGGTGCGGTATTCGCCGAGGATCGACGTGTCCAGCGGGCGGCACTCGCAGGTGCGGCCCGCGGCGCTGCCGCCCGGCTCCTCGGGGTGGTAGTCGGAGTAGTCGCGAGCCCAGAACAGCCGCAGGGGAGTCGCGCGGCGCAGCATGTCGACCGTCGCGGACACGTGTGCCAAGAACGCCGCGGATCGTTTCCCGGGCGCCGAGCCGGCGACCACCGCGTTCAGGTAGGTGGCCGCGCGCTCGGCGGTGTCGTTGGCGCCCGCCTCGCGCAGCACGGGGCACGCGGGTAGCCACAGGGCGCCACCGGAGCGGGCGGTCGAGCCACCGACGTACGGCGACTTCTCGACGATCAACACCGACAGCCCGCCCTCGTGCGCGGCCAGCGCGGCGGCCATGCCGGTACCCGAACCGACCACGAGTAGGTCGACGGTCGCATCGGCCACCGGCAGGCCGGCCGGGATGGTCGCGCTGTGCGGGCTCACGGTGTGAAACGGTATGCCGGGCGGGTTGGCAGAGGAAGGGGCTGGAGCAAGCCGCCCCACAAACCGGGTCGCAGGAGTTAAATCAATGCGTATGACATCGCAGTCGGAAGCCGACGAGGTTCGGCTCATCGAAGCGGAGGCCGCGCCGTCCCGGTTCGCCCGCGGTTGGCACTGCCTGGGCCTGGTCAGGGACTTCGGCGACGGCAAGCCGCACGCCATCAACGCCTTCGGGCAGAAGCTGGTCGTCTTCCGCGGCGGGGACGGCGAGATCAACGTGCTCGACGGCTACTGCCGGCACATGGGCGGTGACCTGTCGCAGGGTGAGGTCAAGGGCGACGAGATCGCCTGCCCCTTCCACGACTGGCGCTGGGGCGGCGACGGTCGATGCAAGCGAGTGCCCTACGCCAGGCGCACCCCGCGGCTGGCCCGCACGCGGGCCTGGACCACGCTGCAACAGGACGGCATGTTGTTCCTGTGGAACGACCCCGAGGGCAACCCTCCGCCGCCCGGGGTCACCATCCCTCGCATCGAGGGCGCGACGAGCGACGCCTGGACCGACTGGCATTGGTACGCCACCGTGGTGGGCAGCAATTGCCGCGAAATCATCGACAACGTCGTGGATATGGCGCACTTCTTCTACATCCACGGCTCGCTGCCCACATATTTCAAGAACATCTTCGAAGGCCCCGTGGCGACGCAGTACATGAACGGCGAGGGCCGGCCCGATCTCGGGGGCACGGTGGGTGCCGAGATGCTCGGCACGACGTCGGTCGCGTCTTATTACGGCCCGTCTTTCATGATCGACGACCTGACCTACCACTACCGCACCGGTGACGCGCAATCGATTCTGATCAATTGCCACTACCCGATCGACGCGAATACCTTTGTGCTGCAATATGGAATCATCGTGAAGAAGTCGGAGGCCATGCCCGCAGACCAGGCCATGCAGACGGCGATCAAACTCGGCGACTACATCAAGCTGGGGTTCGAACAGGACGTGCAGATCTGGCGGCACAAGGCGCGCATCGACAATCCACTGCTGGTCGAGGAGGACGGGCCGGTCTACCAGCTCCGTCGCTGGTACCAGCAGTTCTACGTCGACGCCGCCGACGTGACGCCGGACATGGTGGACCGCTTCGAGTTTGAGCTCGACACCACCCGGCCGTACGAGGCGTGGATGAAAGAGGTCGAGGACAACATGGCGGCCCGGGCGGCCGCCGCGGGGCCGGCGCGATGACCCCGGATGCGTCCGTCCGGACGGATAACCGGCTCGACGAGATGCCCATGGCCCCCGTGGCGTGCCGCAACTGCGGCGCCCGGGTACTGGCGCGCAAGAGCAGCTGGAACCAGACCAGCGTGCAGTGGAACGCCGACGCGACGGCCCGCTGCGCCGAGCTCGCCGAGGCGCGCAAGATCTCCGCGCACGCCGGCCGGGGCGTGTTCCTGGTGTGCTCGGCGTTGAGCGAGTCGATCCTGGACGCGGTGCGGCAGGGTGGGCTGTCGATCGTGGACGAGACGGAGACGAAACCCGTTGCGCGATAAGCGCATTGCCCCCCGGCCAACGCGGCCGGCTCAGGTGCGGTCGCTGAGGGTCTCCGCCGGGACCCGATGCTGGTGCTGATCCACCAATCTCAGCGCACGTGCGGCCTTTGCCGGCGCCATCAGGATTGCGGTATGCGGTGCTCGGGGGCTTCGGTGCTGCGGTGGTTTCTCAGCTGAGCCGGGTGGCTGCTCGTGGGGTGCCGGGCCTTCATCCATGAGGGGAGACTCTGCGTCCCGCCGACCCGACCGCAACCGGTTGGTGGCGGCGACGGCGAGGACCGCTGCCGCGGCGGTGCTCAGCCCCTGGGCCCAGCCCAGGGGGCCCACCGGTGTGCAGCCCAGCAGCTGGCTGATCCCCGGGGTGGTGATCATCGCAGTGAACGCGGCGAAGGAGCCGGCCGCGGTGACCAGGACGAGGGGCGCGTGTGAGTCGACCACGGTCTGGCCGAGCTCGACGGCGACCAGCGAGATCAACGCGACGGTCGAGGCCCGCTGGGGTAGTCCGGTGACCGAGGCCATCACCCAAGCCGCCGTCGCGGCGGTGGCGGTGAGTGCCCCCCGCGCAACCACGGTCCGCCGGAGCGCGGGTTCGTCGATGCCGCGCCCGACGCGTTGCACCGGCCCGGCGGGCGTGCTGACGGCGACCGCGGTCGCGGGCAACGCGTCGGTGAGCATGTTGATCAGCAGCAGCTGGCGGGTGTTCAGTGGCGAGGTGCCGGTCAGCGCGGTACCGATGACGGAGAAGATCACCTCGCCGGCGTTGCCGCCGAGCAGGCCGGCCACGGCCGCCTGCACTCCGCGCCACAGTCGGCGTCCCTCGTCGATGGCGTCAACGAGCGTCTCGATGCGGCCGTCGGTCAGGACCAGGTCGGCGGTGGTGTGCGCGGAGTCGCTGCCGCGTGCGACCACACCGACGCCGACGCTCGCGGCCCGGATCGCGGCCGCGTCGTTGGCGCCGTCACCCACCATGGCGCAGACCCGCCCGGCCCGCTCGAGCGTCTGGACCACCTGCACCTTGTTCTCCGGTGACATCCGGGCGAAGATCACTCGTTCGGACACGGCGCGCCGCTGATCCTCGCGCGACAGGGCGTTCCATTCGGCCCCGGTGATCACCTGGTCGGCGCTCACCCGCACGCCCAGCTCACGGGCGATGGCGGTGGCGGTCACGGGATGGTCGCCGGTGATCAGCCGGATGGCCACGCCCCGGGCGGCCAGGTCGGCCAGCAACCGGGGCGCCTGGGGACGTGGGGTGTCCGAGAGCCCCAGGAATCCGGTCAGCGTCAACCCCGTGCCGCACAGTGCGGTGAGGCGGTCGGGATCTTTCCGCACCGACCGGGCCTGTTGTGCGCTCAGGCGGCGTTGGGCCACGGCGATCACCCGGAGCCCGCCGGTCGTCAGGGTGGCGACCGCGTCGTCCACGTCCGCGCCGACGTCCCGGCAAGCCGCCAGGACCACTTCCGGTGCGCCCTTGACGGTGAGCTGCGTACCGGTCACCGAGGCCGAGAATGCTCTGCCGGAACGGAACGGCAGATGAGCGTCGGGTTCGGATCGCGAACCCGAAGCCGCCACCGCGTCCGCCGCTTTGATGATGGCTTCGTCGGTGGCGTGGACGTGCGGATTGCCGTCGTCCGCGGGCGCGGCCTGGGCGGCGCACCGCAGCACGTCGTCGCGGGAATGCTCCGCCACCGGATGCACCTCGGCGACTCGAAGACGGTTCTCGCTCAGCGTCCCGGTCTTGTCGAAGCAGACCACCTCGACGCGACCAAGCGCCTCGACCGCCCGTGGGACACGCACCAGCGCGCCGGACTCGCCCAGCCGCTGCGCCGACGCGGACTGGGCGAGGGTGGCCATCAGGGGCATGCCCTCCGGGACGGCGGCCACGGCGACAGCGATGGCGCTACCCAGCGCTTGGCGCAGGCCGCCGGCGCGCAACAAGGCGAGCGCACCGACCAGGACGCCGCCGCCCGCGCTGAAGGGAAAGGCACGGCTCATCAGCTGGCTGAGTTGATGATGCAGGCCGACGGTCGGCAGATCACCGGAGGCCAGTTCGGCCGCGCGACGTGTCTGGGTGTCCGCCCCGACGGCGGTGACCACCGCGACCGCGGTGCCCGCCACGACGGTGGTTCCGGCGTAGATCATGCAGCGACGCTCGGCCAATTCGGCCCCGGGGGTGGCGTCGACCTGCTTCTGTACCGACAGGGACTCACCGGTCAGCGACGATTCGTCGACCTCGAGGTCGTGCGCCCCGATGACCCGAGCGTCGGCGGGCACCACCTCGTCGCTGCGCACCTCGATCACGTCGCCGGCCCGCAACTGCTCGACGGTGACTTCGCGGTAGGCACGCAACGCGTCCGGCGTGGCCATGACCAACCGTGCGGGCGGGGCCTGCTGAGCCAGCAGGCGGTTCAGCCGGTTTTCGGCCCGAAGCTGTTGGGCGGTCGACAGCATCGCGTTTCCGGTCAGCACCGTGCCGACCAGCACCGCGTCGGTCGGTGACCCCAGCACCGCGGTGGCCGTCGAACACAACGCGAGGACCGGGGTCAACGGGTCACCGGTCAACTCGGCGACGGCAGCCTTGGCGAACTCCCACACCGGAGCGCCCAACCGTGCGCCGCTTCGTCCGGGTTCCGCCGCGGCGGAAAGGTTCGCGGTGTCCTGCTCGGGGTCGCGCAGCGCCGTCAGCACCTCGCGGACCTGTTCAGCCGACATCGCATGCCACTCATAGGCCGGCGCCGGCCGGGGCATCGGCGTGTGAATCGCGCCGCGGGCCAACAGGTATCCCGACACCATCCCCGCAACGGCGCCGGCGGTCACCGGGCCGGGCCCGCGCAACCTGCGCACCCCGGGCACCATGAAGAGGGCCCCCAGCGCCGAAGCGCCCACCGATATCGTGATTCCCTGCTGGGCCGCCCTCCTGGCCGCGGGCAACGCATGAAACACCCGCCATGCTCCGGTCAGGTCGTCCAGCATCAGGTCCGCATTCCACGGCGGCGGGCTGTCGGCGTTCGGTCTGATCCCCAAAGCCACGTCGGCGCCCGAAAGCGCCTGCGCCCCAAACGACGACAGCACCGCGACGGTGTGCCCCTCGCGTTGCAGCTCGGACACCGCGTCGGCGAGTGCATCGTTGATGCCACCGTCGCCGACCGGCCGGATGTCGTCGAACGCCGGCCGCAAGTCGCCGAGCAGCTCGGTGTCGACCGACACCAGGCGCGCGCCGGAGTCGCGCGCCTGGGTGATCGCGGCCGATGCCAGCGGGTGGGGGGCGGGGGCGATGAGCGCCTCGAGCGCGACGTTGCCGTCGGACGCATCGTCTGACGCCGCGCGAATCGGGTGCCAGCCCGGGGCCGCGCCGTCGTCGAGCAGTTCCTGGGCGCGGGTCCAGGCCTTCAACAACTCGCCGTCGCGGGCACCGCGGACGCGCACCACCCGCATCTCGTCGCTGCACAACACGCGCGGATCGATCAGCAGCGCATCGACCTTGTCGAGACGGCGCAGACTCTCCGGCCGCAGCGCCAGCACCGCATGCCGATCTGCCAAGCCCCGCCCGAGCGTGGTGGCGAACGCCTCATGCGCGGTGCGCATCGCCTTGGGCGCAGCCGCCAACGCCGCGCTCGAGGCCATATTGACATTGCGGGTGACGGCGCCGGTCAGGCCGACGCCGATCATCTGCACCCACGCCACGCGTTTTCCGTGACGTTCGATCGGCCCGGCCGGTGGCGGAACGGGGCGCGGCGAACGCTGCGTCTCCGATTCATCGGCGTGCCGGGCCAACTCCGGTTCATAGCGGGCCCATGCCCGCGCCGCGGCCCGGCACTCGGCGGCCTTGAACGCCTGCATCGTCAGGTCCACCGACAACTTCACCGGGGACAAGGTCACGACGTGGGCGGCGGTGCCGGCCACCGACAACGCCGTGTCCGTCGCGCCGGCGCCGATCCGCTCCTCGAGCAGACGACGCAGCCACGGTTGATAATTCGCGATCGCGGACACCGCCTCGACGGCGATCGGAGCCGCCGGCAACCGCAACGCCCGGCCCGCGACTGCGACCGCGAACCCGGCGGCATTGACGGCTACCATCGCGCCCCGGGTGGCCAACAGCAGGCCGTCACCGGGCAAGCTGTCCGCGCGAGTGGAATCGGCTGCGCCGCAACGTGCTTCGGCATCGTCGAGCACCGAGCACAGGTCGTCCAACGACGCCCCGTCGTTGGCGATCTCGACGACCACCCGCGAAAGGGGCCTGTTCAGGCTGACATTCGCGACACCGGGCTGTGCCCGCAGCGCGTCAACGACGGCGCGGCCGCGTGCCGCCGCATCCACGCCATCGATGCCCCGCACCTCGATCCACATGCGGCCGTCGCCGCGCCCACAACGCCGGGTCAGCGTCGAGCCGGATACCCCGCCCGACAGCACCGCGGCGCCCATCCGGACGGGCAGAGCGGCAACGTCAAGACCGGCGGAGGCAACCCCGCCGACCGCATCCACGGCTGCGGTCGCGCCCTTCGCGGTGGCGCCGCCGAGTCCTGCAGCGGCCTCGAGTCCCGCCGACACAAGCCGCAGCGGCAATGGCTGTCGCACGCGCAACCCCTTTCAGGCGCAAGACGAATGGTTGCTTCGCGGTGACTCGCGAGGAGGCCGCCGATCGACGCCGGCCGCGGCCACAAACCCGACCAACCTAACGCGCGGCCGGGAGCCCAGCAACTTGAAAACTAAGCAAACACAAATTTTCCAAGTCGTGATCGCGGCTGTTTAGGTGCGCTGCATCAAAAAGTTCGCCAGCCCTGATCCCGATTTGGAGCAAATCCTCATTGGCGGTGGGTCGGCGGGCCGCGAGCGTACCGGCAGTGCGATTGTCATGGCGATACTTCGCCGTGGCGTTGCGCGCGCGACGGACGGCCGGCGATCAACCCCGCGCGGCCGACCGGCCCGCGCGCCGCCCGTAGAAGCTGCCGTCACCGAGCGAGATGCCGCTGGCATAGCCCCAGGCGGCCAGTCCCGCCGTGCAACGGCCGGCGGCGTACAGGCCCGGGATCGGGTCACCGCTGACGTGCAGCACCTCGGCGTCCAACGTGGTGGCCAGCCCACCCAAGGTGAAGCCGCCGGTGTTCTCCCGCAAATCGATGGCGCCGACCGGGGAACCGATCGGCTTGATCCAGTCGGGCTTCTTGTGCAGCAACGGATCCTCGCCGCGGGTGGCGCCCTCGTTGTAGGCGGCCACGGTGGCCTGCAACGAGCCCGGCGCCAGGCCCATGTCGCGTTCCAGGTCGGCGACGGTGTCGGCCACCCAGGTCGCCGGGCGCAGCATGAACTTGGGCGACCACGACGCCATCGCCTCTTGCTGCGCGTCGTCGTCGATGATCAGGTAGGCGGTGTTGTCCTGTTGGTACAGCGTGAGTTGCCCGACGCGGCCGGGGTAGGTGTCCTCGGCCACGTAGCGCTGGCCGCGGCCGTTGACCAGGATGCCGCGCACCAGCTGCTGCGGGTCGATGAAGATCGCCACCTCGGTCGCGTCCATGTGCGCCAGGTCGGCGCCGAGCGCCTGGGCCATCCGGATCGCCTGGCCGTCGTGCTGCTCGATCGAGGCGGCCGGACGGCCCGCGATCCGCGGGGCGTAGCGGGCCACCATCGCTTCGTTGTAGGCGAAGCTGCCCGTCGCGAGCACGACACCGGCGCGGGCCCGAACCGTTATTTCGCTGCCGTACTGGCGGGCGCGGATGCCGACGACGCGGCCGTCGGATTCGACGACCAGGCGCTGAACCCGCACGTCGTACCGCGCCCGTGCGCCGGCCGCGGTGGCGGTCTCGACGAGCGGCTTCATCAGCATGTAGCCGGCGCTGGCTTCGCCCTGCTTCTTGTTCGACATCTGCGGGACGTGTCCGCGCGGGGCGGGGGAGGCGATGGTGTTGAACGGGTAGGCGTTTTCGCCGCCGCTGTACATCAGGCCCTGGTCGCCCATCGGTTCCCAGCCGGGCTCGGAGAAGAACTCGGCCTTGAAGGGCACGCCGCAGCCGACCAGCCAGTCGTAGTGGGCGACGCTGCCGGCGCAATAGTCGGCGATCCGGTTCTCGTCGGCGCCCGGCCCCATGGCGACGTTGAGGAACGCCGCCATGTTGTCGACGGAATCGTCGAAGCCGCAGGCCTTTTGCAGTGGGGTGCCACCGCCGAGGTAGATGAACCCGCCGGCCATCGCCGCGGCGCCGCCCCAGGAACCGGTGCGTTCGGCCACCAGGACATCGGCGCCGGAGCGCGCGGCTTCGACCGCGGCGGCGGCGCCGGCCACCCCGTAGCCGGCGATGACGACGTCGGCCTCGTCATCCCACGAGGTGACCGACGCCGCGGGGACGGGCGTGACGTCGGGGTCGGGTGTCTGGGACGTCACAACATCACAACCGCATGGCCGCCGGCATCTCGCCGACCCATTGGTGGCCCCAGTAGCTGTCGGCGGTGATTTCCTCTGCGGTGTAATACGTTTCGTCCACGCGCATGCCGTCGGTGCCGAATTCGATGTCCCAATCCCCGGGGGCGCGCACGTAGAACGACGCCATCTTGTCGTTGGTGTGCCGCCCCAGGGTGGACGACAGCTGGAAGCCCTCGGCGTTGACCCGGTCCAGCGCCTGCCCGACGGCGTCCAGGGTGTCGACCTCCACCATGATGTGCACCAGGCGCGGGTCACGCTGATGCGCCGCCGGCACGATCGCCAGGCTGTGGTGGCGTTCGTTGATCCCCAGGAAGCGAACCCGCACGGGCCCAAACTCTTTCGGCAGCGGCACCCGAAACGCCCCGCGGGAGCGGAACCCGAGGACCTCGGTGTAGAAGTCGAACAGTCCGCCCGGATCCGTCGCGGGCACCACGACGTGGCCCATACCCTGGTCGCCGGTCACGAATTTCGCGCCGAACGGGGTGACGACCGGGCTGTGGTCGAGCACCGCGCCGTGGAACACCTCGAGCGTGGTCCCCCCCGGGTCCTCGAAGGTGATCACCTCTTCCACGCGCCGGGCCTCGGCCTCTTCGGTGGACAGCTGCTTGAAAGGGGTCCCGGCCGTGTCCAGGGTCGCCTTGACCCGTTGCAGTGCCGGCCGGTCACGCACCTCCCAGCCGACGGTGAGCACCCGGTCGGTCTCGCCGGGCGTCACGATGAGGCGGGCCGCGCGCTCGTCCATCCGCAGGTACAGCGCCTCGGGGTCGGGACCGTTGCCCTGGGCGAAACCCAGGACGCCGAAGGCGAATTGCCGCCACCGGCCGATGTCGTGCGTCGAAATGGTGATGTAGCCCAAGCTTTTCAGATCAGTCACCTGTTCTCCTAGATCAGGGCCCGCAGCGGGCCCTCGGGCGGATCGATGCCCAGCGAACTCAGCGCCGAGGCGTGATAGGTGGTGCCGGGAACGTGGATGGCGTGCAGGTGGCCGACATGCACGTCGCGCCAATACCGTTGCAGCGGCTTGTCCATCCGGGCCGCGTTGCCGCCCGAGCGGGCGAAGATCTCGTCGACCGCCGACACCGCGCGCCACACCGCGCGAACTTGCGTGCGGCGTCCGGCCGCGCGGTCGGCGAACGACACCTCCTTGCCGGCCGCGACCATCTCGTAGATGCGGTCGGCGTTGGCCAGCAGTTCCTGGCGGGCGGCGTTGATGTCGGCCGCGGCCTCGCCGATCGCGTGCATGACGTACGGGTCGTCCTTGATCGCGGTTCCGGTGGCGCCGACGCGCTCGCGCTGGTAGTCCAGATGCGCGGCCAGCGCTCCCTCGGCGATGCCGATGGTCGCCGCGGAGATGCCCAGCGGGAACATCGTCGACCACGGCATCAGATACAGCGGCTCGGTCATGCCGGCCTCGCGCTGCGCGGTGCCGTCCATCACCTTCGTCGCGTCCATCGTCCGGTAGGCCGGGACGAACGCGTCCTTGACGATCACGTCCTTGGAGCCGGTTCCGCGCAGCCCCACGACATTCCACGAGTCCTCGACGATTTCGTAATCCTTGCGGGGCAGGATCATGTGCAGCATCCGCGGCGGCATCACCGGTATGCCCTTGTCGTCGCCGAGCATCGCGCCGAGGATGATCCAGTCGCAATGGTCGGTGCCCGAGCTGAACTGCCAGCGGCCGTTGAAGAGGTAGCCGCCGTCGACCGGTTTGGCCACGCCCTGCGGGGCGTAGGGGGAGGCCATCCAGGTGTCGTAGTCGTCGGCCCATACCTCGTCAGGCACCTTCGGGTCGGCGTACGCCAGCTGGTAGGGGTGCACGCCCACGACTCCGACGATCCAGCCGGCGGCCGGGTCCAGCGCCGCCGTGGCCATCACCGTCTCGGCGAACTCGCGTGGATGGACCTCGAATCCGCCGTGACTTTTGGGTTGCAACAGGCGGATCAGGCCCGCGCCCTTCATCAGCTTGACGGTGTCGTCGGTGAGCCGGCCGATGCGCTCGGCTTCGGCGGCCTGCTCACGCAGCTGGTCCGCCAAACCTGCTACCCGGTCGATAACCCGCTCGCTCATGCTGTTCGTCCTAACGTGTGAGGGCTTAGTAATGGTCTACCGCAGTAATCCCGACGATGAGGAGAAAACCGTGACCGACCTCGACGACATGGCGGCTCGGATCGCCTCGTACGCCCCCGCGGTGGTCGCCGGGGATCCCGATGCGGCAGCGCAGCTCTGGGCGCGCCAGGGAAGCTACGCCGTCGACGGCTGGCTCATGCAAGGCCGTGCGCAGGTGCACGCCATGGTGAAGTCGCCGGCCCACCGGAACCTGGTGTTGCGCCGCAGACCATTTCGCGCTGCTGCGGGTCGACGGTCAGTGGCGGATCAGCGTCCCGATGCGCACGAAATTTTGACCAGAGGCCCGACGGGTTAGGTCTAGCCGGGGACTTGCGATCGGTTCGTCGAAATCGACGTTAGCGCGCAGGCTTCTCGCACTTTTCCGCGCTGCCGTCGATTTCGACGGATCGACTAAGCCCGGCAGCGCCGCGCTTCGCAAGCTAGCCGCGCGAGAGGAACGCCAGCACGGTGCTCTCGAACGCCTCCCTGGCCTCGATCATCGCCCAGTGCCCGGAGTTGGGAAAGATGTGCAGCTCCGCATTGGGGATGGTGCGCATCGGGATGAGCGCCATGTCCGGCGGGCTCACCCGGTCGTCGCGCCCCCACGTCAGCAGGGTGGGCGCGGTCAGTTTGTGCATGACGGCCCACGGCAGCGGGCGGTCGGAGGCGGCCATCGCGGCGTTCATGGCGGCGAAGGCCGCCTTCCCGTACATGCGGCGCGCGGCGGCCAGCGTGTCCGGGTCGGTGGCCAGCTCCCAGCGTTCCTCGACGAGTTCGTCGGTGATCAGCGCCTGGTCGTAGACCATCGACTTGAGCCAGTCGACCAGTCGCTGCCGGGTGGGGTCCTCGACGAACTCCTGCAGCAGCCGGATGCCCTCGCTGGGGCTGGGGCTGAAGATGTTGGTCCCGATGCCGCCGATGGTGACCAACCGGTCGATGCGGTCCGGGTTGTGGGTGGCGAAGTTGATGCCGACGCCGCCGCCCATCGAGTTCCCCACCATGTGCACCCGGTGGACATCGAGCGCGTCCAGGAAAGGCGCCACGGTGCCGAACGCGGTGACCATCGGGTGGCCACCGAAGTCGTCGCTGACGCCGAAACCGGGGAACTCCAGGACCAGGCAGCGGAACCGCTGGGCGAAAGTGGGCAGGATGCCGCGGAAGTTACGCCATCCCGTGACGCCGGGGCCGGATCCGTGCAGAAACAGCAGCACGGGCGCGGATCCCGGTCCGCAGTCGTAATAGCGCAATGCGCCCTTCGGAGTGCTGATTTCGCGCAGGTCGTGCTGCGCGAGGACCTGTTCAGAAGTGTCTGCCACGGTTGTCACCTTGCCATGCCGTGGCGGCGCGGCCGGGTGGGGTTCCGCTCACCGGGTCGGGTCGTGTTTTGGCTCGCTGCAGTTCAGCAGCTCCTTGAGCGCCGTGGGGAACGTGTCGGCGAGGTCCCACAAATCAAAGACCAGGTCGGGGCAGGAGATGAGGCCGATGCCGAGTCGGCCGTTGAGCGACATGACGGTGATGTTGAGTCCGGCGCCCGCGATGATCGGGCCGAGCGGATACATGGCGTCGACCCGGCAACCCATGAAGTAGAGCTGTTCCTGCGGTCCGGGCACGTTGGACATCACGAGGTTGTGCGGCGGTTTGCCGGGCAGCGGTATCCAGGGCAGCAGCTTTTTCGCGGCGCCGAACATGGTCTGCCCGGCCACCTGCGTCCAGTCCTGCAGCAGGCTGGAACCCATTGCGGCGGCGTGGTCCTTGGCCGCGGCGTTCCCCCCGGCGATGCTGCTCAGTCGTTGGGCCGGATCGGCGATATGCGTGTCGAGCCGGCAGAGCATCCAGGTGGTTTGGTTGCGGCCCGGCCGGTCGGATTTGCCCCGCACCGAGACCGGCACGCTGGCCACGATCGGGCTGTCGGATAGTTCGTTCCGGTCCAACAAGAACTGCCGCAGTGCCCCCGCGCACAGCGCCGTCACCACGTCGTTGATGGTGACTCCGAAGCTGTTCTTGACCCTCTTGACGTCGTCGAGGTCCAGGGTGGTCAAGGCGACGTTGCGGCGCCGGGTGAACTGGCCGTTGAACGCCGTCGGCGGCCCCGCGAACGGGGCGGCCATCGTGAGTCCGCCGCCGCGGGCGCGGCGAATCGTCTGCGCCAGCGTCAGCGCGGTTGCCGGCACCACCCTGGCCAGGCGCCACGGCCGCAACCCGGCCCCGATCAATCCGGATGCGGCGATCTGGAGGGGATTCACCGCGCCGGCGCGGGCGGCGGGTTCCGGCGCCGGGGCGTCCGGCACGGTGCTGCACAACTGGGCCAACAGGTTGGCCCCGCCCACCCCGTCGACCACCGCGTGGTGGGCCTTGAGGACGACGGACAGCGCGTCGCCGCCGTGCAGGCCCTCGACCACCCACATCTCCCACAGCGGGCGATCGCGGTCCAGCGGCAGCCCGGCGACGTGCCCGCAGATCTCGGCTAACTCCCTGGGTCCTCCG
This sequence comes from uncultured Actinomycetota bacterium, assembly GCA_963732835.1. Taxonomy (GTDB): domain Bacteria; phylum Actinomycetota; class Actinomycetes; order Mycobacteriales; family Mycobacteriaceae; genus Mycobacterium. The sequence goes on from CAVTBA010000009.1 coordinate 96,765, forward strand.
GGCGCGGGCAGGGCGACCCGGTGCAGATGACGCGCCAGGTCGAAACGTTCGTCATCGACCCAGACGGGATGGTCGAAGTTCAGCTGGTTGTCGGCCAGCTTGAGCCGGAATTCCGGCACCGCGTCCACCCGCGCCGACAGCGCCTTCCGGAATTGGTCGAAGTTGTAGCCCCCGGGCATGTCGCCGGGGTCCAGTTCCAGGATGCAGCAAACATTCAGCGGCTGCGTCGGGGATTCCAGGGATAGAAAGAACGCGTCCAACCCACTGAGTCGTTGCATATCCGCTCGTCTCATTTGTGCGGTCATGACCGCTGGTCATATGACCTGTGGTCAGCCCCGGGCCCCCACCGGCACTCGCAATCAGGGCCCGACCGCAATCACGAGGTGTGATTTCTATCTGTAGCCGTTGAGCGGTCGCGGGCAAACATCCGGGCCGGACATTTAACGAAATCGCCACCGAAGTTCATCTTCGCGCAGCCTCACCACGCGATCGGCGAAGGACGTGTCCCGGCTCAGTCGCCCGGCCGCTGCCGGGCCAGGGCCGAGTCGGGGGCCGCCCAGTCGGTCGATACCGTCCGATGCTTGATCAGCCAGGTGTTGCCGGCGGGCACCAAGGTGTCGCGGTAGCGGCCGAAATGGTCGAGACCGACGTGGGTGACCACGGTGAAGTACGACGAGACGTGCGCCTCTTCGGGCGTCAGCCCGGTGAACAACACGTTGGTGAGGTTGTGCCGGACGACGGGCTTGACGCCGGCCTGGCGGACGATGTCGACACCGCCGAGGAAGGCGGCGATCGCCGATCGCCCGCGCAGCGGCTCGGCTCCGCGGATTTCCAGGACGCCGTCCGTGCAGAACGTCTCGGCGAGGCCGGTCACGTCGCCGCCATCACCCGCCCAGTTGTATCGCGCAAGCGTGTCGCGGATCCGCTCGCGTGCGATCAGTTCCCACATCTCCAACGCGGTGGCTCCGTTCTCGCGACCGGGTGCGGAATATCGCCGAGCCTAGTACGTGACCATGCGGCCGCCGATGGTTCGCGGAAAGCGTTTTACCAGTGAGGCTTTCGTTGCTGCGGCCGCTAGTTCACGATGCGGGGCCGGAAGCCGCGGGGGACGGCCGGTGTCACGCCGTTGAGGTCGAAGACGGCGATCAGGGCGCGCAACAGGGCGGGGGACCAGTACTCGAAAGGCTGGGCGTCTATCCGGTCGATGAGTTCCGCGCGCAGGTATTCGATGCCGCTCAACGAGCCAGCTCCCTTCCCGAGGCTGCGTTCTGCGTCGACGCTAGGACCGCCACCCCGGGCTTGTACAGCGAGCCGGCCAGATTCAAATGGGTCTCAAGTGAAGTTGCGTGCGGGAATGAATCCGGGCCCGGGGCCGTAGAACAACGCATGGAACTCAACGCCGCCGCCCGCGATCTCATTGGCAAGGGCGCCGATGCCACCCTGGTCACCCTCAACCCCGACGGCAGCCCTCAGGTCAGCCTGGTCTGGGTGGCACTGCAGTCGACGCCCGACGGGGACGAACTCGTCACCGCGCACCTCGCCGCGCACAAGAAGGTTCGCAATGTCCGTAACGATCCGCGGGTAGCCCTCACGATCTTGTCGCTTGACGAGGCGAGCACGGGGATGCGGCCGTACCTCTCCATCTCCGGCACGGCACGAATCGTGGAGGGCGGCGCGCCCGAGCTTCTCGCGGAGCTCAACCCGATCCTGGGCGATCCGAACATGAAGTTCCCGCCGGACGACGCGCCGCCCGGGTTCCTCACCCGGATCCGCATCGACAAGGTCGGCGGCATCGGCCCCTGGGCGTCCTGACCCCGGATTTTGCCACTTCCGCGACTGACAGTAGCGGAATACAGTGGGTGGGTGACGACGGGCGAAGACGGCAGGCATCTGCGCACCTGCCCCCTGTGTGAAGCCATGTGTGGCTTGGAGATTCACGTCGACGGCGGCAGGGTCACCACCATCCGGGGAAACCGCGACGACGTGTGGAGTCGCGGACACATCTGCCCGAAGGGCGTCTCACTTGCGGCGCTCCACGACGACCCGGACCGCATTCGCCGCCCCATGATCAAGGTCGACGGCCAATGGCACGAGGTCAGCTGGGACGCGGCGTTCCGCCGCTGCACCGAGCTGCTGACGCCGGTGATCGAAAAGTACGGAATCGGCGCGGTCACCGCCTACACCGGCAACCCGCTGGCGCATTCGTTTTCACTGGCCCGGTACGCGGGTGTGCTGATGGGCATGTCCGGGATGCCGGTGACGTATTCGCCGGGCACGGTCGACCAATGGCCGAAGAACCTCTCGTCGCACCTGATGTACGGCCTCTGGTGGAACTTCCCCGTGCCCGACGTCGAACGCACCGACCTGATGGTCATCATGGGCGCCAACCCCGCCGCGTCGCAGGGGTCGCTGCTGGCCGCGCCCGACGTGATGGGCCTGATCGACGGAATTCGCAAGCGCGGCAAGGTGATCGTGATCGATCCGGTGCGCACGCAGACCGCGGCCCGCGCCGACGAGTGGCTTCCCATCGTGCCCGGGACCGACGCCGCGCTGCTGTTGGCCGTGGCGCACACGCTGTTCGACGAAGGCCTGATCAACCCCGGTCCGCACGTCGACGGTGTCGACATCATGCGCCGGGTCGCCGCGGATTGGCCGCCGGACCGGGTCGGCGCCGTCACCGGCATCGACGCGGACCGCATCAGGCGATTGGCCCGCGAGCTCGCCGGCACCGAGAGATCGGTGGTGTACGGCCGAATTGGGCTGTGCAACCAGGAGTTTGGCAGCCTGGCCAGCTGGCTGGTCGACGTGATCAACATCCTGACCGGCCATTTCGACGTTCCCGGGGGAGCGATGTTTCCCAAGCCGGCGGCCTGGTCGATCACCACGCAGCCCCTACCCGGCCTGGAGGGTGGCCTGCCGGAATTCGGCCGCTGGCACACCCGCGTGCGCGGGGCGAAGGAAGTGCTCGGCCAGGCGCCCGTGTCCTGCATGGCCGAAGAGATCGCCACCCCCGGCGACGGACAGCTCAAGGCGCTGATCACCGTCGCGGGCAACCCGGTGTTGTCCACCCCGGGCGGTGACAAGCTCGACGAAGTCCTGCCGATGCTGGAAGCGATGATCTCCGTCGACCTTTGGCTCAACGAGACGACGCGGCACGCCGATGTGATCCTGCCCGGGCTGTCACCGCTCGAGCAGCCCCACCACGACGACCTGATCCTGCTCTTCGCGATCCGCAGCATCGCGAATTACTCCCCGCCGGTGTTCGATCCGGGAGACCGCCCGCACGAATGGGAGATCCTGATCCGGCTGACCGGCCTGTGCACCGGCACGCCGGCCGAAGACGTCGACGTCGCCGCGATCGACGACGGCTTCTTCGACTACCTGGCCTTCACCTGCGGCGTCGACGGGGCGGAGATCCGAAAAATCTATGAGCACGGCGGCCCGGAGCGCATGCTCGACCTCACGCTGCGCACCGGCCCCTTCGGCGATCAGTACGGCAAGAACCCCGGCGGGCTCACGCTGGACCTCCTCAAGGCCAACCCGAACGGCGTCGACTTCGGCCCGATGGTGCCGCAGCTGCCGGACATCCTGGGCACCCCCGACAAGAAGATCCGGCTCGCCCCGCAGTACCTCCTCGATGACCTGCCCCGGCTGGCCGCCCGGTTGGAGCGACCGGCCGAGCAGCTGGTTCTGGTGAGCCGCCGGCACCTGCGATCGAACAACACCTGGCTGCACAACGTGCCCGCGCTGATGAAGGGAAAGGACCGGTGCACGTTGCTGATTCACCCGGACGACGCCGCCCGGTGCGGCGTCGCCGACGACGACGTCGTCACGGTGAAGTCGGCGGCCGGCGAAATCAAAGTGCCCGTGGAGGTCACCGACGCGATCAAACCGGGCGTGGTGTCGATGCCCCACGGTTGGGGACATGGCAAGCCGGGCACCCGCATGGCGGTGGCCAACAGCTCGCCTGGAGCAAACACGAATGTGCTTTCCCCACCGACGTTTATCGACGAGCCGTCCGGCAACGGCGCGCTCAACGGCATACCGGTGACCATCATCGACGACCGAGCCCGGTTCCGGCCGGCGCAAACGCTCTGAGTCGCACAACGCGCGTATTTCCCCGGGGCCCCCTCTCGTTTGGTTAACGCCAAGTGCCGGTCTGTGGTTCATCTCACGCCCGGGGCATTCGGGTGAACCGTTGGGGCAAGCCGGTCGTCGGCATAGGCATGACTGCAACAACGCATCTGAAATCCCCACGCCAGACCGCTCGCCGCGAATCCGGCGCGCCGCACATCGCCGGTGCGGCGGTAGCCTTCACCCCGCACCGCTACAACCAAGACGAAGTCGCCCGTGAGCTCACCGAATTCACCGATCCACGGTTCCTGCGCTTCGCGCAAACGACGGGGGTCGACCATCGCAGCCTGGCGCTGCCGCTTGCCCGTTACCCGCAGTTGAGCGGCTTCACCGAAGCGAACGATGCCTACCTCGAGGTCGCCGTCGATCTCGGCGAACGGGCGATACGTTCGGCGCTGGCCGAGGCCGACATCGAACCGCACGAGGTGGACACCATCGTGATGGTCTCCAGCACCGGCATCGCGGTGCCCACCATCGATGCGCGGCTGATGACCCGGATCGGCCTGCGGCCCAACATCAAACGCGTCCCGCTGTTCGGGCTCGGTTGTGTGGCCGGGGCCGCCGGCATGGCGCGCGTGCACGACTACCTCCATGGCTACCCCGGACAGGTGGCCGTGCTCCTGTCGGTCGAGTTGTGTTCGCTCACGCTGCAGCGTGACGACACGTCGATCCCCGCCCTCATCGGCGTGTCTTTGTTCGGCGACGGTGCCGCCGCCGTGGTCGCCACCGGAGCCGACCGAATTCCAGTGGGCCGCAGTGGCCGTCGGGCACCGCGGGTCCTCGGGACCCGCAGCTGCGTGGTTCCCGAGACGGTTGACGTCATGGGGTGGAACGTGGGCTCGAGCGGGTTTCAACTCGTGATGTCGCGCGACGTACCGAAAATGGCCGACGCCTTCCTACGGGAAGAGGTCGACGGTTTCCTGGCCGACCATGGCTTGTCGCTCGCGGACATCTCGGCATGGGTGTGTCATCCCGGCGGCCCGAAAGTCCTCGACTCGATCGAGGAAGCCCTCGGGCTGTCGCCGGAGGCGTTGGTACACAGCCGAAACTCCATGCGGGACAACGGCAACATCTCCTCGGCGTCCGTGCTCGACGTCCTGCGCCGGACCGTCGCGGAGCCGCCGGCCGAAGGGGCCTTCGGGGTCATGCTGGCGATGGGTCCGGGCTTCAGCTTCGAGCTGCTGCTCCTGCAGTGGTGAGGGGAGAGGCCATGTATTACTACCTGTTCATTCTGGCCATCGGCGCCGAACGCCTGGTCGAGCTGGCCGTCGCGCAACGAAACACCAAATGGTCACTGGCGCACGGAGGCAAGGAATTCGGCCGCGACCACTACCCGGCAATGGTCAGCATGCATGCCCTGCTGCTGGTTTCGTGCGTCGTGGAAACCTGGGCCTTCGCCCGGCCGTTCATCGGTTGGCTGGGCTGGCCGATGCTCGCGGTCGTGGCGCTCAGCACGGCGGTGCGCTGGCGCTGCGTGAGCGTCCTCGGCAGGCGCTGGAACCCGAGGCTGATCGTCATTCCGGGTGCCCCATTGGTCCACGACGGGTTGTACCGATGGGTGCGCCACCCCAATTACACGGCGGTCGCCGCGGAGGTGGCCGCGCTGCCGCTGGTGCATTCGGCGTGGCTGACGGCGATCACGTTCAGCGTCGCGAACGCGGCGGTGCTCACCGTCCGGATCCGGGCGGAGAACGCCGCGTTAGGCCTGGTTTGAGGGCTGCGCGGGCAATCAGGGAGCGATCGGACGATTCGTCCACTCCCGGTCGGGCCGGCGCGACGAGCGGAACCAACCGCCCGCCGCGCCGGTACCGCCGTCGGTCGGGATGGTGTGGCCGGTGACGAACGCCGACAAGTCCGAAGCGAGAAACAGGATCACGCGGGCCTGATCCTCTGGCACGCCCATCCGGCCGACCGGAACCCACTGCGGCCACTGCGTTTGCTCGTCGGCCGACAGCCACTGCGAGTAGGGCACCTGAAGCGATTCGGTGACGTCGGGGGCGATCGCGTTGACCCGCACCCCATGCCCGCCCACCTGCACCGCAAGGCTGCGGGTGAACTGGATGACGGCGGCCTTGAAAGCGGCGTAGACCGGATCCTCCGGATAGCCGCGCAGGCCCTCGACGGACGAGACGTTGACGATCGCGCCGGCCCGCCGGGCGACCATCGCCGGCAGGAACGCGTGGGTGACCAGGAAGACGTGATGCAGGTTGATCCGGTACAGCTCGTCCCACAATCGGGCGTCGGTGTCGACGAAGTTTCCCGGATGCCGCAGCCAGTGGCCGACATTGTTGACCAGCACGTCCGCACGGCCGTAGCGATCCAGCACCGATCGCGCCAAGTCGTCGACCGCAGCCGCGTCACGGACGTCGCTGACCACCGCCACGGCCGATCCGCCCGTGGCCGCGATGTCGTCGACCGTCCGCGCGGCAAGCCCGCCGTCGATGTCGACGATCACCACGTGTGCGCCATGCGCCGCGAACAGCCGTGCGGTGGCCGCGCCGATGCCGCCGCCCCCGCCCGTCACCACCGCCACCCGGCCGCTCAGCAGCGGGTCAGCGTGTGTTTCGTCGTTCATCGCTCATATCTTGGGCCACCGGCCCAGATTGGCGACGCCCGGGCCGGCAAAGTGCCAGGAACAACGACGTATACCCACCCGCGCCGGCGGTAAACCGTGATGTACCCAACATTCGCGCCGCCTTCACCCCCAGTTTTTCCGGGCCACGGACGGGTATTCCGTGCGCACTTAGGAGGGATTGCAATGGTTAGCACCACCGCTCCAAGTCGCGTATTGCCAAGTGGCGCAATGAAGCGGCGTGTCCACCATCGGCACAGTCCGCAGTCGGTGGCGGTTTCGTTGGCCAGCCGGCTGATCGTGAAGAACACCGTACGGGCCTGGGCCTTTACGCCGAACGCGCACTGGCCATTCGAATACGTCGACAGCGTCGCGGGTTTGGTTCCACGCTTCGGCGTTTCGGCGGACGTCGAACCGGTGCGGCTGGAAGATTGTGCCGCCGAGTGGATTTGCGCCCCCGGCGCATCGACGGACCGGGCGATCCTCTACCTGCACGGCGGCGCATTCCTCACCTGCGGGCTCAACACGCACCGCTCGGTGGTCACCCGCCTGTCCAGGGCCGCGGATGCCGCCGTGCTGACCGTCGGATACCGAAAGCTGCCCTCGCATCACATCACCGACGCGATCGACGACGGAATGAACGGGCTGCGCTGGCTGCAGGATCGCGGTTTCGACGGCGACCAGGTGGTCGTAGCCGGCGACTCGGCCGGGGGATATCTCGCGTTCATGACAGCGTTGTCGGCCATTAGCAGCGAGATGATGCGGCCCGCGGGGATCGCGACCATCTCGCCGTTCACCGATGCCGACCCGGCCCGCAAGCTGCGGCACCGCAACGCGCGCAAGTGCTCCATGTTCACCCGCGGGGCGTTGTCGATGTTCGCCCAATACCTCAGCCAGGCAAAGGTTTTGGAGGGTCAGGGTGAGTCCGCTGTGGCTTCTCCGGTGGATGCCGATTTGTCCTGCTTGCCGCCGGTGACCATTCATGCCAGCTCCGATGAGCTGTTGCTCCCAGACGCCGAACTCATGGCAAAGCGCTTGGAGGCCAGCGGGATTCCGTGCGATCTGCACCTGTGGGACGGGCAGATTCACGATTTCCCGTTGGCGGCGGACATCCTGCCCGAAGGGAGGCGGGCGATTCGCTACATCGGGGATTTCGTCAAGGACGTCACCGCCGTGCCCCAGCCGTGGCGCCGCAGCCTGCACACCGCCGCGGCGGCCGGCTAGCAACACTGCGTAAGCGGCGGCCGTGCCGGCTCGCCGATATTCGGCGACCCGATTCGCGCCGCGGCCGATACAGTTGGTCGTGATGAGCCGACCAGCCCCACCTGTGTTGACCGTGCGGTACGAGGGATCCGAGCGCACGTTCGCCGCGGGCAACGATGTCGCGATCGGGCGTGATCTTCGCGCCGACGTCCGCGTCGCGCATCCCTTGATCTCCCGAACGCACCTCATCGTCCGCTTCGACCAGGGCAGATGGGTCGCCGTCGACAACGGCAGCCTCAACGGGCTGTTCGTCAACCACCAGCGCGTGCCCGTGGTCGATATCCAGGACGGCCTGCGGGTCAACATCGGCAATCCGGATGGCCCGGCGCTGACCTTCGAGGTCGGCCGTCACCAGGGCTTGGCCGGGCGGCCCCCGCTGACGACGTCGATACCGATCGTCAACCCGGGCGGCGCGGCGAGCCCACGGGTGCCGCAGGCCCAGCCGCCCGGCGCGCAGTGGCCCGGTGCGCCCCAGCAGTCGGCGTCGGCCTCGTTCCGGCAGCCCACCCATCAGCCCGGCGGATCGCAGCCCGTGCACCCGCCGAGTGGATCGATGCCGAGCCACCCTTCGGCCCCGCAGCCCCGGTACCCGACCGGTGGCCAACCGGCGGCACCGCCCAGCGGATCCCAACACGCCCCGCAGATCTACCGCTCACAGCCGATGAACGCCCCCCCGACCGGGCTGGAGACCGGGCGCGTCGGCGGCGATGCGGCGAACATCGCGACATCGATGATGAAGATCCTGCGGCCGGGCAGGGCGGTCGACTCGACGCCGGGCGCGATCAAGATCGGCCGGGCCAACGACAACGACATCGTCATCCCCGAGGTGCTGGCATCGCGCCACCACGCCACCCTGGTCCCGACGCCGCACGGCACCGAGATCCACGACAACCGCAGCATCAACGGCACCTTCGTCAACGGCGCCCGGGTCGACTCGGCCGTGTTGCACGACGGCGACGTCGTCACGATCGGCAACATCGACCTCGTCTTCGCCGGCGGCACGCTGGCCCGCCGCGACGAGAGCGCGACCGCGACCCGCACCGGGGGCCTGGACGTGCGCGGCGTGACGTGGACGATCGAGAACAACAAGACGCTGCTGGACGACATCTCGTTGGGCGCGCAGCCCGGGACGCTGACGGCCGTCATCGGGCCTTCGGGCGCGGGCAAGTCGACGTTCGCCAGGTTGGTCGCGGGGTACACGCACCCGACCAGGGGCACGGTCGCGTTCGAGGGCCACAACGTCCACGCCGAGTACGCCTCGCTGCGCAGCAGGATCGGCATGGTGCCCCAGGACGACGTGGTGCACGGGCAGCTGACCGTGCAACAGGCGTTGATGTACGCCGCCGAGCTGCGGCTCCCGCCGGACACCACCAAGGACGACCGGGCTCAGGTGGTGGCCCGCGTGCTCGAGGAACTCGAGATGACCCAGCACCTGCACACCCGGGTCGACAAGCTCTCCGGCGGCCAGCGCAAGCGCGCATCGGTCGCCCTCGAGCTGCTCACCGGGCCGTCGCTGCTGATCCTCGACGAGCCGACCTCCGGCCTGGACCCGGCGCTGGACCGCCAGGTGATGACCATGCTGCGGCAGCTGGCCGACGCCGGTCGCGTGGTGCTCGTCGTCACCCACTCGCTGACCTACCTGGACGTGTGCGATCAGGTCCTGCTGCTGGCCCCCGGCGGCAAGACCGCCTTCTGCGGGCCGCCCGGCCAGATCGGGCCGGCCATGGGCACGACGAACTGGGCCGACATCTTCAGCACGGTGGCGGGCGACCCCGACGGGGCCAAGGCGCGGTACCTGGCGCGCACGGGCCCGACGCCGCCGCCACCACCCGCGCAACAGCCGGCCGACCTGGGCGACCCGTCGCACACCAGCCTGTTCCGCCAGTTCTCCACCATCGCCAGGCGGCAGGTCCGGTTGATCTTCTCCGACCGCGGCTACTTCGTCTTCCTGGCGGTGCTGCCGTTCATCATGGGTTCGCTGTCCATGTCGGTGCCCGGCAACGTCGGCTTCGGCATCCCCAACCCGTACGGGGCCGCGCCCAACGAACCCGGGCAGATCCTGGTGCTGCTCAACGTCGGTGCCGTGTTCATGGGGACCGCGCTGACCATCCGCGACCTCATCGGTGAACGCCCGATCTTCCTGCGCGAACAGGCGGTCGGCCTGTCCACCAGCGCCTACCTGCTGGCGAAGGTCTGCGTCTACACGGTCTTCGCGGTCATCCAGTCGGCGATCGTGACAATCATCGTGCTGCTCGGCAAGGGCGGCCCGACCCAGGGAGCCGTGGCCCTGGGCCGGCCGGGTCTGGAACTGTTCGCCGACGTCGCGTTGACGTGCGTGGCCTCGGCGATGCTCGGGCTGGCGCTATCGGCCATCGCCAAGTCGAACGAACAGATCATGCCGCTGTTGGTGGTGGCGGTCATGTCGCAGCTGGTTTTCTCCGGCGGCATGATCCCGGTGACCGGACGGCTCGGGCTGGACCAGATGTCCTGGGCGACCCCGGCGCGCTGGGGGTTCGCGGCGTCGGCCTCCACCGCCGACCTGAGCAAACTGGTGCCCGGCCCGCTCAGCCCGAAGGACTCGCACTGGCATCACACGCCGGCCGCGTGGTGGTTCGACATCGCCATGCTGGTGGCCATCAGCGCGTTCTACCTGAGCTTCGTCCGCTGGAAGATCCGGCTCCGGGGCGGCTGAGGCCGCGAGGGGTCAGGCTCCCTTGCGGATCACCTGGTCGGCCGCGGCGCGCATGCGATCCGAGAGCTGAAGGAGATCGTGCTCGCCCACGCCGAGCGGAAGCGTGTATGCCAGTTGGCGCAATTCCACCGCGTAGTTGCGTAAGTCGTCACGAAGGCGTGTCTCAACAGTGGGCATGACATCTCCCTCGGGCTGCGGCCGGGCAAAGATCCTGGTCCGCGTCGACCAGCCGATGGGAAAATCCTCCCAGCCCCACCCCACATCTGCGAGAGCGCCGATCCGAATTAACGGGAGTTTGACAACGTATTTACAGTCGGAATCTCGAATCGCTCGCGGCCCACGTAACGCCACGGCGAAAACCCGGGGGCAGATTCATACGGTCAGTGCAATTTCCATTCTTAAGGAGGTTGCAGGTGGCTGTGGCTTATCCGCGTTCGATGCGGCGAGAGTTTTTCGATCGGGTGTGTTCGGGAGAGTCGCTTCGCGAAGCGGGCCATCAGGTCGGTGTGTCGATCCAGACCGGCTGGAAGTGGTGGCATGACGCTGGATCGATGCAACTACGAAGTGGGACGGGCTCGGATACCGGTCTGGCCGAACCAGGTGATCGTGACCGGCCGGGCGGGCCCGGGCATCGGCTCAGTTTCGATGAACGCCTGGCCATCATGCGAGGTCGGGACCAGGGCCTCAAACAGGTCGAGATCGCCCGTCAGCTCGACCGCGAGCCGAGCGTCATATCCCGAGAGCTCAAACGTAACCGCAATCCCGACGGGGATTACCACGCCGGGTTAGCCCACTCCCGCGCCGCCCAGAATGCCAAGCGGCCCAAGCAGTTCAAGCTCAACGACGCCGGGTTGTGCGCCCGCATCGCGACCTGGATGGACGACGGTTGGAGCCCCAAGCTGATCGCCGACGTCTTGGCCCGCGATCACCCCGATGACACGCTGGTACGGGTGAGCCACGAAACCATCTACAAGTGCCTCTACGTCCAAGGCCGTGGCCAACTGCGCGCCGACCTGAACAAGCGCTTGTCGACCAAGCGGACGGCCCGCAAACCCCGCGGCCAGATCGAACGCCGGGGGAAGTTCAACGATGTCTTCACCATCAGTGAGCGTCCCCCCGAGGCCGCCGACCGCGCCGTGCCTGGGCACTGGGAAGGCGATCTGATCCTGGGCGCCGGATGCACCAGTGCGATCGGCACGCTCGTGGAGCGCAGCACCCGCTTCACCATCTTGTTGCACCTGCCCACCGATCACACCGCCGAGTCGGTGGCCACGGCCATGATCGAAGCAATGAGCGAGTTGCCGGCCCATCTGCGCCGCACCATCACCTGGGACCAGGGCGCCGAGATGGCCAACTGGCGCGACATCAACCTGCAACTGCAGGCACCGGTCTACTTCTGCGACCCCCACTCACCCTGGCAACGCGGCACCAACGAGAACACCAACCGGCTCCTGCGGTTCTGGTTCGAGAAGGGCACCGAGCTGCGCGTGCACACCAAAGCCGATCTCAAACGCATCCAAGACACTCTCAACCAGCGCCCCCGACCCACCCTGGATCTCGACACCCCCGCCCAACGCCTGGCCGCCCTCATCGACCAAGCCGCCTAAGCAGAATTGCATTAACCACTTGACTTTGAGGGGCTCAATCTCGCCGCGGCGTTACGCTGGCGCTGCTCGGTGGAAGGCTTGCGGAAAGGCACAGGCGCCCGAATGGATTTTGAACTCGACGCCGGGCAGCGCGCTTGGCTGGCCGAGGTCCGCGAGTTCCTCCACGACAACGTCACCGCAGAGTTGCGAGCCGAGCTCGCCGAGCATGATCTGGAGTTCGCAGGCGGCGAGGTGGCGTGGTTCCGTCGCAAGATCGGGGAGAAGGGCTGGTTCGGGCTGAACTGGCCGCGCGAGTACGGCGGGCTCGGGCTGGGCGCCATCCACCTACATCTGCTGATGAGCGAATTCGAGTACTGGGGCGTGCCCGGACCCGACCTGACGGTCACGTCGGTGGCGCCGATGATCATGCGGCACGGCACCGAACGGAACAAGTCCGACTGGCTGCCGCCCATCGCCAAAGGCGAAATGGTCTGCGCCGTAGGGTATTCCGAGCCCGAAGCGGGCACCGATCTGGCGAACCTACGCACCACTGCGATCCGGGACGGCGACGAATGGGTGATCAACGGCACCAAGATCTGGAACAGCGGCGCGCAGCGTGCCACCCACGAGTGGCTCTGCGTACGCACCGATCCGACTGGCGTGCGCCATCGAGGCATCTCGGTCATCATCGTCGAAATCGACAGCCCCGGCGTGGCGATCCGACCGCTGTACGCGTGGTCGGGCTATCGGACCAACGAGGTGCACTTCCGCGACGTGCGGGTGCCCGTCACCAACCTGGTGGGCGAAGAGAACCGCGGCTGGACATACATCACCGGCGCGCTGGATCTCGAACGCGGCGCGCTGACCAACGCGGGCGACCTGCGTCGCGCCGTGGCGGAGTTGCGGGAGCTCGCGCGGCGGCCGCGTCGTGACGGCACGGTGCCCTCCGAGAGCCCGTGGCTGCGGCGGCGGCTCGCGCAGGCCGAAGCCGATGTGGCGGTGGCCACGCTGATGGGCTACGAGGCCGCCTCCATCCTGGACAGCGGTGTCATTCCGTCGGTACAGGTCAGCGTCGAAAAGATCTTCACCAGCGAACTGCGCCAGCGCATCGCCGTGCTCGCACTCGACCTGCTCGGCCCGGACGGCCTGCTGGCCCACCGCAGCCAACAGGCGCCGCTGGCCGGCAAGTTCGAACGCCTGTACCGGGCCGCGCCCCTGATGCGTTTCGGCGGCGGCACCAACGAGGTGCTCCGCGACATCATCGCCCAGCGCGGGCACAAGATGCCGAGCTATGGGCGCTGACGGGCCCGCACAACACAGATGAGAGCGATACCCACCGCCGAACAGCGCGAGTTCGCCTCGGCGCTGCGCGGCCTGCTGGCGGCCGAAAGCCCCATGCCGCTGGTGCGCGCGCTGAACGAACCGGACGCGGACCGTCGCACCCCGGCGCTGTGGAAAGCCCTCACCGACGCGGGTGTTCTCGGGCTGGCCGTCGGCGAGGAGTACGGCGGCTCCGGCGGCTCGCTGGGCGATCTCGCCGTCTTCTACACCGAGGCCGGCCGCGCGCTGTGCCCGACCACGATCCACAGCAGCATTCAAACCGTGCTCGCGATCGACCAACTCGGCTCCCCGGACGCCAAGAGCGCCCGGCTGCCGCCCCTGGTGTGCGGCACCCTCCGGGGCGCCACGGCGCTCTGGAGCGCCCGCGACGCCGCCGTCGTGTCCGCTCCGCTGCGCGCCGACCCCGTGGCGACGGGGTGGCGGCTGAACGGCACCGCGGACTACGTCGCCGACGCCGACGTGGCCGATGTCCTCGTGATTTCTGCTGCGGCGCAAGAAAATACGCTGGCCTTCGTCGTCGACATCGGAGCACCCGGTGTGATTACCGAACCGCTCGCCATGGCGGGCGGGCACCGGGCCTTCACGGTGCGCCTCGACGACGTCGTGGTCGCCGGCGAGGCGCTGCTCGGTGACGTCACTGAGTCGGCGCTGCGCCGGGTCGCCAACGCGGCGGTGGCATTGGGGTCGCTCGACTTGGTGGGAGTCGGGCAGGCGGTCATCGACCGCACCGTCGAGTACACCAAGCTGCGTCACCAATTCGGCCGGCCCATCGCGTCCTTCCAGGCCGCCCAGCATCTGGTCGCGGACATGCACATCGCCCTGGCGGCGGCGCGGCTGGCCGCGCATGCGGCGGTGTTCTGGATCGCGCGCGGTCGCACGGCGACCCGGGAGACCGCGATCGCACGCATGCACGCGGCAAGCGCGGCCAGGTTGATCACGCTGGACGCCCACCAATTGCACGGCGGCATGGGATATGTCACCGAAACCGACCTGCATCTGTGGACCGAGCGGGCGCGGCTGGGCTCGACGTGGGGCGGCGGGCCCGACGTCGCCGCATCGTGGCTGGAGGAGACCTTGGAAGCAGAGGAGAGCCATGAGTGAGGACAGCCTGATCGACGCCGAATCGGCGTCGCGCGTCGGCACGGTCGCCGCCACCGCGACGGGCGAGGTGAACCGGCGCGACTGGCAACGGTGGGCGGCGGCGATCGGCGACCACAACCCGTTATGGTTCGACCCGGATTACGCCCGGGCCAACGGATTTCGTGACATCATCTGCCCTCCGCTCTTCCTGCAGTACGCCGTGCTCGGCGTCACGCACCTCGAGGCGCTGCGGCCCGACGGTTCATCCGGCGCGATCTCGGGCAGCCTCGCGTTTCCCCGCGCCCCCAAGCGGATGGCCGGCGGTGAGAGCTTCGCCTTCCGCCTGCCGGCCTATCACCGCGACGACGTCCAGATGGTGCGCACCATCTCCTCCATCGCCGAAAAGCAGGGCCGCTCCGGCAGGTTCGTTCTCGTCACCTGGCACACGGTGTACCGCAACCAGTATCAAGACCTGCTCGCCGAAGCGTCGACGTCGATGATCGCCCGCCCCTAGGAGTTTGATGGCCGACCAAGTGTTTTACGAGGACGTCGAGGTGGGACACCGGATGCCCGAACTCACGGTGACCGTCGACGAAACGCAGTTGTTCTTCTTCAGCGCCGCCACCTACAACGGCCACCGCATCCACTACGACAAGGATTGGGCGCGCACCGTCGAAGGCAACGACGACGTGCTGGTGCACGGCCCGCTGCAGGCCGCGCTGCTCGGCCGGGCCATCGGGGACTGGATCGGCGGGCGGGGCCGGCTGGTGTCCTTCTCCGTCCAGAACCGCGCGGTCGCCCACCCCGGCCAAGCCCTGAGGTTCGGCGGCACGGTCACCGGCAAGCGCCTCTCCGATCACGGCACCGGGCTGGTGGACCTCGACATCGCCGGCCGCCGCGAGCAGACGGTCCTGATGCCCGGAACGGCGACCGTCGAGCTGCCCCGACGCGGAATGCCGTCGTGACCGGCCTGCGCGGCGAGGCGGCGATCGTCGGCATCGCCGAGCTGCCCGCGCAGCGGCGTCCCACTCGGCCGCCGCTGTTCACGCTCGACCAGTACGCAATGCTGGCGCGGATGGTGATCGAGGACGCCGGCGTCGACGCCGCGTGCGTCAACGGCCTGCTGACCCACGGCATCGCCGAATCGGCGATGTTCGCGCCGGCCACACTGTGCGAATACCTCGGCCTGGCACTGGATTTCGGTGAGCGGGTCGATCTGGGCGGGGCCACCGCGGCGGGCATGATCTGGCGTGCCGCGGCCGCCGTGGAGCTCGGCATCTGCGACGCCGCGCTGGCCGTGGTTCCCGGTTCGGCGTCGCAGCCGCAGCCCGGGAAACGGCCCCCGCCGGCCCCGAATTGGTATGGCGCGTCGTCGAACAACTACGGGTCGCCGCAGGCGGAATTCGAGATCCCGTACGGCAACGTGGGCCAGAACGCCCCATACGCGCAGATCGCCCAGCGCTACGCGGCCGAATTCGGCTACGACCCCGCGGCGGTGGCCAAGGTCGCCGTCGACCAGCGGACCAACGCGGGCGCCCACCCCGGCGCGGTCTTCCACGGCACCCCGCTCACAGTGGACGACGTTCTCGCCAGCCCGATGATCGCCGATCCCATCCACATGCTGGAGACCGTGATGCGCGTGCACGGGGGAGCGGGTGTCCTGATCGCCAACGCCGACATCGCCGGGCGCGGCCGCCATCGGCCGGTGTGGATCAAGGGCTTTGGCGAACACATCGCCTTCAAGACCCCGACCTATGCCGAGGATTTGCTGCGTACCCCGATCGCCCGCGCCGCCGACAGGGCGTTCGCGATGGCCGGCCTGGACCGGTCCGACGTGGATGTGGCGTCGATCTACGACTGCTACACCATCACCGTGCTGATGAGCCTCGAGGACGCCGGCTTCTGCGACAAGGGCCGGGGGATGTCGTGGATCGCGGGCCACGACCTGACCTACCGCGGCGATTTCCCGCTCAACACCGCCGGCGGCCAACTGTCGTTCGGGCAGGCCGGGATGGCCGGCGGCATGCACCACGTCGTCGACGGCGCCCGGCAGGTGATGGGCCGGGCCGGCGACGCGCAGGTGCGCGACTGCCACACCGCGTTCGTCACCGGCAACGGCGGCATCATGAGCGAGCAGGTCGCGCTGCTGATGCGGGGGGACTAGCGATGAGCGTCCCCGCTCCCGAGCCCACACCGGTGTCGCGGCCCTTCTGGGACGGCCTGGCCCGGCACCGCATCCTCGTCCAGTACTCACCCTCGCTGGCGCGTTACGTGTTCTATCCGCGCACCCTCGCCCCGGGAACCTTGGCCGACGACCTGGAATGGCGCGAAATCGACGGTGCCGGAACGCTGTACACGTTCACGATCGCCCGCCGGCCCACCGGTCCGCCGTGGGCGGACAGACTGCCGCAGCTGCTCGCGGTCGTGCAGTGGGACGCCGGGCCGAAATTCAGCACCGAATTGGTCGACGTCGACCCCGGCGACGTGCATATCGGCATGCGGGTCGAGCCGGTGTTCTACGATCTGCCCGAAGACGGAATCACCCTGTTGAAGTACCGGCCGGCGTGAGCGGCCCACCGTTGCGGGCGGAGGCGTCAGATGGACGACCCCTTTGACGGCGTCCAGGCGATGTTGCGCGAGTTGGACGCGGGATTCCCGCGCGTCGAGACCATGACCGCGGCGCAGGCGCGCGCCGTCGTTGCCGAGCGGCGCCGGCCCGTCGACAACATTGACGACGTCCGCCGCGCCGAAGACCGCGCCATTCCGGGCCCCGCCGGGGACATCCGCGCGCGGATCTACTACCCGCACGGCGAGCCTCAGGACCACCACGCCGCAGTCGTGTTCTGCCATGGCGGCGGGTTCGTGTTGTGCGACATCGAATCCCACGACGGCTTCTGCCGCGCCCTGGCCCGCGGGGTTCATGCGGTCGTCGTATCGATCGACTACCGCCTCGCGCCCGAACATCCGGCGCCCGCGGCCGCCCTGGACGCCTTCGCGGCGTTCTGCTGGGTGGTCGACCACGCGTCCGAGCTCGGCATCGACCCGGCGCGGACGGCCATCGCCGGTGACAGCGCCGGCGGCAACCTCGCCGCGGTCACCGCCATACTGTGCCGTGACCGGCAGGTTGCCCGGCCCGCCGCGCAGCTCCTGCTCTATCCCGTCATCGATCCGTCCTTCGCCACCGAGAGCTATCGGCGCTGCGCCAGCGGCTACTTCCTCACCAGCGCCGCCATGCGGTGGTACTGGCGCCAATACCTCGGCGCCGAAACGCCTTCGGAGCAGCCCCACCTGGTCGCCCCGGCCCGCGCGCACTCGCACGCCGACCTGCCGCCCGCGGTGATCGTCACCGCCGGCCTCGACCCGCTGCACAGCGAGGGCTGCGACTATGCACGCCGGCTGCGCGACGCGGGGGTGCGCGTGGTGCACCGCGACTTCCCGGGCTTGTTTCACGGCTTCCTGACCATCCCGTCCTTCCCGCCGGCCAACTCGGCGCGCGACCTGATGTGCGCCGACCTGCGGGGGCTGCTGCGGTCCACCCTGTGCGAGGCGACATGACCGTCGACACGGGGGCCGACGTGACCGACGTGATCGTTATCGGCGCCGGCTTCGCCGGGCTCTACGCCGTGCACCGGGCCGCCTCGGCGGGCCTCTCGGTGGTCGGCCTCGAGGCGGCGCCCGACGTGGGCGGCACCTGGTATTGGAACCGGTACCCGGGCGCGCGGTGCGACGTCGAAAGTGTGGACTATTCCTACTCGTTCGACGAAGCGCTCCAGCAGAGCTGGACGTGGACCGAACGCTTCGCCGCACAACCGGAGATCCTTGCCTACCTGCAACACGTTGCCGACCGGTTCGACCTGCGCCGCCACTACCGATTCGGGGTCGACGTCGCCGGCGCCGCCTTCGCGGACGGCCACTGGCACGTCCGCACGCGGGACGACCAGACCTACGCCGCCCAGTTCCTCGTCTGCGCGACGGGTTGCCTGTCGGCGGTCAACCGCCCCGACCTCCCCGGCGTCGACGATTTCGCGGGCGAGGTGTACTTCACCGCCGCGTGGCCGCGCGAGGACCCCGACCTGCGCGGCAAGCCGGTGGGCCTGATCGGCACGGGATCCTCTGGCATCCAAGCGGTTCCGATCGTCGCCGCGCAGGCGGATCGCCTGGTGGTCTTCCAGCGATCCGCGAACTACAGCATCCCGATGCCCAACCGCCCCTGGACGCCGGAGGAACAACAACAGATCCGGGAGCAATACCCCGAGCGCCGTCGCATGTCGGCCTATGCGGCGGCGGGCACACCGCACGGCACCTATCACACGAAGGCGGTCGACACCGAACCGCGGGAACGCGCCGCGGCGCTGTGGCGGCGCTGGCGTGAGGGCGGCGTGCTGTTCGCCAAGACGTTCCCCGACCAGAACTCGGACCTGGCGGCCAACCACATCGCGCGGGAGTTCGCCGAGGAGCGCATCCGTGAAATCGTCGCCGATCCCGCCGTCGCCACCGACCTCATACCCGTCGACCACCCGATCGGGACGAAGCGGATTTGCACCGACGGCGGCTATTACGCCGCGTTCAACCGGGACAACGTCACGCTGGTCAACCTGCGCCGCGAGCCCATCGAGGCGGTCACCGCCGACGGCGTACGAACGAGCGCCACAACCTATCCCTGCGACGTGCTGATCTTCGCCACCGGCTTCGACGCGCTGACCGGCGCGCTGACCCGCATCGACCCGGAGGGTCCCGGCGGGGAGCGGCTGCGCGACATCTGGGCGGACGGCCCCCTGACCTTTCTCGGCCTGATGGTGCCCGGCCTGCCGAACATGTTCACGGTCAGCGGCCCCGGCAGCCCGTCGGTGCTCGCCAATATGGTGCTGCACGCCGAGGTGCAGGTCGACTGGGTCATCGAGCTGGTGTTGACGGCCCGTCGCCTCGGGGTGACGGAAGTCGAACCGCGCCGGGACGCCGCCGCCGCCTGGACGGACCACGTCGCGACGGCGGCCGAGCGCACGCTCTTCCCGAAAGCGGCCTCGTCGTGGTACCTGGGCGCCAATATCGAAGGCAAGAAGCGGATGTTCATGCCCTACGCCGGTGGGTTCGGCACGTATCGGCGCCACTGCGAAGAGGTGGCGCGTCAGCACTACGCCGGGCTGGTGCTGACGACCCGATGATCGAAACGGTGCAGCAGCTGCTGCGGCAACGCCGGGACGACGACACCCCGGCGCTCGCCCATGGCGAACGGGTCTGGACCTGGCGGGAACACCTCGCGGAGGCCGAGGCGGAGGCCGCCGCGCTGATCGGGGTCGCCGACCCGACCCGTCCGCTGCACGTCGGGGCACTGCTGCCCAACTTCCCGGCGATGCTGCGCGCCATGGCCGCGGCCGCGCTGGGCGGCTACGTGCTGTGCGGAATCAACACGACCCGGCGCGGGGCCGGTCTGCTGGCCGACATCCGGCGGTCCGACTGCCAGCTCTTGCTCGTCGACCCGGAACACCTCGGCCTGCTGGATGGCTTGGACCTCAACGGGATTCAGGTGCTCGACGTGACCGGCCGGCGCTACGCCGACCTGGTGGCCGCCGCGCCGGCCCTGGTCCCGCACCGCGAGGTCGCCGGCGGCGACACCCTGATGATGATCTTCACCTCGGGGACCAGCGGCGACCCGAAGGTCGTCCGGCTCGCCCACGCGATGACGATCATGTGCGGCGCCAGCCTGATCTTCCAATACGACGTCACCGCCGACGACGTCTGCTATCTGTCGATGCCCCTATTTCACTCCAACGGCGTCGCCGCGGGGTGGGCGGTCGCCATCGGCGCCGGCGCCACCATGGTCCCGGCCCGGTTCTCGCCGTCACGCTTCCTGGACGACGTGCGCCGCTACGCCGTCACGTATCTCAACTATGTCGGCAAGCCCCTCGCGCTGATCCTGTCCACCCCCGAGCGTCCCGACGACGCGGACAACACCTTGCGGGTGGCGTTCGGCAACGAGGCGACCGACCGCGACATCACCGAATTCGCAAGGCGTTTCGGCTGCCGGGTGGTGGACAGCTTCGGTTCCAGCGAGTTCGCGGTGATCGTGGTCCGAGAAGACGGCACCCCGCCGGATCGATCGGCCGGCCGTATCCGGGAGTGGGCATCTACAACTCGACGACGCTGCGGGAGTGCGCCGTCGCGGAATTCGACGAACACGGGGCGCTGACCAACTTCGACGACGCGGTCGGCGAACTCGTCAACACCCAGGGCGCCGGCCCGTTCGTCGGCTACTACAACGACCCGGCCGCCACGGCCGAGCGCATGCGGCACGGGATGTACTGGTCCGGCGACCTGGCCTACCGCGACGCCGACGGCTGGATCTACCTGGCCGGCCGGACCGCGGACTGGATGCGGGTGGACGGCGAGAACCTGGCGGCGGGGCCGATCGAGCGCATCCTGGAACGCCTGCCCGAGGTCAGCCAGGTCGCGGTCTACGCGGTGCCCGACGACCGGGTCGGTGACCAGGTGATGGCCGCGCTGGTTCTGCGCGAGGGGGCGCGGTTGGGGCCGGACGACTTCGCGACTTTCCTTGCCGCGCAACCCGACCTGTCGCCCAAAGCCTGGCCGCGGCATGTGCGCATCAACGCCGACCTGCCTACCACGGCGACGAACAAGGTCCTCAAGCGGGCGCTGATGGCCGCGGGCGTCAGCGCCCAGGGCGGCGTGCTGTGGACCCGCCCCGCCCGCGGCACCGCCTACACTCCGACGGCGGAAGACACCGCGGGCCGCGCCGCGCGCGACGCCGCGATCCGATGAGTTAGCCCGCGGCCGGGTCGGTTTCAAGGGCGGGTTCTGGGGCTTCCCCGAACCGCGCCAGCACGAGGGTTGCCGACACGGCCACGACAAAGCCCGCGATGACCAGCCAGCCGAGGCCGTCGCGCGCGCTGTCGCCCAGCCACGCCACCCCCACGAACGCGGGCGCGATGGTTTCACCGACGACCATCCCGGCGACGGCCGTGGTCACCGATCCGCGATGCAGGGCGGAGGTCAGCAACAGAAAACCGGCGGCCCCGCCCGCGGCGGCCGCGTACAGGGCCGGGTTGGTGTAGAACGCGCGTTTGGTCGGGTCGATGACCTCGATCAGCCGCACGCCGACCTCGATGACACCGAAGCCGGTTCCGGCCGCCAGCCCCAGCGCCAGCGCTCGTGGCCGATCCGGCAGCCGGCCCGCCGCGGCACCGGCGATGAATATCGCGGCCGCCACACCCAGCAATGCCCAGCCCAGCCCGGCCGGGGCATGCCGGAAGTGCCCGGGCCCGGCCGCGAGTGCGAGCACCACGAGGCTCGCGCACACCACGCCCACCGCCGTCCATTCGGCCGGCGACAGCCGGGCCGACAGCAACCATGCGGAGGCGATGCCGGTGACCGCTATCGAGGCGGCCAACGCCGCGGCGACCATGTAGATCGGCACCAGGCGCAACGCCGCCACTTGCAGGAGGAAGCCGACGCCATCCAGGCCGACGCCGACGAGGTAGCGCCACTGCCGGGCGGCGCGCAACAGCAGGACGGTATCCACACCCGAGCCGCTGCCCGCTTCCACCGATCGCGTGGCCGCCGCCTGCAATACCGACGCCGTGCCGTAACAGACCGAACACCCCAGCGCGAGGAGGAAGCCGATCAGCACCCCTCGAACAATAGGCGTCGGCGCCGAGGGGCGCGGGCGTCCACCGGCTGGGAACTATCTGAACAAATGTTTGGGTGACGCGCTGTTTGGGCACGCCAGACCTACGCGTGGCGCGCTCGCGGCTGGTCCCGACCCCTGTCCAGTGAACGGCCATGCGTTCTCTGCATGTCAATTGTGCGTTTGTTCAACACTGGGCTGCAGGGTAATTCAAGATCGTCGTTTAAATGAGTGTACAACTGTGTACTCTCGTGACATGGCAGAACGCGGCGCCCAGCCCCACGTCCCACGGGGGCGGCGGTTGTTCCTGCGGGCCGTGCGGCGGTTGTTCAGCCCGCTGCAGCCGGACGATTACCTCGAGATGATCAACCCGCTATGGACCACCAAGGAGCTGCGCGGGAAGGTCGAAGGCATCGAGCAGCAGGGCTCGGAAGCGGCCAGCGTCCTGATTCGCCCGGGATACGAGTGGCCGGGCCACAAGCCGGGCCAGTATGTGCGGCTCGGCGTGGTCATCGACGGTGTGTACCACTGGCGCGCGTACTCGCTGACGTCGGATCCCAGGCCCGAAGACGGACTGATCAGCGTCACGCCGAAGAGGGTCGACGGCGGCGTCGTGTCGCCGTATCTCGTGCACAAGATTCAGCCGGGGGATCTGGTGCGGCTGGGCGAAATCGAAGGCGTCTTCACGCTGCCCGACCCGGTGCCGGACAAGATGCTGTTCATCAGCGCCGGAAGCGGCCTCACACCGATCATCAGCATGCTGCGCGACCTCGACCATCGCGACAAATTGCGCGACGCGGTGGTCATTCATTCCGCGCGGACCCGCGATCAGGTCATGTTCCTGCCCGCCCTGGAAGAGCTCGAGGAACGCCACGAGGGAATGCGGCTGGATCTGCGCCTCACCTCCGAACAGGGGCGACTCACCCCCGGCGACCTGGACGACGTGTGCCCGGACTGGCGTGAGCGCGAGGCGTTCTGCTCGGGTCCGGGAGAAATGCTCGACGCGCTGATCGAGCACTGGCAAGAGAACGGGGACTGTGACCGCCTGCACTTCGAGCGGTTCCAACCCAAGATCGGCGGTGACGCCAACGCCGGGGAGGGCGGCGTCGTCTGCTTCCTGGACAGCGACAAGGAAGTCGAATGTGACGGCGGCACATCGATTCTCGAGGCGGGCGAGAAGGCCGGCCTCAACCTTGCCCACGGCTGTCGCATTGGAATTTGCCATACCTGTGTCGGGACGCTGAAGTCGGGCAAGCTGCGAGACCTGCGCTCAGGTGACGTGACCGAACCCACGGGTCAGGACGTCCGAATCTGTATCAACACCGCCGAGGGCGACGTCGAACTCGAACTCTGATCGAAAGGAGCGGCTTGTGACAACGGCCGTAAAGAACGCCGGCGCAAATCCACTCGCCCGCTTGAGCGAGCAAGAGCTGGAAAAGCTCGCCAAGGAATTCGACGCGATCCACGACGAGGTGTTCGCCGACCTCGGCGACCGCGACCGGCGCTACATCAAGAACGTCATCTCGGCAGAACGGCAGATCGTGGTGGCCGGCCGGGTGCTGTTGCTGGCCTCGCGCTCGAAGACGGCGTGGCTGCTGGGCACCGCCTGTCTCTCCATGGCGAAGATCTTGGAGAACATGGAGATCGGCCACAACGTCATGCACGGTCAGTGGGATTGGATGAACGATCCCGACATCCATTCCTCGGTCTGGGACTGGGACACGGCGTCGACCGCCGAGTCGTGGAAGCACTCCCACAACTACATCCATCACACCTTCACGAACATCCTCGGCAAGGACAAGGATCTCGGCTACGAGATCATGCGGATCGACCCCAACCAGAAATGGGCTCCGAGGTATTTGTTCCAGCCGCTGTACAACCTTTTGCTCACGCTGCTGTTCGAGTGGGGTGTGGCCGTCCACGACATGGACATCGACGCCATCCGCAAGCGCGAGAAGCCGTGGTCGGAGGTGCGCGAAGACCTGAAAGGCATCGGCGTCAAGGCGCGCGCGCAGATCATCAAGGACTACATCGGCTGGCCAGGGATCAGCGCCGGCGCGTTCGCGCTCACCCAGCTGGCGATGCGCGGCCGACTCGAACAGCCGGCGCGGTCCCGCGTCGCCAGCAGGCTCCGCAGGGTGTCGAAGGGCCGCCGTATCGGCGCCGCGGCCAACTTCCTCGACAAAGTCGCGCCCGGCGTCGAAAGCACCTACCTGCGCACCCTGGGCGCCGACGCCCTGGCCAACATCGTCCGCAACATCTGGGCGCACGCGATCATCTTCTGCGGCCACTTCCCGGACCAGACCTACACCTTCACGCAGGAGGAAACCGAGAACGAGACGCGCGGCGGTTGGTACGTGCGCCAATTGCTCGGCGCAGCGAACATCGAGGGCAGCCCGATGTTCCACATCATCAGCGGCAATCTCGGCTATCAGGTCGAGCACCACCTCTACCCGGACATGCCGAGCAGTCGATACTCGGAGATCGCGCCGCAGGTCAAGGAGATCTGCGAGCGGTACGAGCTGCCCTACAACTCCGGCAGGTTCGGTAAGCAGTGGTTCATGGTGCACCGCAGCATCTTCCGCCTGGCTCTCCCAGGTGGGAAGCCGCGACCGAAGCCCGGTCCCTATCACGGCAATGTCCATCGGCCCGATCCCGAGCGCCCCAGCGAGGGCACCCGGTCCCGCGAGCGCGTCCCCGCCGAACACCCGGCCGCGGGTCCCGAGCATGATTCCACCGGTGTCGAGGTGCAACCGCCGCCCCGGGGCAAGGACTGACGCCGGGCCCTGAGTAGCCTTGACCTGCAAGGGGATTCGGGCGGACTCAGGGAGCGCGATGACGGGGATCGACGGGCAGGTCGTGGCCATCACGGGAGCCAGTAGCGGGATCGGGGAGGCGACCGCCCATCTGCTCGCCGGGCGCGGTGCCAAGGTGGTCCTGGGAGCGCGCCGCGTCGAGCGCCTCGACGAGGTCGCACGAGAGATACGCGGCCGTGGCGGATCCGCGGTCACCTGCCAAATCGACGTCTCGCGACGGGACGACCTCGAGGAACTCGTCGCCACGGCCGCCGGCGAGTTCGGCCGGCTCGACGTCCTGGTGAGCAATGCCGGCATCAGCAAGGTCGGGCCGGTATCCGACCTCGACGTCGACGGATGGTCGGCGATGATCGACGTCAACCTGCGGGGGGTGCTGCACGGGATCGCGGCGGCCCTGCCGGTGTTTCGAAGTCAGGGAGGCGGTCACTTCGTGACGACGGTGTCGACCGCCGGGCTGAAGATCGTCCCCACCATGGCTGTGTACGCCGCCACGAAGAACGCCGTTCGCACCTTGATGGAGGGCCTGCGCCAGGAATCGACCGACGGCGTCGTCCGGACCACGTCGATCTCACCGGGATTCGTCGACACCCAACTGGACGGCTCCATCGACGACGAGTCGGTGCGCGCGCAGATCCGGCGCAACATGACCGACTTCGGCCTGCCGCCGGCGGCGGTGGCACGCGCGATCGCCTTCGCCATCGAACAGCCGCACGAAGTCGAGATCGGCGACATCACCATCCGGCCGACCGTCCAGGGTTAGCACCGGGTTGCCGATGGGGGTCATCGGGATACTCGATCGACGGCATCGAGATCGCAGGCCGCGGCGGCGCTGTCTGAACAGGCGGCGAATCTGAACCATTTTCGTCGACCGGTCGTGGATGATGCAGCGATGATGCACCGCACCCGCAGATCCGACATCGAAGACGCCGGGCCGGCGACCGATCCCGGCGACTACGGGTTTCCCGCGCAGCTGTGGCGCCTGCTGGACCAGCGTCCGCCCCCGGGCGTAGGCCGGGTTCAACGGTGGAGGAGCCCGCTGCGGGGCCCGTGGCTGACATCGGTGTTCGGCTCGGTGCTGCTGGTGACGCTGCCGATCGTCATCATCACCGGCCTGCTGTCGTACATGGCGTACGGGCCGCGGTTCGGCCAGGCCATCCCCGGCGACGTCGGATGGCTGAAGCTCCCGACGTTCGCGTGGCCCACCAACCCGTCATGGCTTTATCGGCTGACCCAGGGACTGCACGTCGGACTGGGGCTGGTCCTCATCCCGGTGGTGCTGGCCAAACTGTGGTCGGTGATACCGAGGCTGTTCGCGTGGCCACCCGCCCGATCGATAGCCCAACTGCTGGAACGGGTTTCGCTACTGATGCTGGTCGGCGGCATCCTGTTCGAGATCGTGACGGGCGTGCTGAACATTCAGTACGACTACATTTTCGGTTTCAGCTTCTACACCGCGCACTACTTCGGCGCATGGGTGTTCATCGCCGGGTTCCTCATGCATATCGCGATCAAGATCCCGGCCATGTGGTCGGGCCTTCGCTCGATCTCACCGCGCGCCATCCTGCACACCGGGCGTGCCGACACCACAGCCCAGCCGTGGCAGCCGGACGGGCTGGTCGCCGCGGACCCGCGCCCCGCGACGATGAGCCGCCGCGGCGCCCTGGCGCTGGTGGGCGGCGGTGCGCTGTTCATGACGGTCATCACCGCGGGCCAGACGCTGGGCGGCTACGCGCGACCGGCCGCGTTGCTGCTGCCGCGGGGGCGAACCCACGGGGACGGGCCCAACGACTTCGAGATCAACCGGACCGCGGTGGTGGCCGGCATTTCTCCCGAGAACACCGGGGAGCGCTGGCGGCTCACCCTGCGTGGGGGCCCGGCCCCCGTGGTGCTGGACCGCACGGCGCTGTTGGCAATGCCGCAGCACACCGCCGTGTTGCCGATCGCCTGTGTGGAAGGTTGGTCGACCACCCAAACCTGGACCGGGGTTCGGCTGGCGCAGCTGGCCCGGCTGGCCGGTGTGCCCACACCGGAGTCGGCGCTCGTCTCGTCGTTGGAGCGCTCCGGCGCGTTCGGCCGTGCGACACTGCAGGGCAGCCAGGTGCTGCACCCCGATGCGCTGCTGGCGCTGCGAGTCAACGGAACGGACCTGTCCGCAGACCACGGCTTCCCGGCGCGCATCATCGTGCCCGCGCTGCCCGGCGTGCACAACACCAAGTGGGTGGAGTCCATTGACTTCCGGGGGGCCGCAAATGCTTAGCGCGCGAGCGGGTTTCGTGAGGCTCTACGGGTCTCACCCGTTGCATCTGTTGACCCTGATCGCCGGGTTCGCCCTCCTGGGCTACGTGGTGGCCACCATCAAACCGGTCACGCTGTGGAACCCGCAGGTGTGGTGGCAGTCGATCATCGTGTGGTTCGCCGCGGCCATCGTCGCCCACGATCTGGTGTTGTTCCCGGTCTATGCGTTCGTCGACTCGCTGCTGTCGCGGACCGTCGTCCAACTGGCGCCACCGCGGGTCCCGGTGGTCAACCACATCCGGGTGCCCGCGCTGGGCGCGGGACTGACACTGCTGGTGTTCCTCCCCGGCATCATCAAGCAGGGCGCCGCCACCTACTCGGCCGCGACCGGTCAGACGCAGGATCCCTTTCTGGGTCGTTGGCTGCTGCTGACCGCTGGGCTGTTCGGGGTCAGCGCCGCGATCTATGCGGTCCGCGTGACGATGGCGCGCCGGCGGACCGGGGGAGCGCCCGGCCTACATGTTGGCGATGATGTGTAAGCGTCGGGCGCCGTATTCGGTGTCGGAGATCGCGCCTCTGGCGTGCAGGTCCTCCAGCTGTTTGAGGCGTTCGGACGGCGACGGCTCGGGCAGCGGCAGCGCGGCCGGGTGAGCGGGGATGCGGCAGTGGTGTTGCAGGCTGCCGCCCTTGGCGGTCCACCCGGCGCCCAGGTCGATGAGCCGCAGGGCGAAGAGCACGCCGGCGGCGGTGATCGGCAGGCCGAGGTAGAGCATCCACCCCAACGGCAGGCCGGCTCGGCTCAGCGCGAAATAGCGTGTCAGCAGCACTAGCGCGAGCATTCCGCCGGCCAGCAGCACGACGACCTTGCTTTTCATCCGCGGTGTACCTCCGTGTAGTTCGCTGCGGGTGGCAGCGGTGGCGAGGCAAGTGCAAAGCACCTGCGCCGCTACCGATCCCAAAGAGCGCTCGCCGACTTCACCGTCCGGGGTCCTCCTTGGAGGATTCTTGGCGAGTTCTTGGAGTGTCCTTTCAAGTCGGCGCGTGTTCTGCGCATCCCGCGGCGAATAACTACAGTGGAAAATTGTGTTGAATCGACAAGCCAGGGCGGCAACCGCGCTTTTCGCCTGCGCGGCCCCACTTGTGTTCACACCGATCGAAGTCACCGCAACGACGACAATGACGAAAACCGCTGCGGCGTCCCCGTCCTCATCGATCAACGGGTATGCCTTAAGCGCCGGGCCGCCCAGCTCTCCCTGCTTCATCGGGCTGAACTGCGGATGCGTTCAACACTGCCACCAGCCGCCGCACCCACGTCCGCCGGATGTTGCCGGCGATCCGCAGCATGCCCCTCCCGCCCCGGGGCCCCCGAATCCCTAGTCCGGCCACGGAAGTATGTAGCCCGCGGCGAATAACCACATTGGAGAATCGTGAAGAATCGACAAGCCCAGCCCGTGGCCGCATTCTGCGGTGTGTTGGCGGCACTAGTCGTCGCGTTCGCATGGTCGCCTGGGGACACCAACCTTAGGGCTGCCAGCGCTCCTTCCAGCGCGGCGCCCGCGCCGCCGCCCGGCGGCGGCGCCTTGCCGGTGCAACCCGTCGGCGGAGGCGGCTGCATCATTGGGCTCAATTGCGGTTGCGTTCAGCATTGTCATCAGCCGCCCCGCCCCCGGCCTCCCGGCCCCGTCAACGATCCGCAACGTGCTGCTCCCGCTCCCGCCCCGCAGGACCCCTAGCCGCTAGTCCGGAAACTCAGCGGTCGGGACTTGGCTGCCTGCGGCAGCGATGGTGTCCCTATCATTTGGTGATGAGCGCCGGTGGACTGGACACGGTGGGCTCGCCGGCATTCACCGACGAGGACGCGGCCCGGTTCCGCGCCGCCGGCTGGTGGTCCGATGAGACGCTGTCCGATGCGGTAAGGAGCAATGCCATCCGGTCACCGGACCGGCTCGCCTACATCGACCATCCCGGCATGTCGCTGACCTGGCGTGAATTCGATGACGCGGCAAGGGCCCTGGCCGAACAGCTGACGGGCGCCGGCGTGCGGCCCGGAGATCGCGTCGCGGTATGGCACGGGGACTCCGCGGGGATCCACCTGCTGTTCGTGGCGATCGAGCGCTGCGGGGCGGTCGTCGTCGGCATCGGCGCGCGGGCCGGCACCCGTGAGGTCGCTGCGATACTGCGTAGCTCGCGGCCGATGCTGCTGATCAGCGATCGACACCGCAGCGGCGCCGCGCGGGCGACGGGCGCCGAATCGGCAATTCCCGTCCTGGTCATGGACCGGGTGTCCCTCGATGCCAACGAGGAGCCCAAGCCGTTGCCGGGGGAGTCCCGACTCGGGCCGGACGAGGTCTTCCTGATCAACTCCACCTCCGGGACCACCGGCCTGCCCAAGTGCGTGGTGCACACCCAAAATCGTTGGTACTACTTCCACCAGAAGGCCGTCGCCAACGGGCTGCTGACGCCGGACGACACCTTCCTGCCGGTCATCCCGACACCGTTCGGCTTCGGGCTGTGGACCAGCCACACCACGCCGATCTATCTCGGCGCCACCGCGGTGATCCTGGAAAAGTTCAGTACGAGGGCCGCGTGCGAGGCGATATCCCGGCACAAGGTCAGCGTGTTGTGTTGTGTCAGCACGCAATTGACCATGCTGATGGCGGATCCGGCCACCCGTGGCCATGACCTGAGCTCGCTGCGCGTGGTATTCACCGGCGGCGAGGCGCTGCCCTACCGACCGGCCGCCGAGTTCGAGGACCTCACCGGCGCCAAGATTTTGCAGTTCTACGGATCGAACGAAACCGGGCTGCTGAGCGCGACCACGCTCGATGACTCACGCGAACGCCGGCTGCGCACCGGGGGCCGGATCGTCCCGGAGATGGCTGTCAGGCTCTTCGACGGGGAGCGGGATGTCACCGAGACGGGACGGGGCCAGCCGGCGTGCCGCGGCCCGGCGACCAGCCTCGGCTATCTCGGCGGGACCGACCACGACAAGCTGTTCACCCGGGACGGGTGGATGCGGATGGGCGACATCTGCGAAATCGATGCGGACGGCTATTTGACCGTGACCGGGCGAACGTCCGACTTCATCCTGCGCGGCGGCAAGAACATCAGCGCAACCCAGGTCGAGGACTCCGCCGCGACCCACCCTGCCATCGCGGTCGCGGCGGCGGTCGCGATGCCCGATCCGGTGTTCGGCGAAAAGGTCTGCCTCTACGCCGAACTCGTCGACGCGGCCACGCTGGACCTGGCCGGGCTGGCCGGACACCTGTTGGCGCTGGGGGTGTCCAAGGAGCTCTTGCCCGAACGACTCATCGTGGTCGACGAGCTTCCGCGATCGTCCGGCGGGAAGGTTGCCAAAGGGCGGCTCCGCGAGGATATTCGAGCCAGAACGGAGGCCGACGATGAATGCTCCTAACGCGCGCCGGGGCGGGCTGGAAGTCTGGGCGCCGTCGGTGGTTCCCCCGATCGGGGTCGAGCTGTCCGACGAGCAGGCGCTCGCCGTGGCGTTTCGCCACCTGGCCGGCATCGGATTCGCCGAGAACATGGCCGGACACATCACCTGGCAACCGGACGGGCAGACGGAGGTGCTCGTCAATCCGTGGGGGCTCTGGTGGCAGGAGATCACCGCGTCCGATATCTGCGTGGTCGATGCCGACGCCCGGGTGCTGCGTGGCCGTTGGGACGTCACCCCGGCGATCCACATCCACACCGAGTTGCACCGCGTCCGCGGTGATGCCCGGGTGGTCATCCACAATCATCCGTACTACGTGTGCGTGCTGGCCGCACTGGGCAGGCTGCCGGAATTGGTGCACCAAACCGGTTCGCTCTTCCTCGACGACCTGTGCCTGGTGGACACCTACGACGGCGAGATCGACAGCCCCGCTCGCGCCGCCGAGCTGGCGGCCCGCATCGGCCCCGCGAACGTGACCATCCTGGCCAACCACGGCGTCATCGCAACCGGCCGCAACCTGCCCGAGGCCGTCTACCGCGCGGCGTCGATCGAGCGGGTCTGCAAGCTGGCCTACGACGTGCTGCTCACCGGCATCCAACCGGTGGCCATGAAGTGGTCGGACATGGCCGGCATGCAGCGGTCGCTGGTCGAACGGGCGGCAGACGTGTACTGGGCGGGAGCGGCCAGGATGACCATCAAGGCCGACCCCGACGTGCTCACGTGAACCGGATCGTCGGGTGTGCGTCGAAAGCCGTCCTCTCACTCCCAATGACGCTGTTCCGCAAGGAGATTGACGAGTGAAATCGATCGATGAGCTGGCCGCCGACCTGAACTTCACCACCGCGAAGACCGGCGGGCAACGCTCGGTCACCTTCCTGCCGGACCCGCCCCGGGCAAGCCGGCGCTACACGGTGATCTCGGTCGACGATCACATCGTCGAACCGCCGGACACCTTCACCGGACGGCTGCCGCGAAAGTTCGCCGACCGCGCGCCCAAAGTCGTGGAGACCGACAGCGGGGGACAGACCTGGGTCTACGACGGCCGGGAACTTCCCAACGTCGGCTTCAATGCGGTCGTGGGCCGGCCGGTGGCGGAGTACGGCTTCGAGCCCGTCCGGTTCGACGAGATGCGCAGGGGCGCCTGGGATATCCATGAGCGCGTCAAGGACATGGACCTGAACGGCATCTACGCCTCGCTCAACTTCCCGTCCTTCCTGCCCGGTTTCGCCGGGCAGCGGCTGCAGCAGGTGACCACCGACCGCGACCTGGCGCTGGCCTCGGTGCGCGCATGGAACGACTGGCACCTCGAGGTGTGGGCCGGCTCGTATCCCGAACGCATCATCGGATGCCAGTTGCCGTGGCTGCTGGACCCCGAACTCGGCGCGCAGATGATCTACGAAAACGCCGAGCGTGGGTTCCACGCCGTGACCTTCAGCGAGAACCCGGCGATGCTCGGATTGCCGAGCATTCACTCGGGGCACTGGGACCCGATGATGGCGGCGTGCGCCGAGACCGACACCGTGGTGAACCTGCACATCGGCTCGTCGGGGTCCTCGCCGTCCACCACCGACGACGCGCCACCGGACGTGCAGGGCGTGTTGTTTTTCTCCTACGCCATCTCGGCGGCGGTCGACTGGCTGTATTCCGGCCTGCCCAGCAGGTTCCCCACCCTGAAGATCTGCTTGTCGGAGGGCGGGATCGGCTGGGTCGCCGGGCTGCTGGATCGTCTCGACCACATGCTGAGTTATCACGCGATGTACGGCACCTGGCAGGCCCTGGGTGAAAGCCTCACTCCCGCCGAGGTGTTCACGCGAAATTTCTGGTTCTGCGCGGTGGAGGACAAATCGTCGTTCGTGCAGCGCGACCGGATCGGCGTGGACAACATCATGCTGGAGGCCGACTATCCGCATTGCGACTCCACGTGGCCGCACACCCAGCAGACCATCCACGAACAGATCGGCGACCTGCCCCCCGATGTGATCCGCAAGTTCAGCTGGGAGAACGCATCTCGCCTGTACCGCCATCCGGTGCCAGCAGAGGTGCAGCGCGATCCCGAGGCGTTCTAGCCGCCTCAGTCGGTGAACCGCGGTGACAACCCGGGTGCTGTTCCACGGCACTAGTGCCGTGTAGAGTACGTTAAGTATGTTCTGAACGTACCTGTCGGAGGGTCCATGTCGCCGGAAGAGGCCGAGTTCGCCGACCGCCTCGGGCTGTTCTTCGAGCTTCTCGGTGCCACTCGCACCATGGGCCGGGTGTATGGGTGGCTACTGATCTGTGATCCGCCCCGACAATCGTTGACTCAGCTGGCCGACGCGTTGTCGGTGAGTAAGGCCTCGATCAGTACCGTTGCCCGGCAGCTGCTGGAAGGCGGCATGGTGGAGCGATTGCCGAGCCCGAACCGTCAACACCTCTACCGCGTCACGCCAGGGGGGTTCACCAGCGTTCTGGAAACGCAGCTGTCCCTGATGCGGCTGGGGATCGGGCCCGCCGAGTTCGCTCTGTCCGTGCTGGGTGAGGATCGCGCCGAACAGCGGCAGCGCGTCGAGGACTTCCGCGATTTCTGCGAGTTCTGCACCCAGGCCTACCGCGATCAGCTCATGCAGATGTGGAGCGAATACCGGGGGGCAAGGAGAAAGCCATGACTGCGACGGACGACGTCGACTTCACCAGCGTGCCGTGGGGCTCGGTGGAATGGACGAACCTGGTCACCCTTTATCTGCGTGCTTATGAAAGCCGTTCGCGCCGACCGATTCTGGGGGATACGGCAGCCGCGCAAGCGGTGGACCGGATCGACTACGACTTCAAGAGGATTCACCGGAGCTCGCTGCCGGCGTCGAACCAGTACCTCGTCGCCCTGCGCGCAAAGCAGCTCGACGACTGGTGCGCCGACTTCCTTCGAGATCACCCCGACGCGGTGGTCCTGCACCTGGGTTGCGGCCTCGACGGCCGCGCCTTCCGGCTCGCCGTGCCGCCGTCGGTTTCGTGGTTCGACATCGACCAGCCCGGTGTGATCGAGCTGCGGCGGCGGCTCTACGACGACACGGAGCGCTACCGGATGATCGGCTCGTCGGTGACCGATCCGGAGTGGCTGGAGCAGATTCCGACCGGGCGCCCCACGCTGGTGGTCGCCGAGGGCCTGCTGATGTATCTGACCGAGCAGCAGGTGCGGCAGCTGTTGTCGCGTTTGACCGACCGGTTCGATTGCGGGGAAATGCATTTCGACACGCTGTCGGCGCTGGCGCCGCTGCTGTCAAAGGTGTTCACCAGGGGGATCATCAAGTGGGGCATCCGCGACGCGCGGGAGCTGCAGAAGTGGAACCCCAGGCTCCGGCTGATCGAGCAGACGCCCGCACTGGCCGGTTACCAGCAGATCGAGTCGACCCCGGTCCGGTGGATGTACAGGCTGACGTGCGCGACGCCCGGCGGCAAATACGACGTGCTGAACCGCTTCTCGTTCTAAAGGCGTCAAAGGTCGGAGGCCAGCCGCCGCATGATGTCAGACGTGGGTTCGGCGGTGGCGTGCCGGTATCCGGTGCCGGCCCACAGATGGACATACTCGGGCTGGCCCGCCGCGGCCGCGGCTTTGCGCAGCGGGCTGGTGAGGTAATGGATGGCCGGATAGCCCAGCGGCGCCTGCTCCTCGTGGGCGTCGATGAACGCGTTGCGCAGCCCGCGGGCGGGGCGGCCGGTGAAGGCGTGGGTGAGCACCGTCTCGCGGTAAGCGGGATCGGTCAGGGCCGCCCGGTGAGTGGCGGAGGCGCCGCTTTCGTCGGCGCGCAGCAGAACCGTCCCGACGACGGCCGCGGCGGCTCCGGCGCGGATCACCTCGGCCACCGCGCCGGGGGTGGCGAGCCCGCCGGCGGCCATCACCGGCAGCGGCACCGTCGCGACGATCCGTTCGACCAACTCGGCGATCGGCACCGGGGTCAACGCCTTCCGCGGCGAGAGCGTGCCGGAGTGACCGCCGGCGGTCACCGCCTGCACGGCGAGCATGTCGACCCCGGCGTCGCGCGCCTGTCCCGCCTCGTCGGGCGTGGTCACCGTCTGGACGACGATGCTGTCGGCCTTCTGCAGGGCGGTAATCACGCCGCGCGGCGGGATGCCGAAAGTGAACGACACCATCGGAACCGGGTCGTCGAGCAACAGCGCGATCTTCTCGTCGAACTTGTCGTTGTCCTCGACCGGGTCCGGGGGCAGCGTCAAACCGAACTGGTCGGCCTCCCGCTGGACGATCGCGGCATAAGCCCGGTAGGTCTCGGGGTCAACCGGTAGCGGATTGGGCGCAAACAGGTTGATACCGAACGGGATTCCCTCGGCGCGAACCGCTTTGACCTCAGCCTCGACGGCCTCGACGGTCTTGTAGCCGGCGGCGAGCATGCCCAGCCCGCCCGCGCTGGTCGCGGCCGACACCATCGCGGGAGTGGTCGGGCCGCCCGACATGGGGGCGGCGACCAGCGGAATGGACACCCCGAACTGTGCCAGCATCTCAAACCCCTTCCCGTGTCACAGGCGCGGACGGCGCTGCCTCGACAATAACGACGTGCCGTTGCGGCAGCATTCCGCCCGGGCGCGGGACCTGGCAGGATGCTTCAGCGTGAAGAGGCCCAACTTCCTCGTGATCGTGGCGGACGACCTCGGGTTTTCCGACATCGGCGCGTTCGGCGGCGAAATAGAGACGCCCAATCTCGACCGGCTCGCCCAGGCGGGGGTCCGGTTCACCGACTTCCATTCCGCGCCGGCCTGCTCGCCCACCCGGGCCATGCTGCTGTCGGGAACGGACCACCACATCGCCGGGATCGGCACCATGCCGGAGGTCGCCGGCCCCGGATTCCGCGGCGCACCCGGCTACGAGGGTTACCTGAACGACCGGGTCGTGGCGTTGCCCGAACTGCTGCGCGACGCCGGATACCTGACGCTGATGTCGGGCAAGTGGCACCTGGGTGCCACGATCGAGACATCGCCCTGGGCGCGCGGATTCGAGCGCTCGTTCGCGTTGCTCCCGGCCGGCGCCAGCCACTTCGGGGGCGGCGGGGCGCGGAGTTTCTCGCCCGTGCCAACGCTCTACACCGAGGACGACCGGTTCGTCACGGTCGGCGACGACTTCTACTCGTCGGACTCCTACACCGACAAGCTGTTGCAGTACCTGGGCGAACGCGCACCCGGCGACGACCGGCCGTTCTTCGCGTATCTGCCCTTCCAGGCGCCGCACTGGCCGCTGCAGGCGCCCGACGAATCCATCGCGAAATACCGTGGCCGCTACGACGCCGGGCCGGACGCGCTGCGCCAGGAGCGACTGGCCGCGCTCAAGCGGCTGGGCCTGTGCCCGCCCGATGTCGAGGCGCATCCGGTGGTGGCCGACGACGCCCCGGAATGGGCCGACATGACCGCCGAACAGCGCGCGGTGTCGGCCCGCAGCATGGAGGTCTACGCCGCGATGGTCGACCGGATGGACTTCAACGTCGGCCGGGTGATCGACTACCTGTCGGAAACCGGCGAGCTGGACGATACGGTCGTTATCTTCTTGTCCGACAACGGTGCCGAGGGCGCGATCGTCGAAGCGATGCCGCTGCTCGGTGACCGAATCGTCGCGCAGATCGAAAAGCATTGCGACAACAGCCTCGACAATCTCGGCCGGCCCTCCTCGTTCATCTGGTACGGGCCGCGGTGGGCGCAAGCGGCCACCGCGCCGTCACGGCTGCACAAGGCGTTCACCACCGAAGGCGGGATCCGGGTGGTCGGTTTCCTCACCTGGCCGGGCTTTGACCGGCAAAGCGAAATCGGCACCGCGTTCAGCACGGTCATGGACATCGCCCCGACGGTGCTGGAGCTGGCGGGGGCCGCACATCCCGGCACGACTTACCGCGGCCGCGAGGTGGCACCGATGCGCGGCCGGTCCCTGGTGGCTTATCTGTCGGGCGGCGCGGAGACCGTGCATGACGCCGAGACCGGCACGGGCTGGGAATTGTTCGGCCGCCGCGCCATTCGCCAGGGGGACTGGAAGGCGCTGCACCTGCCCGCGCCGTACGGTCCGGGCGATTGGCAGCTCTACGACCTCGCTTCGGATCCCGGCGAGATCCACGACCTGGCCGACTCGCACCCCGGGAAGCTGGCCGAGCTGCTGACGCTGTGGGATCGCTACGTCGAGGAGAACGGCGTGATCCTCGATCCCGTGTCGGTGTTCGACGTTCAGTTCTGATGGGGTCGAGTTCGGATGGCTGAGACAACCACCTGCGCGATCATCGGCGGCGGCCCCGCCGGCATGGTCCTGGGGCTGCTACTGGCCCGCGCGGGTGTGCAGGTCACTCTGATGGAGAAGCACGGCGACTTCCTGCGGGACTTCCGCGGCGACACGGTCCACCCGACCACCATGCGGCTGCTCGACGAGCTGGGCCTGTGGGAACCCTTCGCGGCCTTGCATTTCACCGAGGTCCGCACCGCCAAACTCGAATCCAACGGGCGGTCGGTGACCTATGTCGATTTCGAGCGGTTGCGCCAGCCGCATCCCTTCGTCGCGATGGTGCCGCAGTGGGACCTGCTCAAGCTGCTTGCCGATGCGGCACAGGCGGAGCCGAGCTTCTCGCTGCGGATGAACACCGAAGTCACCGGGCTCCTGTGGGAGGCCGGCCGGGTTGCCGGAGTGCGCTATCGCGGGCCCGACGGGCCGGGCGAAGTGCGGGCCGAGTTGACCGTGGCCTGCGACGGCCGCTGGTCGATCGCCCGTCATGAGGCCGGACTGACGGCGCGCGAATACCCGGTGAAGTTCGACGTGTGGTGGTTTCGGTTGCCGCACAAGGAAGACACGGAATTTTCCTTCCTGCCTCGCCTCGGTCCGGGCAAGGGTCTTGCCGTGATCCCGCGGGAGGGCTACTTCCAGATCGCCTATCTGGGCCCCAAGGGCACCGACGCCCAGCTGCGGGCGCGCGGCATCGCGGCCTTCCGGCGCGACGTCGAAGAGTTGCTGCCCGATATGCCCGAGTCGGTGGCGGCGCTGCAGTCCATGGACGACGTCAAACACCTGGATGTGCACGTGAATCGGCTGCGTCGTTGGCACACCGAGGGGCTGCTGTGCATCGGCGATGCGGCGCACGCGATGTCGCCGCTGGGCGGCGTCGGCATCAACCTGGCGATCCAGGATGCCGTCGCGGCCGCGACCGTGCTGGCCGAACCACTGCGACGACACCGGGTCGGCGGCCGCGAGCTCGCCGCGGTGCACCGCAGGCGCATATTCCCCACGGTGGTGACACAACTGGTCCAGCAGGTGCTGCACCGCATGCTGCTCGGGCCGTTGCTGCGCGGCGCGGACCCCACGCCGCCCGCGGCGCTGCTCGGGCTGGTGAAGCGGTTGCCGTGGCTGTCGGCGGTGCCCGCGTACTTCGTCGGCGTTGGGGTGCGGCCCGAGCATGCGCCGGCATTCGCCCGCCGGGGGAAGGGCTGAGTCCGGTCGGCTAGCCTGGACGAATCTCCGACAACAATCGCCGCGCCGCCTCGACACAGGGCCGGAGCCGGTCGATCGGGCCGACGCCGGACAGCGCCAATGACCTTCTCGGCACTTCG
Organism: uncultured Actinomycetota bacterium; assembly: GCA_963732835.1. Lineage (GTDB taxonomy): Bacteria > Actinomycetota > Actinomycetes > Mycobacteriales > Mycobacteriaceae > Mycobacterium. The sequence goes on from CAVTBA010000009.1 coordinate 135,131, forward strand.
ATTTCGATCACGATGTCGGCGGGAAGCGCGGAGAGGATGTCGCGAAGGGGCAGTTCGCCTTCGCCGGGAACCATGCGCTCGAACATGGCTTCCTCCAGGTAGTTTTCGATGCGCGGCCGCAGTGTCGTGTCGTTGAGTTGGGCGTAGCCGATGTGGGCGGGATCGATGGCGGCCAGATCGTCGGCGCTGGATCCGGACCGCACCAAGTGCATGGTGTCGATCAGCAATCGGAAATCCGGCCGCCCCACGTGTTCGAGCGCGGCGAGCGCGGTCGGCAGGTCACCCACGGTCAGGCCGGGCACCGGTTCGACGAGTGTCTCGATGCCCCGCTGGGCGGCGAGCTCCGTCAGCGCGGCGAATTGGTCGAAGCTGCGGGGCAGATCGGGGTCGAGGCTCACGACGTTGATCTGCGGCACACCGAGCTCGGCCAACGCGTCGAGATCCGCGGTGAACTTATGCGTATCGGAGCCGGGCAGCACCAGGAACCCGTCGCCGAGCGAGATCTTCACGCCGCGGTGATCCATGGCGGCAAGCATGTCTCGCCTGAGTGCGGCGTCCTTCAAAGAGAAAGGAGGATAACCCAGCGGCACCAATGGCAGTCCCTGCACGACCGTCGAAATAAATCGACAGCCGAGATCTCCGGCGAGATCGACGAACTCCACCGGCGGCAGGCCGAATGCGCTGAGAAAGCCGACAGCAAACTGGTCCATTTTCGTTCCGGTAAAGAAGCCTACAAGCGGCCCAGCCGGGTTACCGGCCAAAACGATGGCTAGGCCACCAGCTGGTTTGCCATTCCGGGAAGGAGGGTAAACTGATATTTACCAATTTATGGGTCGCGAATCGGTCCACATGCGGGACACGGCTCACGTAACGAGCCCGGGGACTGAGAGAAGGCGATGAATCGCCATGAATATGAAGAAAATCGCAGGTACGGCCGCAATCGCTGGCGCGATGGGTGCCGCCACTCTCGGATTCGGTGCAGGTGTGGCACAGGCTGATCCCGGCCCGGGGATACCACCGGGTCCGCCGGGTCCGCACGTCGTCGACCATGGTCCTTGGAATCCCCTGCCACCTGGGCAGATTAACCAGATTTGTCCCTGGCAGTCGCCGCCCGGCCATTGGGTTGGCGGTCCGCACGGGGTTCCCTGTAGCTGAGCTCGCTTGAGTTTCCAAAGCTAACCCGATGCCCGCCCGCCCTGTTGTTCGGCAGGGCGGGATGTGGGCTATCGCCGACGGCTCTTTACTGACACTACGAATATAGAGTAATCTCCGGGTCCAAGATCACGAGACCCGGTATGGACAAACGACGAAAGCCTAACCCTGCGGAGCGCCGCCGCGACTTATGCGATGCGGCGATTCAGTTGTTGGCCGACGACGGGGCCAAGGGTTTGAGCCATCTGAAGGTAGATCGAAAGGCCGGCGTACCGGACGGGACGACGTCGTTCTACTTCCGCACCCGCTCGGCGCTGTTGCGCGCCGTGGCCGAGCGGTTGGCCGAGCTGGATCTCGCCGACCTCCAGTCCGTCGCCGACGACTCCGACGGTCGGGGGGAGAACCCGTCGCCCTCGCGGCTGTCCCAGGTGGTCATCCGATCCGGCAACGAGCCGCAGTTGTTCCGGACCAAGGCCCGCTACGAGCTGACCATGCAGGCCGCCCGCGATCCGTCGCTGGCCGCCATTCTTCAGCGGGCCACGGACGAATTCACCAAGTTGCACCGGGAAATCCTGGTTCAGCTCATGCCGCACGGCGCGGACCTGGAACCCGCCGTGGTCGAGGATCTAAGCAATGTCACGTTGACGTTCATCAACGGTCTGCTGGTGCGGTTCGCGCACGGAGACCGGATCGTCGACAGTCCCGAACAGCTCGACGGGATCTTGTCGGCCATCGCGGCCGGCATTCTGCGGAGCCCGCAGCAGGGCCGGCTGACCGCCGCGGGCGGACAGCGCCCCGCGGGCCAGGGGCGGGCCAAGGCGTTCGGTTGAGCAGGCCGGACATGCGCACATCGGCGGAGGGTTACGCGGCATGGGGTCTTGCCAGACCATTGGCCGTATGGTTCTCTACGAGAATAGAGTTAGGCCACGCTGATGGGCCGATTTCAGCCCAGCTCGTGTGCATGTCAACGCAACGCAATTAAGCGGAGTGTATAAATTGCCCGAACCGGATCCGGCGTTGCGACACTGGCAGCGCTAGCGCTGCGCAGGCGGTACGGATGCCGGGGAAATGGCAGCGATAGGAGGGATTTCGTGACAGCGAGCACCGACAGCCATGTTCGTTTCGATCCATATGATGTCGAGCTGATTGCCGACCCATATCCCATGTTCAAGCGCCTGCGTGACGAGGCGCCGCTGTACCACAACTCCGAATACGACTTTTACGCGCTCAGCCGATTCGCCGATGTGAACAAGGGAATCCTCGACCACGGCACTTACAGCTCCGCGCGGGGCGTGATCATGGAACTGATCAAGGCCAACCTCGAGATTCCGTCGGGCATGTTGATCTTCGAAGACCCGCCGATCCACGACGTGCACCGCAAGCTGCTGTCGCGCATGTTCACCCCCCGCAAGATCGCCGCGCTGGAGCCGATGATCCGCGAGTTCTGCGCGCAATCGCTGGATCCATTGGTGGGGTCGGGGCGGTTCGACTTCGTCACCGACCTGGGCGCGATCATGCCGATGAAGGTCATCAGCATGCTGCTCGGGATTCCCGAAGAAGATCAGGAGTACATCCGCGATCGCGGCAACGCCCAGCTACGCACCGAGCCCGGCAAGCCGATGAGTGCCGCCGAGCATGGCCTGTCGGTGGGCGAGCAGTTCGAGGCCTACATCGACTGGCGTGCCGACAATCCGTCCGACGACATCATGACCGAGCTGCTCAACGTCGAGTTCGTCGACGAGACCGGCACGACGAGGCGGCTGAGGCGCGAGGAGATCCTCGTGTACCTCAACGTGGTGGCCGGAGCGGGCAACGAGACGACGACGCGGCTGATCGGTTGGGCGGGAAAGGTTCTCGCGGAGCACCCCGACCAGCGTCGCGAGCTTGTCCAAAACCCCGGACTCATCCCGCAGGCTATCGAGGAGTTGCTGCGCTTCGAGCCGCCCGCGCCGCACATGGCACGGTATGTGACTCGCGACGTCAGCCTCTATGACCAGACGGTGCCGGAAGGCAGCGTGATGCTGATGCTGCTCGGGGCGGCCTGCCGAGACGAGCGGCAGTTCGGTCCCGACGCGGGCGAATTCAACATTCACCGCGCCGCGCGGCCGCACCTCACGTTCAGCGTCGGGGCTCACTTCTGCCTGGGTTCGGCGCTGGCCCGGCTGGAAGGCCGTATCGCCCTGGAGGAAATCCTCAAGCGCTTCCCGGAGTGGGAGCCCGACATGGCCAACGCCACGCTCAGCCCGACGTCGTCGGTGCGGGGCTGGGAAACCCTGCCCACCGTGGTGCCCTGATGACCGGCCGGGTCGAGGGCAAGGTCGCGTTCGTCAGCGGCGCCGCCCGCGGCCAGGGACGCAGCCACGCGGTGCGCCTGGCGCAGGAGGGCGCCGACATCATCGCGATCGACGTCTGCGGTCCGATCGATAACCTGGCCTATCCCCACTCGACGCCGGAAGACCTGGCCGAGACGGCCGACCTGGTGAAGGCCCAGGACCGTCGCATCGTCACGGCGCAGGTAGACGTCCGCGACTACGAGGCGCTGAAATCCGCGGTGGACGGCGGTGTGGAACAACTGGGGCGGCTCGACATCATCGTCGCGAACGCGGGCGTGGGCACCGACGGCAGGAAGCTGCACAAGATCAGGGAGGACGTCTGGCAGGACATGATCGACATCAACCTGACGGGCATCTGGCAAACGGTCAAAGCTGCGGTCCCACATATGCTTTCGGGTGGCCGCGGCGGATCGATCGTGCTAACCAGCTCGGTCGGCGGCCGCAAGGCCTACCCGAACACCGGCCATTACATCGCGGCCAAGCACGGCGTCATCGGCCTGATGCGCGCCTTCGCCGTCGAGCTGGGCCAGCACATGATCCGCGTCAATTCGGTGTTACCCACCCAGGTCAGCACGACGATGGTGATGAATGACAACACCTTCCGGCTCTTTCGGCCGGACCTGGAAAATCCCGGGCCGGACGACTTCGCCCCCATCTCCCAGATGATGCACACCCTGCCGGTGCCCTGGGTGGAAGCCGCGGACATCAGCAACGCGGTCCTGTTTCTCGCCTCTGACGAATCTCGCTATGTCACCGGCGTTTCGCTTCCCGTCGACGCGGGCAGCTTGCTCAAATAAGCGCGAATTCAAGAGAAGTTGGAGAAGACGATGCCGGAATACGACTACGAAGAAATGAAGAAGGAAGCCGAGCAGTACATCAAGTTCGAGAAGGACAAGAAGAACCGGATCGCGTATATCACCTTCGACCGTCCCGACGCGCAGAACGCCACCACCTTGGGGATGCGGCAGAACTATGCCGACCTGATCCACAAGTGCAACGTCGACGACGACGTCAAGGTCGTCGTGATCCGCGGCGAGGGCCAGGATTTCGGCAGCGGCGGGGACCTGCCCGAGCAGCGGCCGATGCTGGAGAACCCTGGCCTGCCGCTACATCACGAGCTCGCGATCAATGACGACGACGTCAAGTACCCGCCGGGCGGGTCGTATCGGTATCTGTCCACGGTCACGGACTTCTACGCCAAGGCCCGCGCGGGAAACCGTCCCCTGCAAGAACTTCGGAAGATCAGCATCATCGAGGCCAAGGGCTACTGCTACGGGTGGCACTTCTACCAGGCCGGCGACGCCGACCTGGTGGTCTCATCCGACGATGCCCTGTTCGGGCACCCCGCGTTCCGCTACGTGGGTTGGGGCCCACGCCTGTGGTGGTGGGCCGAGACGATGGGCCTGCGGAAGTTCTCCGAAATGCTGTTCACCGGGCGGCCGTTCACCGCCAAGGAGATGTACGAGTGCGGCTTCGTCAACAGCGTGGTGCCTCGGGAGAACCTGGAAGCCGAGACGCTGAAGTACGCGATGGCGTGCTCGCGCTCGCGCCCGACCGACACCGTCGCGGTACAGAAGACCTTCCTGGAGCTCTACAAGCAGCACAAGGGCGAATACTTCGGCAGCCTGCTCACCGGCATGGTCGAGGGCATGCTGCCGATGATCACCAACGACGCCGAAGAGGTGGACCTGACCGAGGGCACCTTCGAAAAGGGGCTCAACAACGTGGTCAAGGACAACGACCTCAACTTCCCGCCGGAGTGGCGCCTGAGCCGATCGGGACGCGCGAAGCCCTGACCGATTTAAGAGAGCGCGCATGCCGGCGCTGACGGGTTTCAGGGTCGTCGAGCTGGCCGGCTCCGTCGCCGGCGAGTACTGCGGGAAGCTGTTGGCCGACTTCGGCGCGGAGATCATCAAGGTCGAGGCGCCGCAGTGTGGCAGCCCGACCCGGGCGATGGCCCCCATCGTGGCCGACGGGTGCGACGGCAGCGGGCTGTTCGCTTACCTCAACACCAACAAACAGTCCGTCGTACTGGATCCGGGTTCCACCGCCGACGTCGAGACCCTGCACCGGCTCATCGCCGCCGCGGACGCGGTCATCGACGATCGTGCCCTCAATTGGGCCACCGACCGGTCGCAGCGGCATCCGGATGTGGTGTTCTGTTCGATCACGCCGTTCGGGCTCGGCGCGCCCACCGAGTTCGGCAATGCCAAGAGCATCAACGTTTTCCACGCCAGCGGTTGGGGGTACCACACGCCCGGCCACCCCGACCCCGCCAAGCCGCCACTGCAGGGCCCGGCCGGTTCCTGGCCGACTACGAAGCGGGATTGGAGGCCGCGCTCTGCCTGACGGCATCGCTTTTCGGGCGTCTGCACAACGGCCACGGCGAGTCCATCGACATTTCGGAACAGGCGGTGCTGGCCTCCCGCGCCGACTGCATCATCGGTCGATTCATCACCGGCGAGGTGACGGCCGAAGGCCACCGCAGCGACTACGACCAGGCGGGCCCCGCAGCGTTTTTCGCGTGTGCGGACGGTTTCGTCTACCTCTATATGACCAGCCGTAGCCATTGGCTCGGCCTCAAGGCACTCATGGGTCATCCGGAATGGCTGGACGCGTTCGACGACGACTGGCTGGAGTTCTCCGTCACCGCGGAGAGGGTCGCCGCATTCCAGCGGGGCTTCGCGGCGTGGATTCGGGACCTTGCCAAGGACGAGGCGTCCGAGCAAGCCCAGCGCCTGGGCGTGCCGCTGGTGCCGGTGAACGGTGCGGCGGACCTGCATGATTCGCCGCAGTACCGCCACCGGGGTTTCTTCCAGCAGGTCCGGCACGCGGTGCTGGGGGAGGCGGCGTATCCGACCGTGCCGTACGCCTTCAGCGCGTCGCCGGCTCGAATCACGTCCGCCGCACCCACTCTCGGCCAGCACACCGGGCAGGTGCTCGAGCGCATCGGTACCCCGCGTCGGCGGCCGCAAGCCCAGTCCGCGCAACTCAAGCCACCCAAGGATCCGCGCGGCGGACCGCTTCAGGGGGTGCGGGTCGTCGAGCTCACCAAGGTGTGGGCCGGGCCCTACGCGGGCAAGCTGCTGGCGATGCTGGGCGCCGAGGTCATCAAGATCGAAACCGCCGGCAGCCCCGAGGAGATGCGCGCCTACGGCGGTACCGACATCAACCACGCGCCCTACTTCCTGAGCATCAACCCCGAAATCCTCAGCGTCGACCTCGACATCAAGTCCGCCCAGGGCATGGCGCGGTTGCGTGAGCTGGTCGCCCGCAGCGACATCGTGATCAACAACCTGCGCCCGGGCGCGATGGAACGCCAGGGGCTGGGGTATGCGCGGCTCAAGGAGATCAAGCCGGACATCATCTCGGTGTCGATCAAAATGTGGGGCAACGACGGACCGCTGGGCCATCAAACCGGTTACGCGCCATGCTTTGCCGCCCTGGCCGGGCTCGCCCCGCTGGTCGGCTATCGCGGTGGGCCGCCGCTCGGGACGAGCATGCGCTACGGCGATTCGACCGTCGGCGCGGCGGCCGCCTACGCCGCGGTGGTGGCGTTGCTGCATCGCGAACTCAGCGGCGCCGGGCAGTTCGTCGACCTGTCGGCCGTGGAAACCCTGTCGTCGATGATCGGCGACTGCCTGCTTTGGGAAGCCCTGACCGGGAAACGCCTCGGGCCCAACGGAAATGATCACCCGGACCTGTGCCCGCATGGCTGCTACCCCTGCGCGGACGGCGCCTGGCTCGCGGTGGCCGTCGCCGGCGACGCGCAATGGCGCGGGTTGTGCGACGTGCTCGGCGCGGGGTCGCTGGCCCGAGAAGGCCGCTACGCCACCATGGACCAACGCCGGCGCCATGTCGAAACGCTCGATGCCGACCTCGCGCGATTCACCCGCAGCCACGATGCGGAGCAACTCGCGCACCGCCTGCGCGCGGCGGGGGTCCCGGCGGTCAAGAGCGCCACCTCCGTCGACGTGATCGGTGATCAACGACTGTGGGACCGTGAGCTGTACCGGTTCGTCAGCGATCACCGTGAGGGCCAGCGGCCGATCGTCGGGCCGTCCTGGCGGATGGCGCGTGGCCAGGCGCGCATCGCCCGCGGCGCGCCGGACCTGGGTGAGCACACCGCCTACGTGCTGCACGAGATACTGGGCGTATGACGGGGACACTTGCCCACACCGCGGCCTTGGTCACCGGCGCCAGCAGCGGCATCGGGGCGGCGACGGCCAAGGCCCTGGCCGCGGAAGGCGCCGCGGTGGCGCTGCTCGCGCGCCGCGCGGACCGGCTCGCCGAACTGAAAGCCGACATCGAATCCACCGGCGGCACTGCGCTGGCCGTGGCGGTCGACGTCACCGACGCCGAGCAGGTGTCGGCGGCCGTGCAGCGCGCCGCTGCGGAGTTCGGCCGGCTCGACACCGTGGTGAACAATGCCGGGCTGATGCAGTCCGGGCCCGCGGCCGAGGCGTCGCTGCGGGATTGGGATGCGATGGTGACAGTCAACGTGCAAGGGGTCCTGTATGTCACCCGCGCGGCGCTCCCGCACCTGATCGACGCCGCCGCCGACTCGCCGCGCGGTGTCGCCGATCTGGTCACCATCAGTTCGACCGCCGGGTGGGTGGCCCGACCGAACACCGCGGTCTACTCGCTGACCAAATTCGGGGTGAACGCGTTCAGCGAGGGCGTTCGGCAAGAGGTGCTCGGCAAGCGGGTCCGGGTCGGCGTGGTGGGCCCGGGAACGGTCGATACCGAGATCTTCGGCCACCTCGCCGACTCGTCGCGGGAAGCTTTCGAGCGCCAGACCGCCGGCATGGTCAAGTTGCGCCCCGAAGACATCGCCGACGCGGTGCTGTTCATGGTGACCCGCGACCGCCGTGTGGCCGTCAACCACATGCTGGTGCGCGCGGCCGAACAAACCTGGTAAGCAATTGATTTCGCAGTGGGCCGTCGGCGACCGGTATGGAGTCGCCTTTCCGGCCGACCCCGCGGCGCTGGCACGCGGTGGCGCGCGTTTCCTCACCGAGGCCTTTCTCGCCTCTGGAGCGCTGCGGGACAACAGCATCACACGCATCGCCGGGCTTCGAGAGGTGGCCGGCGGCAGCACGGGGCGCAAGCTGGTCCTCTCCGTCGAATACGACGAACCCGCACCGGATCTGCCCACCGACTTGTTCGTCAAGTTCTCGCGCGATTTCGGCGACCCGGCGCGCGACCGCGGCAAGACGCAAATGGAGCCCGAAGTGCGGTTCGCCGCGCTGTCGCGCGTGCCGGACTTTCCCATCGCCGTACCCAGGGCCCAGTTCGCCGACTATCACCGCGAGACCGGCACCGGAATCCTGATCACCGAGCGGATTGCTTTCGGCGACAACGGAATCGAGCGGCAATATCACAAGTGCCTCGACTACGAAATGCCCGAGCCAACAGAGCACTACCGCGCGTTGCTGACGGCGCTGGCCCGGCTTGCCGGCACCCATCGATCCGGGCGGCTGCCGGCGGAGCTGACCGCGCCCTTCCCGCCGGACCTGGCCGCCGCGACGGTGGGGGAGCGGTCGCCACTGTCGGAGGCCAAGCTGGAACACCGGGTGAACCAACTGGCCGTATTCGCCGAGACCCACCCCGGGCTGCTGCCGGTGAGCGCCGGTTCACCGGAGTTGCTCGCGCGGCTGCGCGAAGACGTTCCTCGTTTCGCGCAGCACGAGCAGACGATCACACGCCTGCTCGCCGAGGATTCGGACTACGTCGCGCTGTGCCATTGGAACGCCAACATCGACAACGCGTGGTTTTGGCGCGACGCCGCCGGCGTTCTGCACTGTGGCCTGATGGACTGGGGATGCGTCGGCCAAATGAACCTGGGCATGGCGATCTGGGGCGCCATGTCCGGCGCCGAAACCGACCTGTGGGACTCGCACCTCGACGAATTGCTGCAACTGTTCGTCACCGAGTTCCGTCGATGCGGCGGACCGAAGATCGATCCGGTCCGGTTGCGCCGGCACACATTCCTTTACGCGGCGACGATGGGGGTCGCCTGGCTCCTGGGCGTTCCGGCGTTGATCCGCAAGCGTTTCGAGGCCGTACCGAGCAGTCGTCGGCATCCGTTGATCCGCAACGACGAGAGTGTACGCGCGCCACTGCAGATGTTGTCGAACGTGCTGTTCCTGTGGGAGCGGCATCGTGTCGGGGATCTGCTCGACGCCGAGCTTTCAGAGGGGACCACCTGAGCTAGGGCTCGTCGTCGTCCCCGTCCCGGAGCAGCTTCTCGGGACGGTGGAAGTTGTTGGTGCGGGGTTGGCCGCGATCCAAGTGCGGTGGCGGTATCCATTCCGTGTCGCCCTTGGCGTTCTTGCGAGTGGTCCAGCCACCGGGTTTGAGCATGCGGTGGTGGGGTCCGCAGGCGAAGGTGAGGCCGTCGATCTCGGTGCGCCGGCACTTGACCCAGTCGGTGACGTGGTGAACCTCCGAGCAGTAGCCGGGCACGGTGCAGCCGGGTGCTGAGCAGCCACGGTCCTTGGCATACAGCACGATTCGTTGTCCAGGTGAGGCGAGTCGCTTGGTGTGATAGAGCGCTAGCGCCTTGCCCTTGTCGAAGATGGCCAGGTAGTGGTGGGCGTGGCGGGCCAGGCGGATCACGTCGCTCATCGGCAGGATGGTGCCGCCGCCGGTTAGGCCCCGCCCGGCGGCGGTTTCCAACTCTTGCAGGGTGGTGGTGACGACGATGGAGGCCGGTAGCCCGTTGTGCTGGCCCAGTTTTCCCGAGGCCAGTAGAGCGCGGTTCGCCGCCAGTAGCGCGTCGTGGTTGCGCTGGGCCGTGGAGCGGGCGTCGCGGTCGATCGCCTCTTGGCTGGGGGCGCCGTCCACGCAGGGGGTGTCGTCGAGGGGGTTGCACATGCCGGGCGCGGCCAGCTTGGCCAACACCGCCTCCACGGTGGCGCGCAACTCGGGCGTGAGGACCCCGCGGAGCTCCGACATACCGTCGGGGCCCTGCTTGCCCAGAGTCAGGCCGCGGCGGCGGGCGCGGTCGTCGTCGGTGTAGGTGCCGTCGGGGTTGAGGCAGTCGGCGATGTGATCGGCCAGCTCGGCCAATTGCTCTGGGCGATAGTGCGTTCCGTGCGTGGCCAGGTCGGCCTCGACGACCTGGCGGGTGGCAAAGTCCACCCAGCCGGGCAACTGGTTGAAGAACCTGCGGATCACCTTCACCTGCCCGGTGCCAAGCGTGCCGTCGCGCTGGGCGGCCGCGGTGGCCGGCAGGATCGGCGCGATCGGCTCGCCGGTCAGGCCGCGTCGCGGCCCTAGGTCGGTCGCCTCTTTGATGCGCCCCGACGCTTCGGCGCGGCTGATCAACGTCGCCTCGGCGATCGCATGCGGCAGCGTGCCGCCCAATTCCTCTGCGGTGGCCTGGCGGGCCAGGTTGTTGATCAGCGGATGTTCGATGGCCGGCAGCCGGCGGCGCACCTTCTCGCAGCGCCGCAACATCGCCAACTGCTCGCGGGTGGCCAGCGCTTCGCAGTCAGAGCCGACCAGATCGTCGACGGCAGCGTCGATGGTGTCGAACGCCGCCGACAACGCCTCACGATCTACACTCACACCGCGAAACTATCGGCGCCCACCGACAGAAACGTTAGCCAGAAACAGCTGAAGCCAAAGTGACGCGAGTGATTTCAGCGAGCCGGCCACGATGGGCCGGCCGTCATCACCTCTACGCCGTCCTCGGTGATGCGCACGGTGTCGCGGCGGAATACCGCGCCGGCACCTTCCTGCCACACATAGGCGGTGATCGCCAGGACCATGCCGGCCTCGAGCCGGTCGCGTTCCCCGGCGGCCACCAATGCTTGGGACACCACCGGCGGATCGAAGCCCAATCCCAACCCGTGCGCGATCGGCATCGGCGGTATCGGCTCGCCGGCCGCCTCGTACGCGCCGAGCAGTTCGGAGGTCGGCGCGCCGGGGCGACAGGCCGCAAGCATGTTGTCGTACAACCTGTTCGACCGTCCGAACAGCCCGCGGGTCCGGTCGTCGACGCCATCGCCGGCCGGCCAGGTTCGCCCAACTTCCGCGACATAGCCATTCGCCAGGGCCCCGGCGGCGAAGGCGACCAGGTCGCCCGCCCGCACCTCGTCCGAGGCGGCGCGGCGCCACGGGTGTTCCCTGGACGTCACCCAGGCGGCGTCCTGGGTGGCCGGTGTACTCACCCCGCCCGCGGCCATGGCCTCCATCATGGCCCCGGCCAGCGTCCGCTCCGACACTCCCGGCGCGAATTCGGCGAGGGCGGCGGCCAGTCCCCGTTCGGCGACGCGAAGTGCGGTGTCCATCGCCGCGATTTCATCGGGTGTCTTGACCCGCCGCGCCGCGCGCATCGCCGGCTCCGCGTCGACGAGTTCGGCGTTGGGGAACGCCTGGGGGAGTAACGCGGCGAAAGTGGGTGTGATCGCGTCGGTTCCAACCCGCCGGGCCGTGTCGGCGCCGTCGATCTTCTTCAGCACGTCGATGAGGGTCATCGGGTTCCAGGCCAGTCCGTACAGGTGGTCGCGCCCGATCTCCTCCGGAACCCCCTCGTCGTCGGTGCTGTTGAGGTAGATGTCCCCGGTGGCGCGCACCATCACGCACATCGGACCGAACGGCCGGGTCCCGGCGATCCACAGCTGCGGCGCGCCGGTGACGTAACGAATGTTGGCCTGCCGCCCGAGCACGAGGATGTCGAGTCGGTGTGCATCCATTTGGGCCAGCGCCCGCTCCCGACGGCCCGCCCGCAATGCGGTGGGGTCGGGCAGAACCTCAGTCGCCATAGGGGGAATAGGGGTAGTCGGTGATCGGCAGGTAGCCGTCTTCGGTGATCACCACGATCTCCTCACTGCGATAACCGCCCGTCCCGTCCTCCCACACGACGGGTTCCAGAACCAGAACCATCCCGGGCGGGAAGACGAAGTTGTCATCGAATTCTTCGCCGAGATCCGTTCCTATCATGGGAGCTTCGGCGGGATAGGTTCCGATACCGTGGCCCAGATAGAAGTGCGGCAGCCACGGTTTGCGGCCGCCATTGGCGGCGATCGCCGCGCGGGCCAGATCACCGGAGGTGACACCGGCCTTGGTCACCGCGAGCACCGCATCGAGGATGGCCCGCCATTGCCGGAACTGATCCTGCTGTCGCGGCGTGGGCTGTTCGCCGACCACCCAGGTCCGGCCGAAGTCGGAGCAGTACCCGAGGTAGGTGATGCTGATATCGGTCCAGAGCACGTCGCCGGCGGCCAGCTCACGATCGGTGGGGAGGAGGGGCAGCGCGAGATCGCCATGCGTCGTCCACACCCCGGCTTCCCGTGAATTCGGCATCACCTGCCAGATCGCCTCCAGCATGTTGGTGGTGGCGCCCAGCTCGAATGCGCGACGGACCAGTGTGGCCGATAGGTCGGTCTGGCGCACCCCGGGCGCCAGGGCGCGCTGCACATCAACGATGGCTTGTTCGGTGATGCGGGCCGCGCGGCGAAGGCAGGACAACTCGTCCCGGGTCTTCACCAGCTGCGCGTCGGCGAGCACGATCGCCGCATCCGTCGGCTCACCCGCGGGGAACAGCCTGGGTCCGGCTCTGCGCATCGCGCCGGTCAGTTCGTCGACGGCGATGTTCGCACCAGGTGGCACCAGCGCGGCCAGCTCGCGCGCGAATTGCTGCACGCCGTGGTCGAATTCGAGATAGACGGGGCCGTGCAGATGGTCGTCGGGCACGGGTGCCTCCGCGGACGCGCCGCCGCGAAAGGGCATGAACAGGTGCGGATGTTCGTCGCCGGCGAGCACGACCGCCACCGGCCGCTCCACGTGTGAGAGGCCCGCGTCCAGCAGCGGCCAGCTGGCCCCCGTCGCGTATCCGACGTAGCCGTTCATCAGCAGGATCAGCGCGTCGACGCCATGGTCGGACATCGCGGACCGCAGCCGCGCCCCGGTCTCGGAACGCATCCGGGCGCGGTCCGGTTCATCCGGAATGTCGGTGATGTCAAGGTCCGAGCCGTGGGCGGTCAGTGAATCGGTCATGTCAGATGCCCAAGAACCTTCTGATGTTTCCGCTGACGACGCGGACCGCATCGTCGGGACCGACGGCGTCGACCACCGCGGCCAGCGACCGCTCCGAGTAGCCGTAGGTGCTCTCGTTGTGTGGGTAGTCGGAGGACCACATCACCTTGTCGATTCCTATTTCGTCGACCTGGGCGAGCCCGAGGCCGTCCACCATGAACGACGCGCACATGTGAGTGTCCCAGTAATAGCGGACGTCGTGTTCGGGCTGGTGTGCGAGCATGTGACGATAGGAGGCCAGGACGTGCTGGGCGTCCTGCAAAGCCGGTGGCACCCAGGCGATACCGCCCTCGAACCAGCCCACCCGCAGCATTGGATGACGGTCGAGGATGCCGCCGAAGACATACTTGGAGAACATCTCCCGGAACGAGTCGATGTTGACCATCATTGCCACCGCGACGCTGTTGACCTCGCTCGGAATCTTCGGCTGGCTCTCGCCGATGTGATGCGCGACGGGCAGGCCGGCGTCCTCGATTTCGTCCCACACCGCGCTCATCGCGGTGCTCGAGAAGTCGATGGGCTGGCCGTTGTCGTCGATGCCGGGGCTTATCGGCATCAGAAACGTCTTGAGCCCCAGCGACTTCAGTTCCGTGAGCGTGCGGCGCGTGCCGCGCGGGTCCCACCAGTTGATCAGGCCCACCCCGTAGCAGCGGCCGTCGGAGCGGTCCTGTACCGCGGCGATGTGTTCGTTGTAGATGCGAAAGATGCGCTCCCGCAGGTCCTTGTCGGGATAGTGGAACAGCGCCAACACCGCGTTGGGAAACACCAGTTCCTTGTCGACGCCGTCTTCGGCGAGCTCACGCAGGCGGGCATCGACGTTGTTGCTGGCCGCGCCGGCCAGGTCGTCGTATTGCATGAGCACCGCGCTGAAATCGCCGACCACCATCGACTGCCCCGGCCGGCCGAGCAGGTAGGCGCCGTCCTCGTACCAGATTCGCGGCGCGTAATCCTTCAGGTCGTCGGGGAAGTGCTCGTAGAAGATGTCGTCGGCGACCGAGATGTGGTTGTCGGCGGAGAACACCTCGGTGCCGGGGGGCAGGCCGGTGTTGGCGCCGGCTGCGTGACCGCGGCGGTGCTTGGGCGCGCCGATCGCACCCTCAGGGTACGGGGTGCGAATCTGAGGTGACATCATCGTCCCTTTCTTCGGCATCTTCACCTCCCGGCGTCGGGATATGTGACGTCGGTGAGATTTTCGGAGAGCTGCCACAGCTGCCTCATGTCGGGCTCGCTGCGCGCCGACTTGGGAACATCCGCGAAAGTGACTCCGCCCCTAACGGTTTCGTAAAAGCCGCGTGGGCCATAGTACTTGGCGCCTTGCGCGTCCGGTGACACGGCTGCATAGAGCGTCGGCTTGATGCCTTCATCGATGTCGAGCCACATGAACGGCAGCACCCGCCACGTCAGTCGGGTGAACCGCGCCTGCAACGTGGGCCGGGCGCGGCCATAGGAGGCACCGCTGAGCAGGTTGGTCTTGGCCAAACCGGGATGGGCGGCGTTGGACATCAACCCCCAACCGCTGAGGCGACTGCGCCGATCCAACTCGACGGCGAACATCAGCTGCGCCAACTTGGCCATCCCGTAGGAGCGCATCGGTCGGTAGCCGTGCCGCGCGTTGGGATCGTCGAAGGCGAGGTTGCGCTGGGTCGCGGCCAGGCTGCTGACGGTCACCACCCGCGCGGACTGCGCTGCGCACAGCAGGGGCAGCAGGGGCAGCAGGTGCCGGGTCAACGCAAAGTGCCCCAGATGGTTGGTGCCGAACTGCAATTCGAAGCCGTCCTGGGTCTCCTGTCGTTGCGGCGGTGTCATGATGCCGGCGTTGTTGATCAGGATGTCGACCGGACGGCCCTCGGCCGCCAATTCTTCACCCAGTCCCGCCACGCTTTTCAGCGACGACAGGTCCACGTGTTTGATGATCAGCTTGGCCGTCGGGACCTCACGGCGGATCGCGGCGCTCGCCTCTTCACCCTTGGCGCGGTCGCGGATCGCCATGACCACGTCGGCGCCCGCCGCCGACAGCCTCTTGGCCAAACCGAATCCCAAGCCGCTGTTGGCCCCGGTCACGACGGCGAATTCGCCGCGCAGGTCCGGCACGTGCAGGCTCAGATCGGGCTTCACCATGTCACTGGCAGCTCATAGAGGCCGTAGGCCAGCGCGTCGTGTTTGAACGGCAACTCTTCCAGCGGCACCGCGAGCCGCAGCGTCGGGACGCGGCGCACCAAGGTGGGCAAGACGATCTGGAGCTCCATCCGGGCCAGCTGCTGTCCGACGCACTGGTGGCGGCCGTAGCCGAAGCCGACGTGCGGGCCGTCCTCCCGGCGCAGTTCGAGCCGGTCCGGGTCGGGGAATTGCCGAGCATCCCAGTTCGCCGGCGCGACATCGAGGATGATGCCCTCGCCGGCGCGGATCGTCTCGCCGCCCACCTCGATGTCCTCGACGGCGATGCGGCGCTGGCCGGTCTGGATGATGCTGAGGTAGCGCATCAATTCCTCGACCGCGACGCCGATCACCTTCGGATCGTCGGTGTCGCGCATCAGCGCCAGCTGGTCGGGATGGTCGAGTAGGGCCGCGATGCTCAGGCTGATCATGTTGGCGGTGGTCTCGTGGCCCGCGATGAGCACGCCGGTCGCCAACTGTGCGGCCTCGCGCACACTGAGCTCTTCGGCGTTGACCCGCTCGGCCAGGTCGGACACCAGATCCTCAGAGGGGCTTTGCATTTTGGTTCGCACCAAGTTCGCCAGGTACTTCGCCAACGATGCGGCGCCCTGCGCCGTGTCCTCCTCGGTGGCGTAGCGGCCCATGCCCCGCTGAGCCTGTGTTTGGAAGAAATCCGCGTCCTCGTAGGGCACGCCCAGCAATTGGCTGATGACCAACGAGGGCACGGGCAGCGCCAAGGTGCTGACGGCGTCGCCCGGCCTGGGGCCGGCCAGCAGTGCGTCGATGTGGTCGTCGGTGATCTTCTGGACCGCCGGCCGCAGCGCCTCAACCCGCTTGAAGGTGAACGGTTTTGACAGCATCCGGCGGAATCGGGTGTGCTCTTCGGCGTCGGAGGTGAACACCGAACGTGGGCGCTTGTGCACCGTCGCCAGCATCCCCTCGTTCCAATGCGGATATCCCGGCAATCGGTCGTCGACGCTGGCGCGCGAGTCGCTGAACAACGCCCGGATCGCCTCGTAACCGTGGATCAGCCACGGGGTGCTGTCGTCCCAGATCCGGACCCGGCTCAGCTGCTTGTCGGCGTTGAGTTCCAGCACCTTTGGCGGCGGGGCGAACGGACAACCGGGTGCCCGTGACATGGGGAACTCCGGAACGTCGGTGGCGGTCGAGACGTCGGTCATCGTTCTCCTCGGTTCTGGGCCGGTTCTGGGCCGGTTCTGGGCCTGTTCTGGGCCTGTTGTGGTCTCGTCGGTCTAGCCGCCCGCCGCGCTCACGTGGACCGGTGCGCGCCACAGGCCGACGATCGCGTCGATCAGGCCTTCGCCCGCAACCGGCCAGGCCGAACGCGAACGCGGTCCGTGCTCGGCCAGCGCGCTCTCGTGCTCGGCGCAGGTGTGCATGAGCAGGTTGCGGACCATGACCATCCGTTCGGAGCGCACCCGCCTGGGCAGGTCGGGAAGGCAGCGGTTGATGCCGTCGATGGTCCGCACGAGCAGCGGGGACGCGAGGGCGTCCTTGGTGACGACGTGGCGGCACGTGGGATCGGCCATCGCCTGGGCGGCGAACCGGGCGTACCAGCTGGGCGTGCCCAGTGCGTGCAGGTGATCGGTGAGGGGCCGCACCAACGCGCCCACCCAGTCGCGCAGCTCGGTCGAATCGTCGATGGCGGTCAGCATCTGCGCCCGCAGTTCCTCGATCGGCCCGCGGTGCTTGGTTTCGATCGCTCGGAGCAGGTCGGTCCTCGTTCCGAAGTGGTAGCAAGCCGCGGCGTTGTTGCCCTGCCCGGCCGCCTCGCTGATCTGCCGGTTCGATACGGCGTACATGCCGCGTTCGGCGAACAGCACTTCGGCGGCCGACAGGATCGCCTCCCGGGTGCCTGTCGACCTGTCGGAGCGGGCGATCCGCTCGGCGGTCATCGCCTCAGTGAACACCGCACCCCTGGTTAAATCAAGCAATTTATTTAACGGGCGCGGCGGCCAGTGCCGCGATGTCGTGAGCGGTCACATCCGAATCCCCGGCCCGTCAAGGTGATTTCATCACTCCGACGCCCGGGCCGGGCCGCCCGGGGAATACAGTCTCCGTATGAATCCGCTGCAGCGGGTGTCTCGCAATCCGGCGGCCTACCGCAGGCTCGTCCTGGGCGGTCGGCCGGTCGCGGAAAGCCTCGAGGCGGTGCTGCGGTTCGCGACGGGTGGGCGGCGCGGTGTCCTGGACCTCGCCGGCCTGCCCAACGTGCGGGTCACGACGTCCGGTCGCAAAACGGGACTCGCCCGCACGGCGACAGTGCAGTATGTGCCCGTCGAGAACGGGCTGTTGCTGGTCGGCTCCAACTGGGGCCGGGCGCGCCACCCCTCGTGGTCGGCGAATCTGAAAGCCACCCAACGGGTTACCGTCCGCAGCCGCGGCGAGCGCTTCGTCGCAACGGTGCGGTTGCTCACCGGCGAGGAGCGCGACAAGGCATGGTCCACGGCGCTGGTGCACTGGCCGAATTATCAGATCGCCCAGGACCGCGCGGGCCCACGGCAATTCCGGCTGTTTGTCCTCACGCCGGTCCCGTAGGCGTCACGCCGGGGTTCGCCGTCCGGCGTCCGGAAGCAGGGCCGCGAGGCCGACGGCTAACCCGAGTGGGATTTCTTCAGGTGCGCGATCTCGTCGCCCCAAACCGATTGGGCCCCAGCATCACCCACGCGGTAAATCTGGATCATCGCGGCGATGGCGACGGCGAGTGCCACTATCGCGACGACCGCCCGGGTGACCGCGCGGCGTTTGTCCGACCGGCGTTCGATCACGCGCAGCGCCACGAGCAGCAGCGCGACCGCCAGTAGTGCGGCGGAAAAGTAGGTCATCGTGCCGCCCCGGTCGGCGTGCTCCTGCAAGATGGGGCTGGGTTTGGCTCTCAGGTCGTAAAGCCATTCACCGGCGTTGACCGTGATGGGCGTCAAGACCATGGTGGCGGCGGCCAATAGCACCGTGAGCCACAACAGCTGGCCCCGCCGCGCCGCCGGCCACAGAGCGCACACGATCTCCAGCAGCGCGGTCAGCGGGACGAGCACCAGCACGAAGTGCAGCAACAGGGCATGGGCCGGCATCCCATTGATGATGGTCATCTGACTCCTTGGTGGTGGGCGGTCAGTTCGCGCTCAGCCGCCGAGCCCCTTCTTGATGGCAGCATCTTGTTTCTGGCCCACGTCGTTGACGAAATCCGCGGGTGCCAGGGTATCGGGTGGCCCGTCGAACTCCAGCGTGACAAAGGCCTTGCCCTCGGTGAACAGCAGTATCGTCACACCCTTGGTCTTGTCCGGAGAGTTGCCCAACAACGTCGTTCCGCCCGTCCCGACGTTGGCCGGTTGCGTTGTCGGGCTCTTGATCACGTCACCCTGGGCGCCCTTGGCCGCGTCCAACGCGTTCGTGGCGGCAGCGGGGTCCGCGAACACCTGGATGGTGTCCTTGATGACGTGGCTGCCGTCGTCGTCCTTGAACGTCGTCGCGACGCCCGGTTGGCCGTTCGGGTTGCTGATCGGTGGGGTAGCGGTGAACGGTATCGGCGCGTTGATGTCGCTCGCCTGAATCAACAGGCCGGTGTACTCGCTCGGCTGCGCGGGTGCCGAGGACGTCGGTGCCGAGCTGTGGGCGCTGGTAGTGGCCGAGCTGGACGACCCCGGCTTCGACGTCGATGACGTCGGATTCTTGCCGCACCCCGCGACCGCCACCGCCAGCGCCGCCGTCGCCGCGACGCCCGCTGCCACCGTCCGTGAAGTCCTCATCGATCGAGCTCCCTTCCAGGCCGCCTCCGGCGCCGCCGTCGAGTTCGTTCCCGAATCGCACAGTACATTGCGGCGCGGTGCCGGCGCGGGGCCGAAGGCCCCGAGAGCCGATGAAGGGGCTACTCGAGTTGGTCGCGCAGGCAGCGCAGGGTGCTGGCCAGGATGCGGGAGACCTGCATCTGCGACACCCCGATGCGCTCGGCGATCTGGCTCTGCGTCATCGATTCGAAGAACCGCATGCGCAAGACCTCGCGTTCGCGGCCGGGGAGGGCGGCGACCAGCACGCGCAGCGCTTCCCGATTGGTGATGTGCTCGATCTGCGGATCGATGCCACCGACCGCGTCAGCCACCAGTCTGGGCGTGCCCGAGCTGTCGGTACCCACCGGCGCGTCCAGGGAATCCAGCCGGTAGGCGTCGCCCGCCACGAGGCATTCGACGATCTCCTCGCGGGGGACTTCGAGCGCTTGCGCAAGCTCACCTGCGGTGGGCGCACGCCCCAGCTTCTGGGCCAGATCGCCGGTCGTCCGGCTGATCTGCACGTGCAATTCACGTAACCGTCGCGGTACCCGCATGCCCCAGCTGTAGTCGCGGAAGTACCGGCGGACCTCGCCCATCATGGTCGGGACCGCGAAGCCGATGAAGCTGGGCCCCTTTGCGGGATCGAACCGGTTGATGGCGTTCATCAGGCCCAAGCGCGCCACCTGGACGAGATCGTCGAGGCCTTCGCCGCGGCGCGCGAAGTGGCTGGCCACATGGTCGGCCAGGGGCAGGCATCGGGCCACGATCCGCTCGCGCTGGCGGCGGTACTCGTGCGACTCGGCCGGCATCTGGCGCAGCGACACGAACATTTCGACCACGTCGTCGTAGGAATCGTCGGCTTTGGTGTCGCGGCGAGGAGCGGGACGGGTGGGTGCGATTACATCGGTCATGCGCGCACGCGCCCGGCCTCGGCGCGGCTGATCCTGGAAAGTTTGGCGCGCAAACATTTCTGCATTACTGACTCACTCCTCGAGTCGTTTGCAGTGAGACACGGCAGCTATGCGTACGGTCGCCTCACTGCACCTGATCCGCAGGACTGGTCGGTTATCCAACGCGCTCGGGTCTACCGAAGGAGATGACTCGGGTGTTCGTCGCCGGAGCCATATCAAGCTCAGTAGCCGTGCGGCTGACTGGCCGCTTTGAGCTAAACGGCGACACGTCCATAACGGACTTCAAAGGTGACTATACGCCTCATCGAATCCGCCCGCGACCGCTCACCGCGGGTTCGTCTCGCCCGCAGCCCATGTCGGTTGCCGCATCCGCCGTCGAAAAGGGCCGACGGTGGTTCTCATTTCCGAGCCGGCTGGGTACTGTTCGCCTAATGTTCGTGACCGAGCTCCCGCAACCGGCGCCCGACCCATACCGAGAGCAGTTTGCGCACAACGCATTACGACGTCCGTGGCGGTGAACGACAGCGGGCGCCTGCTCGATGGTTGCGGCGCGGTGGTCGCCGGCGGCAGCCGTGGAATCGGGCGTGCGGTCGCCGAACTGCTGTGCGGCCTGGGTGCCGGTGTGGTCGTCAACGGTCGCGACGCGGACGCCGTCGAGCAGACCGTTTCCGGGATCACGGCGTCAGGCGGTCACGCCAGCGCGGTGGTCGGACCCGCGGACGACGAGCGCATCGCCGCCGTCCTGGTCGACGACTGCGTACGCCAGTACGGGCGGCTGGATGCCCTGATCAACTGCGCCGGCATCGCCGAGCCGGCCGGGTCCTCGATCTTGAACATCTCGCCAGAGGACTTCGACCGCCTGATCAGCGCCCACCTCGGCACGGCGTTCCACACGTGCCGGGCGGCGGCCCGCGCCATGGTCGCGCAGGGGCACGGGGCCATCGTCAACACGAGCTCGGTGGCATTTCTGGGCGACTACGGCGGTACCGGCTACCCCGCGGGCAAGGGCGCGGTGAATGCCCTGACCATGGCGATCGCCGCCGAACTGAAGGCCCACGGCGTACGAGCCAACGCCGTGTGTCCCGGCGCCCGGACACGGCTGTCCACGGGCGCCGAGTACGAAGCACACATCGACGACCTGCACCGCCGCGGCTTGCTGGACGAATTGACCATGCGGGCCTCTTTGGACAGCGCCCCACCCGCCTTCGTGGCCCCGCTATACGCCTATCTCGTGAGCGACCTGGCGCAGGCCGTCACGGGTCAGATCTTCGTTGCCGCAGGGGGATTCGTGGGTAGCTTCGACCGGCCGGCGCCGCGGGTGCTGGGTTACCGCGACCACCATCAAGCCGAACCTTGGTCGGTCGACGAATTGCACAAGATGATCGGCGGCGCGTAAGTCGCGCTCTGAGCGGCCGTGAAGAACCGGACGGCAGCAAATTCATCACGTCGCGGGATTGCCGTGGGTGCGTGAGCCGTACCCGGCGCGCCGGAGCATCGATATTTCGCCACCGGTCCACCGGAAGGTCGCACGTTATGGATGTGCGAACCCGCCCCGCCGCCTACGCTGTCCTGCGAACCGCAGGAGGGTGTTTTGACAATCCAACCGAACCCGCTCGACCCAGTCGCCAGCGAACGACTGTCACACGCCGGAAAGGTGTTCACCTCCGACCTGTCGATCAACGAATTCGCCTTGCTGCATGGGGCGGGATTTGAGCCGATCGAACTTGTCATGGGCGTCTCGGTCTATCACGTGGGCTACCAGTTCACCGGGATCAAGCAACAATCCGAGCTGCCCGTGCTGACCGACGCGACGTACCGCGCTCGCTGGAATGCGATGTCGCGGATGCAGGCGGAGGCCGATTCGCTGGGCGCGGACGGCGTGGTCGGCGTCCGCCTCGAGTGGCGCCACCAGGGAGAGGGCGAGCATCTGGAGTTCATCGCGGTCGGCACCGCGGTGCGGTACACGCAAAAGCCGGGCGCCTATCGGCGCCCCAACGGCCAGGCGTTCACCAGTCACCTCTCCGGGCAGGATCTGACCACCCTCCTGCGATCGGGGTTCGCCCCGGTGGCGTTTGTGATGGGCAACTGCGTGTTTCACGTTGCCGTACAAGGGTTCCTGCGCACGCTCAGCCAGGTGGGACGCAATGCCGAGATGCCCCAATGGACGCAGGGGAGCTACCAGGCCCGGGAGCTGGCGATGTCACGCATGCAGAGTGAAGCCGAGCGCGATGGCGGAACCGGTGTCGTCGGCGTGCATTTCGCCATCTCCAACTATGCGTGGGGACATCACACCGTCGAGTTTTATGTCGCCGGAACCGCGGTGCGTCGCGGAGGCGAGGCGCAAACCCTGACACCGTCGTTCGTCCTGCCCATGAGCGATTGATGACGAGCCTGGATCACGAGCGGGTCGGCCGGGCCGTCGGAACCGCCTTGGCCGGTCCCGGGGGAGTCGGGCTGGTGCTCAGGGTCTTTTGCGGGGTTCCGGGGGTGATCCTGGTGCCCGCACGGCGCGGCTTCTTCCGGTCGCAGCCGGAGCGGGTGCAGATCGGCGACTGGCGATACGAGGTCACCGCCGACGGCCGCTTGAGCGCCGCCCACCTGGTGAACGGCATCGTCCTGGCCCAGGAGATCCTCGCCGCCGGCGCCGTCGGACCGCACATCGCTCGCGCGCTCGGGCAGCTGGTGAGCAGTTACGGTCCGACGATCATCCCCAACATCGATGCGGCCATCGAGGTCCTCGACGCCGGCGCCGGACCACGCTGACGTCGCAGGTTCACGGGGCGCCCGGTTGTGTCTGATCGATGCCCACCACCCACCGACTGAACCGCCAGCCGCCCTCCTGCTTGACCGCGGTGAAGTCGTAGCAGCCGGTCAGGTCGGCGGTGGGCGGACCACCGTCCTTGATGGCGAAGACCTGGACATAGCAGTGTCCGGTCGCTTCGTGGGCGCCCTGGCTGGAGAACCAGAACGAGTTCAGCGCGTGACGGCGTTGATTCTTCTCGGCCTTGAACGCCGCCTTCCTGGCCGCGAGCAGGCTCATGACCGTTTCGATGTCGGCCGACAGCGGCTGGCCCTCGTGCAGCAGGACGAGCTCCGGTGACTCGGTGAACAACATGCGGAAATCGTCGAGCCGGTTGTTGTCGTAGGTGTGGGCGTAGGCGCCGAACAAGTTGATGATCGCCAGCCGATCGGCGACGTCGAAGGCCACACTCCCGACGTTGTCGATCGGATGCCCATCCGCGGCCACGTGGATCAGTCTAGGCGCTGGCCTACAGGCGACCGGCGGCGAAATCGGCCGCCTGGTCGACCATCCCCGCTTCGACGTACTGCCGGTGCGCGGCGGGGTTTGCGGCGTCCGAACAGACCGGATCGCCGGGCACGCACA
Organism: uncultured Actinomycetota bacterium; assembly: GCA_963732835.1. Taxonomy (GTDB): domain Bacteria; phylum Actinomycetota; class Actinomycetes; order Mycobacteriales; family Mycobacteriaceae; genus Mycobacterium. The sequence goes on from CAVTBA010000009.1 coordinate 158,895, forward strand.
ACTCGATGGTCTTGGCCGCATACGGTGGACCGATCGTCACCGGCGGCTCGTTGAGAATGCTCATGAACTGACTCGATGGCTTTCCGAACAGCGCGACCGCGGCCACGTGGCTGGAAACCTCGGCCGGCATCGGCTGCAGTGCCTGGACCAGGTGCACGCCGTCCGGCACCGCGCTTTCGGTGACGAAACCCATCACGGCCGCGCCCTGGGAGTATCCGCCCAGCACCATCCTGGTTCTGGGGCAGGAGACCGCCATGTGTTCGACGTGCGCGCCCGCGTCGCTGATGCCATCCACGGCCCTGGGGAAGTCCGTGGTCGCCGGGTAGTCGACCGCATACACACCCAGGGACCTGCCGCCGACGTGCGAGCGCAGGGTGTCGACGAAACTCTGGCCGATCCGGCCGACGCCCGGCGGCTCGTTGGTACCCCGGGCGACCACCTCGACGTCTGGGCAGGGCTCGGCGGCCGCGACGGGAGCGACCGGGAGCGCCCAAAAGGGTGCCAGCACAGCACAAATCAGGCTGGCGAGGGTTTGCGCCTTCACATTGTGATTTTGTCACAGGGTGACAAAGTGCGCGCGTTGTGCGATGACGGCCGACGCAGGGGCTACCGCGGGGCCCCCGCGCCGGGGGCGTGGGGTGGTCTGTGCATGAACGAACTGGCGGCCCGCAGCACGCCGCGAAACGCGTAGGCGGCGGTCACGATGGTCAGGATGATCAGCAGGACGAACATGGGTAGCCAGCTGCCCCTGCTGTGGTCGACGTCCCACCAGATGACGGTGAACAACACCACACAGATCAGGAGCACGACGTCCCGCCAGTTCCCCTGGTAAGACAACGCCGCCTTGCGCATCGCCCGCGTCCGGTCGGCGGTGTCGATCAGGTCGTCGATGCGGGCGTCGATGGTGCGTTGCAGTTCGGCGCGCCGCGTGCCGGCTTCTGGCGGGAGCCGGTCCAGCAAGTCCATGTCCTGTTTGATCAGCCCCCGGAAGTCGGGGGCCCGGAACTGGCCGGCGGCGACGCCCAGCATCGCGCCACCGACAACGGGCGCGCTATTGAGCGCGATCTGACCGAGGCCCGTCATGCCCGCTCCTTCTGGTTGTCGCCGACGTCGCCCGTTGACGGGGTTTCAGGATGCCTTGGAAGGGCGCCGCCGCGTTGGCGGCGGCTCGGGGCTTTGCAGCGCGTCCATCGCGCGCAGCATCTGTGGATAGGCGATCGCCGGGCCGAGCCAACGCGTCAGATAGCGCCGCAGTTCGGCGCCGCTGCGGGGCGGACGCCCCGGGTCGGCGAGGAACGAATGCAGCACCCGCAGGCTGAATTCGTTCAATTCATCGAGACCGGCTTCGTCGAAACCGTAACTCTCCCAATCGATGTCGTAGCGATGCAGCATCGACCGCCCGAACGCCAAGGCGGTATCCGAGATGATCGAGACCTTCTGGCCGCCGCGGTGACGCTGATTGAGAACGAATTCGACCTGGTTGTCGTAGGCCAGCTCCTCGATGGCGAATGCCATTCCTTCCGTCATCGCCACGACCGGGTCGGTCACCCCGTCGAGGTGGGCCGCCATCCGGTCCAGGAAGCCGTCGGCCGACCGCATCGCCGATGCCACCAACAGCGCCTGCGTCCCGGGGAAGTACCGATAGACGGTCTGCCGGGTGACCCCGAGCGCCCGCGCCACGTCGGCGATCCGCAGCGCCGAGCCTCGTTCGGCGATGATCCTGTCGGCGGCGTCCAGGATGCGCTCGATCGCCTCCTCGTCGGAGGCGGGCGTGTCTCCTGCCCAACCGTGACTGCGCATCTAACGGGCGGCAAACCCGTAGTCGGTGATTCCCACAGCTGGATCATAACGTCTGCCGGAGGCTGATCGTTGCTGGTTAACGCCGCCGGAGGGCCGAGTGGCATGGCCAGACACTTCGGAAACTATGTATGATCACCGCGGATGTTCCAGCGTCCGGCACGGCAGAAAGGCCGAACATTGCAGTACGACACCGTGATCATGAACGGACGCTGGTTCGACGGGACGGGCGCGCCGTCGGCGCGCAGAAACATCGGTGTGCGCGACGGCCGGGTCGCCATCATCACCTCCGAACCACTCGACACGACGGGCGCCGACGTCATCGACGCGACGGGCCAGTGGGTGATCCCCGGCATCATCGACATCCACACCCATTACGACGTCGAAATACTCTGTGAGCCCGAGCTTTCCGAATCGCTGCGGCACGGCGTGACGACCGTGATGCTGGGATCGTGTTCGTTGTCCACGGTCTATCTGGACAACGTGGACGCCGGTGACATCTTCGGCCGGGTCGAGGCGATTCCCCGGCGCCATGTCATCGAGCACCTGGACGCCGCCCGCTCGTGGACCAATCCCGCGCAGTACGTCGCCGAACTCGACCGGCGGAACTTGGGTCCCAACGTCACGGCGTTCATGGGCCACTCCGACATGCGCGCCGCGACGATGGGCCTGGACCGGGCAACCCGCACGGACGTCCGGCCGTCGGCGGCGGAACTGGCGCGGATGGAGGCGATGCTGAACGAGGCGCTCGACGAAGGTTTTGTCGGGATGTCCTCGCAGCAACTGCTGTTCGACAAGCTCGACGGCGAGGTCTGCCGGTCGCGCACCCTGCCGTCGACGTACGCCAAGCCACGCGAACTGCGCCGGTTGAACGCTATCCTGCGGCGCCGCAACAAGATCCTGCAGTCGGGCCCGGACATCAAGAATCCGCTCTCGGTGGTGTCGCAGTTGGCGACGTCGCTGGGATTCGGCCGTCCCCGGTTGAAGACCAGCCTGCTCTCGGCGGCCGACATCAAGGCCATACCGCCGGTGATCCACCTGATGGACCGGCTCGCGCGCGTCGTGAACGCCCTCGGCGCCGACTTCCGGTGGCAGCATCTGCCCGTACCGTTCGAGGTCTACGCCGACGGGATCTCGCTGGTGGTGTTCGAGGAGTTCGGCGCGGGCGCCGCGGCGCTGCATCTGCAGGGCGAGATCGAGCGCCACGAGCTCATGCGTGACGAGGAGTATCGCCGCTGGTTTCGCGAGGACTACGACAAGAAGTTCGGCCCCAGGGTGTGGCACCGCGATTTCTTCGACGCCGAGATCGTGTCCTGCCCCGACGCGTCGGTGGTCGGCAAGTCCTTCGGACGGGTGGGGCTGGACCGCGGCGGGCTGCATCCGGTCGACGCGTTCCTCGACCTGGTGGTGGAGCACGGCGAAGCGCTGCGCTGGCGCACCACGATCTCCAATCATCGTCCCGAGGTGCTCAAGAAGCTGGCGCAGAGTGAAACCGTCCAGATGGGCTTCTCGGACGCCGGCGCACACCTGCGCAACATGGCCTTCTACAACTGCGGGCTTCGCCTGCTGCGGCACGTGCACGAGGCGGAGAAGCAGGGCACCCCGTTCATGTCGGTCGAACGTGCCGTGCACCGGCTCACCGGCGAACTGGGGTCGTGGTACGGAATCGACGCCGGCACCCTGCGCGAAGGGGACCGCGCGGACGTCGTCGTGATCAACCCGGACAAGCTCGACGGTTCGCTGGATCGTTATGCCGAGCATCCGGTGAAGTCCTACGGCGGGTTGTCCCGGATGGTCAACCGCAACGACGACACCGTCAGCGCCGTGCTGGTGGCGGGACAGTTCGCGTTCGGAGCGGGCCAGGCCTCACCCGCGTTGGGCAAGCAGAAGTTCGGCCGGTTCCTGCGCGCGGGTCAGCCGTCCAGGAACTTGACACCGGTCGCGTGATTCGTTGCGCCACCGTGGGTTACGCCACGGAGGCGCCCAGGATGAGGTTGACCGCCTCATCGAGTTGTCCAGCTATCTCGTCGAAGCTGACGAACCGGGCGGTCATCAGCGCGCCGGAAAAGGTCAGCTGCAGCGTGGATTTCACCGCGCGGGGCCATCCCGGACCCAGGGCGGCGCCGATGCGGGTGGCGACCTCGTGGCCGATCTGCTCGCGAATCGGCTTGACCGCCGGGTCGTCGGCCATCAGCGCCGCACCGCAGGCGGCGGTCAGCTCGGGCTCGTCGGCGACCACGACAGCCATGCCTCGCAGCGTCGCGCTGACCCGCGTCTTGGTCGTGTCGTTGACGTCGGTGTGCAGCGGTAGTTCGCGCAGAAAGCGCAGGTACACCGCCGCCACCAGCGCGCTTTTCGACGGAAAGTAGGTGTAGGCGCTCGCCGGCGAGACTCCGGCGCGCGTCGCCACCGAACGCATCGTCAGATTGGCGTAGGACGAGCCGCGCAGCTCCTCGAGGCCGGCATCAAGGACCTTCCGGATCGTCTGCCCCGGCCGGCGATCCAACCGGCGAGCCGCATCTTTGGACACCCGTCCAGTGTAGGAAGGCGGCGCGAGCACCAACAACCACCATCCGGCAGCGATTTACGGACAGCTGTCCAGAAGTTCTAGAGTGGCCCTATGGCCGAGGCGGACCGGCAGCGCTGGGACGAGCGGTACGCGACCCAGGCGCCACCGTCGGTGGACGCGGTGGGGCCACCCCCGTTTCTGGCGCCCCACGCGGATGTACTTCCCGCTGCGGGACGGGCTCTCGACCTGGCATGCGGGCCCGGACTCGCGGCGGCATGGCTCGCGATGCGCGGGCTTCGGGTGGAGGGATTCGACGTCTCCCCGGTGGCGGTCGCCCGGGCGCGCGAGCTGGCTCGGCGCGCCGGAGTGAGCGATCGATGCCGCTTCGAGGTCGTCGACTTCGATGACGGGCTGCCGGCCGGGCCATCCGTGGATGTCATCCTGTGCCATCGATTCCGCGACCGTCGCCTGGACCACGCGATCATCGAACGCCTGGCACCCGGCGGGCTGCTGGCGATGGCGGTGCTGAGCGAAGTCGGAGCCGCCCCAGGGCCGTTCCGCGCGGTCGCCGGCGAGCTGCCCGCGGCGTTCGCCGAACTCGACGTGGTAGCCGCCGGCGAAGGCCGGGGCGAGGCCTGGCTGCTGGCGCGCGCGGCACACGAAGGCCGCTGAGTGGCAAGCGTTTTCGCCGCGCGCATTACCGCCCACCGGAATGGGAGTCAGGCGGTGCCATTTTGACTTCACCGCATGGCGGTGTCGGGTAATGTCACGCGCATGGAGCGGCGCGTCCTCGAAGCGGTCATTTATGAGCGCGAGCCGCCGATCGCGCGGATCATCCTCAACCGGGTCGACAAGGCCAACACCAAGGATGCGGTCCTGGTCACCGAAGTCGACGAATGCCTGCACGAAGCCGACCGCGACAAGGAGATCAAGGTCGTCATCCTGAAGGCCAACGGTAAAGGATTCTGCGGCGGGCACGTGGCTCGCTGGGGACCCGACGAAAATCCGTATCCCGACTTCGGCGAGACGTTCGAGGACCTGTACAAGGGCACCGCGGACCTGTTCCTGTGGCCGACGCTGTATTTGTGGGAATTCCCGAAGCCGACCATTTCCGCGATCCACGGCTATTGCATGGGCGGTGGGATCTATCTCGGTCTGTTGACCGACTTCTGTGTGGCGTCCGAGGACGCGTATTTCCAGATGCCACTCGCCCAAAGCCTCGGCGAGCCCGGCGGCCACACGATGATCGAGCCCTGGTTGCTGATGAACTGGCATCGCACCATGGACTGGTTGCTGCTGGCCCCGACGCTGTCCGCGCAGCAAGCCCTCGACTGGGGCCTGCTCAACAAGGTGGTGCCGCGCGAAGACCTCGAGGGCGTCGTCGAGGAGATGGCGAGCAAGATCGCCCAAATCCCGTTGACCACGCTGATGGCGGTGAAGAACAACGTGAAGCGCGCGTGGGAGTTGATGGGCATGCGGGTGCACTTGCAGGTCAGCCACATCCTGACGAACATGGTCGGCGCCGCCTCCGATGTCCAGGCGCGGCGGGCCGAGCTGATGCAATCGGGCATGAAGCCGCGCGATTTCGTGGGCCGCGACGAGACTTCTTAGCGCGAGAAGACGCAAAGTCGCATCATTGCGCGGCCAACTGGGCGATTTTCTGTCTGCTCGCGGAAGTTAGCGGCTTCGATCGCCGGCAACCCGCCGGCCGCCGGCGTGGCGGGCGGCGACGTAACCGAACACCATTGTGTAGGCGATACTTCCGCCCGCGCCCAGATAGTTTCGACCCATCACCGTCGCCGTGATGTTGCCCGTCGCGTACAGGCCGTCGATCACGCAGTCGTCCTCGTCGAGGACCTGCGCGTGCTCGTTGGTGATCACCCCGCCGCACGTCCCGACGTCGGCCGGAACGACTTTGGTGGCGTAGTACGGTGACCGCTCGAGCGGTCCGAGCGCGGCATTGGGGCGATGCCCGGGGTCGCCCAGGCAGTCGTTGTACGCCGACTGGCCGCGCCCGAAGTCCGGGTCGAGGCCCTTGGCCGCAAAACCGTTGAAGCGCTTGATCGTCTGCTCCAGGGCGTCGGCGGGGACGCCCATCTGGCGCGCGAGGTCACCGATGGTCGAGCCCCGCATGACCGCGCCGCGAGTGATGAGTTCTTCGGGCAGACGACGTTTCTTGAACGGGTTGGCCCCCGACACGTACCGGGTGATGTAGCCCTCGTCGAAGACCATCCAGCACGGCACCGCCTTGTTCGCATACATCGCCTTGCCGACCTCAACGTACGAGTTGGACTCGTTGCAGAACCGCCGGCCGGTTCCGTCGACGTAGATGGCACCGGGCCGCTGCCTACCGCTGCCCAGCGCCCTCGCCGCGTCACCCCCGTCGGCGATGAAGACCGATGGCAGCCACCAGGCCTCGTCCATCAGGTCGGTCCTCGCGCCCAACCGGATCGCGGTCGACAACACCTCACCGGTGTCGCCGGCGTTCGCGATCGACCAGAGCCCCTCGTTGGGCTGCTCCCCGCTGTAGCGGCGGCGCATGTCGCGGTTGCGGCTGAACCCGCCCGCGGCGAGCAGGACGCCCTTGCGCGCCTCGACGTTCAGCGGGGTGCCGTTGCGGGATACCCGCGCGCCGACGACACGGCCGTCCTCGACGATCAGATCCTCCATCGCGGCGCCGGTCCAGATCGGCGGTTCACCGCGCAGGTCGATCAGCACCTTGAGCATCTGACCGATGAGTGATGCGCCGTTGGTGAGGATCTCCCGACGGCGGAGCCGGGCGGCCCTGGTGCGCGCGAACACCCGCATGGCCACGGCGAAGGCGCGCGGCGACCGGTTGAAGTACTGCACCGAGCGCAGCTCGTTCGTCTTGAGGACGAACCCGCCGTAGGACTTGGCCATCGAGGGCTGGACCTTGTCGCGCCAGCTCCCCAGGGCGGCCGCATCGTAGGGGACGCACTCGATCGCGCGGCCGGCTTCGTTGCCGCCCTTGTGATTCGGGTAGTAGTCGCTCCAGCCCGGGCAACGCACGAACCGAACATCCTTGCGGGTGAGGAAGTTGATCATCTCGTAGCCCGCGGTGAGGAACATCTCGCGCCGCGCCGGCGATGACGCCGGGCCGATGTCGCCGACGACGTCGTCGAAGTAGGCCAGACCGTCCTCGTGTGAGTCCGGGACGCCCTCGGCCCGCATCAGCGGGTTGTTCGGCAGCCACACCATGCCACCGGACAGCCCGGTGGAACCGCCCACCAGGGCTTGTTTCTCAATGACCAGGGGTTCGATGCCGGAGTCGAGCGCCGCCAGCGCCGCGACCATGCCGCCCCCGCCGCTGCCCGCGATGAGCAGGTCCACGGAGCGGTCCCACCGGGTGGTCATCGGGCCTCCGCGCTGAATCCGAGGTCGGCGACCGGCACGTCGATGGTGGTGTTGGTCTTCTGGATCGCGGGCACCAGGGCCTCGTACGGCAGGCCCGCGAGGAAGCCGTCGACGACGCGTTCGAAGTTGGAGATCAGCCCCTCGATCTGGTTCGACAAGCGCATGTACGCAAAACCTTTGGAGTGCAACCCTTTTTGCTGCCTCGGCAGGTTGGAGAAGTCTTGGGCGGGGATCGGCGGCCAGCGCGGGTCGTCGGGCGCCATCGGCTCCGGCGGTTGGGGTTTGCCCGGGGAAACGTCGTCGGGGAACCGGGTGAGGGACCAGATCTCGAACAGGGTCTCCTCGGGTCCGAGCGGACGGATGCGGTACGACGACGCGCTGCTGTAGGTGGGCAGGAGGAAGTAGTGCGGGAAGCAGAACCCGATCGCGTCGGTGATGCCGCGTCGGGCCAGCTCGTTGAGGTCGGGCATGGCGCTGCCCCGGGCCCGATGCCAGCCGACGACGGCGTCGTTGAGGGCGCTGCGCCAGGCGCCCAGCGCCGCGGCGGGGTCGGCCGGCAGGTCGACGTTCTGCAGGCCCTCGGCGATCCGGACGTCGTTGTCGTGCGTCATTCCGCCCATGCCGGTGCCGAGGGTGCGCATGAAGTACAGGCTGCTCGCGATCACGGGGTGCACGGCGGGCTTCGCCGGGGCGCCGCTCTGGGCGGACGGCAGTAACTGGGGATGGGTCTGAGGGACGTGGTATCCCTCCATGAACGCCGCCGTCGCCAGCTTCCAGTTGACCGGCAACCGGCACGACTGCCACCACTCGACCCGCAGCGACTCCACCTGCCAGGCGTCGTAGATCGACGCGAAGGGCTCCAGGCAGTCGCGCAGCGCGGGGGCCCCGTCGTCGAGGTTGATCCACGCGCATCCGCCCCAGGTCTCACACCGGACGGAAACCAGCTGCAGATCCTGCGGATCCATGTTTTCCTCGGCGAACGCCTCGGACCGCAACACAAAGGTGTTGTGTCCGTCCAGGCCCCAGCACCAGCCGTGGAAGGGGCAGACGAAAGTGCGCCGAGATCCACAGGAGCCTCTGCCTTCCACCAGTTTCACCCCGCGATGGCGGCACGCGTTGTGGTAGGCCCGCACGGTGTCGGCGTCCAAACGCACCACGATGATCGACTGATCGAGGATCTCGTACTCGACGAAGTCGCCGGGCTTGGGGATCTCCTCGAGCCGGCAGGCCATCTGCCACACGCGCGGCCAGAAGGCCTCCGCCTCCAGCGCGTAGAACTCGGCGTCGTAGTAGCGCTGCTTGGGAATGCGATCGACGGCCTGGACCGCCCACGGCACCGGTAGCGGTGTCCAGTTCACGGCGGTGCCTACCGAACCTGGCGCTGAAAATGTCTTCGAAGCCATCTCGCCATCCCTTGTTGGTCACACGATTCGCGATGCCCGCCCCTGCCAGTAACGCTCGCGAATGCGTCTCTTGTACAGCTTTCCGTTCGGGTCTCGGGGCAACTGGGCAACGAATTCGACGCTGCGCGGGCATTTGTAGCCGGCCAGGTGCGCTCGGCAGTACTCGATCAGCTCGGCCTCGAGGCCGGGCCCCGCGAGGCCGTCGACCGGCTGCACGACGGCCTTGACCTCCTCGCCGAATTCGTCGTTGGGTACGCCGAAGACGGCCGCATCGACGAGCTTGGGGTGCATGATCAGGAGGTTCTCGACTTCCTGCGGGTAGATGTTCACGCCGCCGGAAACGATCATGAACGTCGAACGATCGGTGAGGTAAAGGTATCCGTCCTCGTCGACGTAACCCATGTCGCCCAGCGTGCGCCACCCGCGGTCGTTGGAGACCGATGCGGTCTTGGCGGGGTCCTTGAAGTACTCGAAGTCGGGGCCGCCCTCGAAGAAGAGTTCGCCGGCTTCACCGGCGGGGAGCTGGACGCCGTCGTCCCCGACGACGTGCACCGGCGACATGGGTCTGCCCACCGAACCGGGATGGGCGAGCCATTCGTCGGGACCGATCGTCGTTCCCGCGAATCCCTCTGTGCCACCGTAGTATTCGTGGATGATCGGCCCGAACCACTTCATCATCTGGTGCTTGACGTCGACCGGACAGGGCGCGGCCGCATGGATGACACACCGCAGGCTCGAGACGTCATACTTTTCCCGGACCGCCCTGGGCAGCTTGAGCATCCGCACGAACATCGTGGGCACGAACTGGGCGTGCGTCACGCGGTGGGTCTCGATCAGCCGCAGGACGGTCTCTGCGTCGAACTTGCGCATGAGGATGGCCGCGGCTCCGACGCGGTTGACCGCCATGGTGTAGTTCACTCCGGCTGCGTGGTAGAGCGGCGCGGGCGAGAGGTACACGCTTTCCCGGCTCATCCCGTACTTATGCGTCAGCGCCAGCTCCAGCACCCCCTGAGCCCACGAGCCGTTGCCGTCGGTGGGAAGGGGCCGGCGGACGGCCTTCGGCCGCCCCGTGGTGCCCGACGAATAGAGCATCTCCGACCCGTCCGACACCGGTGGCGCGTCACCGGCGGTCGCCAGCGCGTCCTCGTACGCCCGCCAGCCGGGCAGGCGTCCACCCACCGCCAGGTGCACGGTGACGGCCGCGTTGACCGCGCGGACGTGCGCGGCGAGGTCCGGCATGGTGGCGTCGACGAAGGCGGCCCGCGCGTCGGAGTCGTCGATGACGTAGGCGACCTCGTCCGGGGTGAAGTGGGTGTTGACCGCGGTGTAATAGAGGCCGGAAAGCTGGCAGGCCCAGGTGATTTCGAGGAACTCAGGCCGGTTCGGCAGGATCAGGGCCGCGCCGTCACCGGGGCGCAGCCCGGCGGCGTGCAGCACCGCGGCGACGCGTTGGCTGCGGGCGTACAGTTCGCCGAAGGAGATCACGCCGCCATCGGCAAGCAGTGCCGGCGATTGGGCGGCCGCGATCGCGTGATCGGCGATGTTCACCAGCAGGCCCTAAGTGGCTGCGGCGCCGTCGGTCTGGGCGGCGGCCGCGGCCTGACGCCGGGCATGCTCGGACGGCAGCACCTTGTCCTTGAACACCTTCTGGATCAGCTCCTGCACGTCCTTACTGATAGAGGCGAGCGCGACGAGGTCGTTGGAGCTCTGCCAGTGCACCCGCATGCCCATCAGCTCCCACGCTCGCTTCAGGTTGGCCTTGGTGAGCATCAGCGTCGTCAACGGCGCCTGCGCGATGTGGCGGGCGATCGCGTCCACGCGGTCGTCCAGGTCCTCCCGCTTGACCACCTCGTTGACGAGGCCGACCTCCAGCGCCTTTTTGGCGTCGATCACCTCGGCGGTGAACAGGTAGTAGGCGGCACGGCGCCAGTTCATGAACACCCAAGGCTCGATGGAACATTCACCGGACGGCATGCCAAACCCCTGCAGCGGCGGGTAGGAGAAGTAGGCGTCCTCGGAGGCGATGACGATGTCGGTGGTCAGGCCCATGTGCGTGCCGCCGCCCACGCAGTAGCCGTGCACCTGCGCGATGGTGGGCTTGGAGAACTCCCACAGATTCAGGGTGGGCTTGACGAAGAGATCCGACTGCGCCTTCCACGGGTGGCCTGTCACCATGGCGTTCTCCACAAACGACGGGTAGTCGACGGCGTTGTTGCCGATCGCGTGCCCGGAGCAGAAGCCCTTGCCGTTGGCCTTGAGCACCAGCACCTTGATGTCGTAGTCGCGGTCGGCGTCCAGGAGCGCGGCGTCGACTTCCTCGGCCAGCTTCTGGTCCTGCGCGTTGGCCTTTTCGGGCCAGTTCAGGGTGATCTTCGCGATGGGCCCCTCTTTTTGGTAGATGATTCTCTCGCGAGTCTCGTTGAGATCCATACGTGCTCACCCTTTCCTGGTTCACGAAGTGATGACGCCGATTTCGGCGCCGATGTCGTAGGTGGTCCCGACCTGTCCCGTCCATCGCACGGTGCCCGACGCTCCCGCCTCGATTTCCTGTTCCACCTTCTCGGTGGCGATCACGTAGATCGGTGTGCCCGCTTCCACGTGCTGGCCGGCGTCGACGAGCAGGTCGGTGAGCTCGGCCTCCGACACGGCCACCGAGACGCGGGGAATCCGAATGATGAAGTCAGCCACGCGGTCTCGCCCCCGCGCCGGTCCTTTCGAAAGTCCGCTGCGCGGCCGCGACGATCCGCGCCGGGGAGGGGTACACCTGCGCCTCGAGCGCCGCCGCGGCGGGGTTGGGAACGAACCGGGCCGCCACGCGTTCGACGGGTGCGGCCAGCTCGGAGAACAACTCCGAGTGCAGGATCGCGGCGATCTCCGCCCCCGGACCGGCGAATTGGACCGCGTCATGGATGATGACGGCTCGGCGGGTACGGCGGGCCGAGTCGAGGATGGTCTCGACGTCGAGTGGCACCAGGGTGCGCAGATCGACCACCTCGGCGCTCACCCCCTGTTCTTGCAGGGTGGCCGCGGCGGTCAGCGCGTCGTGCACGCAGCGTCCGTAGCCGATCAGGCTCACGTCGGCGCCGGGCCGCTTGATGTCGGCCCGGCCCAACGGGATCGAGAACCCCGGCTCGACGGGCACGGGGCCCTTCTTGCCCTGCAGCCGAATGGTTTCGACGAAGAGGCAGGGATCGGGGTCGAAGATCGCCGCCGTCAGGAGGCCCTTCCCGTCGCGCGGGGTGGACGGCACGATCACCTTCATGCCCGGGATGTGCATGAACCACGCCTCCAGACTCTGCGAATGCGTGGCGCCGGTCGCCAGCCCGGCATAGACCTGGGTGCGAATGGTGATCGGCGCCGTCGTGCGCCCGGCGGTCATGAACCTCAGCTTGGCCGCGTTGTTGATCAGCTGGTCGGCGGCGATGCCGATGAAATCCATGATCATGATCTCGGCCACCGGCAGCAGGCCGTCGATCGCGGCCCCGATGGCCGCGCCGACGATCGCCGCCTCCGAGATCGGTGTGTCCAGGACGCGTTCGTGGCCGTACTTCGTCGACAGCCCCGCGGTCGGTCCTGACGCGCCGGGATCGGCGATGTCCTCACCGAGCAGGAACACCCTGTCGTCGGCCGCAAGCGCCTGATCCAGTGCGAGGTTGAGCGCCTCGCGCATCGTCATCTCTCTGACTTGCATGTCGTCGTCCGGCATGCTCACACCGGGAACCCGATCGGGGTCGCGTACACGTCGGAGTCCAATTCGTCGATCGACGGGGAATCCGCGCGCATCACGGTTTGCAGCGCCGCTTCCACCGCCGCCAGTGCGTCGTTGTCGATGCGGTCGAGTTCGTCCTGATCGCAGATGCCGGCTGCGGCGAGGTGGCTGCGGAACCGGGGGACCGGGTCGGCTTCCATCGCGGCGGCAAGCTGATCCTTGGGGATGTAGGGCATCCGGTCACCGAAGTAGTGGCCGCGGAAGCGGAACGTCACGCATTCGATGAAGGTGGGGCCATCGCCGGCGCGGGCCCGGCGCAGCGCGTCTTCGAGCGCCGATGTGACCGCCAACGGGTCGTTTCCATCGACGCGCACGCCCGGCATGCCGTAGCCCGCCGCCCGGTCGGCGACGTGTTCGAGCTTCATCGTGTCGGCGGTCGGCGTCATTTCGGCGTAGAGATTGTTCTGGCAGACGAAGACCACCGGCAGGTCCCACAGCGCGGCCATGTTCGCCGCCTCGTGGAAGGACCCGGTGTTGGTGGCGCCGTCGCCGAAGCTGACCGCCGTCACCCGATCGGAGCCTTTGCGTTTGGCGGCCATCGCCAGCCCCACCGCCACCGGCGGGCCGGCCCCGACGATCCCCGTCGAAAGCATCACGCCCCTATCGGGATTGGCGATGTGCATGGTGCCGCCCTTCCCGCGGCTGGCGCCGACGGTGCGGCCCATCATCTCGCCGTAGATCTCCTCCAGCGGGACGCCCTTGCCCAGGAGGTCGTGCAGCCCGCGGTAGGTGGTCACCAACTGGTCGTCGGGGCGCAGCGCGACGCCCATCGCGGCGGCGATGGCCTCCTGGCCGCGGGAGGGCCAGTACACGCACATGAACTCGCCGGTGCCGATGCCTTTGGACAGCCGGTCGTCGGCGGCCTTCATCAGGACCATCAGCTCGTAGAGGCGGCGCTCGACGTCGGGGCCGTCGCTCATGCGGTCACGCACCCGACCAGGGCTTGACCTTGAGGAACCCGCCGCCGTCGACGCGCAGCTGCTGCCCGGTGATGTAGCGCGCCGCGTCGGAGGCGAGGAAAAGCACCGCCTCGCTGATGTCCTCGGGTTCGACGTAGGGGATCGGCATCGCCTGCACGAGCGGGAAAACCGGTTCCGCGTCCTCGCGGGTCGGGTCCTTCAGGTCCGGCCGGAAGGCCCGATACATCGGCGGGCTGTGCAGCATGTCGGTGTTGACGTTGGTGGGGTGCACCGCGTTCATCCGGATGGAGAACCGGGCGAGCGCCAAGGCGAAGTCGTTGACGTAGTGCGCGGCAGCCAGTTTCGCGAAGGCATACCCGGCCCCGCCGGGGCCGCCGTCGATGCCCGTGGTGTTCATCGATGACATGAACGCGGCGTTGGAGCCGATCACGATGATCGACGCGCCGGCTTGCAGATGCTTGAGGCTCGCGTGCACCAGATTCAGCACGCCGACCAGGTCCACGTCCACGGCGTCGGCGAAGGCCTGCGGCGGCAGGCCCGCGGTGAGCGGGCAGATGCCCGCATTGGCGACGACGACGTCGAGATGGCCCAACTCGGCGACGCCCTCATCGATCGCCGTGGACAAGGCCACGCGATCGCGGACGTCGGCGACCGCAGTGAACGCGCGCTGCCCCTCCTTCTCGACCAACCGGGCCGTCTCGTCGAGATCCTCCCGCCGGGCCAGGGGATACTCGTTGGTCTCGATGTCGGCGCACAGGTCCACCGCGATGATGTCCGCGCCTTCGGCGGCCAGCATCCGCGCATGCGAACGGCCTTGACCGCGCGCCGCGCCACTGATCACGGCCACCTTGCCCGCTACCCTGCCCATCGCCCGTCCTTCGTCCGTGTATTCAGATCGCGAACATCGTTGGGGCCCAACATGAGTCGTTGGCGCGGTTGCCGGCGAAGCGGGGACGAATCGGCCGACCGGCGCTGCGCTCCGGGATGCGACGCGCGGGCCACCGCGGCCGGTGCCGGAATCGGGCCAATGGTCGGATCCATCGCATCTCTTCCACGAAAAACTGCGCTGACCTGCAGTTGGGCTACCACTATGCCCTAGACTAGCTAGAATATCTAAAATAGCAAGGAATGACGGTCGACCGAGGGAGTTGGCGATGTCCGGCGTGCGCGGTGGGGTCCTGCAAGGGGTGCGGGTGGTCGAGTTGGCGTCGTGGACCTACGTCCCGTCGGCCGGTGCGGCGCTGTCGGACTGGGGCGCCGACGTGATCAAAGTGGAAGGCGTCGCCGCGGGTGATCCCGGGCGGGCGCTGGTCGTCGGCGGGTTCACCCGGGAGGCGGCCCGCCCGGACGCCGACTTCATCCTCGAATTGGGCAACCGCGGCAAACGCAGCATCGCCATCGACATCAAGTCCGAAACCGGTCGCGAGCTGTTCGGCCGCCTGTTGGCCAGTGCCGATGTGTTCCTTACCAATTGGCTGCCGGGTGCGCTCGAACGGGCCCGGCTGACCGTGGACGACATCCGCTCGTTCAACCCGAAGATCATCATCGCGCGCGGCACCGGACTGGGGGTGCGGGGTCCGGACCGGGATCGCGGGGGGTTCGACGCGGCGACGTACCTCGCGCGGGGAGGCGTCGCGTACACGCTCACGCCGTTCGGCAGCGAAACGCCCGCCGTGCAGGGTCCCGGGTTCGGTGACCTGCAGGGTGGGGCGACGCTCGCCGGGGGAGTGTGCGCCGCACTGTTTCATCGCGAACGCACCGGTGAGCCGACGATTGTCGACTCGTCGCTGCTGGCCCAGGCGATGTGGGCGATAGCGCCGTCCATCTCGGCGGCCGATTTCTTCGATATCGACGGAATCCCCGGCGCACCGCCCGGATTGGCCATCAACCCGCTTGTCAACCGGTACAAAACCCGGGACGGCAGATGGATCCAGTTGGTGTTCTTGCAGCCGGACAAGTTCTGGGTGGGGTTCTGCGAACGCGTGGGCCTGGCCGAGCTGGCCACCGATGAGCGATTCGTGCCGTCGAGCAACCTGATAGCCAACGCCGCGGCGGCCACCGAGATCCTGGCCAACGTGTTCGCCCACCATGATCTTGCCCACTGGCAGAAGGCGCTCGAGGACGAGCCCGGCGTGTGGGGCGCTCTGGCGACGCCGCGGGAAACCCTGAACGATCCGCAGGTGGAACCCAACGGATACGTGGTGACCAACGTCGACGACCACGGCGAGAAGTACCGGATCGTCGCCGCGCCCGTGCAGTTCGACGAGACTCCACCGGCGCCCGCGCGCGCGCCGGAACACGGCCAGCACACGGAGGAGATCCTGCTGGAACTCGACGTCGACTGGGACGACATCGCCAGGGCAAAGGACCTCAAGGCCATTCTGTAGGGCGAGCGGCGGCAGTCGACTAAAGGCGTTATCTGTGGGGACCAAAGTCATCGTCTGCCGATAACCCGGTGACCTGGGGCCCTGGCCGTCGTACGTTCTGTGCAAGGAGCACAGACATGACTGCATTTATGCGCGCCAGCGACGCTTTCACCTGGGCGATGGAAACCGACCCACGGCTGCGATCCACCGTGGTCAGTGTCGTACTTCTGGACCGGTCTCCGGACTGGGACGAAGTGCGGAAACGATTCGACTTGATCAGCCGCAGGCTGCCCATGTTCAGGCAGCGGGTGGTGCAGTCACCTCCACCGGCCCCGCCGCGGTGGGAGCATTACCGGGACTTCGAACTGGACTACCACCTGCGCCGCGCGACCATTTCCGGCCCAGGAACCCTTGACGACGTGCTGGAGATGGCGCGAGTCGCCGAGATGCAGGATTTCGATCGGGCCCGCGCGCTGTGGGAGACGACGTTCATCGACGGTCTGGAAGACGGTGGCGCGGCGATGATCTGCAAGTTCCACCATGCACTCACCGACGGGGTCGGCGGAGTCCAGATCGCGATGCACCTGTTCGATCTCTCCGAAGACCTTTATCCCCTCGAGACCATGCCGCCCGAGCCGGAGGTCGCGGGGCCGGCGCTGCTCGGGGGCTACCGCGATGCCGTGCGCTACGACACCGGCCTGCTCAACAGCGTCCTGACGGGCGCGGCCACCCGGGTGCCACGTTTGATGTACGACAGCGTCCGGCGGCCCGTCGCGACGATCCGGTCCGCGGCCACCACCGCGGCATCGGTCTACCGAACCGTCCGGCCGATAAGCCGGACCGGATCATCGTTGGCAACCGAGCGCGGCCTGATCCGGCATCTCGGGGTGCATCAGGTGCCGACGCGGCCGCTGCGGGAAGCGGCGCACCGGTGCGGTGGGGCGTTGAACGACGCGTTCGTCGCCGGGGTGGCGGGTGGGCTGCGCCTCTACCACGAGAAGCACGGCGTCGCGGTCGGCGACTTGCACATCACGATGCCGATCAGCCTGCGGACCCGCGACGATGACATCGGCGGGAACCGGATCACGCTGATGCGCTTCGACGTGCCCGTCGGTGAGGCTGACCCGGCAAAGCGGATCAGGGCGATACGGGAGCGCACTGCGACGGTGCGCAACGAAAGATCGCTGCCATACACGCAATTGATTGCCGGCATTCTCAACCTGGCGCCCCGGTGGTACATCGGCTCGGTCCTGCGCCACGTGGATTTCGTGGCCAGCGATGTGCCGGGCGTTCCCGTGCCGGTGTTTCTCGGCGGCGCGGCGGTACGCGCACAATACGCCTTCGGCCCCACAATCGGTTCGGCAGTCAACGTCACCCTTCTCACTTACGTCGACACTTGCGGGCTCGGCTTGAACATCGACACCACCGCGATTCCCGATTACGACGTCTTCCATGACGCCATTGCCGGCGGTTTCGACGAAATACTGTCGCTGGCACCCTAATTCGCGGCGCACGAATTGCAATGTCAATCGACATGGCGCGGGAGTCGTTGATTAGCAGCCGATCCCGAAACGGTCACAGGCGGGTATCAATCGCGGCGGCGGTCTGGCACAACACGACGAATCGACAAATCATGGCACGGGGCGCCTTTGAGGTTTTGCGGCCGCGACGATGCGTTGCGCAGGATCCTCGTCCGCTATCGGCAATGGCGGATTCGTGACGGCGCCGCAGGAGGTATCCACAGCATGACGACGAACTGGGTCCCCGCCCAGACTTCGTGTGGCCCGCACTCTGGTCGCATCCTCGACACCGCGCGGGGCATTCTCATCGGCCTTCGCCGGTGCCCGTCGGAGGCCGCCCTGGACGAATTGCACAGCGCGGCATTGCGGCACAAGGTGCCGGTATTCGCGATGGCTTGGGCGCTGGTGCACCTGGCCGGCGATGGCGAGAAGACACCGAGTTTCACCGATGCCCAATCCGCGGCTCGGCACGAGTGGGGACCGCTGTTCGCCTCCGCCGCAGTGCCCTGTTGAGCGGCGATCAAGACGTTGGGACGGCCGAGCTTTCGAGGGGTAACCCGGCCGTCTCCAACTCCAACCAGACCTGATCCGCTGACGCTAACGCGTCCAGGCCGGTGATTCGGCCGCCGCGCGCAAGGCGGCGACGATGCGCTGTTCCTTCTCGAGGAAACGCTCGGTCGGTGCCGGCACCGAGATGGCCACCATGTTGTCACCCACGGCGCGTCCCGCGATCGCGGCCGCCGAGATCCCCGGGGTGTGTTCGTCGCGATCGAATGCGATTCCGGTGCGCCGGATCTCGGCGACCTCGGCGCGGAGCCGGTCGCCGTCCTGGGAACCGAGGCGGGAAATCGCCGCCTCGGCGCCGGCGTCGTCGAGGGCCGCGAGGGCCGCCTTGCCGTTGGCCGTCGACTCCATCGGGAACCGCACGCCGACGGCCGACACGGCGCGGAGGCGATGCGATGACTCGATCTGGTCGATGAACCACATCCGCTGCCCCCGCAGTACCGACAGGTCGACCGTCTCCCCGTCGGTCGCGCGCGCTACCCGCTCGATCGTTGGCCGGAAGATGGCCGAGATGTGCGCCCCGTCGGAATTGCCGAACCCCAGCAAGCGGTCACCCAGGGCGAAACGGCCCTGCGAATCGACACTGGCCAACCCCACCTCGACCAGGCCCACCAGCAGCCGGCGAGCGGTCGACTTGGCCAGCCCGAGCCGCTCACCGAGGTCGACCAGCCGCAACCTCCCGGGCTCGGCGGCGATCTCGTCCAGCGCCGCGGCGGCGCGCCGTAAAACCTGGATGCCGTCGTCGCGGCCAGTTGGAAAATTCTCCCCCGAAACCGGCATTCTTCCACTATAGTGTTCCGCATCGCGAATCACGAAGATCCGTATTGCGAATCAAAGGAGATTTCGGATGAGCGGGTTACCGGCCGGGCGGCACCACTTCCGCGGCGACGACGGCTACGAGGCCGCCCGCCGTGGCACCGTGTGGCACCAGCGGGTGCCGGACCGCTATCCCGAGGTGATCGTGCAGGCCGTCGACGTCGACGACATCGTCGCCGGTATCCGCCACGCCGCGGCCCACGGGCTCAAGGTCAGCATCGTCTCGGGCGGTCACAGCTTCGCGGCCAGCCACCTGCGCGACGGATCCGTTCTGCTCGACGTCAGCCGCCTCGACCACGTTTCCATCGACGCCGAAAAGCGCCTCGCCCGGGTCGGTCCGGGCAAGGGCGGCAGCCTGCTGATGGCCGATCTGGAGGCGCAGGGCCTGTTCTTTCCCGGCGGTCACTGCAGGGGCGTCTGCCTCGGCGGCTACCTGTTGCAGGGCGGGTACGGCTGGAACAGCCGCATTTTCGGCCCCGCCTGCGAGAGCGTCGTCGGCCTGGACGTCGTCACCGCCGAGGGCGAACAGATTCACTGCGACGCCGGCAACAACGCCGACCTCTACTGGGCCGCCCGTGGTGCCGGGGCCGGTTTCTTCGGCGTGGTCACGTCGTTCTACCTGAAGCTTTATCCGCGCCCCGGCGCCTGCGGCACCAGTGTCTATGTCTATCCGTTCGAGCTGGCCGACGAGGTCTTCACGTGGACGCGCGAGGTCGGCGCCGAGGTGGACCCTCGGGTCGAGCTGCAGGCCGTGGCCTCGCGCGGCGAACCGAACATGGGCATCGAGACCCCCGTCATCTCGCTGGCGTCACCCGCGTTCGCGGACTCCGACGAGGAAGCCGAGAAGGCCCTCGCCCTCTTCGGCACCTGCCCGGTCGCCGATCGGGCGCTCGTCAAGATCCCCTATATGCCCACCGATCTGGCGACCTGGTATGACGTCGCGATGAGCCACTACCTGTCCGACCATCACTACGCGGTCGACAACATGTGGACGTCGGCGGCGGCCGAAGACCTGCTGCCGGGCATCCGGACGATCCTCGACACCATGCCCCCGCACCCGGCGCACTTTCTGTGGCTGAACTGGGGCCCGTGCCCTCCCCGCCAGGACATGGCCTACAGCATCGAAGGCGACATCTACCTGGCCCTCTACGGTTCGTGGAAAGACCCGGCCGACGAGGCGAAGTACGCCGACTGGGCGCGCTCCAACATGGCCGCGATGTCCGAATTCGCCATCGGCATTCAGCTGGCCGACGAGAACCTCGGCCAGCGTCCCGCGCGGTTCGCCAGCGACGCCGCCATGGCCAAGCTCGACCGCGTGCGCGCCGAGTACGACCCAGACGGTTTGTTCAACAGCTGGATGGGACGACTCTGATGGCCGGCGAGCTTTACCTGGGCTACCGCGGCGACGACGCGGACACCGGGTTCGGCAAGTTCTTCACTCCCGAGATGGCCCCACTGCCACGCCATGTCGGCGAGGCACTGGAACACGGGCCGCAAGGAGCCATGGCGCTGCTGGCGTTCGACGACGCCGCGCGCGTCGCCGAGGACGGATACCAGCGGACCGAGAATGGCTACGGCGTTCTCGACGACGGCGGCTATCACGTGTCGGTGCGCACCGACATGCCGGGGGTCACCCCCGCGATGTGGTCCTGGTGGTTCGGCTGGCACGGTTGCGACACCCGCCGCTACAAGCTGTGGCATCCGCGGGCCCATCTTTACGCCGCCTGGAAAGGTCAACAGCAAGACGGCCGAGACGATGAAGCCGCCGACCGGCGGGGCGCCCAGCGCTACATCGGGCGCTGGTCGTTGATCAGCGAGTACATCGGCTCGACAATGTTCAATGGCGCAATCCAATTCGTCGATCCGGCGACGATGGGCTGCCCGCCCGATAACGACGGTGCGGTGGCGATCTGCGCCCGGCTGGGGTCCAGCGAGGCCCCGGTCGACGTCGGGTGGTTCATCCATCACGTCCGGTCGACCCCGACCGGGGCCGAGATGCGGTCACGATTCTGGATGGGCGGACGGCACATCGAGGTGCGCAACGTCCCTGGTGTCGCTTCGAGGGCGGTTCGGCCGATCGCCGCGCGGGTGCTCGGCAACGCGGAGACCGGCGCTCGCAATCTGATGGTGCATTGCGCCCAGGAGATGAATCACCTGGCGGCCTTCCTGCCCGCACTTTACGAAGCGTTCGGCCACGAGTAGGCCGGATAGCGCCCACCCCAACCTATTTCGCTGGCGGCAGCTGACGCGGGCCCGCGGCTGAATCCAGCTCGTCCGGTCCGTCCCGCTTCGTCAATTCCGGATCATCGCCGCGTCCCGATGCGCCCAGCGATGGGCCGCGTTGCTCCTGGCCACCCACCTGCCGGTGGGTTACCGCGGTGTGGTCCATGCGCGATGAGTTGATGAATCCCGGTGTGGAGGAAGGGGATTCGTCGGCCGCGGCGGGCCACGTGGGCCGGCCGCCGGCGTCGAAACTCTCGGAGTCGACCGTTACCTTGTGGGTGCGCCTGAACGAGAACGTGATCTCCTCGACCTCTTCGAAGACCTGACGCGCGGTGCGCAGCGGCGCCGTCGTGGTGTCGATCACCCGCGCCACGAACGGCGGCACGAGCGGGCGAACCCACCGCGCCGCGGCCTTGGTGGCGTCCGGAATCGAGGGAATGAGCGACGTGCCACGGTCCTTCTCCGGCGCAACGCCGCGTTCGACGGGCGCAGGCAGGTTCTCCACGCCGTCGGCCTGCGCCGGGTCGGGCGGGCCGACGATCGCGAGGCTGGCGGCCTCGGCTTCCGCGGCGATCGGCAGGTAGACGTCTTCATCGGCCGGTTCGAAGGTGCGTTCCGACGACGCCCGCACCGGGGGATCGAAAGCCTCCAGGATTCGCCGGCGTTGCTGCTCGCGGTCGATTTCGGTCTGGGCCTCGATGGCAAGCCGGGCCTGGGTGAGTTGGTGCTCGGCCCACATGATTTCGGCTTCCCGGCGGACCTCGGCCCGCTTGACGGCGATCGCCGTGTCGGCCGCGAGCTCCGCGCGATCGCGCTCCGCCCGCGCCGCCGCATGGCGATCGTGGGTGGTCTCGCCGCGCCACCGCCCCAGGATCAGCGGCAGCAGGTAGAGCAGTACGCAGAACGTGATCGTCAGCAGCCGCAACGTCAACGCGCCGAAGTCGGCGGAGGTCAGGTCGTTCATCGCGACCCAGCGCGCGCCCAGGCCACGATCGGCGTCCGCGATGACGCCGCGGCGCGCCTCGTCGAGCGCTCGCCGCTCGCGCGAGATCGCGGCGTCCAACTCGGGCGCTTGGCGATCCCGCGCCGCCAGGGCCGTGTCCAGTTCATGCTGGGCGTCCGCGAGAAGATCGTTCGCCGTCCGTGTTTCGGGCCCGGTCCCGGGTACACCGGTGATCCGGGTTTGCGGGCAGGCGGGGGTGGGATGGTATTCGCAGCGCGCGATGACCAGGGCCTGATCCTGCTGCTGGTGAGCCCGGTCGACGGCGCTGTCGAGCGCCCTGCGCGCATCCCTGGTTTGTTGCACGGACGCCGACGCTTGCGCGACCGCCGGCGCCGAGCCCGCGTTGCGCAGGGCGCGTTCGTCGAGACGGTGGTCGATCGAGCCGGACAGCAGGACGACCGCGGCCAGTTCCCCGACGACGACGCCGAGCGCGGCCGCGACCACCGCGCGTGCCGCGACCCCGGCCCCACCCCGATCGGGCCCGGCGGCGGTGGCGCGGGTGACCGCGCCGACCAGCAGTCCGAAGACCAGGGTCAACGGGACGACGGAAAGCAGGGACCAGCGAGCCGACTCGCTGACCGCCAGGGTCGCGACCAGCCAGGCCAGCACCGCCCCGAACAACACCACCGCGCCGGCTACGGCGTGCGTGGACCGCTCGTGGCGCTCATCGAGTTCGCGCCATTGCCCGCCGCCAAGCCAGGTCAGCAGGCCCGCGGGCGACACGGTCGAGCGCTGTTCGCCAACTCCTTGGGCGCACATCAAAAACACCTCCCAAACCAACAAGCCTCCCAGGCCACCACCCGCTACATCGAATCGAATTGCCCCACGTGTGGCGTGCTTCACAATGTGACGGGATCGCCGCGATCCCGGCGGGGGGCCGACGCCGATTTCCGGCGACGCGTGCAGAACACCGACGGTTCCACCGGCAGGCGTGAGACGGTATAAGCCTATGGAGACTCACGATTATGTCACCTACGAAGAGTTCGGACGCAGATTCTTCGAGGTCGCGGTCACCCCCGAGCGTGTCGCCGCCGCATTCGCCGACATCGCCGGCAACGAGTTCGCCATGGAGCCCATCGCGCAGGGCCCCGGCGGGATCGCCAAGGTCAGCGCCAACGTCAAGATCCACGAGCCCAAGGTCACCCGGCGCCTGGGGGACAGCATCACGTTCGTCATACACATCCCCTTGTCGATCGATCTGCTGCTCGACCTTCGGCTCGACAAGCAGCGGTTCGTCGTCTCCGGGGACATCGCGTTGCGGGCAACGGCGCGAGCCGCCGAGCCGTTGCTGCTGATCGTCGACGTCGCCAAACCGCGACCATCCGATATCACCGTCAACGTGTCGTCGAAATCCTTCCGCGGCGAGGTGTTGCGCATCCTGGCCGGCGTCGACGGCGAGATCCGCCGATTCGTCGCCCAGTACGTCGCCGAGGAGATCGACGCGCCCCAGTCGCAGGCCGCGCAGATAATCGACGTGGCGCGGCAATTGGAGGAGACCTGGCCCTAACGGCCCGGTGACGCATAGGCCCGGCCACGACGGGGTACCCAGTCCAGGTTGCGCGCCGGTCGCCGAGTGCTGCTGCGCCGGCGCGAACCGCGATCATCGTCCGGGGAGGAGCGGCAAGCTTTGGCACGAGTAGATGTTTCGGTGACGTCGAAGGTAGACCCGGAGGCCGCCTGGAAAATGGCGTCCGACCTGAGTCGATTCGACGAGTGGATGACCATTTTCGCCGGATGGCGCGGGCCCGTTCCCGACCAGATCGAGGAGGGCACCCGCGTCTCGTCGTGCGTGAAAGTCAAGGGGTTTCGCAACATCATTCACTGGACGGTCACCCGCTACGACGAACCCGAATCGATTGAGCTGCAAGGTCGCGGTCGCGGTGGGATTCGCCTCGGGGTGGCGATGACCGTCACGGACCGGGATGACGGAACGGACTTCCATCTCACCGCGGACCTGCGGGGCGGACTGCTCAGCGGTCCGATCGGCGGCCTGGTCGCCCGGGTGCTGCGCTCCGATGTGCAGAAGTCCGTGCACAACCTTCTCGCCCTGCAATAGGCGGCGCGACAAGCGCGAGCGCGCCGCGTGGCCGATCGGCCATTCCCGTTCCGCCTGGCGAATCCGCCTGCGGTCCATGGCAAGCCAGGCCAGGCCGGCCCCGAACCCGAGCAGGGCGACGACCGCCAGTCTTCGCCGTGAGGCCCAGTGAGATCCAGCGCTCGGCACTACAGCGTCTGGTGCCGCCCGAAGTATTTGTGGTCCTCGCTGTAACCGCCGTAGCCGCTCCCGATGTCGTGGTAGTCGGCAACGAACTCGATGCCTTTGATCCACTTGACGAGTTTGAAGCCGTGCTGCAATTCGTTGCGCAGCCGCAGCGGCTTGCCATGCATGTAGGGCAGGGGCTGGTCGTTCATGTTGTAGGCGAGCATCGTCATGTGGTGGTCCATCTGGCCGATGTGATGGGCGTTGTAATAGATGCCGCCCGTCGCGCCGAGCCCCATCGAATAGAACACCGCCCAGTTGGCTTCCGGCAGCGGTTTGACGATGTCCATGATCGTCTTCATTTGCACGCCACCCCATTTGGCGACGCCCGACCAGGCTTGGATGCAGAAGTGCTGGCTGATCTGCTCGTGGTAGGGCAGCGCCATCAGGTCCTCGAGCGAGAACTCCATCGGGTGTTCGACCAGACCGTAGACCTTGAGCCGCCAGTCCTTGAAGTCGTTCGCTTCCAGCTCTTTGTACTCGACGGTCTCCGGCAGGCGTCCGTTGCGCCAATGGTGCGGCGAGATGTCCTTTTCGGTGAAGGCGCCCGGCTTGGGGTCGAGCTGTTCGAGCATTCGCTGGAACGGGCCGACGAGCGCGTACCCGACCCGCTGAATCACCCGCGGGTGGCGAATGGTGAACGGGGTGGCCCAAACCCACGCGATGGCCGTCAGCACCATGGCCGCGGCGAAGATGCCGAAGCCTACCCAGCTGTTGTCGTCGCGGGAGGCGAACATGTGGTTGAGGTTTCGCAGCGCGCTGGTCGTCAACACCATCGTGACGTGCACCAGGATGAAGAACAGGAAGTAGACCAGCACCACGAAATGCAGCGACCGCGCGTGCTGAATGCTCAGCCGCCTGCTGAGCCAGTGAACGCGCTGCGACAACGCGGGCGACATTCCCAGTCCGGTGATCAGGGCCGCGGGCGCGGCGATGAAAACCGTGGTGAAGTAGGACAACAACTGCAGGCCGTTGTAGGCGACCCACCCGTTGTCGGTCGGCCAGTCCAGCGACAGGTATTGAATCGCCACCGACGCCGCGTTTCCGAAGACGTCCCAGCTGGTCGGCACGATGTGCCGCCACTGTCCCGTGACGAACAGCAGCACATAGAAGACCGCGCCGTTGACGAGCCACAGGACGTCGACCCCGAGGTGCCACCACCGGGCCAGCCCGATGGAGTGCCGGAACCCGGGCAGCCCCAATTGCGGTGGCAGGGCCACGGTGTCGGCGTTGGCGGTCCAGAGCTCGTCGTCGGGCACCGGCGGACCGACCCGCAGCCACTCGTCCTTGCCCGGGGTCGCGTTTCGGCTGAAGTAGAGCCGGGGATGGTCGCAGAGGATCTGGATCCCCGTCCTGATGATGAACATCATCATGAAGAGGTTGAAGAAATGCGTCCAACCGATCCAGGCCGGTAGGCCGGGGGTGACACCGGCCCTGTCGGTCCCGGGGTAACGCTGGATGAACGACTGCACCGCCGGCATGTTGTGCAGGCCTTTGCCAACGGCCACCCCGACGATCAGCAGGGCAAAGCCGATGGGGATGAGCCAGAGCAGGTTGAACCACCGGTCGCGGCCGATGCGCAGCTTCGGCGCGCTCGCCCGCCTGGTGAGGTCGAAGCCGCCACCGTAGGTCTCGACGTCGATGATGTCTTCGGCGGTGTGAATCTCGTCGCGGTAATCGGGAGCGGACTCCAGCGGCGTGCCCACTGCCAGTGTCGATACGTTGCCGTTCGGTGCTGCCCGTCCTCCGGTGGTGCCGGCGGTATTGACGCTCAGGTTCCGATGTTCGGTGTTCGTCACGCGGCCGAAAATACACGAACCGACTTGTATAAATTGGACCCGATCAGGAAGAAATGCGTCGTCCGCGGCCTCGTCCGGCCCCACGCCGCCGGCTGCGGTCCGGCGCGGGCAAAATCCGCCTCGGCCCCAGCGGAGATAACCGCAACTGCTCAACCAACCACCCAGTGCGACCGCAGATTCGGTTCATGAACGGTTGCTGTGAGTTTGCGCAAAGTGTTCTGCAAGCCGGCTAAATCGGGTCGTGGGGCCGCACCCGGCGGACCGAACGGGTCTCAATCGCGTTGATGGTCAACGCCCGGCGGCCGATGCGCCAGCGGTCGGTCAGCTCGTACTCGTCGTCGTAGCGCAGATGCCAGACCACGTCGACGAGTTCGTCGCCGCGCCGATCCCAGTGGTGCGCGACGCACGCAACGCGCCCGCGGGCGGCGCCCGGCCCGGTGGCCTCGTCGTAGACCTCGCCGATGATGGCGTGCTCGGTGCGGGCGACCGACGCGACGGTGGCGACCGCGGCGGCGATGGCGTCTCGGCCGCGATGCGTGTGGACCGGCTCGAGCGCCTGGGGCGGTTCGGGCACCGCCAGCACCGCGGTGCCGGTGAATAGCTCTGCAACGGAAGCGAATCGACGCTCATCGACGAGGGCCGCGTAACGGTGCACCAAGTCGCTCAGCGCCGCCCGCTCGTCGGCTGAAATGGCCATGGCGGGGTCACGAACCCAACGACAGCCGCTGGGCGCACGCCGAGAGCATGTCCTTGGCCTGCTCGATGTCGGTGGTCGGCGGCATGGCCAACACAAGCCGGTCGGCGCCCTGCTCGAGGAGGCCGCCCGCGCGTTCGGCGTCGATCTTGTTGACCGCGTGGCCCAGTGACAGTTCCAGGGTCGCCGGATCGCGGCCCGCCGACGACGCCTCGTCGCGCATGAGCGCGATCAATGCGGCCAGGCGCGGGCCCGTCACGCCGAGCGGTTGGAAGCCGTCACCGAGACGCCCCGCCCGGCGCGCCGCCGCCGGGCTGTGCCCGCCGATGTGGATCGGGAGGCGTTCGCCTGCAACGGGTTTGGGGTAACACATGACGTTGTCGAAGCTGAAGAACTCACCGTGATACGACGCCCCGTCCGGTTGGTCGGCCCACAGTGTCCGTAAGACGGCCAACTGCTCGTCGGCACGCCTGCCGCGGTTCTCGAAGTCCGCGCCGCACGCCCCGAGCTCCTCCTTGAGCCATCCCACCCCCACGCACAGCCGCAGCCGTCCGCCCGACAGCGCGTCCACGGTGGCGGCCCGCTTGGCGAGGACCACCGGATGGTGATTGGGCAGCACCAATACACCGGTGGCCAGCCCGAGGGTGGTGGTGTGGCCGGCCAGGAAGGCCAGCAGATCGAGCGGGTCGGGGATGGGGCAGTCAGCAGCCAGCCCGACGCGCCCGGAGCTGTCGTACGGATAGACGCTGTCGTAGCGGGTGACCAGCACGGTGTGCTCGACGACAACGATCGACTCGAAACCGCACCGTTCCAGGTGGCCGGCGAAGGCCGCCATCCACGCCGGATCCGCGGTGACGCCGTCGGCAACCGGGGCCACGACTGAGACCTTCATGGCCTCAGAAGCTAACAGGCGCGCTCTCGACGGCCGCGGGCGCGATCGCACCGCGCACGGCCTCGGCCAGCGTGGCCACCCGAACGTCGGTGAACACGTCCTCGAGCAGCATCGGGCGCCCGTCCGGGCCGGTCAGTGGGATTCGCCAGTTGGGGTATTCGTCGGTGGTTCCGGGCTGATTCTGGGTGCGGCGGTCACCCACCGCGTCGGTCAGCGCCACGCCCAGCAGCCGCGACGGCGTCCGCCCGAGATACCGGTACAGGGCGAGGACGATCCTTTCCACGTCGCTTTCGCCATCGTCGAGCAGCCCCACCCGGGTCAATTCGGCCAGCCAGGCCGCCAGCTCGGCCCGGTCGGAGGCGAGCTCGTCCTGGGCGGGGCGGGTCAGCAATCCCAGGGATTCGCGCAGCCGCACGTGGTCGCCCGCCAGGTAGCCGGCGGTCGGCGGCAGATCGTGGGTGGTCACCGAGGACAGGCAGTACTCCCGCCAGCGCTCGGCCGGCAGCGGGCCGCCGTTGCCGTCCCGGTCCAGCTCGAACCAGAGGATCGACGTGCCGAGCAAGCCGCGCAACAGCAGGTAGTCGCGCACCCATGGTTCGACCGTGCCGAGATCCTCGCCAACGACCAGCGCCCCGGCGCGGTGCGCTTCCAGCGCGACGATGCCGATCATCGCTTCATGGTCGTAGCGCACGTAGGTGCCCCGGGTGGGCGGCGCTCCCTGCGGGATCCACCACAGCCGGAACATTCCGATGATGTGGTCGATGCGGACTCCGCCGGCGTGCCGCAGCACCGCACGGATCAACGCCCGAAAGGGCCGATATTCCACCGTATCCAGCTGGTCGGGCCGCCACGGCGGCTGGGACCAGTCCTGGCCGAGTTGGTTGAACTCGTCCGGCGGCGCGCCGGCGGTGACGCCGAGCGCCAAGACATCCTGCAGGGCCCACGCGTCCGCGCCGTTGGGATGCACGCCGACGGCCAGATCGTGCATCACGCCCAGCGCCATGCCGGCCCGGACCGCCTGCGACTGCGCCGAGGCGAGTTGCTCGTCGAGCTGCCACTGCAGCCAACGATGGAAATCGACTGCCTCCGAATGCCTTTCGACGAAATCGGCAACACCGGGAGCGCTGGGATGCTGTACCGAGGCCGGCCAGCGATGCCAGTCGTCGCCGTACTTCTCGGCCAGGGCGCACCAGGTGGCGAAGTCGTCGAGGGCGTGACCCTCACGGGCGCGGAAGGCTTCGTAGGACAACTCACGGCCCGCCGACCGCGGCACCCCGTGCAGCAGCTCGAGCGCGGCGCGCTTGGCCGCCCACGCGCTGTCGCGGTCGATGGCGTCGAGCCGGGCGGCTCGGTGTTGCACGTCGGAACGCAGCCGCCGCACGCGGCTGCGCTTGGGCAGCTCGGCGAACTCGGCAATCGCCTCGACGTGCAGATAAATCGGGTTGGTGAAACGCCGCGATGTCGGCAGATAGGGCGACGGCTCCATGGGGCTCGTCGGCCCGGCGGCGTGCAGCGGATTGACCAATACATAGTCGGCGCCGTGCCGCGACGCCGACCACACCGCCAGGTCGGTCAGATCAGTCAGATCGCCGACACCCCACGACTGTCTGGAGCGCACGCTGTAGAGCTGGGTGGCCAGGCCCCAGGCCCGCCGGGCGCCGAGCCGTTCCGGCAGCCCGAGCCAATCCGGCGTCATGATCAGCGCGGTGCTGGTCTCGCCGTCGGCGGACCGCAGATGCACCCGGTGATAGCCCAGCGGCAGGTCGGCCGGCAGCACGAAGCTGGCCTCGCCGATCCAGCGCCCGCCCAGGTCGAACGGCGGGGTGAAGTTGTCGACCTGCTGGATCCCGCCGCGGACCGTGCCGTCCTCGAGCTGCACCCACACCTCGGCGGGATCGCCGTGGGTCACGTGCACCCAGAACCGGGTCTGCTCACCGGAGCGACCGACGATGGTCGCGGGCAACCGGCGCGCCCAGTGCGACCGCAGCTTCGCGGTGAGGGCCACGTTGCGCTCCTGCTCGGAGCCGGCCGCCACGCCGAGCGCGGCCAACACCGCCACCAGCGTGGTTGCCGATACCGCCACCCGCCGCCCGGTCCAGTCCTGGTACTCGGTCGCGATGCCGTATCTCCTGGCAAGTTCGACCAGCGACGGCGCGAGCTCACTCATACCGCTCATCTTGCTGCCAGAATCCGCCGCCCGACCAATCGGGGAGAGGGCCGACTCGGTCCGCATGCGGCACCGCCCGTTTGCCGGCCGGTGCGGTGGCATTCCATTCCCTGAGGGCGCACGCTCAACAGGACGAGTCGGCCATTCGCCATTACGATGCCCTTGGGAGATATGAGAAAGTCCGGGCGGGATCGGCGGGGGAACCCGAAAGTGCCAGTTCAACGGCGCCTGGCGCGTCGCGCGCGCCGGCCGATGCGGCGAGCCGCCGACGACCGGACACCTGCAGGTAAAGAGATGTAGCAGCGAACGCCATCGGCGCCGCGTGGCGAGGCCCGTACCGGTGCCTTACGGTTGTCGATGTAATTCGCGCAGCGGATAGTTTCAGGGACAATATCCAGGCGTTCTAGCAGACCGGATGGTGAAATAACGTGGCGGAAGAGAGTCGCGGGCAACGCGGGTCGGGGTACGGCCTTGGGCTGTCTACGCGGACCCAGGTAACCGGCTACCAGTTCCTCGCTCGCCGCACCGCGATGGCGCTCACCCGGTGGCGCGTCCGCATGGAGGTCGAGCCGGGCCGGCGACAGACGCTGGCCGTGGTGGCATCGGTGTCGGCTGCGCTGGTGCTGTGCCTGGGCGCGCTGCTCTACTCGTTCCTCAGCCCGGCGGGCCAGGTCGGGGACTCGCCGATCATCGCCGACCGGGACTCCGGCGCGCTTTATGTCCGCGTGGGTGACAAGTTGTACCCGGCGCTGAACCTGGCCTCGGCGCGGTTGATCACCGGCCGGCCGGACAACCCGCACCTGGTCAAGTCCAACCAGATCGCCACCCTGCCGCGCGGTCCGCTGGTGGGCATCCCGGGCGCGCCGTCGAACTTCCACCCCACCAGCCCGTCCACGTCGTCGTGGCTGGTGTGCGACACCGTCGCCACCTCGACAGGTGTCAGCGCGCCGTCCGGGGTGACGGTGACCGTGATCGACGGGAACCCCGACCTGAGCAACCACCGGCAGGTGCTGAACGGGCCGGATGCCGTGGTGCTGAGCTACGGCGGGGACGCCTGGGTGATCCGGGAGGGACGCCGGTCACGCATCGACGCGACGAACCGATCGGTGCTGTTGCCGCTGGGCCTGACGCCGGAGCAGGTCGGCCAGGCGAAGCCCATGAGCCGCGCGTTGTTCGACGCGTTGCCGGTGGGACCGGAACTGACCGTGCCGCAGGTGCAGAACGCGGGCGCGGCCGCCTCGTTCCCGGGTGCCCCCGGCCCGATTGGCACGGTGATCGTCACGCCGCAGATCAGTGGGCCGCAACAGTATTCGCTTGTGCTGGCGGACGGCGTCCAGACGCTGCCGCCGTTGGTGGCCCAGATTCTGCAGAACGCCGGGCCGGGCAACACCAAACCGGTGACGGTGGAACCGTCCGCGTTGGCGAAGATGCCGGTGGTCAACAAGCTGGACCTGTCCTCCTACCCGGACGCCCCGCTCAACGTGGCGGACATCCGCGAGAACCCGGCGACCTGCTGGTGGTGGCAGAAGACCTCCGGTGAGAACCGGGCCCGCATCCAGGTGGTGTCCGGCGCGACCATTCCCGTTGCGGCCAAGGACGAGAACAAGGTGGTCTCGCTGGTCAAGGCCGACACCACCGGTCGCGAGGCCGACCAGGTCTTCTTCGGTCCCGACTCGGGCAACTTCGTGGCCGTCACCGGCAACGACCCCGGGGCCAAGACGACGGAATCGCTGTGGTGGGTGTCGGATGCGGGCGCCCGGTTCGGGGTCGACGACACGCGCGACGTGCGTGAGGCGTTGGGCTTGAAGACGAAACCGAGCCTGGCGCCGTGGGTGGCGCTGCGGCTGCTCCCACAAGGGCCGACCTTGTCGCGGGCGGACGCGCTCGTGGAGCACGACACCCTACCGATGGACATGTCCCCAGGAGAATTGGCGGTACCTAAGTGAAACGCGGGTTTGCGCGGCCGACACCGGAGAAGCCTCCGGTCATCAAGCCGGAGAACATCGTCCTTCCGACGCCCCTGAGCATCCCGCCGCCGGAGGGCAAGCCGTGGTGGCTGATCGTGGTCGGCGTCGTGGTGGTCGGCCTGCTGATCGGCATGGTCGGCATGACCTTCGCCAGCGGCTCACACGTGTTCGGCGGCGCCGGCTCGATCTTCCCGATCTTCATGATCGGTGGCGTCGCGATGATGATGTTCGGCGGCCGGTTCGGCGGTCAGCAGCAGATGAGCCGGCCCAAGCTGGACGCGATGCGCGCCCAGTTCATGCTGATGCTGGACATGCTGCGCGAGACCGCCCACGAGTCGGCCGACAGCATGGACGCCAACTACCGGTGGTTCCACCCGGCGCCCACCACGCTGTCCGCCGCGGTGGGAACGTCGCGGATGTGGGAACGCAAGCCCGACGGCAAGGACCTCAACTTCGGCGTCGTCCGCGTCGGCGTCGGCATGACACGGCCCGAGGTGACCTGGGGTGAGCCCCAGAACATGCCGACCGACATCGAGCTGGAGCCGGTGACCGGTAAGGCGCTGCAGGAATTCGGGCGCTACCAGAGCGTCGTCTACAACCTGCCCAAGATGATCTCGCTGCTCGTCGAACCCTGGTTCTCGCTCGACGGGGAGCGGGAGCAGGTCCTGGGACTGATGCGGGCGATCGTCTGCCAGCTGGCGTTCTCGCACGGCCCCGACCACGTGCAGATGGTCGTGGTCACCTCGGATCTGGACGAGTGGGACTGGGTGAAGTGGCTCCCGCACTTCGGCGACCCACGCCGTCAGGACGCCGCCGGCAACGCGCGGATGGTCTACAGCTCGGTACGCGAGTTCGCCGCCGAGCAGGCCGAATTGTTCGCCGGCCGTGGCTCTTTCACGCCCCGGCACGCCAGTTCGTCGGCGCAGACCCCGACGCCCCACACGGTGATCGTCGCCGACGTCGTCGATCCCCAATGGGAGTACGTGATCAGCTCCGAAGGCGTCGACGGGGTGACGTTCTTCGACCTGACCGGCTCGTCGATGTGGACATCGGTCCCCGAGCGCACCTTGCGGTTCGACGACAAGGGCGTGATCGAGGCGCTGCCCCGCGACCGCGACACGTGGATGGTGATCGACGAGAAGCCGTGGTTCTTCGCGCTGACCGACCACATCAGCATCGCCGAGGCGGAGGAGTTCGCGCAGGCGCTCGCTCGCTGGCGGCTCGCCGAGGCCTACGAAGAGATCGGCCAGCGGGTGGCCCACATCGGCGCCCGAGACATCATGGCCTACTACGGAATCGACGATCCGGGCCGCATCGACTTCGAGTCGTTGTGGGGCAGCCGGAACGACTCGATGGGCCGGTCGCGGTTGCGGGCGCCGTTCGGTGTTCGTTCCGACAACGGCGAGTTGTTGTTCTTGGACATGAAGTCGCTGGACGAGGGCGGTGACGGTCCGCACGGCGTCATGTCCGGAACGACGGGTTCGGGTAAATCGACCCTGGTGCGGACCGTGATCGAATCGCTGATGCTCAGCCACCCGCCGGAGGAGCTGCAGTTCGTGCTGGCCGACCTCAAGGGTGGGTCGGCGGTCAAGCCGTTCGCCGGGGTTCCGCACGTGTCGCGGATCATCACCGACCTGGAAGAAGACCAGGCGCTGATGGAGCGCTTCCTGGACGCGCTGTGGGGCGAGATCGCCCGCCGCAAGGCGATTTGCGACAGCGCCGGTGTCGACGACGCCAAGGAGTACAACTCGGTCCGGCTCAGGATGCAGGCCCGCGGCCAGGACATGGCGCCGTTGCCGATGCTCGTGGTGGTCATCGACGAGTTCTACGAATGGTTCCGCATCATGCCGACGGCGGTCGACGTGCTCGACTCGATCGGCCGGCAGGGCCGCGCCTACTGGATCCACCTGATGATGGCGTCGCAGACCATCGAAAGCCGCGCCGAAAAGCTCATGGAGAACATGGGTTACCGGCTGGTGCTGAAAGCACGTACTGCCGGTGCGGCGCAGGCGGCCGGCGTGCCGAACGCGGTGAACCTGCCGGCGCAGGCGGGTCTGGGATACTTCCGCCGCAGCCTGGAGGACATCGTCCGGTTCCAGGCCGAGTTCCTGTGGCGGGACTACTTCCCGCGCGGGCTCACCGATGACGGCGACGAAGCGCCAGCGTTGGTGCACACCATCGATTACGTTCGCCCGCAACTGTTTACCAACTCCTTCACCCCGCTCGAGGTCAGCGTGGGCGGACCGGAACTCACCCCGGCCGCCCTCACCAACGGCGAGACGCTCGACGCCGACGGCGCGGCGCGCGAGGACGAGGACGTCGAGGGCATCAGGGTTCCGAAGGTCGGCACCGTGATCATCGATCAGCTGCGCAAGATCGACTTCGAGCCGTACCGGTTGTGGCAACCGCCGCTGAACCGGCCCGTTCCCATCGACGAGCTGGTCGACCGGTTCCTCGGTCACCCGTGGCAAGAGGATTACGGTTCGGCCCGGGATCTGGCCTTCCCGATTGGGATCATCGACCGTCCGTTCAAGCACGACCAGCCGCCGTGGACGGTGGACACGTCGGGCCCGGGCGCCAACGTGCTGATCCTGGGAGCCGGCGGTTCGGGCAAGACGACGGCGCTGCAGACCCTGATCTGCGCGGCAGCGCTCACCCACACGCCCGAGCAGGTCCAGTTCTACTGCCTGGCCTACAGCAGCACCGCGCTGACCACGGTCGCCCGGTTGCCGCACGTGGGTGAGGTGGCCGGTCCGACCGACCCGTACGGCGTGCGCCGGACCGTGGCCGAATTGCTGGCTTTGGTCCGCGAGCGCAAGCGCACCTTCCTCGAGTACGGAATCGCCTCCATGGAGGTCTTCCGGCGCCGCAAGTTCGGCGGCGAGCCCGGCCCCGTCCCCAACGACGGGTTCGGCGACGTCTACCTGGTGGTGGACAACTACCGGGCGCTGGCCGAAGAGAACGAGGTGCTGATCGAGCAGGTGAACGTGATCATCAACCAGGGTCCCTCGTTCGGGGTCCACGTGGTGGTCACCGCCGATCGCGAATCGGAGCTGCGGCCGCCGGTGCGCAGCGGCTTCGGCTCACGGGTCGAGTTGCGACTGGCGGCGGTGGAAGACGCCAAGCTGGTGCGTTCCCGGTTCGCCAAGGACGTCCCGGTCAAGCCGGGCCGCGGCATGGTCGCGGTCAACTACGTCCGGCTGGACTCCGACCCGCAGGCCGGTCTGCACACGCTGGTGGCTCGGCCGGCCCTGGCCGGCACCCCTGACTACGTGTTCGAGTCCGACAGCATCATCGACGCGGTCGGTCGCCTCACGAGCGCTGCGGCCCCGCCGGTGCGCCGGCTCCCCGCCCGCTTCGATGTGGAGCAATTGCGGGAGCTGGCCGCCCAAGACGCCCGCCAAGGGGTCGGTGCGGGCGGAATCGCTTGGGCCATCTCCGAATTGGATCTGTCGCCGGTCTATCTCAATTTCGCCGAGAATGCGCACCTGATGGTCACGGGCCGGCGCGAATGTGGGCGTACCACCGCGCTGGCCACCATCATGAGAGAAATCGGCCGGCTGTACACGCCGGGAGCCACCAGCGCGCCCACGCCACCCGCCGGCCAGCCGTCGGCACAGGTGTGGCTGGTGGACCCGCGGCGTCAGCTGCTGACCACACTCGGTTCGGACTATGTCGAGAAGTTCGCGTACAACCTCGACGGCGTCCAGGCGATGATGGGCGAGCTGGCCGCGGTCCTGGCCGGCCGTGAACCACCGCCCGGTCTCTCCGCGGAGGAGTTGTTGGCGCGGTCGTGGTGGAGCGGCCCGGAGATCTTCCTGATCGTCGACGACATCCAGCAGCTGCCGGCGGGCTTCGATTCGCCGCTGCACAAGGCCGCGCCGTGGGTGACCAGGGCCGCCGACGTCGGGTTGCACGTGCTCGTCACGCGCACCTTCGGTGGCTGGTCTTCGGCGGGCAGCGACCCGATGTTGCGGGCGCTGTCGCAGGCCAATGCGCCTCTGCTGGTGATGGACGCCGACCCGGACGAGGGCTTCATCCGCGGCAAGATGAAGGGTGGCCCGCTGCCCCGTGGTCGAGGCCTGCTGATGGCCGAGGACACCGGTGTGTTCGTGCAGGTGGCCGCGACCGATTTCCGCAAATAGGGTCTGAGGACAGCCGCTGCGCTGGGATTGACCTTGTGTCAGCCCCAGTGCAGCGGCAACTCCTTGAGCGCGAAACTCTTTGACGGGAAATTGATTTCGGGAACGTAATCCGCCGGCACGTCGAAGTCGGGAATCTGTCTGAGCCATTCTCCGACGATCACCGTCAGTTCGATCCGCCCCAGGTGAGACCCCAGGCAGCGGTGGGGTCCGCCCCCAAATCCCCAGTGCCGATGCACCTTCCCGTCCATGACGAGCTCATTGACAGACGTGGCGTCGCTGTCGTCGCGGTTGACCGCCGCCATGCACAACCGGACGGACGTGCCCGGGGGCAACGTCATGCCGCCGACTTCGACGAACTCGGTAGTGATGCGGGGCGCCACCGGTGCCGATGGCTCCAGCCGGACGATCTCTTCGATGAAAACCCGGATCTGCCGGGGATCGCCGCGTAGCAACTCGCGCAGCTGCGGCCGGCGCGCCAATTCGAGCAGGCAGAATCCGATCGCCGCCGTCACCGTGTCCAGACCCGCCAGGATCAGCAGGTGGCTCATGCCCAGCAGTTCCAGATCGCTGAAGTCGCCGTCGCTGGCCATGACCCGCGACAGCATGTCAGTACCCGGGTTTTGGCGACGTTGCTGGATCACGTCGAACAGGTATGCCAGCAGGTGCTGGCCCTGCTCGAGGTCGGCCGGAGTGAGGTAGGGCTTGTCCCCGACGACGGCGTCCTTCCAACCGATCAGGCGATCGCGATCCTCCAACGGCAGCCCATAGAGGTCCATGAAGACCTGAAACGGGTACAGGCGTGCGAAATCCGCCATCACTTCGCACTTGCCCTGGGCGGCAAGCGCAGCGATCATCTCGGCGGCGTGCCGCTCCAGCACCGGCCGGGACGTACTCAGTCCCTGCGGGCTGAAGAACGGCTGCAGCACTTTCCGGTAGCGGGTGTGCTGAGGAGGGTCAAAAGCCAACGGCAGCACCGGCAATGGGTGGCCAGGAGGCTGAAGGATCGTCGATGAAAAGACCTTCGGGTTGCGCAGCGCGGCCAGCACGTCTTCGCGGCGGGTGATGTAGTAGTGGCCGTTCATGAACACCACCGGTCCGGCGTCGCGCAACAGCTTCCACCCGACACCTCGATCCGCGGCCATCGGTAACTTCTCGTAATTGAGCCGCGGGAGGTGGAACGTGGCTTGCTGGCCCTGGCCAGGAGTCGTCATGCGCCCAGTCTCCGCTTGTCTGTCTTGCTGGTGGCACACCAATATCGCATGTGCGGCAAAGGGACACGAATCCGAGTGCTGGGCGATTGCGAGACTTACGGTGGCCGGCGCGCCCGCGCCATCTCCCGGACTTCACCGACCGGCTAATCTACGACTCGATTCGTTAAGCGCGATCTTGCTCAATCTCCGGAGTCGTCGAGGGAGGAAACCGGTGAGGGTTCGTCTCGAAAAGTCGAAATGTGTAGGCCACGCCCAGTGCTATGCCGTCGATCCGGATCTGTTCCCAATTGACGACTCCGGCTATTCGATCCTCGAAGAGCGCGAGGTGAGGCCCGAAGACGAACAGCTCACGCGCGACGGAGTTGCCTCCTGCCCGGAGATGGCGTTGGTGATCGACGAGGACTGACATCGCACCGCTTCGGGGGGGCCGGCGAACCAGCAGGTCCGCCCGCGCGGTACGCAAACTGCGGGTTAACAGCCGGTTGCCGAACATGAACGTTAGCTGACGGGGAATGAACAATGGCTGGCCTGGAATGAACAGTTGGCTTCGCGTATCGGAGCATTCCCGATAACAAACTAATCTCATTGGCGAGCGA
>CAVTBA010000010.1:0-497103 GCA_963732835.1 uncultured Actinomycetota bacterium
GTGGTCGCTGACCCAAGATAACTACACCACCATCATCAAACAAACGTTGCAGGCGTATTTCGGGGTGGGGGTCGCGAACTTCGGCTGGTCGATAGGCCAGCAGTTGACCTTCGGTCCCGGCGGTGGGACGGCGGGTGCCGGTGGTGCGTGGTTCCCGACGCCGCAGTTCGCCCAGTTGGGCCTGGGCAACCTGGGCAGCCTGGGCAACGCCGGCGCGGGGGCGGTGACAGCCGGTGCCGGGCAGGCCGCTCAGGTCGGAGGGCTATCGGTGCCCCAGCAGTGGGCCACGCTGACCTCCGCGGTGAGCCCGGCCAACGCCGCCGAGGCGGAAGCCGTTCCGGTCCAGGCCGCCTCGGCGACCACCCCGCCGGGCAACGCCCTGTTGCGCGGCATGCCCACCGGTGCGGTGGGCCGGCGGGCCGGCGCCGCCGCCGGCTACTCCCACAAATACGGCTTCCGCTACAGCGTGCTGACACGCCCACCATCGGCCGGATAAGGAAAGTCCAGGTGAACGGAAGTTGTCCACTAATGAACACTCGGCACTAGGGAGGCAAGGCACCGCGTGACCCAGCTAATCTCACGAGTAAGCCGTGCCTGCGGTAGCCCCACGGGCAAACCGTTCCTAAAGGCCACCGAGCCGGAAGACCAGGGAGGGGATTTTTAGATGTCGTTCGTGACGACGCAGCCGGAGGCGTTGGCCGCGGCAGCAGGCAACCTGCAAAGCATCGGCTCGGCGCTCAACGCGCAGAATGCCGCCGCGGCGGCGCCCACCACGGGGGTGGTGCCGGCCGCGGCCGACGAGGTGTCAGCGCTGACAGCGGCGCAGTTCGCCGCGCATGCCCAGATGTATCAAGCCGTCAGCGCTCAGGCGGCGGCGATCCACGAAATGTTCGTAAACACCCTCAGCATGAGCTCGGGGTCGTATGCGGTGACTGAGGCGGCCAACGCGGCCGCGACGGGTTAAAGGAGTCAATGATGTTGGATTTCGGGGCGTTACCGCCGGAGGTCAATTCGGCGCGGATGTATGCCGGTCCGGGGTCGGGGTCGTTGATGACCGCGGCGTCGGCGTGGAACGCGCTGGCGGCGGAATTGAATTCCGCGGCGCTGAGCTACGACAAGATCATCACCGCGCTCAGTAGCGAGGAGTGGATGGGCCCGGCGTCGGCGACGATGGCCCAGGCGGTGCAGCCGTACGTTACGTGGATGACCACCACCGCGGCCCAGGCCGAGCAGGCGGCCACCCAAGCGCAGGCGGCCGCGGCCGCCTACGAGACGGCGCTGGCAGCCACGGTGCCCCCGCCGCTGGTGGCGGCCAACCGGGCCCAGACAATGCAGCTGATATCGACCAACGTGCTGGGCCAAAACACCCCGACCATCACGCAGCTGGAAGCCCAGTACGGCGAGATGTGGGCCCAGGATGCGACCACGATGTACAGCTATGCGGGTCAGTCGTCGACGGCGACCAAGGTGACACCGTTCACCCAGTCACCCCAGATCGCCAACCCGTCGGCCCAGGCCACCCAGGGCACCGCGGTCACCAACGCGACGGCCAACAGCACGGCCAGCAACACCGCGTCCACGCTGTCCAAGGTGCTCACCACCACGCCCAGCACGCTGCAGACCGCGGCGGCACCAGCGTCCGGCCCGCCCACCGGCCAGTACAGTGCACTCTGGTACCTGTTGACCGGGCAGAGCACATTCCCCACCAGCCTGGGGCAGGCGGTCACCGGCTACGGCCCGTTTTCGAGTCTCTTCTATAACACCGAGGGTCTGCCGTACTTCAGTGTCGGTATGGGCAACTTCGGTGTGCAGATGGCCAAGACCCTGGGCGTGATCGGCGGCGCGGCGCCGGCGGCCGCCAAGGCGCTGCCCGGGCTGGGCGGGCTGGGTGGTCTGCTCGGCGGCGGTGCCGGAGCGGTGCACCCGGCGGCGGCGATCGGCGGCGCGGCCTCCATCGGTGGCAAGTTGTCGGTGCCGGTGGCCTGGACCGGCGGCCCGGCGTCCCGGCCATGACCCACTACCGCCATCCCGGTCAGCGCCATCAGCGCCGCGCCCGAGGCCGCCGGGGGACCGGGCAACCTGCTCGGTGGCATGCCCTTGGCCGGCATGGGCAGCGGCACCCACGCCGGCGCCGGACCCCGATACGGATTCCGCCCCACCGTCATGGCCCGACCACCCTTCGCCGGATAACCGTCGACAGCCGCGAGAGACGCTTTAGCGCGCGAAAAGCGCGGCGCTAAAGCGTCTTTCAGCGCGAACTGCCGGACGGCACTGGCCGGCGCAGATCTTGGCGCCCCGCGCTGAGCGGCCCCTGCCGTGGCGGCTTTTTCTGCGACCGGATTTTTATCCGGGTCGCAGAGGTTGATTCGCGCGTGCGTGCGCGGCCCGCCGAGCATCGCGTGATCCGACTGGCGCCGGTGTTCCCGCAGGTATTCGCGTCGCTTCTCGACGCGACCGGCCGCCGGCGTGCCTTCGCGCCCGCGCCGCAACGGCGGCCGCCGAGCCGATAAACCATCCGAGCGGTCCGGTCGCTGGCAGCGACGGGACGTCGCGGCAATTTAGCCTTCGCAACAAGCAAGCAATCGCTTGACGGTCATTCGACCGAAGACCAGTTGCGAGGAAAGCAGATGCCGTTCGAATCGGGCGTGTCGTAGGCGATGGACTTCGGGGCGTTACCGCCGGAGATCAACTCCGGTCGCATGTATGCGGGTCCGGGTTCGGGGCCGATGATGGCTGCTTCGGCGGCGTTGGCCGAGGAGACCACCAGCCTGGGCAGCGCGATCAACGGCTACAGCCCCTTCGCCAGCTTGTTCTATAGCACCGAGGGTTTGCCGTACTTCAGTGTCGGTATGGGCAACTTCGGTGTGCAGATGGCCAAGACCCTGGGCATGATCGGCGGCGCGGCGCCGGCCGCGGCCAAGGCCCTGCCGGGGCTGGGCGGGCTGGGTGGTCTGCTCGGCGGCGGTGCCGGAGCGGTGCACCCGGCGGCGGCCATCGGCGGCGCGGCCTCCATCGGTGGCAAGTTGTCGGTGCCGGTGGCCTGGACCGGCGGGCCCGCCGTCCCGGCCATGGGCCATGCGGCCATCCCGGTCAGCGCCATCAGCGCCGCGCCCGAGGGCGCCGGGGGACCGGGCAACCTGCTCGGTGGCATGCCCCTGGCCGGCATGGGCAGCGGCACCCACGCCGGTGCCGGACCCCGCTACGGATTCCGCCCCACCGTCATGGCCCGGCCCCCCTTCGCCGGATAGCCACTACGGATCCCTCAGCGGCACGGTCGACGGGTTAACGGGATGGGTCACTCGCGGCCTCGGTTGCCGCCGCCCGAGGCGCATTCCGGTCCTCGGCCGCGCGACCGTGAGTGGCCTGTCCGCCCGTTGCTAGCCGGACGGCGGGAGATATTCGGCAACGAGATTTTTATCGCGGTTGCCCTGCGCCAGGGCGCCAGAGGACGTCTACCGGCAAGTTTGACCAGCAGTAGGTCACAGTTTGCTGTGACGGTGCTGTAAGGTGCGGCGATCGAGGTCAGGCGCTGTTACTGTGGCGTTACCAAAAGTGAATTCGTCGTACCGTGACGTGAACAGTTGCAAACAGGCGGCCTCCGAAAGAGCTTCAGGGGTCGCGGTGATCTAGTCTCTGCTGAGTCGGGGATTGAACTAGGAGGGAATCAAGTATGTCGTTCGTGACCACACAGCCCGAGGCTTTGGCTGCGGCGGCCGGAAACTTGCAGGCCATTGGCTCAACGCTGAGCGCTCAGAACGCGGCTGCTGCGGCCCCCACGACCGGGGTGGTGCCCGCTGCCGCCGACGAGGTGTCGGCGCTGACGGCGGCGCAGTTCGCAGCACACGCGCAGATGTACCAGGCGGTCAGCGCGCAGGCCGCCGCCATTCACGAGGCGTTCGTGAACACTCTGTCGATGAGTTCTGGCTCTTACGCAGCGACCGAGGCAGCCAACGCAGCTGCGGCTGGCTGATCGGGTTGGCGGTTGAGGGTTTGGGACCGGCCGTCGTCGACGTGGTTACCTGCCCAACCGCCCAGCTACCGATGATCTCGGGGGCTGACGGCCGGACAACTCAAACGCCGGAGTTCGGGTTTGACGTCCGTCTCACCGTGTTACAGCGACCGGTGGCCGCCGGCTTACGGGAAGGGGGGATCATCCTTTTGCATTCGGCTCGGCGGTTCGCCAGCGCGTGACCGGTCCGGCCATCGTCGTAACCACACCAAGTATCTGAGTACTCACGCATTAAGGAGACAGCCAACATGGCAACACGTTTTATGACTGACCCGCACGAAATGCGGGCGATGGCGGGCCGCTTCGAGGTGCACGCCCAGACGGTCGAGGACGAGGCCCGCAAGATGTGGTCGTCCTCGATGAACATCGCCGGCTCCGGCTGGAGCGGTCAGGCGCAGGCGACCTCGTACGACACCATGGGTCAGGTCAACCAGGCCTTCCGCAACAT
This sequence comes from uncultured Actinomycetota bacterium, assembly GCA_963732835.1. Lineage (GTDB taxonomy): Bacteria > Actinomycetota > Actinomycetes > Mycobacteriales > Mycobacteriaceae > Mycobacterium. The sequence continues at coordinate 4,458 of CAVTBA010000010.1, forward strand.
CGTCAACATGCTCCACGGCGTGCGCGACGGGCTGATCCGCGACGCGAACAACTACGAGCAGCAAGAGCAGGCCTCGCAGCAAATCCTCGGCAGCTAGCGCTAAATACCGCGGCTGCGTACCATTCCAGACATTAGGAGAACACCGTTATGACAATCAATTACCAGTTCGGCGATGTCGACGCCCACGGTGCCTTGATCCGCGCCCAGGCCGCGTCCCTGGAGGCTGAGCACCAGGCCATCGTTCGCGATGTGCTTGCTGCGGGTGACTTCTGGGGCGGTGCCGGTTCGGTGGCCTGCCAGGAGTTCATCACCCAGTTGGGTCGCAACTTCCAGGTGATCTACGAGCAGGCCAACGCCCACGGGCAGAAGGTGCAGAGCGCCGGCAGCAACATGGCCAGCACCGACAGCGCCGTTGGGTCCAGCTGGGCCTAACCCCAACTTCAGGCGCGGCAGCACACCACCCGTCGGTGTGCTGCCGCGTCCTGCGGTTACCGTGCACTTTGAACCCTTGAGGTAGTGATGGACCAACAGACCGCCCGCACCGACATAACCGTTAACGTCGACGGTTTCTGGATGCTCCAGGCGCTCCTGGACATTCGGCACGTCGCGCCGGAGTTGCGGTGCCGGCCATTTGTTTCTACCGACTCGAGCGACTGGCTCAACGAGCATCCCGGCATGGCGGTGATGCGCGAGCAGGGCATCGTCGAAAACGATCAGGTGAATGAACAAGTGGCCGCCCGGATGAGGGTGCTCGCCGCGCCGGACCTCGAGGTCATCGCCCTGCTGTCGCGGGGCAAGCTGCTCTACGGCGTGGTCGACGACGAGAATCAGCCACCCGGGTCACGCGACATCCCCGACAACGAGTTCCGGGTGGTGCTTGCCCGCCGCGGCCAGCACTGGGTGTCGGCGGTACGGGTGGGCAGCGACATCACGGTCGACGACGTTGCCATCGCCGACAGCGCCTCGATCGCATCCCTGGTCTTGGATGCGCTGGAGTCGATACATCACGCGGAGCCCGCGGCGATCAATGCGGTGAACGTGCCGCTGGAAGAGATGCTGGAAGCCACGAAGTCGTGGCAGGAGTCGGGCTTCAACGTGTTCTCCGGCGGTGACCTGCGGCGAATGGGCGTCAGCGCCGCCACCGTGGCCGCGCTGGGACAGGCCCTGTCAGATCCGGCGGCCGAGGTCGCGGTGTACGCGCGTCAGTACCGGGACGACGCGAAGGGCCCCAGCGCCTCGGTGCTGTCCCTCAAAGACGGTTCCGGTGGCCGCATCGCGCTCTACCAGCAGGCACGGACGGCCGGGTCGGGGGAGGCCTGGCTGGCCATCTGCCCGGCGACCCCCCAGTTGGTCCAGGTGGGCGTCAAGACGGTGCTGGACACACTTCCCTACGGCGAGTGGAAAACGCACAGCAGGGTCTGACATTCGACGAAACATAAAGTTCACCAATGTCTTTGCACTCAACATGCGGTTGAGATGCCAACACGGCATACTTCTCTAAGAGATTCAGCAAATCTCAAACCACTGTCACCAAGGTTTTAATCGCAAGGCGGGGTAGATGGAATTCGGAATAGTCGAGCTGCACTTTCCCGGGAGCCGCAGCGTCCCGGAACGTGGGCCGGCGCAGGCTCCCGCCCGGCTGGCGGCACGGGGTTACACATTCACGACGGTAAGGGGTTCAGGGCGATGACTGCGGTAGTTGAAGCGCTACAGCCTGATGTTGAGGGGATTTCGCAGCCTCGGGCGGTCGTGGTCGGCGTTATGGCCGGGGCGGGCGTACAGATCGGCGTCCTGCTGGACGCCAACGCCCCCGTCTCGGTGATGACCGAGCCGCTGCTGAAGGTGGTGAACAGCCGCCTCAGGGAGCTCGGTGAGGCCCCGTTGGAGGCCACGGGTCGCGGCAGGTGGGCGCTCTGCCTGGTTGACGGCACCCCCTTGCGGGCCACCCACTCGCTGACCGAGCAGGAGGTCTACGACGGTGACCGGCTGTGGATCCGGTTCATCCAGGACACCGAGCACCGCTCGCAGGTCATCGAGCACATCTCCACCGCGGTCGCGGCAAACCTGAGCAAACGGTTCGCCGCGATCGACCCGGTCATTGCGGTGCAGGTCGGCGCGTCGATGGTGGCCGCCGGGGTGACCGCCGCCTCGGGCTTGCTGCTTTGGTACCGCTGGCACCACAACTCCTGGATGCCGACGGCGTACTCCGCGGTGATCGCCGCGGTGGTGCTGGGCGTCTCATTGATGCTGCTGATGCGGGCGCGCACCGAGCAAGACCGCCGCCTCGGCGACATCATCCTGCTCAGCGGCCTGGCGCCGCTCACAGTCGCCGCGGCGGCGGCTCCGCCCGGTGGGGTGGGGTCCCCACACGCGGTGTTGGGCTTCGGAGTGCTCACCATCGCCGCGATGCTGGCCCTGCGTTTCACCGGACGCCGGCTGGGGCTTTACACCGCGCTCATCACCGTCAGCGTGGTCACGGCCCTCGCCGCCCTGGCGCGAATGGTCGCGATGACCAGCGCCGTGACGCTGCTGACCAGCGTTGTCCTCGTGTGCGTGCTGGTCTATCACACCGCGCCGGCGCTCTCGCGCCGGCTGGCGGGTATCCGTCTGCCGGTGTTCCCCTCGGCGACCAGCCGGTGGGTGTTCGAGGCCCGGCCGGATCTGCCCACCACCGTGGTCCGCTCCGACGGTGGACCCCCGGTGCTCGAGGGACCCGCGTCCGTCCGCGACGTCTTGGTGCAGGCCGAACGCGCCCGCTCGTTCTTGACGGGCCTGCTGATCGGGCTGGGCGTGCTGATGATCGTCTCGTTGGCGTCGCTGTCGGATCCCCACACCGGGCAACGCTGGCTGCCGCTCTTGCTGGCCGGCTTCAGCGCCGGGTTCCTGATGCTGCGCGGACGTTCCTACGTCGACCGCTGGCAGGCGATCACCCTGGCCGTCACCGCGGTCCTCATCGTCGGTGCGGTGGTGGCGCGGTACGCACTCGTATTGCAGTCGCCCCTGGCCGTGTCGGTCAGCGCGGCGATCCTGGTCCTGCTGCCGGCGGCCGGCCTCACGTCCGCGGCAGTAGTGCCCAACACCATCTACAGCCCGCTGTTCCGCAAGTTCGTGGAATGGATCGAATACCTCTGCCTGATGCCGATTTTCCCGCTGGCATTGTGGTTGATGAATGTCTATGCAGCAATCCGCTACCGGTAGTAGCAAGGTGTGGCGAGGGCGCGCGTCCGCTGCGGCCCTCGCCGCTATCTTGCTCGCCTCAGGAGCATTGGCCGGCCTACCGCCCGCTTATGCGATTTCGCCGCCGACGATCGATCCGGGCGCGGTGCCGCCCGATGGCCCGCCCGGGCCGCCGGCGCCGATGAAGCAGAACTCTTACTGCACCGAGGTCGGCGTGCTGCCCGGCACGGATTTCCGGTTGCAGCCGAAGTACATGGACATGCTGAACTTGCAGGAGGCATGGCAGTTCGGCCGCGGTGCCGGCGTGAAGGTGGCCGTCATCGACACCGGTGTGAGCCCGCATCCCAGGTTTCCGCACCTGATCCCCGGCGGTGACTACGTCATGGGGGGTGACGGACTGTCGGACTGCGACGCGCACGGCACGATCGTGGCGTCGATGATCGGCGCCGCGCCGGCCAACGGCGCGGGCGTGCCGCCCGCGGCGCCGCGCCGGCCGGTCACCATCCCCACCACCGAACCCCCACCGAAAGCGCCGCCGCCCCAGACGGTGACGCTGTCGCCCTTGCCGCAGACGGTGACGATGGTGCCGCCGACCGAGGAGCCGCCGCCGGGACCGTTCGGGCTGCCGCCACCACCGCCGCCACCACCACAGCAACCTGCGGGGCCGCCGCCGGGACCGCCGCCGGCCGGGCAGGCGCCCGCGGCCAGCCACGGCGGCGGCACGGTGACGATACCCAGCTACTCCGGTGGGAGCCACATAGCCGGGGTCGACAACCTGCGCGGTCCACGCCCGCTCGACCCGCCGCCACCCCCGCCACCAGCGCCACCGGCGCCCGCGGCTGGTCCCGACGCGTTCAGCGGTGTCGCGCCGGACGTGGACATCATCGCGATCCGCCAGTCCAGCCAGGCCTTCGGCCTCAAGGACGCCTACACCGGCGACGAGGACCCGCAGACGCGGGCCAAGATCGACGACGTCCAGACGATGGCCCGCGCGATCGTGCACGCGGCCGACATGGGCGCGCAGGTCATCACCATCTCGGATGTGACCTGCATGAGCGCGCGCAACATCATCGACCAGCGTGCGCTGGGTGCGGCGGTGCGCTACGCGGCGGTCGACAAGAACGCCGTCATCGTGGCCGCGGCCGGCGACACCAACAAGAAGGACTGCAAGCAGAACCCGCCGCATGATCCGTTGCAGCCCAACGATCCTCGCAACTGGAGCTCCGTCACCACCGTCGTCACCCCGTCCTGGTTCAGCGACTACGTCCTCACCGTGGGAGCGGTCGACGAAGATGGCCGGCCACTGACCCAGGGCAACCAGGGCCAGGCATCGACGAGCGTGGCGGGCCCGTGGGTGGGCATCGCCGCGCCCGGCACCGACGTGGTCGGGCTATCTCCCCGGGACGACGGCGTCATCAACGCGATCGACGGACCGGACAACTCGCTGCTGGTTCCGTCCGGCACCAGCTTCTCGGCCGCGATCGTGTCCGGCGTCGCCGCGCTCGTTCGCGCCAAGTACCCCCAGCTGTCGGCATACCAGGTCATCAACCGGTTGACCCGCACCGCCCGCGCACCGGCGCGCGGCGTGGACAACCAGATCGGCCACGGCATCGTCGACCCGGTGGCGGCGCTGACGTGGGACGTGCCCGAAGGACCGTTGAAGCCGCCGCAGCAACTCTCGGCGCCGCTGAACATCCCGAAGCCCGCCCCGCGCCGGGATATGGTGCCAGTGTGGGTGGCCGCCGGCGGCTTGCTCGGGGCGTTACTGATCGGTGGGGGCGTGTTTGGTACGGCGATGCTGATGAAGCGATCGCGGAAGCAGCAATGAGGGCGGAGCAGCAACAGTCATGAAAGCTCAGCGCAAGTTCGGGTTGTCTTTGTCGTGGCCACGGGTCACCGCGGTGTTCCTGATCGACATCGTGATCCTGGTAGTGGCCAGCCACTGCCCGGAGTCCTGGCAGGGCACCCATCGCATCGCGTTCTGGGTGGGTGTCGGCCTCGCGGCGTTGATCGCCCTGTTGTCGCTGATCACCTACCACGGCGTCACGGTCACGTCGGGATTGGCCACCTGGCTGTGGGACTGGTCCGCCGATCCGGGCACCGCGCTGGGCGCGGGCTGCACCCCGGCGCTGGATTACCAGCGCCGATTCGGGCGCGACAGGGTCGGTGTGCGCGAGTACGAGGGCCAGTTGGTGACGGTGATCGCGTTGAACGGCGGCGATGACGACCCGTCGTCGCGCCACCGGCACCGGACCTCCCCGCCCACGTTGCTGGTGCAGGCGGTGGCTGATGGGTTGCGGCAGTTCGACGTTCACCTCGATGACGTCGACATCGTGTCGGTCAAGGTTCGCCGCGGCGGCAACGCCGCCGAGTTGTCGAAGCTCGACGACTGGGGCCCCGAGGAGTGGGAGGTGGCGAACGGTGAGCCCTCCTCGTATGTCCGCCGGACCTGGGTGGTGTTGCGGATGAACCCGCAGCGCAACATCGCCGCGGTCGCGGTCCGCGATTCGCTGGCTTCGACGTTCGTGGCGGCCACCGAACGGCTTGCCCAGGATCTCGACGGACTCACTTGCGCCGCAAAGCCATTGACCGCCGAGGAGCTCACCGACGTTGACCGCGCGGTGCTGGCCGACCTGGAGCCCACCTGGAGCCGCCCCGGCTGGCGACACCTCAAGCATTTCAACGGCTTCACCACCAGCTTCTGGGTAACGCCCTCCGACATCACCACCGACACGCTCGACGAGTTGTGGCAGGCGGACACCGTCGCCACCGTGCTGACCGTGAGGTTCACCTCTCGCGCGGGCCGGCCGCAGATCTCGGCCTGGGTGCGCTACCACAGCGAGACGCGGTTGCCCCGAGACGTATCGGCCGGCCTCAACCGCCTCACCGGACGCCAGCTGGCCGCGGTCCGCGCCAGCTTGCCCGCCCCGGCGACACGCGCCCAACTCGTCGTGCCGAGCCGCGGACTGCGTGCCGACGAAGACCTGGTGCTGTCCGTCGACCAGCTGCGGGGGAGCCCGGCGGGCGTGCCTGCAGCGCAATGACGCGGCCGCAATCGACCGCTGAAGGCGCCCGCAATGCGATGGTCGCCGGCCTGTTGGCATCCGGGATATCTGTCAACGGGCTGCAACCGAGTCACAACCCACAGGTTGCGTCGCAGATGTTCACCACCGCCAGCAATCTGGACCCCGGGATGTGCGACGCCTGGCTGGCGCGGTTGCTGGCGGGGGAGCGGAGCATCGAGGTGCTTGCCGGTGCGTGGGCGTCGGTCCGGACCTTCGGGTGGGAGACCCGCCGGCTCGGGGTCACCGATTTGCACTTCCGCCCCCAGGTCTCCGACGGGTTGTTCCTGCAGCTCGCCGTCACCAGCGTCGAGTCACTGGCCTGCGCCTACGCGGCCGTTCTCGCCGAGGCGAAACGCTACGAAGAAGCGTCGGAGCTGCTCGACGGTGTCGAACCGCGCCAACCGTTCGAGCAGGAGCTGGTCGACTATGTGCGGGGCGTGCTGTATTTCCGCACCGGACGGTGGCCGGATGTGCTCAACCAGTTTCCAGAGGGCAAGGTCTGGCGTCAGCCCGAACTGAAGGCCGCCGGCGCGGCCATGGCAACCACCGCGTTGGCCTCGCTCGGCGTCTTCGAGGAGGCGATCCGGCGCGGCCAGGACGCCGTCGAAGGTGACCGGGTGCCGGGCGCGGCCAACATCGCCCTGTACACCCAGGGCATGTGCTTGCGACACCTGGGCCGCGAGGACGAGGCCGTCGAACTGCTGCGCCGGGTGTATTCGCGGGATCCGAAGTTCAGCCCGGCCCGTGAAGCGCTGGACAACCCGACCTATCGGCTCGTCCTGACCGACCCGGAAACCATTGAGGCGCGCACGGATCCGTGGGACGCGGACACCGCACCTACCCGGGCGGAGACGGAGGCCGCTCGCCACGCCGAGGAGGCCGCGAGGTATTTGGCCGAGGGCGACGCGGAGCTCAACGCGATGCTGGGCATGGAGCGCGCCAAGCGGGAGATCAAGCTCATCAAGTCGACGACGAAGGTGAACCTGGCGCGCGCCAAGATGGGCCTTCCCGTGCCGGTGACGTCGCGCCACACCCTGCTGCTGGGTCCGCCCGGGACGGGTAAGACGTCGGTGGCGCGGGCCTTCAGCAAGCAGTTGTGCGGCTTGACGGTGCTGCGCAAGCCGGTGGTGGTGGAAACCAGCCGCACCAAGCTGTTGGGCCGGTACATGGCCGACGCGGAGAAGAACACCGAGGAGATGCTCGAGGAAGCACTGGGCGGGGCCGTCTTCTTCGACGAGATGCACACGCTGCACGAGAAGGGCTACCAAACGGGCGACCCGTACGGCAACGCGATCATCAACACGTTGCTGTTGTACATGGAGAACCATCGCGACGAGCTCGTCGTCTTCGGTGCGGGTTACGCCAAGGCGATGGATAAGATGCTCGAGGTGAATCAAGGTCTGCGGCGGCGCTTTTCGACCGTGATCGAGTTCTTCAGCTACACGCCGGACGAGCTGGTCGCGTTGACCCGGTTGATGGGCCAGGAGAACGAGGACGTCATCACCGAGGAAGCGGCGCATTCGCTATTGCCCTCGTACACCAGGTTTTATCTCGACGAGAGCTACTCCGAAGACGGGGACCTGATCCGGGGCATCGACACACTCGGCAATGCCGGCTTCGTGCGCAATGTGGTGGAGAAGGCCCGCGATCACCGGAGTTTCCGCCTGGATGACGAGGACCTGGATGCGGTGCTGTCCAGCGACGTCACCGAGTTCAGCGAGCGGCAACTCCTGCGTTTCAAGGAGTTGACCCAGGAGGACCTCGCCGAGGGCCTCAGCGCGGCAGTCGCCGAGAACAAGACGACGTAGGTCGATAACCGGGCAAGGGAAGAGACGTGCCCACTGTGAGCGGGCGATCCCAGTTCAGCTGATTCCCGGCCCGGTGTCATGGCTTGGCGGCGAACCGCACGACGGTGGCTCGGACGGGTTTCACCAGCCCCTTTTGCGGAAGAGCGAACCGCACGAGCAACGTTATGACCGTTGCCGCGGAGTCGTCGGCGCCGTCGAAAAACCGTCGACGAGATGCGGAAACCGCTCCCAGGAAACTGCCAGCAGCTGACCAGCGGTGGGGCAGTCCGTTTACCCTTCTCGTGGGTGAACAGTAGAGGAACGGAATGGCAATTAACGATCAATTCGGTGATATCGAGGCGCGCGGCACCACCATTCGCGCCCGGGTGGCCTCATCGGAGCTTGAAGTTCAGGCCATTGTTCGCGATGTGCTTGCTGCGGGTGACTTCTGCGGCGGTGCCGGTTCGGTGGCCTACCGGGAGTTCGTCACGCAGTTGCGTCGCAACGTCCAGGTGATCCACGAGCAGGCCAACGCCCAGCGGCAGAACGTGCAAACGGCCCGCAGCAACGTGGCCGGCACCGACATCGCCGTCGGTTCCCGCTGGACGTAATCGCCTCCGAGATGCAGGCAATTGTTTCCGATTGACACGCTCGCTCAGTGCGGGCGCGTTTAAGTCGGCCGTTGTTAAGCGGCATTGCCGCGTACGAACGCTTTGCGTTTTGCAATATGGCAATGGGAGGTGTTGGCTCGCGCGGGTGCTGCATCTATCTTAAATGATTGGCGATTTCAGTCGGTTGGCGATAACGTCGATCGGCTGAAATACCTGCTTGCCTAAAAGCGGTTTATACTCTGTGTATAAACCGTTGCCAAATTGTGCGTGTAACGCAGGTCACCTCGCTGTATGCAGTATCAGAGAAATAGCTGGAGGCGAAAAGAACTCACACCGGACAATGTGGCTGTGACATATACGTTTTACATTACGTTACCTGTCAGGAACGTCGGCTGAATACGTTACAGTCACGATGCTCTTATATGCGTTGAGCAGTCGGAGAGATGGGCCAGACGCCAATCTTCGCGGGGGGATCTTCAACTAGGGAGAATGGTTCGTTGGCTGGAATTTGTGAATTCGCTCACGGCGTCGAGGGCGGATTCGATGGGTTTCATTAGAACTGTGGCGCGGATGCGGCCGAGGCGGCAAAGCCGCACCTACCATGGCGGCCACTTGCGGGACGGGAGGTAGTAGGTGCTGGACTTCGGAGCGCTTCCGCCGGAGATCAATTCGGGGCGGATGTATGTCGGTGCGGGGTCGGGTCCGCTGCTGGCCGCCGCGGCGGCGTGGGACGAGTTGGCCGCGGAATTGCAGGCCACCGGCGCGTCCTACAACTCGGCGGTGGAGGCATTGGCGACAGGGCCGTGGACGGGGCCGTCGTCGATTGCAATGGCCGCGGCCGCGGCGCCGTACGTGGCGTGGATCAACGCCACCGGCGCGCAGGCGGAGCTGGCCGGCGCCCAGGCCAAGCTGGCGGCCGGCGCCTACGAAGCCGCGTTCGCAGCCACGGTGCCGCCGCCGGTGATCGCGGCCAATCGCGCCCTGCTGGCGACCTTGATCGCGACCAACATCCTCGGCCAGAACACCCCGGCGATCGCCGCCACCGAAGCTCAATATATGGAGATGTGGGCCCAGGACGCCGCCGTGATGTACGGCTACGCGGCCTCGTCGGAGACGGCATCGCAACTGACTCCGTTCGCCGAGCCGCCGCAGACCACCAACGAGTCGGCCGGACCGACGCAGGCGGCTGCGGTCACCCAGTCGGGTGCGCAATCGAGTGCCAACACCGCCACGCAGCTGTCTCAGCTGAGCACCACGACGCAAACCGTGACGAACGCAGCCAGCGCGGCGCGAAATGCCGGGACGACCGGGACCGGGCTCACTACGGGAATCGGGCAGAACCTGGACTACTGGAACAACATTTGGTCGGTGCTGACCGGGCCATACTCTCCCCAATCGTGGAGTAGCGTCCCCGCCGGTCCGTTCCTCTCGTTCGGGCAGACGTACGCCTATGCCCAAAACGGGCAGGCCGTGCAGGCCTACTTCGCCGGCCCGAAGGCCATCTCCGGGGCGCTGGCGCCGCTGACCAGTGGTCCCAGCGCGGTGAAACCCATGCTGAGCTCGGCGGTGGGTGCCGGTCCGGCGTCGGGGTCCATGGGCAAGGCGGCCCTGGTCGGAAGCATGTCGGTGCCCCAGGGCTGGACCGAAGCGGCGCCTGAGATCAGAACGCTCGCCCAGGTGTTGCCTACCAACCTGGCAGCCGCCCCGGCCGCCACCCTGGCCGGCGAGGAGGGCATGTTCAGCCAAATGGGCCTGTCCAGCCTGCTGGGACGCGCCGTCGCCAGCAGCGCAACCCACTCGGTGGGCGCCAGTGCCGCCAAGGCCGCCGGTTCGCTGGGCGGTGTCGTCGCCGAGGCCGACCCGGCCGCGGCCACCATCATCGTCATCCCGGCCCTCGAGGACTGACCGCGATGACCACGACGCACAGCGGCCCAGCGCCGTCCATCCAGGCGCCACCGACCAGGCAAGGGGAGTAGAGATGTTTTACGGAGCCTTTCCGCCGGAGTTCAACTCGGGCCGGATGTACAGCGGTCCCGGGGCCGAGTCGCTGGTCACCGCGGCGACGGCGTGGGAGAACCTGGCCACCGAATTGCAGTCCACCGCGACCTCTTACTCGTCGGTCATCTCGAGTTTGGCCGCCGGGCCCTGGGTGGGCGCGTCCTCGACCGCCATGGCGGCCGCTGCCGCCCCCTACCTGGCCTGGATGCAACAAACCGCCAGCCAGGCCCAGGAAGCCGCGACCCAGGCCTCCGCGGCGGCGGCTGCGTATGAGGCCGCGTTTGCCGCCCACGTGCCGCCGCCGGTGATCGCAGAAAACCGCGCCCTATTGGCGCAGCTGGTGGCCACCAACCTGTTCGGCCAGAACACCGCGGCGATCGCGGCCACCGAGACCCAGTACGGCGAGATGTGGGCCCAAGACGCCGTGGCAATGGACACCTACGCCAGCTCGTCGGAGGCGGCATCCCGGTTCACGCCGTTCACCGAGCCGCCGCCGACCACCAACACCGCGGGCACGACGATGCAAGCGGCCGCGCTGACCCAAGCCGCGGGCACGTCGGCCGGCAGTGTGGGGTCAACCGTCAACTCAACAGCCAGCTCGTTGACTGCCGGCAGCCCGATACTGGCCTGGCTTTCGCAGCTCGCAACCCAGTACAACACTGCCGTAACGACGTTCCTGAAGGGCTTCGGGACTACGCCCGCAGGCACCCCGCTGATCACCTCCATGTACAACGCGATCAAGGTCCCACTTGGCCTGACCACGCAGTACAACGCCATCGGTCTACTGATCAACTTTCCGCTGTCGCAGTGGCTGAAGTTCACCCCGCCCCTTAGTTACGGCGCGCTGCCGAAAGACGCGTTGGGCGCGGGGCTAGGGGCATTGGGCTTCGGCCGAGGCACACTGTTCAACGCGATCGGCCCGACGGCGGGCTTTGCCCGCGGCACGTTGGTGGGATCGTTGACCGCTCCGCCCAGCTGGGCCTCGGCCACCCCGGCCATCAGGACGGTTGCCGCCGCATTGTCGGCCGCGGGGCCCGAGGCCGTGCCGGCCGCCGCGCTGGGCGAGGGCAGCCTGTTCAGTTCGATGGGAATGGCGGGAATGCTGGGAAGCGCCCTCGGCTCCGGGGGGCCCACCGTCGTCGGTGCCGGCGTGCGCAACCGGATGAAGCAGATCAAGGACCTCAAAGACAAACAATCCCCCGAACAACTGAAGCGTCTGGTCGCACAGATATCCGAGAAGCCCGAAACCGTGCAGCACCACAATGTCGACCAGGAGGGTCTCGACGCCCTGCTCGAGCAGCTGGCAAAGAAACCCGGCATTCACGCGGTGCACCTGAAAAAGGGTGACAAGTCCAAGGTTCTGCCGGCCGATGCCCAGCTGGGTTAGGTAACAACGTGATTCAACGTCGATCCGCCGTCGGCCACGAGAAGGTCCGGCGCCCCCCGACGGTAGGCCTCTTCCGTCGCAATGAGAGAAGGTTGGTAATGAAACGGCTGCTAGCGCTATTGGGTGTGCCCATCGTGATGGGCCTGGCCGCACCGGCACACGCCGCTCCACCGCCGGATCCCGACGGTGACGACGGTGGCTTCCTCGCCGCCCTGCACCAGGCCGGCTTCACCTTCGCCAATCCGGATGCGACCGTCGGGGCGGGCCGGGCGGTGTGTTCGTGCCTGAACCACGGCGAGTCGGGCCTAGAGCTGGTCCACGACGTGAAGATGCACAATCCGGGAATGGACATGGAGATGGCCTCCAACTTCGCCATGATTTCGGCGAAGTTCTACTGCCCGCACCAACTCTCCAAAGCCTGACCCCCGGTCGGCGACTGCCGAGTTACGCTGACGGACAGCATGATTCAGCCCCGGATTCAGTGCTGCGAACGACGCGCCGTCATGAGACAATCGCGAGCTATGAGACTGCTGGTGGCGCTGATCGGCGCATGGGCTGTGATCGGATTCGCGGCGCCCGCGTACGGCGACCCGGGTACCGGTGGGGTCGACGAATCGAGCTTTCTCGCTTCGCTGCGCAGCGCGGGTATCACCTATAAGACATCGGACGCGGCCGTCCAGTTCGCCCAAGCGGTGTGCGAGTCGATGGGCAACGGCGAGTACGGCCCCCAAATGGTCGACGAATTGAAGGCCCAAAACCCCGGACTCACTACCGATCACGCAACATCGTTCCTGGCGATCGCCGCGAAATATTACTGCCCCCAGCGACTCAGCCCGCGATAGCAGCGCGCAGGCGCAACATCCACCGACTGCCGCCCATCTTGACGTTGACGCAACGGTTTGGCGGCCCGTAGGTTTCGCGCACGTGGCCGCATCGCATCTGGTTCGGTTGGGGTCCACCCGCTGTTTACCTGAGCCTGGTTAGCTGCGGCTACAGCAACCCGACGGGGGCCCGAATGCGGGGGGAAGGAGTGCCGATGGAGACGCTGAGCGTCGCCGATTTCGCGCTCCGGCTGGCCGTCGGGGTGGGCTGTGGCGCCCTCATCGGTTTGGAGCGGCAATGGCGGGCGCGCCGGGCCGGGCTGCGCACCAACGCGCTGGTCGCCGGCGGCGCGACGTTGTTCGTGCTGTACGCCGCCGCCACCACGGACACCAGCCCCACCAGGGTCGCGTCGTATGTGGTGTCCGGTATCGGATTCCTCGGCGGTGGCGTGATCCTGCGCGAAGGGGTCAACGTCCGGGGCCTCAACACCGCCGCCACCCTGTGGTGCTCCGCGGCGATCGGCGTCCTGGCGGCCTCCGGGCATCTGGTCTTCGCGCTGATCGGCACCGGAACCGTCATCGCCATCCACCTGCTCGGGCGCCCCCTGGGCCGGCTGATCGACCGCGACAACACCGGCGACGAAGACGAAAGTCTGCGGCCCTACCTGGTGCAGGTGGTCGCCCGGCCCAAACACGAGAAGTATGCGCGCGCCCAGATCGTGCAGCATGCGAGCGGCAACGACATCACGCTGCGCGGAATCCATACCGGCCAGGCGGGCGACGACGAGATCACGCTGACCGCACACCTTCTCATGGACGGGGACGCTCCATCCCGGCTGGAGCGGTTGGTGGCGGAGCTGTCGCTGCAACCGGGAGTCCGCGCGGTGCAGTGGTACGCCGGCGACGAAGCGCAATCGGACCGCTAGGGGCGGGACTGCAGCTCCGGCGCGGCCGCGGCCAGCAGGTCGGCGCGGTCGCCGGTCAGCGGCGGATAGATCCGCCGGGTGTTGATCGTCCGCTTCGTGTCCTTGGCCCGTGCGCCACTCGACACGACCAGCCGATCCCACCCTTCGGTATAGACCGCGCCGGCCGGTCCGAGATCGAGAACCGTGACATACCAAGGGATTCGGAGGGCAAGCAGCGGCTCGCCCAACAGGTCGCTGATGACGTTGTACCCGGCATAGCGGCCCATCGGCCGGCCGTGTTGACACGACATCACCGAGAGGTGGTCGTCGTCCATGCGGGCGGCGGCGACGTCGCCCGCGGCGAAGACCGCGGGTACCCCGATCGCTCGCAGAAAGTCATCGACGGGAACCCGCCCCAGGCCGTCGCGCGCCACCGGCAGCTGCTCGGTCAGCGGGCTGGCCCGCATGCCGGCGCACCACACCACCGTGCCCGCTGCCAGGTGCTCGCCCGAGGTGAGCGACACACCGCGCTCGCTGATCGCGGCGACGTCGACACCGGCTCGGGTCTCAACGCCGTTGGCCGATAGAGCTTCTTCGATCACCGGACGCGCCGACGCTCCCATGTCGGAGCCGATGCGGCGGCGATCCAGCAGCAGCACCCGGGGAATGACGTCGCTCGCAGCGAACAGCCGCCGCAACCTGCCCGGTAGCTCGCAGGCCACTTCGATACCTGTCAGCCCGGCGCCGACCACGACGACCGTGCCGGCCGCCGCCGTCGGCGGACCGTCGGCGAGCCTGTCCAGATGGTCGTGCAACGCGAGGGCACCGTCATGGGTGTCGACGTCGAAGCCGAACTCCCGCAGGCCCGGTATGGCGGGTTTGAGTACCTGACTGCCCGATGCCAGCACCAGTCGGTCGTAGCCATACGTCGCCCCACCCGACGTGGCGACGGTGCGGGCGCCGGTATCGATGGCGGTCACCTCGGTGCCGACGTGCGCCACGCCGACGGGGTCGAGCAGGTCGGCGAGCGGAATGCGGCAGGGGCTCAGGTCGGCCTCGTAGTTGCGCACCCGGATGTCGTGGAAGGGCTGGGCGGCCAACACGGTGATGTCGACCGTGCCCGCCGGGACGGCGAGCTCGTCGAGCCGGCGGGCGGCGCCGAGCGCCGCCCATAATCCGGCAAACCCCGAGCCGATCACCACCACCGCGGTCAACTGCTCACACCTCACGTCGGTCGATCCCGTCAGCACAGTGTGGTCCGCATGCCGGACCAAGGCGACCCGACTGTCCCGTCATTCGTCGTAGTCTTATGCCTGTGAGTACGCTCTCAGGCTTTGTGGCCGCGCTGCCCCCGCAGATGCGGGACCCGGTGCTGCTCGCCGTTCCATTCTTCTTGTTGCTGTTGACGCTGGAATGGTCGGCGGCCCGAAAGCTGGAAAGCATCGCCCAGGACGCGCGGCCCGCCTCCGGCGCGTACCTCACCCGCGACTCGCTGGCCAGCATCTCGATGGGACTGGTTTCGGTGGGCACCACCGCCGCCTGGAAGACCCTGGCCCTGTTCGGGTACGCCGCGATCTACGCCTACGTGGCGCCCTGGCACCTCTCGGCGGCCCGGTGGTACACGTGGGTGATCGCGATCGTCGGTGTCGACCTGCTGTACTACGCCTACCACCGGATCGCGCACCGGGTCCGGCTGATCTGGGCGACGCACCAGGCCCATCACTCCAGCCAATACTTCAACTTCGCCACCGCGCTGCGCCAGAAGTGGAACAACAGCGGTGAAATCCTGATGTGGGTCCCCCTGCCGCTGTTGGGGATACCGCCCTGGATGGTGTTCTTCAGTTTCTCGATCAGCCTGATCTACCAGTTCTGGGTGCACACCGAGCGGATCGACAAGCTGCCACGGCCCTTCGAATTCGTCTTCAACACCCCGTCGCACCACCGGGTGCACCACGGGATGGACCAGATTTACCTCGACAAGAACTACGGCGGGATCCTCATCATCTGGGACCGGCTTTTCCGCAGCTTCCAGCCCGAGTTGTTCCGGCCGCACTACGGCCTGACCAAGCAGGTCGACACGTTCAACATCTGGAACCTGCAGACCAGGGAATACGTCGCGATCGCCCGCGACTGGCGGTCGGCGACCAGGATGCGCGATCGTCTGGGCTACGTTTTCGGCCCGCCGGGCTGGGCGCCGCGCACTGCGGCCGCCGTCTCTGACGCCGCCGTAACGCCGGCGATGGGCCGCGCGAAGACTTCTGCGTAACGAAAAGTCACGCCGTAATCTCAAATCGGTCGAGATTTGGCCCCGACGGATCGGAGTTGATGGTGCGTCGCCTGGCAATGCGCGCGGTCACCGCGTCCATCACCGCCGCCGCGCTCGCGCAGTCGCTGCCGCCTGTGCCGGCGAAAGCCGATCCCGTCATGGTCTATCCGGGCATGGAGATTCGCCAGGACAATCGCGTCTGCACCCTGGGCTACGTCGACCCCGGCCTCAAGATCGCGTTCACCGCCGGGCACTGCCGCGGCGGCGCGGGGGTCGTCACCGACCGCGGTGGCGCCGTCATCGGCCGGCTCGCAGCCTTCCGGGACAACACCCCCAGCGGCACGACGGTGGCCACGGACCAGTTGATCACCGACTACGAGGCGATCGTGCTGGACAACGGCGTCATGGCGAACGACGTCCTGCCGGGCGGCCGTCCACTGATCTCGAATCCGGCGGCCGCGCTCGCCCCGGGGCAGGCGATCTGCCATTTCGGCGTGAGCACCGGCGAGACCTGCGGGACGGTGGAGAGCGTGAACAACGGCTGGTTCACCATGTCGCACGGCGTGCAGAGCCACAACGGAGATTCGGGCGGGCCGGTTTACCTGCCGTCCAGCGCCGGTCCCGGGCTGCTCGTGGGGATCTTCAACAGCGTCTGGGGCGACTTCCCGGCGGCGGTGTCGTGGCGGGCGACCTCGGAGGAAGTCCGCGAGGACCTCGGGGTGGCGCGGGGCGGCGCCCGCTAGGGGATTCAGCGGGACGCGTCCACCAGCGCGAATACCGGGATCGTGGGGGCGGCGGCGCGGAACTGCTCGTCGGTGCTGTCCGGGGTCAGCCCGGCGACGTAATCCTTGACCTGCCAGTACCAGCGGTTCAGATAGCGCCGCAACAGTTCGGGTTTGGCAGCGTCGGCGACCTCGCTGACCCGGGCGCGCCGCCTGCGCCAGCGTGGGCCCGTCTCGACGACGCCCGCGGCCCTGACGTTGCGTGCCCACTGGGTGTTACCGCGTGGCGAGACCAGGTAGTCCACACCGTCGACGGTGAGCAGGTTGATGACCACGGCCCGCGGTTTTCCACTCTTGCGGCCGCGGACCCGCAGCGCACGGGTCCCGGCGATGCTGACCCCCATCTCGGCCAGCCAGCGGATCACCGCGTTGGCGGCCCGCGCGGCCCCGTTCGGCTTTTCGTATCGCGTAGACATGTCGCGTCCTCTCCCGCAAACACACCGAGAGCAGTGCTCTCTTGGTTGGACACGCTGCCACAGTCCTGGCCAGAAAGCAAGAGCGGTGATCTCGGTTGTGCCAGACTGGCCGCGTGGGCAAACGCCGGGAAGGCCGGGAGCAGATCGAGGCGCGCATCATCCAGCTCGGTCGCCGGCAGCTGGTCGATCGCGGCGCCGCCGGGTTGTCGGTGCGCGCGATCGCCCGCGACCTCGGCATGGTGTCGTCGGCCGTGTACCGGTATGTGTCCAGTCGCGACGAGCTGCTGACCTTGCTGCTGGTCGACGCCTACTCGGACCTGGCCGACGCCGTGGACCGGGCCCGCGAGACGGTCGGGGACCTATGGAGTGACGATGTCATCGCCATTTCCCGGGCGGCACGGCGGTGGGCCGTCGCGCACCCGGCCCGCTGGGCCCTGTTGTACGGCAGCCCCGTCCCGGGGTATCACGCACCGCCGGAACGCACCGTGGCCGTCGGAACCCGGGTGGTGGCGGCGTTCTTCGACGCCGTGGCGTCCGGGATTGCCACCGGCGACATCAGGCTCACCGACACCGTTGCCCCCCAACCGATGTCGTCGGACTTTGACCGGATTCGTCAGGAGTTCGGGTTTCCCGGCGACGATCAGGTCGTCGCCAAGTGCTTCCTGCTGTGGGCGGGCGTGCTGGGGGCGATCAGCCTCGAGGTTTTCGGGCAGTACGGCACCGATACGCTGACCGACCCCGAGGCGGTGTTCGACGCGCAGCTTCAGCTGCTGGTCGACGTGCTGAACCAGCATTGACCGCCGGCACGGCCGCCGAGGGCGAATTAGAACACGTTCACCCGGCTGTGTCGGCGGCGGAGCGGCCCGCCACGGCAAAGTATTCCAGGCCCTTTCTGGCGGCCGAGTCCCTGGACTATCCTGCGAGACGATGACCCTTCCCGTTCAGTCGCCGACGCAGATCGCGTGGGTTACCACCGACCTGGATGCCACCGAAACCGCGCTCACCGGCTTGTTAGGCGTGCGCAAATGGGTGCGGATCTCCGACGTTCACTTTGCTCCCGACGCCTGCAGCTACCTCGGCGAGCCAGCGGATTTCGTCGCCAGCATCTCACTGAGCTATCTCGGTGACATGCAGTTGGAACTGATCCAACCGGTCCGCGGCGAGAACATCTATAGTGACTTTCTGCGCGAATCCGGGGCGGGGTTGCATCACATCTGCATGGAGGCCGAAAGCCCCGAGCAGTTCGACGCGGCGTTGGCCGGGGCCGTGGAATTCGGGGCCGCGGTCGTGCAGCAAGGCGTGATGCCCGGCGGAATCCAATTCGCCTATGTGTCAGCGCCGCAGGCGGCGGTGCCGTTTGTGGAGATCGCCTACATTGCGCCCGAGATGAGGGCGTTCTACGACTACATCAAACGGGAGCAGCGGTGAGCACGCAGATACCGGCAACGGTGAGCGCGGACGACGTCACGTCGTGGTCCGATGGCGTCGACGTGGTGGTGGTCGGCTTCGGCATCGCGGGCGGCTGTGCCGCCGTCAGCGCGGCGGCGGCCGGCGCGCGGGTGCTGGTGCTCGAGCGCGCCGCCGCGGCGGGTGGTACCACTTCGCTTGCGGGGGGCCACTTCTACCTGGGCGGGGGAACGGCGGTTCAGGAGGCGACCGGCCACCCCGACTCGCCCGAGGAGATGTACAAGTATCTGGTCGCCGTGTCCCGGCAGCCGGACCACGACAAGATCCGGGCCTACTGCGAGGGCAGCGTCGAGCACTTCAATTGGTTGGAAGACCTGGGTTTTCAATTCGAGCGCAGCTATTTCCCGGGCAAGGCGGTCATCCAGCCCAACACCGAGGGCCTGATGTTCACCGGCAACGAAAAGGTGTGGCCCTTCCTGGAGAAGGCGGTGCCGGCGCCGCGCGGCCACAAGGTGCCGGTGCCCGGCGACACCGGTGGCGCCAGCATGGTGATCGATCTGCTGCTGAAGCGCGCCGCGAGCCTGGGCGTGCAGATCCGGTACGAGACGGGCGCCACCGAGCTGATCGTGGACGGTTCGGGCGGGGTGGACGGTGTCATGTGGAAGCAGTTCTCCGAAACCGGTGCGATCAAAGCAAAGTCGGTCGTCATCGCTGCCGGGGGATTCGTGATGAACCCGGAGATGGTTGCCGAGTACACCCCAAAGCTTGCGGAGAAACCGTTCGTGCTGGGCAACACCTACGACGATGGCCTGGGCATCCGGCTGGGCGTATCCGCCGGCGGCGCAACCGAGCACATGGATCAGATTTTCATCACGGCCCCGCCGTACCCGCCGTCGATCCTGTTGACCGGGATCATCGTGAACAAGCTCGGACAGCGCTTCGTGGCCGAGGATTCGTACCATTCCAGGACGTCCGGGTTCATCATGGACCAGCCGGACAGCGCGGCGTTTCTCATCGTCGACGAGGCGCACCTGGAGCACCCCAAGATGCCGCTGGTCCCGCTGATCGACGGATGGGAAACCGTCCCGGAAATGGAAGCCGCGCTCGGCATTCCGGAGGGGAACCTGGTAGCGACGCTGGATCGATACAACGCCAACGCCGCCCGCGGCGAGGATCCCGACTTTCACAAGCAGCCCGAATTCCTTGCGGCACAAGATCAGGGCCCCTGGGGCGCGTTCGACATGTCATTGGGTAAGGCGATGTACGCCGGTTTCACCATCGGTGGGCTCGCCACGTCCGTGGACGGCGAGGTGCTGCGCGCCGACGGCACCGTCGTGCCCGGCTTGTATGCGGCCGGGGCGTGCGCGTCCAACATCGCCCAGGACGGCAAGGGCTACGCCAGCGGCACCCAGCTGGGGGAGGGCTCGTTCTTCGGCCGCCGCGCCGGAGCGCACGCGGCCCACAGCGCCGGAGCGAGCGCGGGCCCTGGCGCCGGGGGAGCGTAGGCGCGCTACCGATCCCGCGCCGGCTAGACCCGCGCGGGCTCCTTCTTTTCCTCCACGGGGCCCAGCCGCCACGGGCCGCCGCCCAGCAATTGCAGCTGTTGTGCGTGGTGCTGCTCGACGGCGGGTCGATGACTGACGCTGACCACAACGCACTCGGGCAGTTCGGCACGCAGCAATTGGTAGACCGCGAATTCCAGGCCCACGTCCATCGCCGAGGTGGCCTCGTCGAGGAAGACCGCCTTGGGCTTGGTGAGCAGGATGCGTGCGAATGCGACCCGCTGCTGCTCACCGGGGGAGAGCACCTTGGCCCAGTCGTGCTCCTCGTCGAGGCGGCCGATCAGCGGCGCGAGAGCCACCTTGGAGAGCACCTCCCGCAATTCGTCATCGGAGATGTGCTCCGGCGAATTCGGGTAGCACACCACCGTCCGCAGATCGCCCAGCGGCACATACGGCAACTGCGACAGGAACATCGTCGCGTTGTCGCCCTCCGGACGGCACAGGGTCCCCGAGGCGTACGGCCACAATTCGGCCAGACTGCGCAGCAGCGTGGTCTTGCCGGCCCCCGAACGCCCCGTGATCACCAGCGTGTCGCCGTCGCCCAGCTGCACGTCCAGCGGATCGATCAGCCGGTCGCCGGCCGGCGTGCGCACTTCGACGTCGCGCAGCTCGACCGTCGCCTCTTCGCTCGGTTTGACCAGCATGGTCGGCAGCGCCCGGCCCTTGGAATTGGCGTCGACCAGGCCGTGCAACCGGATGATCGCCGCCCGGAAGGCCGCGAACGCGTCATAGTTGTTGCGAAAGAACGACAGTGAGTCAGAAATATTGCCGAATGCCGTCGCGCTCTGGCCCACGTCACCGAAGTCGATCTGGCCAGCGAACAGCCGCGGCGCCTGGATCACCCACGGCAACGGGACAATCGCCTGCGACATCGACCAGTTCCATCCGTTGAAGATGATGGTCCGGCGCACGAACTTGCGGTAGTTGTCGATGATCGGGGTGAAGCGCCGCCACAGTTGCGCCCGCTCGACGCGCTCGCCGCGGTAGAAGCCCACCGCCTCCGCGGCGTCCCGCAAGCGCACCAGGGCGTAGCGGAACGCGGCGTTGAGTTTCTCATTGTTGAAGCTGAGCCGAATCAGTGGATGGCCCAGCCAGATCGCGACGACCGTCGCGATCATCACATAGATCAGGACGGTCCAGAACATCGCGCGCGGGAACTGGACGCCCAGAATATTGAGATCGCCCGACAGGTTCCACAGGATCGCGGCGAAGGAGATCACCGAGGCCACCGCGTTGACGGCGCCGAACAGCAACGTGCTGCCCGTCCCGTTGGACGGGATGTTGGGGGTGCCGCCGGCGTTGGTGGTGAAGATGTCGACGTCCTGCTGGATGCGCTGGTCGGGGTTGTCAATGGTGTTGTCGATGAACAGATCCCGGTAGTAGGCCTTGCCGGCGAGCCAGTCGTCGGTGAGGTTCGCGGTCAGCCAAATGCGCCAGGCGATGATGAACCGCTGGGTCAGGTAGATGTCGATCATGAACCGGATGACATACAGGGTCGCCAGCACGCTGAAAATCGCGATCGACATCCAAAAGCCATGAATCCCGGATTGTTTGACCGCGTCATCGCCGGCCGCCACACCCTGCACCGCCTTTTGCACCGCCGTATACAGGTCGTTGCCCTGGTAGCTGAGGAGCACCATCAACCGCACCGAGAGCAGCACAGAGAACAACAGCACGCCGAGCATCACCCAGACGCCGACGCTGCGCGCCCCGACGAAGTACCCGCGCGTGATCCGCCAGAACTGCTGGCCCCACGGGGTGAAATACCGGAAGGCGACCAGCACGACGAACAGACAGACCGCGCTGATGACCCACGCCATGGCGACCCACCGCAGGGAGTCCATGGTCGCCGCCGACCAGTCGATCGATGGCTTGAAGGGCTTCGGGCCCATGGTCGGTTCTCCTTACGGTCGAGGCGTCCAGGGTGTTCCTCAACAGAAATCCTTCGGCGAAGGTACCCGAAGGTTCTGGCTAGGCTGCGGTTATGAGTACCGACGCCCTTTCCACACAAACAGTGCACGCCGGCCGGTTGATCGCCCGGCGGCTGCGGGCCAGCGGTGTCGACACCGTCTTCACGTTGTCCGGCGGCCACCTGTTTTCCCTCTACGACGGCTGCCGCGAGGAGGGTATCCGACTGGTCGACACCCGCCACGAGCAGACCGCGACCTTCGCCGCGGAGGGCTGGTCGAAAGTGACCAGGGTGCCCGGTGCCGCCGCGCTCACCGCCGGACCGGGCGTCACCAACGGGATGAGCGCCATGGCGGCCGCCCAGCAGAACCAGTCGCCGCTGGTCGTGCTGGGTGGCCGGGCGCCCGCGCAGCGGTGGGGCATGGGCTCGCTGCAGGAGATCGACCACGTGCCGTTCGTGGCGCCGCTGGCCCGATTCGCCGCCACGGCACAGTCGGCCGGCGACGCCGGGCGGCTCGTCGACGAGGCGTTGCGGGCGGCGGTCGGCGCCCCGTCGGGAGTCGGCTTCGTCGACTTCCCCATGGACCACGTGTTTTCCATGTCCGAGGATCACGGCCGCCCCGGCGCCCTCGCCGACCTGCCGCCGGGGCCCACCCCCGACGGCGACGCACTGGGCCGAGCCGGAAGCCTGCTGTCCGCGGCGAAGCGGCCGGTGATCATGGCGGGCACCAACGTATGGTGGGGACACGGGGAGGCGGCCCTGCTGCGGCTCGCCGAAGAACTGCAGATACCGGTGCTGATGAACGGGATGGCCCGCGGCGCGGTGCCCGCGGATCACCCGCTGGCGTTCTCGCGGGTGCGCGGAAAAGCGTTGGGCGAGGCCGACGTTGCGCTGATCGTCGGCGTACCCATGGATTTCCGGCTCGGCTTCGGCGCGGTGTTCGGGCAACAAACCCGGCTGATCGTGGCCGACCGTGTCCGAGCCCGAGCGCAAACATCCCCGCCCGGTTGACGCCGAACTCTACGGGGACCTGTTGTCGATACTCGCCGCGCTGGCCGCCGGGGGCGGCACCGACCACCGGGACTGGATCGGCGAACTGCGGACGGCCGAAACCGCTGCGCGCGGGAAGGAAAAGGCCGAACTCGCCGACGACCGCATTCCGCTGCATCCCATGCGGGTCTATGCGGAGCTGGCGCCGATGCTGGACCGCGACGCCATCGTGGTCATCGACGCCGGTGACTTCGGCTCCTACGCGGGACGGGTGATCGACAGCTACCAACCGGGTTGCTGGCTCGACAGCGGCCCGTTCGGCTGCCTCGGCTCGGGACCCGGGTACGCCCTGGCCGCCAAGCTGGCCCGGCCGGACCGTCAGGTGGTTCTCCTGCAGGGCGACGGCGCGTTCGGCTTCAGCGGCATGGAGTGGGACACCCTCGTCCGGCACAACGTGCCCGTCGTCTCGGTGATCGGCAACAACGGAATCTGGGGGCTGGAGAAGCACCCCATGGAGGCGTTGTACGGCTATTCGGTGGTGGCCGAACTGCGCCCGGGCACCCGCTACGACGAGGTGGTGCGCGCCCTCGGCGGCCACGGCGAGCTGGTCTCCGCACCGGCCGAGCTGCGGCCCGCGCTGGAACGCGCCTTCGCCAGTGGCCTGCCCGCCGTCGTCAACGTCCTCACCGACCCCAGCGTCGCCTACCCTCGCCGCTCCAACCTGGCCTGACTCGCCCGGCGGGTCGCGGGCAAACACGCACGCTCGCACCGGGTTGGGGCTCGCGTACCGTTGACCTGTGCCAAAGACCACCCGCGCGCAACCCGGCAGCCTGAGCAGCCGTTTTTGGCGCCTGCTCGGCGCCAGCACCGAAAAGAACCGCAGCCGATCCCTCGCCCAGGTCACCGATTCGTCCGACTACGACGAGGAAGCCGCGGGCCTCACCGACGAGCAACTCCGCAAGGCCGCCGGGCTGCTCAACCTCGACGACCTCGCCGAGTCCGAGGACGTCCCGCAGTTCCTCGCGATCGCCAGGGAGGCGGCCGAACGGGCGACCACGCTCCGCCCGTTCGACGTGCAGCTGCTGGGTGCGCTGCGCATGCTCGCCGGCGACGTGATCGAAATGGCCACCGGCGAGGGCAAAACCCTCTCCGGTGCGATCGCGGCGGCCGGATACGCCCTGGCCGGTCGGCACGTGCACGTGGTGACCATCAACGATTACCTGGCCCGCCGTGACGCGGAGTGGATGGGCCCGCTCATCGAGGCGATGGGGCTGACGGTCGGCTGGATCACCGGCGAGTCGACGAGCGAGGAGCGCCGCGCCGCCTACGGGTGCGACGTCACCTACGCCTCGGTCAACGAAATCGGTTTCGACGTGCTGCGCGACCAACTCGTCGTCGACGTCGCCGACCTCGTGTCACCCAACCCCGACGTGGCCCTCATCGATGAGGCCGACTCCGTGCTGGTCGACGAGGCGTTGGTGCCGCTGGTGCTGGCGGGCACCACGCACCGGGAGACGCCGCGACTGGAGATCATCAAGCTGGTCGGTGAACTGTCCCCCGAAACCGACTACGACACCGACTCCGACAGCCGCAACGTCCATTTGACCGACGTCGGGGCGCGCAAGGTGGAGAAGGCGCTCGGCGGCATCGACCTGTACTCCGAGGAGCACGTCGGCACCACCCTGACCGAGGTCAACGTCGCGCTGCACGCGCACGTGCTCCTTCAGCGCGACGTGCACTACATCGTCCGCGACGACGCCGTGCACCTGATCAACGCCTCCCGCGGCCGCATCGCGCAACTGCAGCGCTGGCCCGACGGCCTGCAGGCGGCCGTCGAGGCGAAGGAGGGGATCGAGACCACCGAGACCGGGGAAGTGCTCGACACCATCACCGTGCAGGCGCTGATCAACCGCTACGAAACCGTGTGCGGCATGACCGGCACCGCGCTGGCCGCAGGCGAGCAGCTACGCCAGTTCTACAAGCTCGGGGTTTCGCCAATTCCGCCGAATAAGCCCAACATTCGCGAGGACGAGTCCGACCGCGTCTACATCACCGCCGCCGCCAAGAACGACGGGCTCGTCGCGCACATCGCCGAGGTGCACGAGACCGGGCAGCCGGTGCTGGTCGGCACCCGCGACGTGGCCGAATCCGAGGAACTGCACGAGCGGCTGCTGCGCCGCGGGGTGCCCGCGGTGGTGCTCAACGCGAAGAACGACGCCGAGGAGGCGGAAGTCATCGCCGAGGCCGGCAAGTTCGGGGTGGTCACGGTGTCGACGCAGATGGCGGGGCGCGGCACCGACATTCGGCTCGGTGGCTCCGACGAGGCCGACCATGACAGGGTCGCCGAGCTCGGCGGGCTGCACGTGGTCGGCACCGGGCGGCATCACACCGAGCGACTGGACAACCAGCTGCGCGGGCGCGCCGGACGCCAGGGCGACCCCGGCTCGTCGGTGTTCTTCTCGAGTTGGGAAGACGACGTCGTGGCGGCCAACCTCGACCACAACAAGCTGCCGATCCAGACCGACGAGGACGGGCGGATCGTCAGCCCCAGGGCGGCCGGACTGCTCGACCACGCCCAGCGCGTCGCCGAGGGCCGGATGCTGGACGTGCACGCCAATACCTGGCGCTACAACCAGTTGATCGCCCAGCAGCGCGCCATCATCGTCGATCGTCGAAACACGTTGCTGCGCACCGCAACCGCGCGCGAAGAGCTCGCCGAACTCGCGCCCAAGCGGTACAAGGAGCTGGCCGAGACGGAGAAAATCTCCGAGGAACGCCTGGAGACGATCTGCCGACAGATCATGCTCTATCACCTCGACCGCGGCTGGGCCGATCATCTGGCGTACCTGGCCGACATCCGGGAAAGCATCCACCTGCGGGCGCTGGGCCGGCAGAACCCGCTGGACGAGTTCCACCGGCTGGCGGTCGACGCGTTCGCGTCGCTGGCGGCGGACGCGATCGAGGCGGCGCAGCAGACGTTCGAGACCGCGAACGTCCTCGAAGAGGAACAGGGCCTGGATCTGTCCAAGCTGGCGCGGCCCACCTCGACGTGGACCTACATGGTCAACGACAACCCGCTGTCGGACGACACGCTTTCGACGCTGAGCCTGCCCGGGGTCTTCCGCTAGCGCCGGACGGTGGCCGCCTTGGGGTCGGTCCGTTTAACGGCCCGCAACATGGCCGCGTTAAGGTCACGGCTCATGGAGCCGGTGCTTCCGCCCGACCGGGTGCTGACGGTGCCCAACGCGCTGAGCGCCCTCCGCCTGGTGCTCATCGGAGTGTTCGTCTACGCCCTGCTGGTCGCGCATGCCAACGGTTGGGCGGTCGGGATCTTGATGTTCAGCGGCGCGTCCGACTGGGCCGACGGCAAGATCGCCCGGCTGCTCAACCAGTCGTCGCGGCTCGGTGTTCTGCTCGACCCGGCAGTCGACCGCCTCTACATGGTCAGCGTTCCCGTCGTGATGGCGATGAGCGGGATCGTGCCGTGGTGGTTCGTCGCCATCCTGCTGGCGCGCGACGGGCTGCTGGCCGCGACGCTGCCGCTGCTGTGGAGGCGCGGGCTGTCCGCGCTGCCGGTGACCTACATCGGGAAGGCCGCCACGTTCGCGTTGATGTCGGGTTTTCCGTTGGTGCTGCTGGGGACGTGGGACGCGCTGTGGAGCCGAGTCGTCGGGGCCTGCGGCTGGGCGTTTTTGATCTGGGGCATGTACGCCTACCTGTGGGCGTTCGCCCTGTATGTGGTGCAGATGACGTTGGTCGTGCGCCGAATGCCCCGGGTCAGGCAAGGCGGACGCCCGCCCACCGCGCCGAAGGCGGTCGAGCATGGCTGACGAGGACCGCCTGCTCGGCGGCTACCATCCGAACGCCGGCCGCGGCGCCCACGTGGCGTCGCGGCCGAAGCTGATCCCGGTGCCCTCCCTGCTGCGCGCCCTGCTCTCCGAGCACCTGGATCCCGGTTACGCCGCCGCGGCTGCCAAACGCAGCGAGTCCGCCGCGCAGGCGAGCGGCCGCCAGCGCGCCGTCGGCTGGCTTTGGCAGGCATTGGCGGCGCTGCTGATCGCCGCGGTCTTCGCCGCCGCGGTCGCGCAGGCCCGCTCGGTTGCCCCCGGGGTGCGCTCCGCGCACCAGCTGCTGCTCGGCAATGTGCGGTCGTCGGAGGGCAACGCGGCCAGACTCGCCCAGCGGCGCAGCGAGCTGTCCTCTCGGGTCGACGACGTGCAGCGCCGCGCGCTGGCCGACGACGCCGAAGGTCAGCGGCTGCTGGCGCGACTCGACGCCCTCGGCCTGGCCGCGGCCAGCACGGCGGTCATCGGCCCCGGCCTGAAGGTGACGGTGACCGACCCGGGTGCCAGCCCGAACCTTTCGGACGTGTCCAAGCAGCGGGTCAGCGGCAGCAGGCAAATCATCCTGGACCGGGATCTGCAGCTGGTCGTCAATTCGCTGTGGGCCAGCGGCGCCGAGGCGATTTCGGTCGGCGGCGTCCGCATCGGACCCAACGCGACAATTCGGCAAGCCGGCGGGGCGATCCTGGTCGACAACAACCCCACCAGCAGCCCGTACACGATCCTCGCGGTGGGGCCGCCGCGGGCGAT
The DNA here is from genome assembly GCA_963732835.1 of uncultured Actinomycetota bacterium. Classification (GTDB taxonomy): domain Bacteria; phylum Actinomycetota; class Actinomycetes; order Mycobacteriales; family Mycobacteriaceae; genus Mycobacterium. The sequence goes on from CAVTBA010000010.1 coordinate 32,133, forward strand.
GCGGGACGTCTTCGACCAGAGCTCCGGCCGACAGCGCCTTAGGCTACTTGAGGTCTCCTACGGTGTCGTGGTTACCGTGGACGCCGCCGACGGGCTGACGCTGCCCGCCGGATCGGTCCGGGATATCAAGCTCGCCAAACAGATTGGGCCACAGTGAGAACAGTCCTCGGCAGACAGCACCCCCTGTGCCAGTCGCGGACGGGAAACCGAGCATGATCGGCATCGCGGCGCTGGCGATCGGCATCGTGCTGGGCCTCGTTTTCCACCCCGCCGTGCCCGAGGTCGTCCAGCCGTACCTGCCCATCGCGGTCGTCGCAGCGCTCGACGCGGTTTTCGGCGGGTTGCGTGCCTATCTGGAGCGGATCTTCGATCCGAAAGTCTTCGTGATCTCGTTCGTGTTCAACGTTTTCGTGGCTGCCCTGATCGTGTATGTCGGCGACCAACTGGGCGTGGGCACGCAGCTGTCCACGGCCATCATCGTGGTGTTGGGGATCCGCATTTTCGGCAACGCCGCCGCACTGCGGCGCCGGCTGTTCGGGGCGTGACCGCGCCGGCGACGATGCAGAGCCAGTGATGAGGAGGAGCGGCGCTATGACACCGATGGGGCCAGCGTGAGCCAGGACCCGGCAGACGGCGCCGCCGAAAGTCGCGAAGCAGCAAGCCGTGCGCCGCACGGCCGCCACGAACTGCCGGCGAAACGCCCCCGCCCGGAGATCGGCCCGGTGCGCCGCACAGGATTGTTCGGGCTGGTCCGCGGCGGCCGTTCCCGGCTGGCTTTCGGAACGCTGGCGGCCCTGTTGTGCCTGCTGTTGGGCATCGCCATCGTCACGCAGGTCCGCCAAAACGAGTCGGGCGATTCACTGGAAACGGCGCGCCCCGCAGACTTATTGGTGTTGTTGGATTCGTTGCGGCAGCGCGAGGCCACGCTCAACGCCGAAGTGAGCGAACTGCAGAACACGCTGAATTCATTGCAGGCGTCGGGCAACAACGACCAGGCCGCCATCCAGGCCGCGCAGGCCAGGCTGGCGGCGCTGTCCATCTTGGCCGGCGCGGTGGGCGCCACCGGGCCCGGCGTCACCGTAACGATCGAGGATCCCGGGCCCGGGGTGGCGCCGGAGGTGATGCTCGACGTGGTCAACGAATTGCGCGCCGCCGGCGCCGAGGCGATCGAAATCAACGATGCACACCAGTCCGTGCGCGTAGGTGTCGACACCTGGGTAGTGGGTACGCCCGGCTCGCTGACCATCGACACCAAGACGCTGTCGCCCCCGTATTCGATTCTGGCGATTGGCGATCCACCCACCCTGGCCGCGGCGATGAACATTCCCGGCGGCGCCGAGGACAGCATCAAGCGGGTCGGTGCGCGGATGTCCGTCCGGCAGGCCGACCGAGTGGACGTGACCACCTTGCGGCAACCAAAACCGCACCAATACGCTCAGCCCGTCAAGTGAGCAATTCGCCCGAGGAGAACAGGATTACTTGTGAGCGATATCCCGCCCGATCTGCACTACACCGCCGAACACGAGTGGGTTCGCCGAAGCGGTGAGGACACTGCGCGGGTCGGGATCACCGACTTTGCCCAGTCGGCGCTGGGCGATGTCGTCTTTGTTCAGCTGCCCGAGGTCGGCACCGAACTGACCGCGGGGGAATCGTTCGGCGAGGTCGAGTCCACGAAATCGGTGTCCGATCTGTACGCCCCGGTGTCGGGCACGGTGTCCGCGGTCAACGCCGACCTGGAGGGCAGTCCGCAGCTGGTCAACTCCGACCCGTACGGGGCCGGGTGGCTGCTGGATGTCCAGGTGTCCGATGTCGCCGCATTGGAGTCGGCGATTTCGTCGCTGCTTGACTCCGAGGCCTACCGCGCAACACTGACCGAATGACGATTGCTAATGTGCCTGCCAGCCCCGCGCGGCGACGCCAAGGGTGCGGCAGGCCGACGGGGGAGGGGCGGGCAATCGACCTTCCGATCCCCGGGTGGGGGGCACATTGCAGACCCACGCGCGGTACCGTCGACACATCGACACTTGAAGGCACCGGTGTAAGTAATCGGCAGTACCGGGCGGAGAAACGTAGTGAGCAGCCGGCCGAGCGGCCCGGTCAGACAACGCCACAGCGGCCAGTGAGGAGCAGCGCGTGACGGACATGGACTCCGACATGGGGAAAGACCAGACCTCTGACGAAGTCACGGTGGAGACGACTTCTGTCTTCCGCGCCGACTTCCTCAACGAACTGGACGCTCCCGCGCAGGCGGGCCCCGAGAGTGCGGTATCCGGGGTGGAAGGCCTCCCGGCGGGCTCGGCGCTGCTGGTCGTCAAACGGGGACCGAACGCTGGGTCGCGCTTCTTGCTCGACCAGCCCATCACGTCCGCCGGTCGGCATCCCGACAGCGACATCTTCCTCGACGACGTCACCGTCAGTCGCCGCCACGCCGAATTCAGGTTGGAAAACAACGAATTCAACGTGGTCGATGTCGGTAGCCTTAATGGCACGTACGTCAACCGGGAGCCCGTCGATTCGGCGGTGCTCGCCAACGGCGACGAGGTGCAGATCGGCAAGTTCCGCTTGGTGTTTTTGACCGGCCCCAAGCAGGGTGAGGACGGAGGATCCGGAGGCTAGTGAGCGCACCCGATAGCTCGGCACTGGCCGGGATGTCGATTGGGGCGGTCCTGGAACTGTTGAGGCCGGACTTTCCCGATGTCACGATCTCCAAGATTCGCTTCTTGGAGGCCGAGGGGTTGGTCACGCCACAGCGCGCTGCGTCGGGTTATCGGAGATTCACCGCGTACGACTGCGCTCGGTTGCGATTCATCCTGACCGCGCAGCGCGATCACTACCTACCGCTCAAGGTCATTCGGGCGCAATTGGATGCCCAACCCGACGGCGAGCTGCCGCCCTTCGGCTCGCCCTACGCCGCGCCGCGCCTGGTGTCCGTGGCGGGCCTCGGCGAGGCCGGTGCCGAGCCGGACGCCGGCGCCGGATCCGACACGGCGGCGGTGGCGCCCTCGAGCATCCGGTTGAGCCGCGAGGATCTGCTGGAGCGCTCCGGGGTGGACGACAACCTGTTGACGGCGCTGCTGAAGGCGGGAGTGATCACCACCGGCCCGGGTGGCTTCTTCGACGAACACGCCGTCGTCATCCTGCAATGCGCGCGGGCGCTGTCGGAGTACGGGGTGGAGCCGCGGCATCTGCGTGCTTTCCGCTCGGCGGCGGACCGGCAATCCGACCTGATCGCCCAAATCGCCGGGCCGGTAGTCAAAGCCGACAAGGCCGGCGCCCGCGACCGCGCCGACGACCTGGCCCGTGAAGTGGCGGCCCTTGCCATCACGCTGCACACGTCGTTGATCAAATCCGCCGTTCGCGACGTTCTGCATCGCTGAGGACTAGACTTCGTCGATAGCTTGGTTTTCGGCGGCACAGCGAGAATTCGGCGCCGTCGTTGCGCCAACAACCGACACGGCAGCATATGCGGAGGGCAGACACAAATGGGTGAAGTTCGTGTTGTCGGCATTCGCGTGGAGCAGCCGCAGAACCAGCCGGTGCTGTTACTGCGCGAGACCGACGGCGACCGCTACCTGCCGATCTGGATCGGTCAATCGGAGGCTGCCGCCATCGCGCTCGAGCAGCAGGGGGTCGAGCCGCCCCGCCCGCTCACACACGACCTGATCAGGGATGTCATTGGCGCGCTTGGCCATTCACTCAAAGAGGTGCGGATCGTCGACCTGCAAGAGGGCACCTTCTACGCCGATCTGGTCTTCGACCGCAACATCACCGTGTCGGCGCGGCCCTCGGATTCGGTGGCGATAGCGCTGCGCGTCGGCGTGCCGATCTACGTCGAGGAGGCCGTGCTGGCCCAGGCCGGCCTGCTCATCCCCGACGAGAGCGACGAAGAGGGGGGCACCGCCGTCCGCGAGGACGAGGTGGAGAAGTTCAAGGAGTTTCTCGACAGCGTGTCGCCCGACGATTTCAAGGCCACTTAGGCGGTTATCGTCGGCGGCATGACGGGCCGTTCGGGCGCCCACCCGAACGGCCTGAGCGGGGCCCGCGCGCGCGTACTACCCTGGTCGCCGACATCACGGATGTATCTCAACTAGCGCCGGGATGTCGACACGCCTGGCGGATAGCGCCCGCACTTGGCCCGGCGGCGGCCATACTTTGATCACGACTTAAGGGCGCGGTAGCTATCAAACAGCGTAAGCTCACTAGCACTCGGGCCTGAGCAAACGTGGCTGCGACGCAGCCAGTGACGCAGCTGGAAACGAAAGCGCGATCGGCGAGAGGAAGCACCGTGGGCGAGCAGCCACGCCAAGAACAGCTTGACCTAGCTGACCAGCCGAACGCCGCGCCGGAAGCGCCAGTGCAACCCGGACTGTTTCCCGACGATTCCGTGCCGGACGAGCTGGTCGGTTATCGCGGCCCGAGCGCTTGCCAGATCGCCGGAATCACCTACCGCCAGCTGGACTATTGGGCGCGCACCTCGTTGGTAGTGCCGTCGATCCGGAGCGCGGCGGGCTCGGGCAGCCAGCGGCTCTACTCGTTCAAGGACATCCTGGTTCTCAAGATCGTCAAGCGGCTGCTCGACACCGGGATCTCGCTGCACAACATCCGGGTTGCGGTCGATCATCTGCGCCAGCGCGGCGTGCAGGACCTGGCCAACATCACGTTGTTCTCCGACGGCACCACGGTTTACGAGTGCACGTCGGCCGAAGAGGTGGTCGACCTGCTGCAGGGCGGGCAGGGCGTGTTCGGCATCGCCGTGTCCGGCGCCATGCGCGAGCTGACCGGAGTGATCGCCGACTTCCCCGGCGAGCGGGCGGACGGGGGCGAGTCGATCGCCGCGCCGGAAGACGAGCTGGCCTCCCGGCGCAAGACCCGCGACCGCAAGATCGGTTAGGCGCTCCCTCTCTCTTCGCGCATACTCTCTTCGCGCGGGCGTGCGCAGTCGCACAGCCCATGCGGCGTGTCGACGCACAAACACGCACGCTCGCGGCGAATTGACGCCTGCCGGGTAAACTGGGTCACGCATCGCACTCGTGCGGGAGAGTTTCGTGACGGCCAGCCACGGACGCCGAAGGAGCAACACCTCTCCGCTAACCTCTCAGGCACCCGGACCGCGCGCGTCAACGATGCCTCTGAAAAGCGGTGATGACCCTCTGTGGTCGACACCCGCCGATGGGGAAAGGCGCTCGGACACCAACAGGCGCCGAATCTCTCAGGCGCCCGGCGAACGGGTGAAGACAGAGGGAGGGGGCCGCCCGTCCTCTTCCGTGTCGACGCCAGGAGTTCGCCAGTGCCCGATCAAGCAACTTTCGCAGCCCGCCACATCGGCCCCGACGCGCAGGCCGTCGCGGCCATGCTGGCCGTCATCGGAGTCGACTCGCTGGACGCGCTGGCCGCCAAGGCCGTCCCGGCGGGCATCCTCGACAAGCTCACTGGCAGCGGGGCGGCACCCGGTCTGGACGAATTGCCCCCGGCCGCCACCGAGACCGAGGCGCTGGCCGAGCTGCGCGCGCTGGCCGAGGCAAACACGGTGGCCGTCTCGATGATCGGGCAGGGCTACTACGACACGCTCACCCCGTCGGTGCTGCTGCGCAACGTGTTGGAGAACCCGGCCTGGTACACCGCCTATACCCCGTATCAGCCGGAAATCAGCCAGGGCCGGTTGGAGGCGCTGCTGAATTTCCAGACGATGGTGGCCGACCTGACCGGACTGGAAGTCGCCAACGCCTCCATGCTCGATGAGGGCACCGCGGCCGCCGAGGCCATGACGCTGATGCACCGCGCGACCCGTGGCACGTCGCACCGGCTTGCCGTCGACGCCGATCTGTTCGCTCAGACGGCGGCCGTATTGGCGACGCGGGCGCGGCCGTTGGGCATCGAGATCGTCACCGCCGACCTGGCTGATGGCCTGCCGGATGGCGAGTTCTTCGGCGTCGTCGCCCAGCTACCCGGCGCCGGCGGCCGGATCACCGACTGGGCGGCCCTGGTGGAGCAGGCTCACGACCGTGGCGCCCTGGTCGCCATCGGCGCCGACCTGCTGGCGTGCACGTTGATCGCTCCGCCCGGCGACATCGGTGCCGACGTCGCGTTCGGAACGACCCAACGATTCGGTGTGCCAATGGGATTCGGCGGCCCGCACGCCGGATACCTGTCGGTGCACTCCAAGCATGCCCGCCAGCTCCCGGGCCGACTGGTCGGCGTGTCGCTGGATGCCGACGGGTCCCCGGCCTACCGGCTGGCGCTGCAGACCCGCGAGCAGCACATCCGGCGGGACAAGGCGACCAGCAACATCTGCACCGCGCAGGTGCTGCTGGCGGTGATGGCCGCCATGTACGCCAGCTACCACGGTGCCGAAGGGCTCGTCGGGATCGCCCGTCGCGTGCACGCCCACACCGAGACCATCGCCGCCGCGCTGGGCGACGCGCTGGTGCACGACACATTCTTCGACACCGTGCTCGCGCGGGTTCCGGGACGCGCCGACGAGGTGGTGGCCGCCGCGAAGGCGAAAGGCGTCAACGTGTGGCGCGTCGACGCCGACCACGTGTCGGTGGCCTGCGACGAGGCCACCACCGACGCCCACGTGGCGGCGGTTCTGGAAGCCTTCGGCGTATCGGCGGCCGAGCCGGTCGCCGTCGACATCGCCACCCGCACATCGGAGTTTTTGACCCATCCCGCGTTCACGCAGTACCGCACCGAGACGGCGATGATGCGCTACCTGCGCACGCTGGCGGACAAAGATATCGCCTTGGATCGCAGCATGATTCCGCTCGGTTCGTGCACGATGAAGCTCAACGCCGCCGCCGAGATGGAACCGATCACCTGGCCGGAGTTCGCCCGCCAGCATCCGTTCGCCCCGGCGTCGGACACCGCCGGGCTGCGTCGGCTCATCAGTGACCTGGAAACCTGGTTGGTGCGGATCACCGGTTACGACGCCGTCTCGCTGCAGCCCAACGCCGGCTCGCAGGGCGAATACGCCGGCCTGCTGGCCATCCACGACTACCACGCCAGCCGGGGCGAACCCCACCGCAACATCTGCCTGATCCCGTCCAGCGCGCACGGCACCAACGCGGCGTCGGCGGCGTTGGCCGGCATGCGGGTGGTCGTGGTGGCCTGCCACGACAACGGTGACGTCGACCTCGACGACCTGCGCGCCAAGGTCACCCAGCACGGCGACGAGTTGTCGACGCTGATGATCACCTATCCGTCCACCCACGGCGTCTTCGAGCATGACATCGCGGAGATCTGCGCGGCCGTTCACGACGCCGGCGGTCAGGTGTACGTCGACGGAGCCAACCTCAACGCGCTGGTCGGCCTGGCCCGCCCGGGGAAGTTCGGCGGTGACGTCAGCCACCTGAACCTGCACAAGACGTTCTGCATTCCGCACGGCGGCGGGGGGCCGGGGGTGGGACCCGTGGCGGTGCGTGCGCATCTGGCCCGGTTCCTGCCGGGACACCCGCATGCCCCCGAGTTGCCCCAGGGCCATCCCGTGTCGTCGGCGCCGTACGGGTCCGCCTCGATCTTGCCGATCAGCTGGGCCTACATCCGGATGATGGGCGCCGACGGCCTGCGGGCGGCGTCGCTCACCGCGATCGCGTCGGCCAACTACATCGCCCGCCGGCTCGACGAGTACTTCCCGGTGCTCTACACCGGGGAGAACGGCATGGTCGCCCACGAGTGCATCCTGGATCTGCGGCCGATCACCAAGTCCACCGGAGTGACCGTCGATGATGTCGCAAAGCGCTTGGCCGACTACGGCTTCCACGCGCCCACGATGAGCTTTCCGGTGGCCGGCACGCTCATGGTGGAGCCCACCGAGAGCGAGAGCCTGACCGAGGTCGACGCCTTCTGTGAGGCCATGATCGCCATCCGCGGCGAAATCGACCGGGTCGGCTCGGGGGAGTGGCCCGTGGACGACAATCCGCTGCGGGGCGCGCCGCACACCGCCGAGTGCCTGCTGGTCACCGACTGGGCGCACCCGTACACGCGCGAAGAGGCCGCCTACCCGCTCGGCAAGAACTTCCGGCCTAAGGTGTGGCCGCCGGTCCGGCGCATCGACGGCGCCTACGGCGACCGCAACCTGGTCTGCTCGTGCCCGCCGGTGGAGGCTTTCGCGTAACGCGGCTCGACGGTCGTCAGCCGAAGCGCTCGATGATCGCCGCGGCGATTTGATCGGGTGCATCCTCCTGGATGAAGTGCTTGGCGTCGGGCAGTTCGACCAGCACATGGTCGGGGAAGGTCGCGCGCATGCGCGGGATGGTGGGGCCGGGGCGGAACGCGAAGTCCTTCATGCCCCAGACGAACAGGGCGGGTTTGGCGCCCAGCTTGGCCGGCACCTCCCGGGCGAGCCGCGCCAGCAGGGGAGCGGCGGCCAGGATCTGCTTGGGCATCTCGGCGACGCCTCGGCGGGCGTCGGGGGTGGGCTGCACCGCCCGGTAGTGCTGCATCACCGCATCGCTCGGCCGGTGCTCGGTGCCCGCCGGGATCAGGCGCTCGACGAAGAAATTGCGGTGCAGGATCGCGTATTGCAGCGGCGGACTGGACATCACCCGGCTGAACATCTTCGTCGTGAATTCGTCCGTCGGCCAGAACCAGGTGTTGCCCAGGATGACGCCGCGCACCCGGTCGGCGCGTTCCACCGCGACCGCCATGCTGACGGGCCCACCCCAGTCCTGGCCCATCGTCAGGTAGTCCTCGATACCGAGGTGGTCGACGAGCTCGCCGACCACCCGGGCGTGCTCGTCGATTTTGTAGCCGAACCCCGCGGGCCGATCCGAAAGCCCGAACCCGAGATAATCCGGTGCGATGCAGCGGAATCGGTCACGCAGCGCGATGACGATGTTGCGGTACAGGAAGCTCCACGTCGGGTTGCCGTGGCACAACAGGATCGGCGGGCCCTTGAAACCGGCGGGGCCTTCGTCGATGTAGTGCATGCGTCCCTGCGAGCTGTCGAACCAGCGCGACTGGAAGGGATAGAGCTCGGGGTCGGGAGTGAAATCGATGCTCATGGCGCTCCTTCTGTGGCGCTCATGATGCTAGGCGCTGAGTGCGACAACGCCGAGCCGGTGACGTTTCAGTACCTGCCGAAGGCCAGGGCGACGTTGTGCCCGCCGAACCCGAACGAATTGTTGATGGCGTACTGGTAGTCGCCCCGCCGCGGATTACCCGACACCACGTCCAAATCTATTTGCGGGTCGAGGTTTTCCAGGTTCAACGTCGGCGGAACGATCTGATCGCGCAACGCCAGCACGGTCAGTATCGATTCCACCGCGCCGACCGCGCCGACCGAATGCCCGAGCGCCGATTTGGGCGCGTACACCGCCGGCTTGTTGGCGCCCAACGCGTTGTTGATGGCCTTGCCCTCGGCCAGGTCACCGATCTGCGTTCCGGTGGCATGGGCGTTGACGTGGTCGATGTCGTCCGGCGTGAGACCCGCGAGCTGAATGGCGCGGGTCATCGCCTGGCCGGCGCGATTCCCGCTCGGGTCCGGCGCCACCATGTGGTAGCCGTCGGACGTCACGGCGGCCCCCATCAACCGGGCCAGGATGCGCGCCCCGCGCGCCTTGGCGTGTTCCTCGGTCTCGAGGACCATCAGCGCGCCGGCCTCGCCGAACACGAAGCCGTCGCGATCCTTGTCGAAGGGTCGACACGCACCGGCCGGATTCTCGTTGTTCGTCGACATCACGATCCGCATGTTCGCGAAGGCGGCGATGGGCACCGCCTCGATCCTGGTCTCGACGCCTCCGCAGATCGCGATGTCGGCCTCACCGAACACCATCGCCTGCCAGGCACGCGCGATGGCTTCCGAACCCGACGCACACGCCGACACCGGGGTCATCACGCCGGCCCTGGCGTGCCGTTCCAACCCGACCGCCATGGCGGCGGCGTCGGGCATGTACTTGCTGACGGCCAGCGGCGAGACCGCCTTCACGCCACGGGCGCGCAGGGTGTCACGGGTGAACACCAGCTCCTCGCCCGAACCGAAGCCGGTGCCGATGGACACCAGCAGTCGATTGGGGTCGACCTCGGGTGAGCCGGCGTGTTCCCACGCCCGCCGGTTGGCGATGGCGGACATTCTCGCCAGGTAACCCGTCCTGCGCAGCTCGGCCGGGTTCAGCTGGTTGTCGAATTCCTCCAGCAGGTGCCCGCCGATGCGCACCGGCAGGTCGAACTCCTCCACGAAGGGGTCATCGAGCTCGCGGATCCCGCTTTGGCAGTCGAGCAACAACTTCCAGGTGGTCTCCGCGTCGGTGGCCAGGGCGGTGGTCATGGCGAACCCCGTGACGACCACGTTCGGAAGTGCTTGTCCAGTAATCAGATTCGTCATTGATATGCCGATTGTCCTTCCAACCCATGGGCCCCGTAAAGAAGAACGCGCCTTAACCGGTCTGTTGCCGCAGCATCCAGGCGGTTGCACGCGGACGCGTGACCGCGATCCGTCGCACCGGTTCTCCGAGCATTTGGCTGTGAATTTAACCTCGCGTTGAGCTTAGCGTTAGCGAGCGCCTGCAGCGGTGAAGAACCGACACAGCGAGGAATCAAGGGACCGGGATCACCCCATGACAGGGCCATTCGAACGCTAGACAAGCTAAGAGAGCGCAAAACTCTTCGCTTCGTGGCCGACCGTTCGTGTCGGGGCTGGCCGAACGGGACGGCGCTGGGATCGCCCACTGTTAGACCGTGGGATTCTCAAAGCCGTCCACACAACCGAGCTATCAGGCGAATCCGCGCCTGCGTGGCTGACCAAGCCACACAGTTACTGTATGGAAGTGCGTTACGACGGCTCTGACGATCACGAGCGGGTAGTCCATATGCCTACGGAAGGCACCCCGGTGACCGGCTCAAGTCGATTTTTCCCGGCTTCGCTGCCGCCTCGCCGGTTCATTGCCGCAGTTGTCGTGCTCAGCGGCATCGAGTTGCTGGCGACGATGGACAGCACCGTCGTGGTCGTCGCGCTCCCAAAGATCCAAAACGACCTGCGCCTGTCGGATGCCGGGCGAAGTTTCGTGATCACCGCCTACGTGCTGACCTTTGGCGGGCTGATGCTGCTGGGCGGCCGCCTCGGTGACACCATCGGCCGCAAACGCACCTTCATCATCGGGGCCGCGCTGTTCACCATCGCCTCGGCCATGTGCGGCATCGCCTGGGACGAGAAAACCATCGTTCTAGCCCGGCTGGTCAAGGGCGTGGCCGCTGCGATTGCCGCACCGACCTCTTTTGCCCTGGTGGCGACCACGTTCCCGACGGGGCCGCCACGCAACGCTGCGATGGCGGTGCTCGGCGCCATGAGCGGTGCGGGCGCGGTGATGGGCCTGGTGGTCGGCGGGGCGATCACCCAGGTTTCCTGGCGGCTGGCGTTTTTGGTGAACGTGCCGATTGGGCTGCTGGTGATCTACCTGGCCCGCACGGCGTTGCGGGAAACCGAGAAGGAGCGCATGAAGCTCGACGCCACCGGCGCTGTGCTGGCCACGCTGATGATTTCCGCCGCGATCGTCGGCGTGTCGATGGGGCCGGAGAGGGGCTGGTTCTCGCCCACCACGATCGGCTCAGGTCTAGTGGCTCTGACCGCTTTCGTGGCGTTCGTCGTGGTGGAGCGCAGGGCCGAGAATCCCGTCATACCGTTCAGCCTGTTCCTCGACCGCAACCGGGTGGCCACATTCGCGACCATGTTCCTTGCCACTGGGGTCGGGATGACCCTGACGGTGCTAATCGGCCTGTACGTGCAGAGCATCCTGGGCTACAGCGCACTGCGCGCGGGATTCAGCTTCGTCCCGTTCGTGATCGCGATGGTCATCGGGGTGGGCGTTTCGGCGCGGCTGGTGACGTGGTTCCCGCCGCGGGTCATGGTGATCGCCGGCGGAGTCCTGATGCTGGGCGCGATGCTGTACGGTTCAACGCTCAACCGCGGCGTGCCATACTGGCCGAATCTGGTGCTGCCGATCTTCGTCGGTGCTGTCGGTCTCGGCATGATGAACGTCCCGCTTTCGCTATCGCTGCTCGCCAGCGTCGGAGTCGACAGGATCGGGCCCACATCCGCGATCGCGCTGATGCTGCAGAGCCTCGGCGGACCGTTGGTCTTGGTGGTCATCCAAGCCGTCATCACCTCGCGCACCCTGCAATTGGGCGGTACCCGCGGCCCGGTTAAGTACATGAACGCTGCCCAGTTGCATGCGCTGGACCGGGGCTACACCTACGGCCTGCTCTGGCTGGGCGGAGTGGTCGTCCTGCTTGGTGCGGTGGCGCTGCTCATCGGCTACACCGCGCAGCAGATCGCGCACGCGCAACAAGTCAAGAAAGCATTCGACGCCGGCGAACAGTAGAAAGACGTTGCTGTCAGGCGATTTCCGCTGACACCAGCTTTTTGTAGAGCAGCCCCGCCAAACCACGAACTGTGCCGATGTTTGCAGACACAGCTTGGTCTGCTCCAGGCCGACCTTGAGGTGGATGTCGTCGACCCACAGGTAGACGTAGTCGGTGCCGGACAGATCGCGGCGGCTTTGTTTCGCCACTGCGCCGCGAGCCGATCCGGCCCCAGACCCTAGGAACTGCTCCAAAGCGGACCCGAAGTCCCCGCTAGACAGGCCGTGCAGGTACAGCAGCGGCAACACTTCGGACATTTGCGAGGATTTGCGTGCCCACGCCGGCAGGATCGCTGACGAAAACCGCTGCCGCTCACCGGTATCGGGGTCGACACGTTTGTCGTTGACCCGGGCGCCGTCTTTCGCCTCCTGGGCGTCGTGAACTACGGTGAGCGAGCATGGGCGTACCTTCCCAACCAGCGCGCCAACGCCGGTCTTCATCAGCGCTACTGGACTTTCAGATCATCTTCGGGAACGTGCGCCCACTCTCACGCCCCCTCACCGAGGCTCATCCGCAGGTTCTGATCATTGCTCAAAGGATTCAAAGATACGATCCGCCGCGACCTCACGATTTTGCTCCAAGCTGATGTGTTCGACGCGCAGAGGCCATTTATTTCCACCAGCCCGCTCCAGGGCATTCCGCCCGCCACCAGTTACATTCAGAAGGACTAGTGAATCAAGCGGTACAGAGCCATCATCAATCGCATTGCGCAGACATGCGACTGCCACGGCGGGTCCCGGTTCGATGTCTACGCCCTCGGCTTCCGCAAACAGGTTTCTGGCTTCCTGAACTTGCCGAGCGGTCGCGGTTCTAACATTCCCTTTACTGTCAGCAAGAGCATCCCTTACACCGCCCTTGATGCGTACTAGTGGCTTAGGGTTCGTCAGCTCATCAGCGTAGGGAGCCTCTCCATCACCATTAGCATGAATTCCGATTGTCCAATTCTCAACCGAATATGCAGACAATTCTAAAGCGATGGGGGCGAGCTCAGCATTTTGACAGAGGGTCAACCGTGGTATCCGCTGGCCCGTCGGCTGCAATCGTCTGCTCGCCTCCCAGGCCGCGATTGCTCCGGCGCCACTGCCGACGGCCTGAAAATAATGCTCGGGAAGCCTCCCTATTTCCTCCACGGCCGCCAACATGACAGTCGCCAGCCCGTCGCGTGTGGCGACGTTTAGGGCCCCCCCGGGCCACACCCAGCCGAATCGGCCACACAGGAACTGTGCGAAATCAATCGCGTCCCGGTAGGAACCCTTCTCGACGCATACGACTCTGACGCTGCAGCCGATCTCTCCAGCAAACCGGATCCTGTTGAGACCAAACTCCGGAATCACCACAACGCATGGTCTTTCGGCTTGCGAAGATATCCGAGCCAACGCCGCGGCCGTATTGCCCACGGAGGCAATTACCATCGGAGGTGTCGACGGGGGAAGCCGAGCTATCAACACGTTTGCTTCAAGTTCCTTGAACGTACCGGTTGCAAACCGGATGCCGCGCTCAGGCCAATACCCGCTGAACGCGATCCAGAGGTTCTCCATACCGAACTCTCTGGCAAGCCCCTGCGAGCGGAATACGATGGAGCTTTGGGCGTTATCTAAAAGCCCGGAATTGATGGGAAGCCATGCGGCATATCTGGCCAACCCCGACGCTTGACCATTTTGTACGACGCGTCCATCGGGATATCGCGTTGTAAGAACCGCGTCTTCGTGTTCTCTGTCGCAACGTAGACGGTACCCATCGTCGACGTAGGCGTCGCCACATGCTGTGCATACGAGCTCGTAGGATGCACCAGGGCTCGTCCGCGGTTCGTGTCCTTCGACCATCATCCCCTACGCAATTCCCCGCGACGGCGTCGTGACGTTCGGGTCATGGAGGGAATCGATACTCGACAACGCTGCGTCACTGGGCGGCTAGCTGGCTTGCTCGCGGACCGGGTCCGGACGGGAAGTCCCCACCATGGCAAAAGGTTATCGTGGTCGTTGCCGCCGCTGCACCCCAAAAGCAGATTTTGAATCATTGATTCATCGAGGCAGCAAGCTGCCGGTCGTGGCATCAGGTGATTGCGCGCCGGACGATATCGCCGAGGAGATCTGTTGGGCTTCGTCACAGCGACCCTAGGTGCACGTGTTGTGGGCCGCGGTTGCGCCGTGGTGAGTGTTACGGATAGACGTAACTACGGGGACGTAACTGCAGGTGGCGCCTGGGATAGATAATAGTGCCTGGGATGGTAGGAACGCCAACGTTCAACGTATTTGGTAGCAACGTTTGAAAGTTGGTCACCTTGCTGGTTGCGGCCATCGGTGTGGGTTTGGTGGCGAACCTGCGCGTCGAAAGAGGGCAGGTCTGACCTCGGCCGAAAAGCGGTACCGGAGGCGAGTATCCCCGGACGGATTACGGTTGGCTGTAACGCTACAAGTGTCGCCCGCGCAGTGCTTGTGGTGCTTCGGGAGCGCCAGTTGCGCTTGGTGCCGCCAAAAGACAGTGCGGGGCACTGCAAGTGGGCGATGCGGGCGCGGCGGGCGGACAGAATCCGACGGCAGGCGATCTTCTGGGGGCCGGTGCCGGCTGGGGTCGATGCCTTTCGCCGCGACCCAGGGCCGGGGACGTGGTGGGCAGTGCGGACGTAGCCTCTGGGCTTGTGATACGCAGTGCCGCAACGTGATTGAGGCAATGTTCTGATACATCCTGGGTTGATTGGGGACTAAAGACTCTGTCGGGGATGCCGGCATGGGCTCACGCGGAACAGGCCGGCGCGGGATGGGGGCAATTCTGGGTTTGGGGATGCTGATCATTGCCCTCTGGCCGGTGGCGGGTGGGCCTACCCTGGCAGCGGCGAAATGGCTGCGTCGTGCTGGCCTTATGCCGGGTAGCGGTTTATTGTTCACGGTGGCATCCGAAAACCGCACCGTAAGAAGCTATCTCTGATGGCGGTGCGCGCGCGATTGCTCAGTGCGGGATCTGAGGTCTCGGGCTTGAGGATTTTGTGGAAATTCTCGAGACGGAGGGTGTGGGGCTGTCGTATGGTTTGGGCGGACCATTTACCTTGACTAGACGGTCTGGGGGACCGGGTGAGTATCAATCCGTTTGATGTTGACAATGGTAGTTTTTTGGTCTTGGTCAATGATGAGGAGCAACACAGTCTGTGGCCGGTTTTTGCTGATGTTCCCGCGGGGTGGCGGGTGGTGTTCGGCGAGGCTGATCGTGGGGCGTGTGTAGACTATATCGAACAGAATTGGGCCGATATTCGGCCTAAGGGTCTGCGCGAGAGGCTGGGTAGGTAGCGGGCTGGGCTGCTGACCGGTAGACCGTTTGGGTTGGTGGGGTCGGATGGAACGCGACGACCGGGTATTGCCGCTGACGCGCGGACAGTTAGACATTTGGCTTGCTCAAGAACTTGGCCAGCATACGGGTCGTCGCGGTACGGAGTGGCAGCTGGGCTTGTTGGCCCGGGTCGAGGGCCGCGTCGATCGGGAGTGCCTGCAGCAGGCGATCCGCCAGGTGGTGGGGGAGGCCGAGCCGGGCAGGGCGGCGTTTTCTGAGGTAGCTGGCCAGGTTGTGCAGCGGGTGATCGATTACCTCGATGTCGAGTTGGCTTTTTATGACCTGCGTGGTGCGCAGGATCCGGTGCAAGCTGTCGGTGAGATCGCGTCGCTGATTCAACGCACGCCCATGCCGTGGAGCGGGCCGCTGTTTAAGTTTGCGTTGTTTCAGACGCGGGTTGATGAATTTTATTTGTTCGCGTGCTGTCATCACGTCGTCATCGATGGGTTGGGCATGGTGCTGGTCAGCCGTCGGCTGGCCACGATTTATACCGCCCTTGTTCGTGGAGAACCCGTCCCTGCGGCCTACTTCGGTTCGTTGCAGGACTTGGTGGACTGCGAGTCAGAATACGAAGCCTCCGCCGATTATCGGCACGATCGAGCGTATTGGCGCGGCCGACTTGGGCCCGAAGGTGATCCGGTTTATGGGTTACCCGATGCGGTGAGCGAGGGTGAGGACTATTCGGATTCTGCTCCGGTTCCCTTGAACCCGTTAGTGATTGGCCGTATTCACACGTTGACCAAAGCGTTGCGGATCCGTCGCTCCTCGGTGATTACCGCGGCGTGTGCGCTGTTGGTGCGGGGGTGGTCAGGTAGTGGTTCGCAGGTGGTGCTCGATTTCCCGGTCAGCCGTCGGGTGAGTCCGGAGTCCAAGATGCTTCCCGGGATGCTAGCTGGGGTGGTGCCGGTGGTGTTGACGGCGTCACCGCAGTCCACGGTGGCGGATTTTTGTGTGCAGGTGGATACCCGGATACGAGAAGCGCTGCAGCATCAGCGGTTTCCGGTACACACCCTGGAGGCAAGCGGTGGTCTTCGCGGCCTAGGGCAGGTGGCCAGTCGGGTCGGTATCAACTTCATCCCCTCCCGGTTGACCCTGGACTTTGCCGGTGCCCCGACAACAGCGAGCTACACCAACCATGGCCCGGTGGGCCACTTTGGGTTGTTCTTCCTGGGCTCCGGTGACCAGCTATATCTGAGAACGGCCGGCGCTGGACAACCCTTTGCCCGTTTCGACGTCTCCCATCTCGCCAACCGCTTGCAGCAGATATTGGCCGACATGATCGCCGATCCGTCGCGGCCGTTGTCCTCGATCGGGGTGCTTGATGAGTGCGAGTTGGCCCGCGTGGATGTGTGGGGCAATCGCGCGGTGTTGAACCAGCCGGTGGTAGCAGCGTTGGGGGTGTCGATTCCGGCAGCTTTTGCCGCCCAAGTGGCCCGCAGCCCCGAGGCGGTGGCGTTGACGTTCGGGGACCGGTCCTGGACGTATCGGGAACTTGATGCGGCGGCGAGCCGGTTGGCGCACTTGCTGGTTGCCCGTGGGGTGGGCCCGGGTGAGCGCGTGGGGCTGCTGGCGGAACGCTCGGCGCAGGCCATTATCGCGATCTTGGCGGTCCTTAAGACCGGCGCGGCCTATGTGCCAATCGACCCGGGCCTGCCCGCCGCCCGGATCGAGTTCATGCTCACCGACGCCGCCCCAATCGCGGTGATCACCACCACCGGGCTGGCCAGGCGGCTCGACGGGTACCGGGTGGTCGTCGTAATTGATGTTGATGACCCCGCTGATCGGCGCCCAGCCGGCCACACCACCGCCGGAGCCGGCCGCTGAAGATATCGCGTATCTGATTTACACCTCGGGCACCACCGGAACCCCCAAAGGCGTTGCGATCACCCACCGCAACGTCACCCAGCTGATCGACTCGCTGGACGCGGGATTGGGCGCGTCGGGGCGGGTATGGACGCAGTGTCATTCTTATGCGTTCGACTTTTCGGTGTGGGAGATCTTCGGTGCCCTGTTGGGCGGGGGCCGGTTAGTGGTGGTGCCCGAAGCGGTGACCAGTGCCCCGGAAGACTTCAATGCCCTGCTGATCAGTGAACAGGTCAGCGTGCTCACCCAGACCCCGTCGGCGGCCGGGGCGCTGTCCCCGCAGGGGTTGGGGTCGGTGGCGTTGCTGGTGGGTGGGGAGGCGTGTCCGGGCGAGGTGGTGGAGCGGTGGGCGCCGGGTCGGGTGATGCTCAACGCGTATGGGCCGACGGAGACCACGGTGTATGCCGCGATCAGTGCCCCGCTCACCCCGGGGGTGGGGGTTCCGCCGGTGGGGTCGCCGGTGGCGGGTGCGGCGCTGTTGGTGCTGGATCCGTGGTTGTGTGTGGTGCCGGTCGGGGTGGTGGGGGAGTTGTATGTGGCCGGTTCTGGTGTGGGGGTGGGGTATTGGGGCCGGGCGGGGTTGACCGGGTCGCGGTTTGTGGCGTGTCCCTTCGCCGGGGCGGCGGGGTTGCGGATGTATCGGACCGGGGACTTGGTGTGTTGGGGTCCCGATGGGCAGTTGCGGTATGTGGGGCGGGCTGATGAGCAGGTCAAGATTCGTGGGTATCGCATCGAACTGGGTGAAATCCGGGCCGCCCTCGCCAGCTTGGACGGGGTGGAGCAGGCGGTGGTGGTTGCCCGCGAGGACCATCCCGGGGATAAGCGTCTGGTCGGGTATGTCACCGAATCCGGTGCGGGGCCGGTGGATCCGGTCGCCATCCGCACGCAACTTGGTGAGCGGCTGCCGGGCTATATGGTGCCGGCGGCGATCGTGGTGCTCGAGGGGTTGCCGTTGACGGTCAACGGCAAACTCGACACCCGCGCCCTACCGGCCCCCGACTACACCGGTCAGGGGTATCGCGCCCCCACCACTCCCACCGAGGAAATCCTGGCCGGCATCTACGCCCAAATCCTGGGCCTGGACCGGGTCGGGGTGGAGGACTCGTTCTTCGAGTTGGGTGGGGATTCGCTGTCGGCGATGCGGCTGATCGCCGCGGTCAATACCAGCCTGGATACCCATCTGTCGGTGCGGGCCATTTTTGAGGCGCCCACCATCGCCGGGTTAGCGCCCCGCATCGACGCCACCGCCGGTGGTGGGGGTGGGTTGGCGCCGTTGGTGGCGCGCGAGCGCCCGCCGGTGGTGCCGTTATCGTTTGCCCAGTCGCGGTTGTGGTTCATCGATCAGTTGCTGGGCCCCTCGGCGGTTTACAACATGCCCGTCGCGCTGCGACTAAACGGTCCACTCGACGTTGAGGCCCTGGGGGCCGCGCTGGTTGATGTGGTGGCCCGCCATGAAAGCCTGCACACCATCTACCCCGCGGTCGAGGGGATCCCCCACCAGCAGGTAATCCCGCCCGAGCAGACCGATTTCGGTTGGCAGGTCATCGATGCCACCGGCTGGCCGGCAACCCAGCTTGAGGAGGCCATCGCCGCGGCGGCGGGGTATCGGTTTGATTTGGCGGTCGAGATCCCCTTGCGCGCACAGCTTTTCCGGCTCGCCTCAGATGAGTATGTGTTGGTGGCCGCAGCCCACCATATCGCCGCTGATGGCTGGTCGATCACCCCGCTGATACAGGATCTGGGCACCGCCTATGCCGCCCGCTGTGCCGGCCAGGTCCCGGGGTGGGCGCCGTTGGCGGTGCAGTACGCCGATTACACGCTGTGGCAGCGTGAACAGCTGGGCGATCTCGAGGACCCCGGCAGTGTGATCGGCGCGCAGTTGGCCTACTGGCAACACGCCCTAGCCGGGATGCCCGAGCGGCTGGAATTGCCCACCGATCGGCCCTATCCGGCGGTGGCTGATCACCGCGGGGCCAGCATCGCCGTGGAATGGCCAGCGCAGCTGCACCAGCAGATCACCCGAGTGGCCCGCGAGCATCACGCGACCAGCTTCATGGTCATCCAAGCCGCGCTGGCGGTGTTGTTGGCTCGAAACTAAGCGGCATCGCCGAGGTGGCCGTCGGATTCCCGATCGCCGGCCGGCGCGACCCCGCCCTCGATGAGCTGGTCGGGTTTTTCGTCAACACCCTGGTATTACGGATCGAGGTGGCCGGCGACCCCCGCGCGGCCGAACTCCTTGACCAGGTGCGCACGCGCACCCTGGCCGCCTTTGAGCACCAAGACGTACCCTTCGAGCTGCTCGTCGAACGGCTCCACCCCACCCGCAACCTGGCCCATCACCCCCTGGTCCAAGTCATGCTGTCCTGGCAAAACCACGACCTCGACCGATGCTGGACCTGGCCGGCGTGCTGGCTGGACAGGTGCGGTCCCCATTGCCGGTGCAAACCCACACCGCCCGCATGGATTTGACCTTCACCCTGGCCGAACGCTGGACCAAAGAGGGCCAGCCGGCCGGAATCGGCGGGGTAGTGGAGTTTCGCACCGATGTGTTCGACCCCGCCAGCATCCAAACGCTGATCGCACGATTCCAGCGGGTGCTGGAGGCCATGACCGCTGACCCCCAACGGCCGCTGTCCTCGATCGATGTGCTCGACGCCGATGAGCATGCCCGCCTCGATGACTGGGCCAACCGCGCGGTATTGACCCGCCCGGCTGCGCCGGCGGTGTCGATCCCGGCAGCGTTTGCCGCCCAAGTGGCGCGCACTCCGGAGGCGGTGGCGTTGACGTGTCGGGGACCGGTCCTGGACGTATCAGGAACTGGACGCGGCGGCGAATCGGTTGGCGCACTGGCTGGTTGCCCACGGGGCCGGTCGGGGCGAGTGTGTGGGGCTGCTGGCGGAACGCTCGGCGCGAGGCCATTATCGCGATCCTGGCGGTCCTTAAGACCGGCGCGGCCTATGTGCCAATCGACCCGGGCCTGCCCGCCGCCCGGATCGAGTTCATGGTCACCGATGCCGCCCCAATCGCCGTGATCACCACCACCGGGCTGGCCGGACGGCTCGACGGCTACGAGGTGTCGGTCGTACGATGTTGATGACCCCGCGATCGACGTCCAACCCAGCACACCATTGCCGGACCCGGCCGCCGACGATATTGCGTATCTGATCTACACCTCGGGCACCACCGGAACCCCCAAAGGCGTTGCCGTGACCCACCACAACGTCACCCAGCTGTTCGACTCGCTGGAGATTGGTGTGCGGCTGGGGCCGGGGCAGGTGTGGTCGCAGTTTCATTCGTATGCGTTCGACTTTTCGGTGTGGGAGATCTGGGGTGCGCTGTTTCATGGGGGCCGGTTAGTGGTGGTGCCCGAGGCGATAACCCGCTCTGCCGAAGACTTCCATGCCCTGCTGATCAGTGAACAGGTCAGCGTGCTCACCCAGACCCCGTCGGCGGTGGCGGTCGCTGTCCCCGCAGGGGTTGGGGTCGGTGGCGTTGGTGGTGGGCGGGGAGGCGTGTCCGGGCGAGGTGGTGGAGCGGTGGGCGCCGGGACGGGTGATGCTCAACGTGTATGGCCCGACCGAGACCACGGTGTGTGCGGCTATCAGTGCCCCGCTCACCCCGGGGGTGGGGGTTCCGCCGGTGGGGTCGCCGGTGGCGGGTGCGGCGCTGTTGGTGCTGGATCAGTGGTTGTGTGTGGTGCCGGTCGGGGTGGTCGGGGAGTTGTATGTGGCCGGTTCTGGTGTGGGGGTGGGGTATTGGGGCCGGGCGGGGTTGACCGGGTCGCGGTTTGTGGCGTGTCCCTTCGCCGGGGCGGCGGGGTTGCGGATGTATCGGACCGGGGACTTGGTGTGTTGGGGTCCCGATGGGCAGTTGCGGTATGTGGGGCGGGCTGATGAGCAGGTCAAGATTCGTGGGTATCGCATCGAACTGGGTGAAATCCGGGCCGCCCTCGCCAGCTTGGACGGGGTGGAGCAGGCGGTGGTGGTTGCCCGCGAGGACCATCCCGGGGATAAGCGTCTGGTCGGGTATGTCACCGAATCCGGTGCGGGGCCGGTGGATCCGGTCGCGATCCGCACGCAACTTGGTGAGCGGCTGCCGGGCTATATGGTGCCGGCGGCGATCGTGGTGCTCGAGGGGTTGCCGTTGACGGTCAACGGCAAACTCGACACCCGCGCCCTACCGGCCCCCGACTACACCGGTCAGGGGTATCGCGCCCCCACCACTCCCACCGAGGAAATCCTGGCCGGCATCTACGCCCAAATCCTGGGCCTGGACCGGGTCGGGGTGGAGGACTCGTTCTTCGAGTTGGGGGGGGATTCGCTGTCGGCGATGCGGCTGATCGCCGCGGTCAATACCAGCCTGGATGCCAGCCTGTCGGTGCGGGCCATTTTTGAGGCGCCCACCATCGCCGGGTTAGCGCCCCGCATCGACGCCACCGCCGGTGGTGGGGGTGGGTTGGCGCCGTTGGTGGCGCGCGAGCGCCCGCCGGTGGTGCCGTTATCGTTTGCCCAGTCGCGGTTGTGGTTCATCGATCAGTTGCTGGGCCCCTCGGCGGTTTACAACATGCCCGTCGCGCTGCGACTAAACGGTCCACTCGACGTTGAGGCCCTGGGGGCCGCGCTGGTTGATGTGGTGGCCCGCCATGAAAGCCTGCACACCATCTACCCCGCGGTCGAGGGGATCCCCCACCAGCAGGTAATCCCGCCCGAGCAGACCGATTTCGGTTGGCAGGTCATCGATGCCACCGGCTGGCCGGCAACCCAGCTTGAGGAGGCCATCGCCGCGGTGGCGGGGTATCGGTTTGATTTGGCGGTCGAGATCCCCTTGCGCGCACAGCTTTTCCGGCTCGCCTCAGATGAGTATGTGTTGGTGGCCGCAGCCCACCATATCGCCGCTGATGGCTGGTCGATCACCCCGCTGATACAGGATCTGGGCATCGCCTATGCCAGCCGTGTTAAAGGTCAGGTCCCGGGGTGGGCGCCGTTGGCGGTGCAGTACGCCGATTACACGCTGTGGCAGCGTGAACAGCTGGGCGATCTCGAGGACCCCGGCAGTGTGATCGGCGCGCAGTTGGCCTACTGGCAACACGCCCTGGCCGGGATGCCCGAGCGGCTGGAATTGCCCACCGATCGGCCCTATCCGGCGGTGGCTGATCACCGCGGGGCCAGCATCGCCGTGGAATGGCCGGCGGGGCTGCAGGAGCAGATCGCCCGGGTGGCCCGGGCGCATCATGCGACCAGTTTCATGGTCATCCAAGCCGCGCTGACAATACTGCTCTCGAAGCTCAGCGGCAGTTGCGAGGTGGCCGTCGGGTTCCCGATCGCCGGCCGGCGTGACCCCGCCCTCGATGAGCTGGTCGGGTTTTTCGTCAACACCCTGGTGTTACGGATCGAGGTGGCCGGCGACCCCAGTGCGGCCGAACTCCTTGACCAGGTGCGCGCGCGCAGCCTGGCCGCCTTTGAGCACCAAGACGTACCCTTCGAGCTGCTCGTCGAACGGCTGCACCCCACCCGCAACCTGGCCCATCACCCCCTGGTCCAAGTCATGCTGTCCTGGCAAAACCACGACCTGGCCGAGCTGGACCTGGCCGGCGGGTGGTGCTAGGTGACCAGGTGCAGGTTCACCCCATGCCGGTGCAAACCCACACCGCCCGCATGGATTTGACCTTCACCCTGGCCGAACGCTGGACCAAAGAGGGCCAGCCGGCCGGAATCGGTGGGGTAGTGGAGTTTCGCACCGATGTGTTCGACCCCGCCAGCATCCACACCCTGATCGCACGATTCCAGCGGGTGCTGGCCGAAATGACCGCTGACCCCCAACGGCCGCTGTCCTCGATCGATGTGCTCGACGCCGATGAGCATGCCCGCCTCGATGACTGGGCCAACCGCGCGGTATTGACCCGCCCGGCTGCGCCGGCGGTGTCGATCCCGGCAGCGTTTGCCGCCCAAGTGGCCCGCACCCCACAGGCGGTGGCACTGACTTTCGGGGACCGGTCCTGGACGTATCAGGAACTGGACGCGGCGGCGAATCGGTTGGCGCACTGGCTGGTTGGCCACGGTGCCGGTCGGGGCGAGTGTGTGGGGTTGCTGATGCCGCGTGGCGCGGATGCGATTGTGGCGATGCTGGCGGTGCTTAAGACCGGCGCGGCCTATGTGCCAATCGACCCGGGCCTGCCCGCGGGCCGGATGGAGTTCATGCTCACCGACGCCATGCCTGTCGCGGTGATCACCACGGCGGAGCTCCGGTCGCGGTTGGAGGGGTCGAATCTATTGGTCGTTGACGTCCACGACCGGGTCGTTGACGCGCAACCGACTAGCGCGCTGCCGTGGCCGGCGCCGGAGAACATTGCCTACATCATTTACACCTCGGGCACGACTGGAACCCCTAAGGGCGTGGCCATCGCCAATTACACCGTGACGTGGCTGGCCGAGTCACTCGACAGCTGCCTGCCGCCGGGACAGGTGTGGACCCAGTGCCATTCGTCGGCGTTTGACTTCTCGGTGTGGGAGATCTTCGGCGCGTTGCTGCGTGGTAGGCGGCTGCTGGTCGTGCCCGAGTCGGTGGCAAGTTCCCCGGAGGAATTCCACGATTTGCTGGTTGCCGAGAAGGTGAGCGTGCTGACCCAGACTCCGTCGGCGGTGGCGATGCTGTCGCCGGAGGGTTTGGAGTCCACGGCGTTGGTGGTGGCCGGCGAGGCGTGTCCGGCTGAGGTGGTGGATCTGTGGGCGGCGCCGGGTCGGGTGATGATCGATGCGTATGGGCCGACGGAGACCACGGTATGTGCGTCGATCAGCACTCCGCTGACCCCGGGATCTCAGGTGGTGCCGATCGGGTCGCCGGTACCGGGGGCGGCGATGTTCGTCTTGGACAGGTGGCTCAAGCCGGTGCCGGCGGGGGTGGTGGGCGAGTTGTATTTGGCGGGCCGCGGCGCGGGCGTCGGTTATGTGCGCCGGGCGGGGTTGACCGGGTCGCGGTTTGTGGCGTGTCCCTTCGCCGGGGCGGCGGGGTTGCGGATGTATCGGACCGGGGACTTGGTGTGTTGGGGTCCCGATGGGCAGTTGCGGTATGTGGGGCGGGCTGATGAGCAGGTCAAGATTCGTGGGTATCGCATCGAACTGGGTGAAATCCGGGCCGCCCTCGCCAGCTTGGACGGGGTGGAGCAGGCGGTGGTGGTTGCCCGCGAGGACCATCCCGGGGATAAGCGTCTGGTCGGGTATGTCACCGAATCCGGTGCGGGGCCGGTGGATCCGGTCGCCATCCGCACGCAACTTGGTGAGCGGCTGCCGGGCTATATGGTGCCGGCGGCGATCGTGGTGCTCGAGGGGTTGCCGTTGACGGTCAACGGCAAACTCGACACCCGCGCCCTACCGGCCCCCGACTACACCGGTCAGGGGTATCGCGCCCCCACCACTCCCACCGAGGAAATCCTGGCCGGCATCTACGCCCAAATCCTGGGCCTGGACCGGGTCGGGGTGGAGGACTCGTTCTTCGAGTTGGGGGGGGATTCGCTGTCGGCGATGCGGCTGATCGCCGCGGTCAATACCAGCCTGGATGCCAGCCTGTCGGTGCGGGCCATTTTTGAGGCGCCCACCATCGCCGGGTTAGCGCCCCGCATCGACGCCACCGCCGGTGGTGGGGGTGGGTTGGCGCCGTTGGTGGCGCGCGAGCGCCCGCCGGTGGTGCCGTTATCGTTTGCCCAGTCGCGGTTGTGGTTCATCGATCAGTTGCTGGGCCCCTCGGCGGTTTACAACATGCCCGTCGCGCTGCGACTAAACGGTCCACTCGACGTTGAGGCCCTGGGGGCCGCGCTGGTTGATGTGGTGGCCCGCCATGAAAGCCTGCACACCATCTACCCCGCGGTCGAGGGGATCCCCCACCAGCAGGTAATCCCGCCCGAGCAGACCGATTTCGGTTGGCAGGTCATCGATGCCACCGGCTGGCCGGCAACCCAGCTTGAGGAGGCCATCGCCGCGGTGGCGGGGTATCGGTTTGATTTGGCGGTCGAGATCCCCTTGCGCGCACAGCTTTTCCGGCTCGCCTCAGATGAGTATGTGTTGGTGGCCGCAGCCCACCATATCGCCGCTGATGGCTGGTCGATCACCCCGCTGATACAGGATCTGGGCATCGCCTATGCCAGCCGTGTTAAAGGTCAGGTCCCGGGGTGGGCGCCGTTGGCGGTGCAGTACGCCGACTACACGCTGTGGCAGCGTGAACAGCTGGGCGATCTCGAGGACCCCGGCAGTGTGATCGGCGCGCAGTTGGCCTACTGGCAACACGCCCTGGCCGGGATGCCCGAGCGGCTGGAATTGCCCACCGATCGGCCCTATCCGGCGGTGGCTGATCACCGCGGGGCCAGCATCGCCGTGGAATGGCCGGCGGGGCTGCAGGAGCAGATCGCCCGGGTGGCCCGGGCGCATCATGCGACCAGTTTCATGGTCATCCAAGCCGCGCTGACAATACTGCTCTCGAAGCTCAGCGGCAGTTGCGAGGTGGCCGTCGGGTTCCCGATCGCCGGCCGGCGTGACCCCGCCCTCGATGAGCTGGTCGGGTTTTTCGTCAACACCCTGGTGTTACGGATCGAGGTGGCCGGCGACCCCAGTGCGGCCGAACTCCTTGACCAGGTGCGCGCGCGCAGCCTGGCCGCCTTTGAGCACCAAGACGTACCCTTCGAGCTGCTCGTCGAACGGCTGCACCCCACCCGCAACCTGGCCCATCACCCCCTGGTCCAAGTCATGCTGTCCTGGCAAAACCACGACCTGACCGAGCTGGACCTGGCCGGCGTGCTGGCGCTAGGTGACCAGGTGCGGGTCGCCCCTTGCCGGTGCAAACCCACACCGCCCGCATGGATTTGACCTTCACCCTGGCCGAACGCTGGACCAAAGAGGGCCAGCCGGCCGGAATCGGTGGGGTAGTGGAGTTTCGCACCGATGTGTTCGACCCCGCCAGCATCCACACCCTGATCGCACGATTCCAGCGGGTGCTGGCCGAAATGACCGCTGACCCCCAACGGCCGCTGTCCTCGATCGATGTGCTCGACGCCGATGAGCATGCCCGCCTCGATGACTGGGCCAACCGCGCGGTATTGACCCGCCCGGCTGCGCCGGCGGTGTCGATCCCGGCAGCGTTTGCCGCCCAAGTGGCCCGCACCCCACAGGCGGTGGCACTGACTTTCGGGGACCGGTCCTGGACGTATCAGGAACTGGACGCGGCGGCGAATCGGTTGGCGCACTGGCTGGTTGCCCGTGGGGTGGGCCCGGGTGAGCGCGTGGGGCTGCTGGCGGAACGCTCGGCGCAGGCCATTATCGCGATCCTGGCGGTGCTTAAGACCGGGGCGGCCTACGTGCCAATCGACCCGGGCCTGCCCGCCGCCCGGATCGAGTTCATGCTCACCGACGCCGCCCCAATCGCCGTACTCACCACCACCGGGCTGGCCAGGCGGCTCGACGGCCACCACATGCCGGTGACTGATGTCAACCACCCCGCGATCGATGTTCAACCCAGCACACCATTGCCAGACCCGGCCGCTGACGATATTGCGTATCTGATTTACACCTCGGGCACCACCGGAACCCCCAAAGGCGTTGCCGTCACCCACCACAACGTCACCCAGCTGCTGGCGTCGGCAGATGCCTACCTGGAGCGGGCGGGGGTGTGGTCACAGTGGCACTCGTATTCCTTTGACGTTTCGGTGTGGGAGATCTTCGGTGCCCTGCTCGGTGGGGGCCGGTTAGTGGTAGTGCCCGAAGCGGTGATCGGCTCCCCCGATGATTTCCATGCCCTGCTGGCCGGTGAACAGGTCAGCGTGTTGAGCCAGACCCCCTCGGCGTTTTATACGCTGCAAACCGCTGATGGATTAGCCCCGGAGTTAGGTCAGCAGCTAGGGCTTGAGACGGTGGTGTTTGGTGGGGAAGCCCTGGAGCCCGCGCGTCTTAGGGCGTGGTGGGATCGTCATGCGGGGTTGCCGCGGCTGTTGAACATGTATGGCACCACTGAGACGACGGTGCATGCCTCGGTGCGCGAGATCGTCACAGACGATGTCGGCAACACTGTCAGCCCGATCGGGGTGCCGTTAGCCCACCTCAGCTTCTTTGTGCTGGATCAGTGGTTGTGTGTGGTGCCGGTCGGGGTGGTCGGGGAACTCTATGTGGCCGGTTCTGGTGTGGGGGTGGGGTATTGGGGCCGGGCGGGGTTGACCGCGTCGCGGTTTGTGGCGTGTCCCTTCGCCGGGGCGGCGGGGTTGCGGATGTATCGGACCGGGGACTTGGTGTGTTGGGGTCCCGATGGGCAGTTGCGGTATGTGGGGCGGGCTGATGAGCAGGTCAAGATCCGTGGGTATCGCATCGAACTGGGTGAAATCCGGGCCGCCCTCGCCAGCTTGGACGGGGTGGAGCAGGCGGTGGTGGTTGCCCGCGAGGACCATCCCGGGGATAAGCGCCTGATCGGGTATGTCACCGAATCCGCTGCGGGGCCGGTGGATCCGGTCGCCATCCGCACGCAACTTGGTGAGCGGCTGCCGGGCTATATGGTGCCGGCGGCGATCGTGGTGCTCGACGCGCTACCCCTGACGGTCAACGGCAAACTCGACACCCGCGCCCTACCGGCCCCCGACTACACCGGTCAGGGGTATCGCGCCCCCACCACTCTGCTCGAGGAAATCCTGGCCGGCATCTACGCCCAAATCCTCGGCCTCGACCGCGTCGGGATCGACGACTCCTTCTTCGACCTGGGCGGGGACAGCATTTTGTCGATGCAGGTGGTGGCCCGGGCGCGGGCGGCCGGCCTGTTGTGTCGGCCGCGTGATGTTTTCGTCGAGCAGACGGTGGCTGGGCTAGCCCGGGTGGCCGAGGTGACGGTCGATGGTGAAGCCGGCTTGGTTGATGATGGTGTCGGGCTCGTGGTGGCCACCCCGATCATGCGGTGGCTGCAGGACGTGGATGGCCCGGTCGAGCAGTTCAATCAGACGATGGTGGTGCAAGCCCCCGCGGGCGTCACGCACGCCGACGTGGTGGTGGTGTTGCAGGCGCTGCTGGATCGGCATGCCATGTTGCGGTTGCGTGTCGACGACGACGCCGGTGGCTGGTCATTGACCGTGCCGGAGCCGGGTTCGGTGAACGCCAGTGATTGCCTGCACGTGGTGGATGTGCTTTCTGATGAGGTGTTGGTGGGGGCGCGGTCGCGGTTGGACCCGGGCGCTGGGGTGATGGTCAATGCGCTGTGGGTGGGCGCCACGGGCCAGTTGGTGTTGATCGTTCACCATTTGGCTGTTGATGGGGTGTCATGGCGAATCCTGTTGGAAGACTTGAATATCGCGTGGTCCCAGCACCGCAGTGGACGACTGGTCGCCCTGCCGGTCGGGGGTACGTCGTTTGCGCGGTGGTCGGGGCTGCTTGATAAGCATGCTCGCGCCCCGGAGGTGGTGGCCCAGGTCGACGCGTGGCGGCAGGTGGCGGCCAGTCCGGTCGCGTTGCCCGCGGTGCAGCCAAGGGTGGATACGTATGCCAGTGCCGGGCAGTTGTCGGTGTCGTTGGATGCCGAGACGACCCGCCTGCTGCTCGGTGAGGTGCCCGCGGCGTTTCACGCTGGCGTGCAAGACATTTTGTTGATCGCGTTCGGCTTGGCGTTCGCGCATTTTTTGGGCACCGGCGGGCCGGTCGGTATCGATGTGGAGGGCCACGGCCGCCACGAGGAGATCGCCCGCCATATTGACTTGTCACGCACGGTGGGCTGGTTCACTACCAAGTACCCGGTAGCGTTGGCGGTCGGTGGGCTGGAATGGTCGCAGGTGGTGGCCGGTGAAGCCGCGCTGGGGGCGGTCATCAAGGACGTCAAAGAGCAGTTGCGCGCCCTGCCGCATCCTCTGACGTATGGCCTGCTGCGGTATTTGAATCCCGACGTTGAGCTGGACGGGTCGGATCCAGTAATCGGGTTTAACTATTTTGGCCGGTTGGGCGGCCAGGCTGAGATGCCGGCTGAATTGTGGCGCCTCGATCGGAAGGGCTTGTCGTTGACCGGTGCAGCCACGGCAGTGGCGATGCCGTTGATGCACACCGTGGAACTCAACGCCGCCACCGTGGACACTGAAGCTGGCCCGCATCTGCAGGCGGCCTGGACGTGGGCGCGCGCGGCACTCGATGAGCAGCAGGTCAGCCGGCTCAGCCAGTTGTGGTTTGAGGCCCTAGCTGGTATCTGCACCCACGTCCAACACGGTGGGGGCGGGTTGACGCCCTCCGACATTGTGCCGGCCCGGTTGAGCCAGCCCCAGATCGATGAGTTGTGCCGACAGGACCGGATTGCCGATATTTTGCCGTTGACCCCCTTGCAACAGGGTTTGCTCTTTCATTCCAGTACCGCGCAGGGCAGCCAGGATGTGTATGCGGTACAGCTAGATATCACCGTGACCGGCGGCCTGGACCCCGACCGCCTGCGCGAGGCGGTGCACACCGCGGTGGCCCGGCACCCGAACCTGCTGGCCCGGTTCTGCGACGAGTTCGGCGAGCCGGTGCAGATCATCCCGGCTGATCCCGAGTTGGCGTGGCGGTATATCGAGCTAGATACCAGCGCCGGCGGTGACGATGTTGATGGGGAAATCCAGCGGTTGCGTGCGAACGAACGCGCCGCGGTATGCGATCTGGCTAACCGGCCGGTGTTTCGGGCCGCGTTGATCCGCACCGCAGACGATCGGCACCGGTTTGTGCTCACGAACCATCACATCGTGCTCGATGGCTGGTCGCTGCCGATCTTGCTGCAGGAAATCTTCGCCAGCTATTACCGGCAGCGGCTGGCTGCGCCGGTACCCTACCGCCGGTTTGTGAGCTGGCTGGCCGACCAGGATCGCGCTGCTGCCCGCGCGGCATGGCGCGAAGTATTCGCCGGGTTTGATGCCCCCACCTTGGTCGGCACGCCGGGCCGGTTAACGCTGGGGCGGCGCGGTGGTGTGTCGTCTTGGATGTCTGAGCAGACCACGCTGGGCCTTGGGGAGTTGGCGCGCTCGTGTCACACCACCGTCAGCACCGTGTTGCAAGCCGGCTTCGCGCAGCTGCTGTGCGGGTTGACCGGTCAACGCGATGTCGCTTTTGGCACCGCGGTTTCCGGACGGCCCGCCGAGCTAAGCGGCGCGGAATCGATGGTGGGGCTGTTGGTCAACACGGTGCCAGTGCGGGCCACCCTGACCGCAGCGACCAGCACCGCAGACCTGCTCGAGGCGCTGCACCGCACCAACAACCGCACCCTGGAACATCAGCACCTGGCACTCAACGAGATTCACCGCGTCACCGGTCACGACCAACTGTTCGACACCTTGTTCGTATACGAGAATTATCCGGTCGACACCACCGCGATGGCGGGGCCACACGAGTTGGCCATCGGCGAAGTCACCAGCCACGAATACAACCACTACCCGCTGACCCTGCAAGTCGCGCCTGGCCGCGAACTCGGGCTTCGCATCGAATACGACACCGACGTGTTCGACGCTGCCAGCATCGAGCTGCTGATCACCCGATTCCAGCGGCTGCTGACGGGGATGACCGCGGACCCGACGCGGCCGGTGTCCTCGATCGAGGTGCTCGACGAGTCCGAGCGGGCCCGACTAGAGGAGTGGAGCAACCGCGCGGTATTGAGCGCGCCGGCCGCGTCGGCGGTATCGATCCCGGAAGCCTTTGCCGCCCAAACCACCCGCACCCCGGATGCGGTAGCTCTGAGCTTCGGGGACCGGTCCTGGACCTATCAGGAACTCGATGAGGCCGCAAATCAGTTAGCCCACTTATTGATCGGCCAGGGCGTGGGCCCCGGGAAGTATGTGGGGCTGCTCGTGGAGCGCTCGGCCGAAGCGATTGTCGCGATCCTTGCGGTCCTCAAGTCCGGGGCGGCCTATGTGCCAATCGATCCGGGCCTGCCCGCAGCCCGCATCGAATTCATCCTCACCGACGCCACCCCGACCACGGTGCTGACGACCACCGCGCTGGCCGCGCGGCTGGATGGGTACGACGTGTCGGTCATCGATGTCAACGACCCCGCTGTTGACGTCCAACCCACCACACCGCTGCCGGGTCCGGCGCCCGAGGATGTTGCATATCTGATTTACACCTCGGGCACCACCGGTACACCTAAAGGCGTTGCAGTCACACATCACAACGTGACGCGGTTATTCGACTCCTTTGATTCCGGATTGGACCTGACGGCAGGGCGGGTGTGGTCGCAGTGCCATTCCTATGCGTTCGACTACTCGGTGTGGGAGATCTGGGGTGCGCTGTTGGGTGGGGGCCGGTTGGTGGTGGTGCCCGAGGCGGTGGTCGGCTCCCCGGATGACTTGCATGCCTTGCTGATTGCTCAGCGGGTCAGTGTGTTGAGTCAGACCCCCACGGCGGTGGCGATGCTTTCGCCGCAGGGGTTGGAGTCGGTGGCGTTGGTGGTGGCCGGTGAGGCGTGTCCGGCGGAGGTGGTGGAGCGGTGGGCGCCGGGGCGGGT
The DNA here is from genome assembly GCA_963732835.1 of uncultured Actinomycetota bacterium. GTDB lineage: Bacteria > Actinomycetota > Actinomycetes > Mycobacteriales > Mycobacteriaceae > Mycobacterium. The sequence goes on from CAVTBA010000010.1 coordinate 64,134, forward strand.
GATGCTCAACGCGTATGGGCCGACCGAGACCACGGTGTATGCGGCGATCAGTGCCCCGCTAACCGCCGGGCCTGGGGGGGTGCCGGTGGGGTCGCCGGTGCCGGGGGCGGCGCTGTTGGTGCTCGACGGGTGGTTGCGTCTGGTGCCGGCCGGGGTGGTCGGGGAGTTGTATGTGGCCGGCGCCGGGGTGGGGGTGGGGTATTGGGGCCGGGCGGGGTTGACCGCATCGCGGTTTGTGGCGTGTCCCTTCACCCGGGCGTCGGGGGTGCGGATGTATCGCACCGGGGATTTGGTGTGTTGGGGTGCTGATGGGCAGCTGCGCTATGTGGGGCGTGCTGATGAGCAGGTCAAAATCCGCGGGTATCGCATCGAACTCGGCGAAATCCGCACCGCCCTGACAGCACTAGACGGGGTGGGCCAAGCGGTGGTGATCGCCCGCGAGGACCACCCCGGCGACAAGCGCCTGATCGGCTACATCACCCAATCTGATTCGGGGGCAATGGATCCGGTCGCCATCCGCACCCAACTCGCGCAGCGCCTGCCGTCCTATACGGTGCCGGCCGCGATCGTAGTGCTCGACGCGTTGCCGTTGACGGTCAACGGCAAACTCGACACCCGCGCCCTACCCGCCCCCGACTACACCGGCACTCGATACCGCGCACCGGGCAATCTGCTCGAGGAAATCCTGGCCGGCATCTACACCCAAATCCTCGGGCGGGATCGGGTCGGGGTGGAGGACTCATTCTTCGAGTTAGGTGGGGATTCGCTGTCGGCGATGCGCCTGATCGCCGCGATCAACACCAGCCTGGATGCCCATCTGTCGGTGCGGGCGGTGTTTGAGGCGCCCACCATCGCGCAGTTAGCACCCCGCATCCAGGCCGGGGGTGGTGGTGGGTTGGCGCCGTTGGCGATCCAACAGCGTCCGGAGCGGGTGCCGTTGTCGTTTGCCCAGTCCCGGTTGTGGTTCTTGGAGCGGTTGCAGGGGCCTTCTGCGGTCTACAACATGCCTGTCGCGGTGCGGCTCAGTGGACCGCTCGACGTTGAAGCCATAGGGGCCGCGCTCGGTGATGTGGTGGGCCGTCATGAAAGCCTGCGCACCCTGTTCCCCGCCGTCGATGGGATCCCCCACCAGCAGCTCATCCCGGTCGAGCGGTCCGACTTCGGCTGGCAGGTGATCGATGCCACTGGGTGGCCAGAAAGCCAGCTACATGAGGCCGTGGGCGCGGTGGTACGTCGCCCGTTTGATTTAGCCACCGAGATTCCGCTGCGGGCAAAGCTTTTCCACCTGGGCGAGGATGAGCATGTGTTGGTGGCAGTGGCCCACCATATTGCCGCCGATGGCTGGTCAATCACCCCACTGATACGGGATCTAGGCACTGCTTATACCAGCCGCGCTCAAGGCCAGGCCCCGGATTGGGTGCCGTTGGCGGTGCAGTACGCCGACTACACACTCTGGCAACGAGAGCAATTCGGCGACCTCAATGACCCCGAGAGTGTGATCGGCGGGCAGCTGGCCTACTGGCAAGACGCGTTGGCCGGGATGCCCGAACGCCTGGTATTGCCCACGGATCGGCCCTATCCGGCGGTGGCCGAATATCGCGGGGCAAGCCTCACCGTGGAGTGGCCGGCTGAGTTGCAGCAGCAGATCGCCCGGGTGGCCAGCGCGCACAACGCGACCAGCTTCATGGTGGTGCAGGCCGCCTTAACGGTGTTGTTGGCCAAGCTGAGCGCCAGTTGTGATGTGGCGGTGGGGTTCCCGATCGCTGGGCGCCGCGATCCCGCCCTAGATGAGCTGGTCGGGTTCTTCGTCAACACCATGGTGTTACGCGTCGATCTGGCAGGCGACCCCAGCGTGGCCGAACTCCTTGCCCAGGTGCGTGCCCGCAGCCTGGGCGCCTACGAGCACCAAGACGTGCCCTTCGAGGTGTTGGTGGAACGGCTGCACCCCACCCGCTCCCTAGCTCATCACCCGCTAGTCCAGGTCATGCTGGCCTGGCAACACCACGACCCCACCGACTTGGACCTGGGGGATCTACAGGCCAACCCCGTGCCACTGGAAACCCACACGGCCCGCACGGATTTGACATTCTCCCTGGCCGAGAACTTCACCCAGGCGGGCCAGCCGGCCGGAATCAGCGGCGCGGTGGAATTCCGCTCCGACATCTTCGACCCCAACAGCATCCACACCCTGATCACACGATTCCAACGGGTGCTGACGGCGATAACCGCTGACCCCCAGCGGCTGTTGTCGTCGGTCGAGGTGCTCGATGCGTCGGAGGTGGTCTGCCTGGCGGGGTGGGGGAATCGTGGCGTGTTGGACCGCCCCGCCACGCCGGGGGTGTCGATCCCGGATGCGTTTGCCGCCCAAGTCGCGCGGACCCCGGATGCGCTGGCATTGACTTTCGGGGACCGGTCGTGGACGTATGGGGAGCTGGATACGGCCGGGAATCGGTTGGCGCGCTCGCTGGTTGGTTACGGCGCGGGTCCGGGTGGGTGTGTGGGGTTGCTGATGCCGCGCGGCGCGCAGGCCATCATCGCGATCCTGTCGGTTTTGAAGTCGGGGGCGGCGTATATGCCGATGGATCCGGGCCTGCCGGCAGCCCGGGTCGGGTTCATGCTCACTGATGCAGCACCGATCGCGGTGCTGACCACCGCTGAGTTGCGGTCGCGGCTGGATGGCCATGACGTGTCGGTCATCGATGTCAACGATCCTGTGATCGACACCCAGCCGGCCGCACCGTTGCCGGGTCCGGCCCCCGACACCGACGATGTTGCGTATCTGATTTACACCTCGGGCACTACGGGGGTGCCTAAAGGTGTTGCGGTGACGCATCGCAACGTGACCCAGCTGCTGGCGTCAGCGGGTGCGTGTGTGGAGCGGGCGGGGGTGTGGTCACAGTGGCATTCGTATTCCTTTGATGTGTCGGTGTGGGAGATCTGGGGTGCGCTGTTGGGTGGGGGCCGGTTGGTGGTGGTGCCCGAGGCGGTGGTCGGCTCCCCGGATGACTTGCATGCCTTGCTGATTGCTCAGCGGGTCAGTGTGTTGAGTCAGACCCCCACGGCGGTGGCGATGCTTTCGCCGCAGGGGTTGGAGTCGGTGGCGTTGGTGGTGGCCGGTGAGGCGTGTCCGGCGGAGGTGGTGGAGCGGTGGGCGCCGGGGCGGGTGATGCTCAACGCGTATGGGCCGACCGAGACCACGGTGTATGCGGCGATCAGTGCCCCGCTAACCGCCGGGCCTGGGGGGGTGCCGGTGGGGTCGCCGGTGCCGGGGGCGGCGCTGTTGGTGCTCGACGGGTGGTTGCGTCTGGTGCCGGCCGGGGTGGTCGGGGAGTTGTATGTGGCCGGCGCCGGGGTGGGGGTGGGGTATTGGGGCCGGGCGGGGTTGACCGCATCGCGGTTTGTGGCGTGTCCCTTCACCCGGGCGTCGGGGGTGCGGATGTATCGCACCGGGGATTTGGTGTGTTGGGGTGCTGATGGGCAGCTGCGCTATGTGGGGCGTGCTGATGAGCAGGTCAAAATCCGCGGGTATCGCATCGAACTCGGCGAAATCCGCACCGCCCTGACAGCACTAGACGGGGTGGGCCAAGCGGTGGTGATCGCCCGCGAGGACCACCCCGGCGACAAGCGCCTGATCGGCTACATCACCCAATCTGATTCGGGGGCAATGGATCCGGTCGCCATCCGCACCCAACTCGCGCAGCGCCTGCCGTCCTATACGGTGCCGGCCGCGATCGTAGTGCTCGACGCGTTGCCGTTGACGGTCAACGGCAAACTCGACTCCCGCGCCCTACCCGCACCGGACTACACCGGCGGTGGGTATCGTGCCCCGGCCAGTCTGACCGAGGAGCTGTTGGCCGGGATTTACGCCGACGTGTTGGGTGTGGAGCGCGTCGGGGTGGATGACTCGTTTTTCGAGTTGGGTGGGGATTCGTTGTCGGCGATGCGCCTGATCGCCGCGGTCAATACCAGCCTGGATGCCGACTTGTCGGTGCGGGCCATCTTTGAGGCGCCCACCATTGCCCAGTTAGCCCCCCGCATCCACGCCGGAGCGGGGGGTGGGCTGGCCCCACTGATCGCTGGGCCACGCCCAGAACGGGTGCCGTTGTCGTTTGCCCAGTCGCGGTTGTGGTTTATCGATCAGTTGCTGGGCCCGTCGCCGGTTTACAACATGCCCGTCGCGCTACACCTGCAGGGCCCTCTGGACGCCGACGCGTTGGCGACCGCGCTGGTTGATGTGGTGGGCCGCCATGAAAGCCTGCGCACCATATTCCCCGCCGTCGACGGGACCCCCGAGCAGCAAGTGATCCTGGTTGAGCGAGCCGAGTTCGGCTGGCAGGTGATCGATGCCAGCGGGTGGCCAGAAAGCCAGCTACGTGAGGCCATCGCCGCGCTGGTGCGTCGCCCGTTTGATTTGGCCACCGAGATCCCGTTGCGGGCGCGGCTTTTCGGTGTCGCTGACGATGAGTATGTGCTGGTGATCGTGGTGCATCATATCGCCGGGGATGGTTGGTCGATCGCCCCGCTGGCGCGTGATCTGGGCGTGGCTTATGCCGCCCGCGTTAAGGGCCAGGTTCCAGGGTGGGATCGGTTGGCGGTGCAGTATGCCGACTACACGCTGTGGCAGCGTGAGCAGTTGGGCGATCTTGATGACAGCGGTAGCCGCATCGGCACGCAGTTGGCGTATTGGGAGCAGGCTCTGGCCGGGTTGCCGGAGCGCCTGGTGTTGCCCACGGATCGGCCCTATCCGGCGGTGGCCGATTATCGCGGGGCCAGTGTCGCCCTTGAGTGGCCGGCTGAGTTGCAGCAGCAGATCGCCCGGGTGGCTCGCGCGCACAACGCGACCAGCTTCATGGTGGTGCAGGCCGCCTTAACGGTGTTGTTGGCCAAGCTGAGCGCCAGTTGTGATGTGGCGGTGGGGTTCCCGATCGCTGGGCGCCGTGACCCTGCCTTGGATGAGCTGGTCGGGTTTTTCGTCAACACCATGGTGTTGCGGGTGCATCTAGGCGGGGATCCCAGTGTGGCTGAGTTGTTGGCTCAGGTGCGGGCGCGCAGCCTGGCCGCTTTTGAGCATCAGGATGTGCCTTTTGAGGTGTTGGTGGAGCGGCTCAACCCCACTCGAAGCCTGACCCATCATCCCCTGTTTCAGGTGGCGTTGGCCTGGCAAAACTTCGCCTGGTCTGCCGATGATCCCGCGGCGGGGTTGGCCTTGGGGGATGTGCAGGTCACTCCGCTGCCAGCAGAGACCCGCACCGCGCGCTGGGACTTGTTGTTTTCCTTGGCCGAACGGTGGACCCAGGGCGGTGAGCCCGCCGGGATTGGCGGGGCGGTGGAATTTCGCACTGACGTGTTCGACGCGGACAGCATCGAAGCGCTGATCACACGATTCGAGCGGGTGTTGGTGGCCATGACGGCCGATCCGACTCGGCGGCTCTCGTCGTTCGATTTGCTCGATGAGGCTGAGCATGCCCGCCTCGATGCGATCGGTAATCGGGCGGTGTTGAGCCAGCCGGCATCTGCGTCGGTGTCGATTCCGGTGTTGTTTAGCGCGCAGGTGGCGCGCACCCCGGAGGCGGTGGCGTTGTCCGTCGGGGACCGCTCGATGACCTATCGCGAACTTGATGAGTCAGCGAATCGGTTGTCGCACGTGCTAGTTGGGTATGGAGCCGGCCCGGGCGAGTGTGTAGGGCTGCTGGTGGAGCGCTCGGCTCAGGCCATCATCGCGATCCTGTCGGTTTTGAAGTCGGGGGCGGCTTATGTGCCGATCGACCCGGCGTTGCCGGCGGCGCGGATCGGGTTCATGGTGGCTGATGCCGCGCCGATCGCCGCGATTACCACTACCGGGCTGGCCAATCGGTTGCACGGGTACGACCTGGTGGTTATCACTGTCGATGATCCCGCAATCGAGACCCAGCCGGCCACACCACCGCCGGGCCCGGCGCCAGAAGATATTGCGTACCTGATTTATACCTCGGGCACTACCGGTGTGCCCAAAGGCGTTGCCATAAGCCACCACAACGTCATCCAGTTGCTGGCGTCGCTGGACGGGCAGTTGGAGCGGGCGGGGGTGTGGACGCAGTGTCATTCCTTGGCTTTCGACTTCTCGGTGTGGGAGATCTTCGGTGCGCTGCTCGGCGGTGGGCGGTTGGTGGTGATATCCGAGTCGGTGACGCGCTCACCCGAGGAGTTCCACGCTGTGCTGGTTGCTGAGCAGGTCAGTGTCTTAAGCCGGACTCCGTCGGCGTTTTATGCCCTGCAAAGCACTGATGCGCTCCAACCCGAGCGTGCAGACCAGCTGGCGCTTCAAACGGTGGTGTTCGGCGGGGAAGCGTTGGAACCACAGCGTCTTTCGACGTGGCTGCACAACCACCCGCGATCACCGCGGTTGATCAACATGTATGGCATCACCGAGACCACGGTGCATGCCTCGTTCCGGGAGATCGTCACAGGCGATCTCGGCAACACTGTCAGCCCGATCGGGGTGCCGTTGGCCCACCTCAGCTTCTTCGTGCTCGATCCGTGGTTGCGTGCGGTGCCGGCCGGGGTGGTCGGGGAACTCTATGTGGCCGGTGCCGGCGTCGGCGTGGGGTATTGGCGTCGGGCGGGGTTGACCGCATCGCGGTTTGTGGCGTCTCCGTTCGGCGGGCCGGGAGCGCGGATGTATCGCACCGGGGATCTGGTGCGCTGGGATGCTGATGGGCAGCTGCGGTATGTGGGGCGTGCTGATGCGCAGGTCAAGATCCGCGGGTATCGCATCGAACTCGGTGAGGTCGAGGCCGTGCTGGCGGCTCATCCTCGGGTGGGTCAGGCGGTGGTGATCGCCCATACCGCGACCTCCACCGGCAATGCCGGCGAGGGGGCCGGCGACAAGCAATTGGTGGGCTATGTCGTGCTGGATCAGCACATGACGCTGGTGCGAGAGCCGCAACGGGAGGCACAGCTCGTTGGGCAGTGGCAGACAGTGTATGAGGGCCTGTATTCGCAGGTCACGGCTGCGCAGGGCGTCCCGGCGGTGTTGGGGGAAGATTTCGGGGGCTGGAACAGCAGTTATACCGGGGCACCCATCCCCCTAGATGAGATGCGCCAGTGGCGGGCGGCCGCGGTGGAACGGATCCGCGAGTTGGGTCCGCGGCGGGTGTTGGAGATCGGGGTCGGTAGTGGGTTGTTGTTGGCCCGGTTGGCCCCCGATTGTGTCGAGTACTGGGGTACGGACTTCTCAGCCGCGACGATTCAGCGGCTGCAGGCGGCGGTGGCTTCGCAGTCGTGGGCGGATCGGGTGCGGTTGCAGGTGCAGCCGGCCGATGCGGCCGCGGGGTTGCCGCAGGGGCATTTCGATGTGGTGGTGCTCAACTCGGTGATCCAGTACTTCCCCAGCGCGGGGTATCTGCTGGATGTGCTGGCAGCCGCGATGCGGTTGCTGGCACCAGGAGGAGCGGTGTTCATCGGCGACGTGCGCAACCTGTCGTTGTTGCAGGCATTTACCACCAAGGTGTTGTGCGCCGACACGACCGGTGGTGACGACACCGCCGCGGTGCTGCGTGAGCGGGTGCGCCGCGAAATGCTGGGCGAGCAGGAACTGCTGTTGGCGCCGGAGTTCTTTGCGGCGTTGCCGCAGTACCTTCCCGACATCGCGGCCGTCGATGTGCAGCTCAAACAGATGGGTGCGGTCAACGAACTCAGCGGTTACCGATACGAGGTAGTGCTGCATAAGGCGCCGGTGCCGGTGCACTCGCTTGCCCACCTACCCTGCCAACCCTGGCAGCAGTTCAAAACTCTGGCCAGGCTGGGTGAATACCTGCAGTCGCAGTGCCTGCCCGAGCTACGCATCACCGGGGTACCCCATGGCGGGATAGGACCCGATGTGGCGCTGGCGTCCGCGCTGGCCGCCGCCGGTGATCGGGTGCCCCTGAGCCAGTTGCGTGCCGAAATCTGTGCCCCCGATGCGGTATTGCCCCACCAGTGTCAGCTGCTGGGCCAAGAACTGGGATACACCACAGAGCTGACCTGGTCACCGACCGCTGGGCTGATGGACCTCATCTTCACCCACACCAGCCACGCATCTAAGGACTCCCCTCTGCCGGCGCTGTCAGATCTCTACCTGCCCGCCACACCGGTGGGGTCAATTGCCGGCTATGCCAACGACCCCTCGGCCATTGAACGAGTAGCCGAACTGCGCGGCTTTGTCGCCGGCCGCCTGCCCGAATACATGGTGCCCGCAGCGATCATGGTGCTCGATGCCTTGCCGTTGACGGTCAACGGCAAACTCGATCGGCGCGCGTTGCCAGCCCCGGAATTCATCGGCGCGGTGGCATACCGGGCGCCAGGTGACCGACAGGAACACGTGTTGGCCGCGCTGTTCAGCGACATTCTCGGAGTAACACGGGTCGGCATCGATGACGTGTTTTTCGATCTGGGTGGGCACTCCCTGTCAGCGATCCGGCTGGCGGCGCGGATCCAGGCCGAACTAGGTGTCGAGGTCCCGATACGAACGTTGTTCGACGTGCCCACAGTGGCCGGTCTGGCCGAATGGGTGAGACAACATCCCGGCGAACAGACCATGGCACCATTAACAACGCGAGAGCGGCCCGCGGTGGTGCCGTTGTCGTTTGCCCAGTCCCGGTTGTGGTTCATCGACCAGTTGCTGGGCCCGTCGGCCGTCTACAACATGCCCATCGCGTTGCACCTACAGGGCCACCTAGACACCGACGCCTTGGGAGCCGCACTCACTGACGTAGTGGCCCGCCACGAAAGCCTGCGCACCATAATCCCCGCAGTCGAGGGCACACCTGAGCAAGTGGTGATCCCGGCCGAGCGGGCCGAGTTCGGCTGGGCGGTGATCGATGCCACGGGGTGGTCGCGCGAGCGGCTAGAAGAAGCCATCGGCGCGGTCGCGGGCTACCGGTTTGATCTAGCGGTCGAGGTTCCGTTGCGGGCCCAGCTTTTCCGCCTCGACGAGGAAGAATATGTGTTGGTGGCCGTCGCCCACCATATCGCCGCTGATGGCTGGTCGATCACCCCACTGATACGTGATCTAGCTGTGTCCTATGCCGCCCGCACCCAAGGCCAGGCCCCCGGATGGGCGCCGTTGGCGGTGCAGTACGCCGATTACACACTTTGGCAGCGTGAACAATTCGGCGACCTCGAGGACCCCGACAGCCCGATCGCCGGCCAGTTGGCCTACTGGCAGCACGCCCTGGCCGGGATGCCCGAACGCCTGCTACTGCCTACCGATCGGCCCTACCCAGCGGTGGCTGATCACCGCGGCGCCAGCCTCACCATCGATTGGCCCGCCGAACTGCAGCAGCGGATCGCTCAGGTGGCCCGGGCGCATCACGTGAGCAGTTTCATGGTGGTCCAGGCCGCCCTGGCGGTGTTGTTGGCCAAACTGACCGCCAGTGCCGATGTGGCGGTGGGATTCCCGATCGCGGGCCGACGCGATCTGGCCCTTGATGAGGTGGTCGGGTTCTTCGCCAATACGCTGATGTTACGGGTGGACTTGGCCGGCGATCCCCGCGTCGCGGAGGTGTTGGGGCAGGTGCGGACCCGCAGTCTGGCCGCCTACGAACATCAAGACGTGCCCTTCGAAGTACTTGTCGAACGACTCCACCCCATCCGTAGCCTCGCCCACCACCCCCTAGTACAGGTAATGCTGTTCTGGCAGAACCACGATTCCGCTGATGTGGACATAGGCGATCTGGAGGTCAGCCCCTTGCCGGTGGAGACTGGCACTGCGCGTGTGGATTTGGCGTTCACGTTAGCCGAACGCTGGACCGGTGCGGGTGAGCCGGCCGGGATCGGTGGGGCAGTGGAGTTTCGCACCGATGTGTTCGACGCGGCCAGCATCCACACCCTAATCGAGCGGTTCCACCGCGTGTTGGAGGGCATGACTGCGGATCCGTCGCGGCTGTTGTCGTCGATCCAGGTGCTCGACGCGCAGGAGCAGGCCTGCCTGGAGGGGTGGAGCAATCGGGGGGTGTTGGAGCGTCCGGTGGCTTGGGGGGTGTCCATTCCGGAGGCGTTTGCCGCCCAGGTGGCCCGCATCCCGCAGGCGGTGGCGTTGACGTTTGGCGACCGGTCGTGGAGCTATCGGGAACTCGATGAGGCGGCGAATCGGTTGGCGCACTTGCTGGTTGCTCACGGGGCGGGCCCGGGGCAGTGCGTGGGGCTGTTGGCGGAACGCTCGGCGCAGGCCATTATCGCGATCTTGGCGGTGCTCAAGTCGGGGGCGGCGTATGTGCCAATGGATCCGGGGTGGCCGACGGCGCGGATCGAGTTCCTTCTCGCCGATGCCGCCCCGATCGCCGTTGTGACCACGGCAGGTCTGCGGTCGCGGCTTGACGGTCATGGCGTGTCGATGATTGATGTCAACGATCCTGCTGTTGAGGTTCAGTCGGCTACGGCGTTGTCGCGTCCGGTGCCTGAGGATGTGGCGTATCTGATTTACACCTCGGGGACTACGGGGGTGCCCAAGGGTGTGGCGATTTCTCACCATAACGTGACGCAGTTGATCGGGTCGTTGGATGGGGATTTGGCGGCGCCGGGGCGGGTGTGGTCGCAGTGGCATTCGTATTCCTTTGACATTTCGGGTTGGGAGATCTTTGGTGCCTTGCTGCATGGCGGGCGCTTGGTGGTGGTGCCCGAGGCGGTGACCGCCTCTCCGGAAGAGTTGCATGCGTTGCTGATTGCGGAACGGGTCAGTGTGTTGAGCCAAACACCCTCGGCGGTGGCGATGCTTTCGCCGCGGGGGTTGGAGTCGGTGGCGTTGCTGGTGGGTGGGGAGGCGTGTCCGGCTGAGGTGGTGGAGCGGTGGGCGCCGGGACGGGTGATGCTCAATGAATACGGGCCGACCGAGACCACGATGTGGGTGGCGATCAGTGCCCCGCTAACCCCCGGGCCTGGAGGGGTGCCGATCGGGTCGCCGGTGGCGGGTGCGGCGCTGTTGGTGCTGGATCCGTGGTTGTGTGTGGTGCCGGTCGGGGTGGTCGGGGAACTCTATGTGGCCGGTTCTGGTGTGGGGGTGGGGTATTGGGGCCGGGCGGGGTTGACCGCGTCGCGGTTTGTGGCGTGTCCGTTTGGGGCGCCGGGGTTGCGGATGTATCGCACCGGGGACTTGGTGTCCTGGGGTCCCGATGGGCAGTTGCGCTATGTGGGGCGGGCTGATGAGCAGGTCAAGATCCGCGGGTATCGCATCGAACTCGGTGAAATCAGCACCGCCCTGACAGCACTCGAGGGGGTCGACCAGGCGGTGGTGATCGCCCGCGAGGACCATCCCGGGGACAAGCGTCTGGTCGGCTATGTCACCGAATCCGATTCTGGGACGGTGGATCCGGTGGCGGTGCGTGCTGCGCTGGCGGAGCGGCTGCCGGGCTATATGGTGCCGGCCGCGATCGTGATGCTCGACGCCCTACCACTAACGGTCAACGGCAAACTCGACAAACGTGCCCTACCGGCCCCCGACTACACCGACACCGATCGCTACCGCGCCCCGGCCACTCCCACCGAGGAAATCCTAGCCGGCATCTACGCCCAAATCCTCGGACTCGAGCGCGTCGGGATCGACGACTCGTTCTTCGAGTTGGGTGGAGATTCATTGTCGGCGATGCGCCTGATCGCCGCGGTCAACACCAGCCTGGATGCCAACCTGTCGGTGCGGGCCATTTTCGAGGCGCCCACCATCGCCCAGTTAGCACCGCGCATCGGTGCTGAGGGGGGCGGGGATGGAAGTGGTGGGTTGGTGCCGTTGGTGGCGCGCGAGCGCCCGCAGTGGGTGCCGTTGTCGTTTGCCCAGTCCCGGTTATGGTTTATCGATCAGTTGCTGGGCCCGTCGCCGGTGTACAACATGCCCGTCGCGCTGCGCCTGCAGGGCCCCCTGGATACCGACGCGTTGGGGGCCGCACTGGTTGATGTGGTGGGCCGCCATGAAAGCCTGCGCACGGTGTTCCCCGCGGTCGAGGGCATCCCCCACCAGCAGGTAATCCCGCCCGAGCAGACCGATTTCGGTTGGCAGGTCATCGATGCCACCGGGTGGACGGCAAGCGAGCTTGATGAGGCCATCGCCGCGGTGGCGGGCTATCGGTTTGATCTAGCGGTCGAGATCCCCTTGCGCGCACAGCTTTTCCGTCTGGGTGAGACTGAGCATGTGTTGGTGGCCGCAGCCCACCATATCGCCGCTGATGGCTGGTCGATCACCCCGCTGATACAGGATCTGGGCACCGCCTATGCCAACCGCGCTCAAGGCCAGCCCCCCGGGTGGGCGCCGTTGGCGGTGCAGTACGCCGACTACACGCTGTGGCAGCGTGAACAGCTGGGCGATCTCGAGGACCCCGGCAGTGTGATCGGCGCGCAGCTGGCCTACTGGCAGCACGCCCTGGCCGGAATGCCCGAACGACTAATACTGCCCACCGATCGGCCCTATCCGACGGTGGCTGATCACCAAGGTGCCAGCCTCACCGTGGAATGGCCAGCGCAGCTGCAGCAGCAGATCGCCCGGGTGGCCCGGGCGCATAATGCGACCAGTTTCATGGTCATCCAAGCCGCCCTGACAATACTGCTCTCGAAGGTCAGCGGCAGTTGCGAGGTGGCCGTTGGGTTCCCGATCGCGGGCCGGCGTGACCCGGCCCTAGATGAGCTGGTCGGGTTTTTCGTCAACACACTGGTGTTACGGGTCGAGGTGACCGGGGATCCCAGCGCGGCCGAACTCCTTGACCAGGTGCGCGCGCGCAGCCTGGCCGCCTTTGAGCACCAAGACGTGCCCTTCGAGCTGCTCGTGGAACGGCTACACCCCACCCGCTCCCTAGCCCATCACCCCCTAGTCCAGGTCATGCTGGCCTGGCAAAACCACGACCTGACCGAGCTGGACCTGGCCGGCGGGCTGGTGCTAGGTGACCAGGTGCGGGTTCGCCCCTTGCCGGTGCAAACCCACACCGCCCGCATGGATTTGACCTTCACCCTGGCCGAACGCTGGACCAAAGAGGGCCAGCCAACCGGAATCGGTGGGGTAGTGGAGTTTCGCACCGACCTCTTCGATCCCGCCAGCATCGAAACGTTGATTACACGATTCCAGCGGGTGTTGGAGGAAATGATCGCTGACCCCCAACGGCCGCTGTCGTCGATTGATGTGCTTGACGCGCAGGAGCATGCATGTCTGGAGGGGTGGGGCAATCGCGCGGTGTTGGACCGCCCGGCGGTGTCGGGGGTGTCGATTCCGGCGTTGTTTGCCGCGCAGGTCGCCCGTGCTCCGGGGGCGGTGGCGCTGACTTATGGGGACCGGTCGTGGATGTATCGGGAGGTGGATGAGTCCGCGAACCGGTTGGCGCACTTGCTGGTTGCCCGTGGGGTCGGCCCCGGGCAGTGTGTGGGGTTGCTGGCAGAGCGCGGCGCGCAGGCCATCATCGCGATCTTGGCGGTCCTCAAGACCGGGGCGGCCTATGTGCCGATCGACCCGGGCCTGCCCGCGGCGCGGATCGGGTTCATGCTCACCGATGCCGCCCCGATCGCGGTGATCACCACCACCGGGCTGGCCGGACGGCTCGACGGTCATCACGTGCCGGTAATTGATGTCAACGACCTCGCGATCGACGCCCAACCCAGCACACCATTGCCAGGCCCGGGTCCGGCGCCGGAGGATCTGGCTCACATTATCTATACCTCGGGCACCACCGGAGTGCCCAAAGGCGTTGCCGTTAACCACCACAACGTGACTCGGTTGTTCGACTCGTGTGATACCCGGTTGGACATGACCACAAGGCAGGTGTGGACGCACTGCCATTCCTATGCCTTCGACTACTCGGTGTGGGAGATCTGGGGAGCGCTGGTTCACGGGGGCCGGTTGGTGGTGGTGCCCGAGGCGGTGACCGGCTCTCCGGAAGAGTTGCATGCGTTGCTGATTGCGGAACGGGTCAGTGTGTTGAGCCAAACACCCTCGGCGGTGGCGATGCTTTCGCCGCAGGGGTTGGGGTCGGTGGCGTTGGTGGTGGCCGGGGAGGCGTGTCCGGCTGAGGTGGTGGAGCGGTGGGCGCCGGGGCGGGTGATGCTCAACGCGTATGGGCCGACCGAGACCACGGTGTATGCGGCGATCAGTGCCCCGCTGACACCGGGGGTGGGTGCCCCGCCGGTGGGGTCGCCGGTGGCGGGTGGGGCGTTGTTTGTGCTGGATCAGTGGTTGTGTGCGGTGCCGGTCGGGGTGGTCGGGGAACTCTATGTGGTCGGTTCTGGTGTGGGGGTGGGGTATTGGGGCCGGGCGGGGTTGACCGCGTCGCGGTTTGTGGCGTGTCCGTTTGGGGCGCCGGGGTTGCGGATGTATCGCACCGGGGACTTGGTGTCCTGGGGTCCCGATGGGCAGTTGCGCTATGTGGGGCGGGCTGATGAGCAGGTCAAGATCCGCGGGTATCGCATCGAACTCGGTGAAATCAGCACCGCCCTGACAGCACTCGAGGGGGTCGACCAGGCGGTGGTGATCGCCCGCGAGGACCATCCCAGGGACAAGCGTCTGGTCGGCTATGTCACCGAATCCGATTCTGGGACGGTGGATCCGGTGGCGGTGCGTGCTGCGCTGGCGGAGCGGCTGCCGGGCTATATGGTGCCGGCCGCGATCGTGATGCTCGACGCCCTACCACTAACGGTCAACGGCAAACTCGACAAACGTGCCCTACCGGCCCCCGACTACACCGACACCGATCGCTACCGCGCCCCGGCCACTCCCACCGAGGAAATCCTAGCCGGCATCTACGCCCAAATCCTCGGACTCGAGCGCGTCGGGATCGACGACTCGTTCTTCGAGTTGGGTGGAGATTCGTTGTCGGCGATGCGCCTGATCGCCGCGGTCAACACCAGCCTGGATGCCAACCTTCCAGTACGTACCATTTTCGAGGCGCCCACCGTAACAAGTTTGAGTCAGCAGCTCCACGCAGCTAATACGCCTGCGCTAGAAGTAGTTCCGATTCAGACTCTGCAGCACGGCACCGGTGTTCCGTTGTTCTGCATTCATCCCGGGGCCGGGATTAGTTGGCCGTATCAGGCTCTTGGCAATTACTTGGACTGTCCGATCATCGGAATTCAACAAAGCCTGCAGAGCGAAGAAGCTGAACCCCGGTCAATTCGCGAGATGGCGAAGAATTATTCTGACAGAATCCAAGAGTTTTATCCTGGCGGCCCCTACAATCTTCTTGGCTATTCTTTTGGCGGTGTGGTCGCCCATGAAGTCGCCATCGAGCTTCAGCGACGCGGATTCGATATCCCAAGCCTTATCCTTCTCGATGCCCATCCCAGCGTCGTCGGCGGCGACGCCGCACTTGACCCCGCTGCAATCGAGCAGACCGTATTGGAAGAGGTCTTGCGATCTTTCGATATTGCTGTACCTCAACAGGATGAACTGCTCACCTACGAGTGGGTAGAAGAACTCGTCCGCCAACACGCGGCTGTCGATATTACCCGATATAAGCAGCTTCTGGAGTTGATTTTCCAGAACTTTAATACCAACACCGAATTGTCTCGAACTCATGAACCCAGTGTTTTCGATGGCGATATAACCATATTTTCCGCCGTACGGGAAGCGAGCGATTGCAATTCATCCTCGCTAGAAAGCTGGCGACCTTATGTCGCTGGCGACATTACAGCACACCCGATCGGCTGTCGACATGAAGACATGCTCACCACCGAATCGCTCAGCAAGTACGGCGAACAACTCAAGCATTTACTAGGCCGTGAATCCCCCCCATGATGTTTCGAAATTTCGGTCGCGTGTGGAGTCCGGTTTGCCCGGAGCTAAACGCTACGAGACCAGACATGCCGCTGTAGGCCACCGTACGAAGGACAAGTGCCGAGCCTGAGCACCGGCACCAGGTTAGTGAGTAGTGTTGATGGGTCATGTTGGCAGGTTTATGGGGGATCGGTGTGCGTCAACCCATTTGATGATGACAATGGCAGGTTTTCGGTGTTAGTCAATGACGAGGAGCAACACAGTCTGTGACCGGCTTTTGCTGATGCTCCGGCGGGGTGGCGGGTGGTCCACGGTGAGGCCGATCGTGCGGCGTGTGTGGACAATATTGAACAGCATTCGATCGGCGCGCCGGCTAGCGGCAGCATCACGATTGGAGTAAGTAGTCGGCTTCGACGTCAGTGGATCGTCGGTTATCCACCCGATGTTCGATTAGCTGTCGAGTCTGAATTGGACTCGGCCCCAACAAAAGTAACCGGGCCTCAGCTCAGGAAGGTGTTGATGGCCGCGGCGAGGTCGGGGGATGCCGACGTCGCCAGGTTCTGATAGCCACCGCCGCTGAGCTGGGCGACCGCTTCCCACGTCGCTCGGTCCGGGTCGCCGCCGAAGTCGATGACGTTGACCGCGATGGGTTTGGCCGGGTCCGCGCTCTTGCGGATGAAATCCTGCAGCCCGGGACCGTCCAGGCTTTGGTCGGTGTGTGGGCCCGCCGTGATGACCAATATCGAGTTGGCCTTGCCCGCGCGATAATTGGCCTGCAGGTCCTGGTAGATCATCTTTAGCGTGGTGAACGACACCGCACCACCGGGCGACGAGTACTGCTTGTCCAACGCGGCCGTCAGCGCCGCCGAGCGCGGCTGGCCGTTGACGGGGTCGCCCAGCGGTCCACCGGCCACCTCCGATCGTCCCTCGTGGCCGTCGAATGTCCACAGCCCCACCACGGCGGTGGGCGGCAACGCCCTGATCTTGTCCTGAAGTGCGGCGATCACGTTCGCCAGCCGGGACTTCCCGCCCTCCTGGCCGGGCATCGACTGGTCGAGCATGATGGTCGCGGCCGGCCCGCTCGACGGGGTGGCCATCGCCTCGGCCAGCGTCGCGCGCATCGCGTCGTCACCGACCGACAGCGCCGCCGGCAGCGCCGGGAATGTGGTGACCGGGCTGCTCGGCGGTGTGACTCCGTTGACCCGGAAGCCGGCCTTGGCCAGCTTCGCGAGCTGGTCGGGCTTATGCATGAAGCGGGCGAACTCGCTGGCCGCCGAGGTTTGCTCCTTGGTCAGCCACGAGCCGCTGAGCAGCACGGTGGGGTAGTCGGCGACCGGCGCCGGCCCGGGGGGTAGCCAGGAAGCCAACGCGCCCTTGGCATTTGGCAGTGACTGGCCTCGCTGGAACAGCTGCTGCTCGGTGGTGATCACCGCGTGCACCGGCGCGGTCGCCGCGTCACCGGGCTTGACCAGGGTATTCATCGCCTCCGTCAGCGAGTTGTCCGCAAGTTTGGGCTGCGCGCTCAGCAAGGTGCGCACCGCGCCGGTGCCCTGTGTCGCCGGTGCGCCCGGAGGTACCGATGCGGCCGCTACCGCTTCCCCGGCCAGGAACGTCGCGTCACCGTTGCCGTTCGTCGGCAGGGCCAGCCGCAGCGACCCCCAGGCCGGCAGGTTCAATCCGGCCAGTCCGTTCGGGTTGGCCTGCAGCCCGGGCAGCGCCGCCCAGTTCTGGCCGGCCAGGGCCGACGCGAGTTCCGGCCGGACGGCCAGCACCACCGGCGACGTCACCAGCGAGCGGCTGTCGCTGATCGTTTTCTGCGCCGTGGCCCCGGCGAGCCGCGCGGCAGAGACCGAGCTGCCCGGAATCCACAATGCCGGCTGCGCACCCAGCTCGGCGGGCCACTTGCCGATGAATCCGTTCAGCACCGCGTCGGACCCCGCCGGTTTGACGCTGACCGACACGCAGTGGTCACCGATCGGCCCCGCCGAGGAGTTGTAGCTTTCCGCGAATTGCTGCACGGAATCGGCGATCGACGGATCGGCGATGACGGCGACGGTCTCCGTGCCGCCCACGCAGCGGCCGGCGGCCCGGTGCGAGCGGTTCGACAGCGCGTCACCGAAGAAGCTCCACAGGATGACGGTGCCCACCACGACGACGACGGCGACGAGCGCCACGATCACCCCGATGCTGACTCCCCGGCGCCCGCCCTCGCTGCGATGACCGCCTCGCCAATCGCCGAGTCCCCGGTGGCCGCCACCAAACAGCGACGGCGACGACGCCGGCGGCTCCGAGCCCGACGGGCCCGGCTGCCGCGGCGGAAACTCCGGGTACTCGTCGGCGGTGCCATCCTCGACCGCGTCCACGGTGTACGGGTCGTCGCCGGCGGAGTAGTCGTCCGCTCCCGCCGGGAAGTCCTCGTCGCGGGGATGGTGATCCTCGTCCGCGTGGTCCTCGGTGACGGCGTCCGGGTGATGGTCGTCCGTCTCGCCGCTTCCGTACGGCTCGTCGACGGAGTCCTCAGGGTCGGGCAAACTGTGCCTACCCATAGTGGTGCCCGTCGCCTTTCCGTCGATCCATCCGAGTTGTTGTGAACCCGCCGCTGATCTTAGTCACCGGCGGTATCGATGCGTGGCAAGCCCGATTAAGGCACCAGCTCAATTTGATTGCGCAGCGCGGGCCTTAACTTCACGCCGACGGCGATGCAGGATCGGCTCTGTGTAGCCGTTCGGCTGCTGCGTCCCGGTCAGGATCAGGTCCTGCGCCGCCAGGAAGGCCAGGCTGTCGTCGAAGTTGGGCGCCATCGGCAGGTAGGCCGCATCCTTGGCGTTCTGCTCGTCCACCAGCGGCGCCATCCGCTCCAAGCTCGCGCGCACGTCCTCCTCCGTGATCACCCCGTGACGCAGCCAGTTCGCCAGCAGCTGGCTCGAAATCCGCAGCGTGGCACGGTCTTCCATGAGCGCCACGTCGTGAATGTCGGGCACCTTCGAGCAGCCGACGCCCTGGGCGACCCAGCGCACGACGTACCCGAGGATCGACTGGCAGTTGTTGTCGACCTCCTCGCGGATCTCCTCGGGAGCCCAGGCCAGTTCCTTGGCCAGCGGGATGGTCAACAACTCCTCGATGGTGGTGCGCTTCTTGCCCGCCAGCTCCTCCTGGACGGCGCCCACGTCGACGTAGTGATAGTGCATCGCGTGCAGGGTGGCCGCCGTCGGCGAGGGCACCCACGCGGTGGTCGCGCCCGCCTTCGGCTGGCCGATCTTCTGCTCGACCATGTCGGCCATCAGCTCGGTCATCGCCCACATGCCCTTGCCGATCTGCGCCTTGCCCTTGAAGCCGGCGGCCAGTCCGGTGTCGACGTTGGCGTCCTCGTAGGCCTTGATCCAGGTGGTGTTCTTCATCGCGCCCTTGCGGATCATCGGACCCGCCTCCATCGACGTGTGGATCTCGTCGCCGGTGCGGTCCAGGAAGCCGGTGTTGATGAACGCGACCCGGTCGGCGGCGGCCTTGATGCAGGCCTTGAGGTTGACCGTGGTGCGGCGTTCCTCGTCCATGATGCCGACCTTGAGGGTGGCCTGCGGCAGGCCCAGGACGTCTTCGACGCGGCTGAACAGCTCGCAGGTGAACGCGACCTCGTCGGGGCCGTGCATCTTGGGCTTGACGATGTAGATCGACCCGGTACGGCTGTTGGCCAGCGGGCCGTTGGCGTCGCCGGTCTTGAGCCCGTGGATCGCGGTCAGGCCGGTGAACAGCGCGTCCATGATGCCCTCGAACACCTCGTTACCGTCGGCGTCGATGATGGCGTCGTTGGTCATCAGGTGGCCGACGTTGCGGACGAACAACAGGCTGCGGCCCGGCAGGGTCAGCTGGCCGTCGCCGTCGGGCGTGGTGTAGGTGCGGTCCTGGTTCAGCACGCGGGTGAAGGTCTTGCCGTCCTTGGCGACCTCTTCGGACAGGTCGCCCTTGTTCAGCCCGAGCCAGTTGCGGTAACCGAGCACCTTGTCGTCGGCGTCGACGGCGGCCACCGAGTCCTCGAAGTCCATGATCGTGGTGACGGCCGATTCCAGGACCACGTCTTTGATGCCGGCGCGGTCGGTCTTGCCGATCGGCGATTCGGGGTCGATGAGGATCTCGATGTGCAGGCCGTGGTTGACCAGGAGCACCGACCAGTCGGGGGAGCCGAGCTCGCCGGTGTAGCCGGCGAACTTCTCCGGACTGGCCAGCCCGACGGTTCCGTCGGGGGTGGCAACCTTCAGCTGCCCGTCTTCCACGGACAGTCCCGTCGCGTCGGCCCAGGACCCGGATTCCAGCGGCACCGCCTGGTCCAGGAAGTTGCGCGCGTAGGCGATGACCTTGTCGCCGCGAACCTTGTTGTAGCCGGTGCCCTTTTCCGCGCCGTCGCTTTCTCCGATGACGTCGGTCCCGTACAGCGCGTCGTACAGCGAGCCCCAGCGCGCGTTCGCGGCGTTGAGCGCGAACCGGGCGTTGAGCACCGGCACCACCAGCTGCGGGCCCGCGGTCGTGGTGATCTCGTCGTCGACGCCCGAGGTGGTGATCGTGAAATCCCCGGGTTCGGGCAGCAGGTAACCGATCTCGGTAATGAACTGGCGGTAGGCATCGACGTCGAACGGCTCGATCACGCGTTGCCGGTGCCACTTGTCGATCTGGGCCTGCAACTCATCGCGGCGGTTCAGCAGGTCCTGGTTTTTCGGTGTGAGGTCGGTGACGACTTTGTCGACTCCCGCCCAGAAGCTGTCCGGGTCGATATCGGTGCCGGGCAGGGCCTCGTTGTTCACGAAGTCGTAGAGCACTCGGGCGACGCGCAGGTTCCCCGCCGACACGCGATCAGTCATGTTTCTCCTCCGTCATGAAGCCTCACCAAGCCGCCATCGGCCTGGAGTGGCAATGCCTTCAGCGTACCGAGCAACAGCTGGTGAGCTGTATCCGCTCGACCCACCACGCCAGGTCAGGCCGCGCTGACAGCTCCAACCATGCCGCCGCGGTGAGCCGGGGATCCAATTCCAGCAACGCATCAGCGCACCGGCGATCCTGCGCCCCCAGCACTTCCTTGACTGGTAGCCGTTGGAAATCATACGGGCTCTGCAGCGCCCGACCTTGCGACCAGTACCCCTATGCGTCGCGCATCGTGCCGACGAGGTCCTCAACCAGGTCTTCCATCGCCACCATCGCGACCACGTCGCCGCCCCCGTCGGTCACCAGAGCCAGATGGCTGTTGCTGCGCCGCATCCGGGACAAGGCGTCGGCCAACGGCAGCGACTTGGGCAGCCGCGGAAGGGGGCGCACCATCGCGAGGTCGATCACCGTGTGAGGGTCGTCACCGAGGGTCAGCATGTCCTTGATGTGCAGGTACCCGATGAAGTCGCCGCTGACGTTGGCCACGGGAAACCGCGAATAGCCGGTCTGTGCCAGGGCTTGCTCGACGGCGCCGACCGTCGGGCCGCTGCCCGCCGCGACCACCGGCACCGCGTGGACATCGGCGAGCGGGACCGCGACGTCGCCGACCACCCGGGTGCCGATCTGCAGCGCCCGGGTCAGCCTGGTGTGTTCCTCGCGGTCCAGCAGCCCCTGCGATTCCGATTCGGCGATCATCTCGCTCAGCTCGACGGGGGAGACGGTGATCTCGAGCTCTTCCTTGGGTTCCACGCCAAGCGCGCGCACCACCACGCTGGCGCACTTGTTGTAGAACACGATGAACGGCCGCGCGGCTCGCACATAGGCCAGATAGGGCGGCACCAGCAGCATCGCCGTGCGCTCGGGACCGGCCAGCGCGATGTTCTTGGGCACCATCTCGCCGAGCAGCACGTGCAGCGTCACCACGATCGCCAACGCGATCGCGAACGACAATGTGTGCAGCAGCGCCGGGGGAATGCTGGTCAGCCCCAGCGCGGTGCGCAGCAGGTCGGAGACCGCCGACTCGCCGATCCGCCCGAGCAGCAGCGACGCGGCCGTGATCCCGAGCTGGGCCCCGGCCAGCATGGCCGGGAGCTGCTCGCCGGCGCGCATCACCGTGACCGCCCGCGCCTTGCCCTGCTCGGCCAGCGCTTCGAGGCGGTCACGCCGAGCCGAGATCAACGAGAATTCCGCGCCGACGAAGAAGGCGTTGACGCCGATCAGCAGGACGGCCAGGAACACGCCCATGGGATCGCTCATCGTGGCCCACCTGCCGCCGGGGCCTCGCCGTGACCGCGCAGCTCGTTCAATTCCAGTAGGTCGATCCGGCGCCCGTCCATCCGGATGACGGTCGCCTGCCAGCGCGGCGAGGTGTCCAACAGCCCGTCGGCGTCCAAGGCGGGCAACTTCACCGTTTCGCCGGCCACCGGGATGTGGCCGAATTCGCGGAGCGCCAGCCCGCCGATGGTCTCGTAGGGTCCCTCCGGGGCCCGGAAGCCGGTGGCGGTTGCCACCTCGTCGATGCGCAGCAGACCCGAGACGCGCCAACCGGTGCCGGCCGCCACGACATCCGGAGTGGCGTCGTCGTGCTCGTCGCGGACGTCACCGACGATCTCTTCGATCAGGTCCTCGAGGGTCACCATGCCCGCGGTGCCGCCGTATTCGTCGACGACCATCGCGGTCTGCAGGTTGTTGGCGCGGATCTCGGCCATGACGGCGTCGCCGTCCAGCGTCGACGGCACCACCGGAACGGGCTGCGCCACCGTGGTCAGCGGCGTGCGCGCCCGCTCGGCCGCCGGAATGGCCAGCACCTGTTTGACGTGCACGATGCCGACGGTCTCGTCGAGGTCGCCGTCGACGATCGGGAATCGTGAGTACCCGGACTCGGCCGCCGCGGCCACCAGGTCGGCGACCGTGTCGTCGGTCTGCAGCGCCACGATCTTCGACCTGGGTGTCATCAGTTCCTCGGCGGTCAGGGTGCCGAATTGCAGAGAGCGCCGCACCAGCGACGCGGTGGCCGCATCCAGGGAGCCGCGGCGCGCCGAAGAACGCACCAGCGACAGCAGTTCCTGCGGGGATCGCGCCGACCGCAGCTCCTCGGCCGGCTCGATGCCCAGCTGCCGCACGATCCAGTTCGCCGCACCGTTCGTGATTCGGATCGCCGGGGTGAACAGCAGCGAGAACAGCAGCTGAACGCCCACCACGGCCCGCGCGGTGGACAGCGGCCGGGCGACGGCCAAATATTTCGGGACCAGCTCGCCGAACACCATCGATACCGAGGTGACGATGACCAACGCCACGAATGCCATGATCGCGTCGGCCACCCGGTCGGGAATGCCGATCGCGTCGAACCACGGGTGCGGCAGGTTGGCCAGCATCGGATCGGTCAGGTAACCGGCCGCCAGTGTGGTGGCGGAGATGCCAAGTTGAGCGCCGGAAAGCTGAAAAGACAACTTGTGGTGCGCGCGCCGGATCGCGCGGTCGCGGCGCCCGCCGCGGCGGGCGTGGGCCTCCACCGTGCTGCGGTCCAGGGTCGTGAGCGAGAATTCGGCGGCGACGAAGATCGCGTTGCCGAAGATGAGCACAGCGATCGCGACGATGCTGATCACGATGACGGTGACGTTCATGGATCACCGCCGCCCGTAGGCCGACTGCGCCGTCAGGTTGGGCGAGGGAGGCTCCGCATCGGGCGCCTCGTCCGTCGGCTGCCGCGCCCGGAAGCCCATGGCCTGCACGGGTGCCTGCGGCACGTCTATCCCTTCGCTGCCTGAACCGGGTGCGGACGCGGTCGCCTCCGTCTTTGCTGATTCATCGTAGCCGGGTCCGCCCCGCCTTCGGTCAGCGACCAAATTCGGCGACGCTCCCGGCGGCCACTCACCCGGGCCACCCGACTATGGGTTGCCTTACCTTACTCCGGTACCCTGTCTGCACTATGGCGTCCGAAGCCCCATCCGAAACCCAACCAGCCCAGGCGCTTCCGCGTGAGCGCTTCGACATCGCCGACGAGATCGCGCGCATAGCGCGGCCCCCGCTCCCCGGGCTGGATCCGCCGTTCGCCCTGCGCGTCGCGCAGCGCGGGGACGCGGGCATGGTGTCGGAGTGGATGAACCGCCCGCACCTGGCGGCGGCCTGGGAATACGACTGGCCTTCGCCGCGATGGGAGCGGCATTTGGGCGCACAGCTGGACGGAACGTATTCGCTGCCGCTGCTCGGAAGCATTCGCGGGAAGGATTGTGCCTACCTCGAATTATATTGGGGTGCAAAGGATCTGATTTCAGAACACTACGATGCCGGGCCT
Source organism: uncultured Actinomycetota bacterium (assembly GCA_963732835.1). Taxonomy (GTDB): domain Bacteria; phylum Actinomycetota; class Actinomycetes; order Mycobacteriales; family Mycobacteriaceae; genus Mycobacterium. Next base: position 88,034 of record CAVTBA010000010.1, read on the forward strand.
TATGACCTGGGGCTGCATGCCGCCATCGCCGACTCGGCCCTGGTGAACCGGGGACTGGGTTCCACACTGCTGCCGCGCATCGTCGCCAGCGTCTTCTCCGTGGAACCTCGCTGTCGGCGAATCATGTTCGACCCCGATCACCGCAACACCGGTGTGCGCCGACTGTGCGAGTACGTCGGATGCGTGTTCCTCGGCGAGCACGAAACGAGAAACCGGCGCATGTCGCTTTACGCGTTGGAACGTCCGATCACCGACGCATAATCGTCGGGGCCCGGCGCCATTCGCCGGCTGCGACGCTGCCCTGTTTGCTGGCGGGCGTGTCACCAGCCCAGCGGCAGCGGATGGCCTTCGGCGAAGCCCGCGGTCGACTGCACTCCGACGACGGCCCGGTCGTGCAGGTCCGTCAGGTTGGCGGCGCCGACGTACGTGCACGTGCTGCGCACACCCGAGGTGATGTGGTCGATCAGATCCTCGACCCCGCCGCGGTCGGGGTCCAGCCCCATCCGCGACGTCGAAATGCCCTCCTCGAACAACGCTTTGCGGGCGCGATCGAACGCGGTGTCGGCGACGCTGCGGGCGACCACGGCCCGCTTGGACGCCATGCCGTAGCTCTCCTTGTAGGGTTGGTCCTCGCGGTCGCGCATCAGGTCTCCGGGCGATTCGTACGTGCCGGCGAACCATGACCCGATCATCACATTGGACGCCCCGGCGACCAGCGCCAGCGCCACGTCCCGCGGATGCCGGACGCCGCCGTCGGCCCAGACATGCCCTCCCAATTTCCCTGCCGCCGAGGCACATTCGACCACGGCCGAGAATTGCGGGCGCCCCACGGCGGTCATCATCCGGGTGGTGCACATCGCGCCCGGCCCGACGCCGACCTTGACGATGGTCGCCCCGGCGCCGAGCAGATCGCGGGTGCCTTCCGCCGAGACGACGTTGCCCGCCACCAGCGGCACCCCGAGCTCGAGCGAGGAGACCGTGCGGATCGCGTCGAGCGTCTTGACCTGGTGCCCGTGTGCGGTATCGATGACGAGCACGTCGACTCCCACCTCGACCAGGGAGCGCGCCTTGGCCCCCACATCGCCGTTGATGCCGACGGCCGCGGCCACCCGCAGCCGCCCGCCGGCGTCCACCGCCGGGGTGTACAGGCCCGTCCGAACGGCCCCCGTGCGGGTCAGCACCCCCGCCAGCGTGCCGTCCGCGTTCGTCACCACGGCGACCCCGATCGGGGCGTGCTCGAGCAGGTCGAAGATCTTGCGCGGCTCGGTGCCGACCGGGGCGGTGACGAAGTCGGTGATGGCGACGTCACGCACCCGGGTGAAGCGGTCCACGCCGAGGCAGCACGATTCGCTCACCAAGCCCATCGGGCGACCCTCGAAGACGACGACGGCGACCCCGTGCGCGCGCTTGTGGATCAGTGCGGTCGCATCCGACACCGAATCGTCGGGCGCCAGCACCACCGGGGTGTCGAGAACCAGATCACGGGTTTTGACGAAGTCCACCGTCTGCTGGACCGCGATGATCGGAATATCCTGCGGCAGGACGACCAGGCCGCCCCGCCGGGCCACGGTCTCCGCCATCCGCCGCCCGGCCACCGCGGTCATGTTGGCGACCACGACCGGGATGGTGGTGCCCGAGCCGTCGTTGGTGGACAGGTCGACATCGAAGCGCGACGCGACCTCCGACCGGTTCGGCATGATGAAGACGTCGTTGTAGGTCAGGTCGTAGCCGGTCCGATGCCCGTCCAGAAATCTCATCGCTGTCGCCGTGCCCCCTCGTGTCCTCCAGTAGTACCCGGCTAGGCGGGTACTTCGCTGCGGTCACCGCTCCACAGCGTGTGGAAGCGCTTGTCCGGGTCGTCGTCGATCCGGCCGTAGGTGTGCGCGCCGAAGAAGTCCCGCAAGCCCTGCGTGAGCGCCGCGGGCAGCCGCTCGGTGCGCAGGGCGTCGTAGTAGGACAGCGCGGAGGAGAAGCCGGGGACCGGGATGCCGAGCTGCGTGGCGGTCACCACGACGCGCCGCCAACCGTCGATCGCGGCCTCGATCGCGCTGCGGAAGTAGGGCGCGACGATCAGCGTCGGCAGGTCGGCGTCCTCGTCGAACGCGTCTTTGATGCGGTTGAGGAACTTCGCCCGGATGATGCAGCCGCCGCGCCAGATCGTCGCCAGGTCGCCGGGCGTGATGCCCCAGTCGTATTCGGCGCTGCCGGCCTGAATCTGGTTGAAGCCCTGCGCGTAGGCGATGATCTTGGACGCGTACAGGGCCTGACGCACGTCCTCGGTGAATTGCTGCGCATCCGTGGGCTTGGCTCCCAGGTCGCCCGACGCCAGCCCGGTGGTGGCCCTGCGCTGGGTCACCGACCCCGACAGGGCGCGGGCGAAGACCGCCTCGGCGATGCCGGTGACCGGGACGCCGAGGTCCAGCGCCGATTTGACCGTCCAGCGGCCCGTGCCCTTCTGCTCGGCCTCGTCGAGGATGACGTCGACGAGCGGCTTGCCGGTTTTCGCGTCTTTCTGGCGCAGCACCTGCGCGGTGATCTCGACCAGGAAGCTGTCCAGGTCGCCGGAGTTCCACTCGTCGAACACGTCGGCGATCTCGTCGGCGGTCTTGCCGAGGCCGTCGCGCAGCAGCTGGTAGGCCTCGCCGATCAGCTGCATGTCGGAGTACTCGATGCCGTTGTGCACCATCTTGACGAAGTGGCCCGCGCCGTCGGGGCCGATGTGGGTGCAGCAGGGCACGCCTTCGACGTGCGCGGAGATCTCCTCGAGCAGGGGGCCCAGCGACGTGTAGGACTCGGCCGGTCCGCCGGGCATGATCGACGGGCCGTTCAGCGCGCCCTCCTCGCCGCCGGAGATGCCGGCGCCGACGAAGTGCAGGCCCCGCTCGCGCATCGCCTTCTCGCGGCGAATGGTGTCGGTGTAGAGGGCGTTGCCGCCGTCGATGATGATGTCGCCTTCCTCCATGGCGTCGGCGAGCTCGTTGATGACGGCGTCGGTGGGGTCGCCGGCCTTGACCATGATCAGCACGCGACGCGGCTTCTCCAGGGCATCCAGGAACTCCGCGATGGTTTCCGACCGCACGAACTTGCCGTCGTCACCGTGCTCGTTGAGCAGCGCGTCGGTTTTGGCGATCGACCGGTTGTGGAGCGCCACCGTGTAGCCGTGCCGGGCGAAATTGCGCGCGATGTTCGATCCCATCACCGCCAGGCCGGTGACGCCGATTTGCGCGGTAGCGGTCGTGGAACTAGCGGGGGTATCCGACGAACCCATGTCTTCGCCTCTCAAGTCGGAGAACATTTGCCCAAAAGCATTCCGTCACACTGTGGCACAGCGGACATGTGTCCGCCCGGGGTGATGGGCGCAGCGTCAGAGGTTGAACAGGCGCCGCAGCTCCGTGAGCCACGGTACGGCCAACGCGACGGTGGGCACCACGAACACGGCCACCGCGGCCAGGTAGGCGGCCGCCGACAGCGCCAGGCTGTTGCCGCCCCCGCCCAGCCGGCGCACGCGCACCACGGTGCTGGTGCCGCCCGCGGCCAACGCGCCCGACGGCGCCCGCCCGGCCGCGCAGGCAACCAGCGCCCGCGCCAGGGGGGCGCGACCCGCAGCGCGCACCGCGGCGTCGTCGGCCAGCAGCTCGACGAGCAGTTGCACCGCGCCGAGCGCGTTCGCGCTGCGCACCAGCCGCGGGAACGCGGCGTGCACCGCGGTGAAGGCTTCCAGAACGAGGTCGTGCCGGGCGCGCAGATGAGCCCGCTCGTGGGTGAGGATCGCCGCGACTTCCGCATCGGCGAGGGCGCTCAGCGCCCCCTCGCTGACCACCACCCGACTGCGCACGCCGGGCAGGCAGTAGGCGAGCGGCTGCGGAACGTCCAAGACCCGAAGGTCGCGCGTCCGGGCACAGGGCTCTGAGAGCGCCGCGTCGTGGCCGACTCCGACCAGATCGACCACCATGCGGTGATGGGCCCTCCGTCGCCGATTGGCGATGGCGACCCCGACCACGGCAACCATCAATCGGGCGCCGACCAGCACCGTCAGCGCGAAAACGCTGATGTATGCCACCCACAGCGGCCACCCCAGCCGGCCGGCGTCGCCGAGGATGCTGGCGGTGGGTCGCCCGTCGGGACCGGGCATGAGCAGCCGGGTAGCGATCGCGATGCCGGCGCTGAACGCCGAGAGGACCGCGGCCAGCGCGATGGCCTGCCACAACACCATCGCTGCGCGAGGAGCGCGCAGCGGCCAGCTCGCGCGTGCCAACAAGGCCGGCACCGGGCCGACCAGCAGCACCGCGAGGATGGTGAAGGCCAGCGCGGACACGCTGTCAGTCTCCCTCAGTCCTCCGTGGATGCGCCAGCGGATGGCGCGTTATTGCGTTGATTGGCTTCCAGTTCGGCAAGCGCTCGCCGAAGCGCGTCGGCCTCGTCGGCGCCCACCCGCTCGACGAAATGGACGAGTGCGGCCTGCCTGCCGCCGGAATCTTCGGCCTGGGCCAGGGCGTCCACCATGAGTCCGGCGACCAGCTCGTCGCGGCCGTGCACGGGTGCGTAGCGGTGGGCGCGGTCGTCGCGGATCTGGGAGACCAGGTTCTTCTTGGCCAGCCGTTGCAGGACGGTCATGATCGTCGTGTACGCGAGGTCGCGGCGCGCGGACAGCGCGTCGTGGACCTGGCGGACCGTTTGAGGTTCCGGCGTGGACCACAAGTGGTCCATCACGGCCCGTTCGAGATCCCCCAGTCGGGTCAGTTTCGCCATAGTGCGTTCTCTCCTGAGCGTCGACAACATCGTACTCCGAGTTACTACCGACCGTCGTACCGGAGCTTCTGACCGCGCCGCCGCATTCATGCTTGCGAAATTAGGGCAGCCTTGCCTATGCTAACCCAGTCGAGCGAACTACGACCGCGGCAGAGTCCTGAGGGCTGCAGTGACCCCCGGTCTACTCGATCGGCGAGCCCCGTGCCCCCGTGGCACGGGGCTCAGCCGTTTCCGGCCGTTTGCCGGCGGGCATCCCGCCGGGCGGGCATCCCGTCGCCGAGCGATGGTGTAAACACAGAACGTGCAACAGCCTCCGGAGACAGCCCTTCCGACGGATTTCACCGCGCCCTTCGACCAGGAGATCGGGCTGCGATTCACCGAGCTCAGCCCAGACGGCGCACGGGCCCAACTCGAGGTCACCCCAAAACTGTTGCAGCCGATGGGCCTCGTGCACGGCGGCGTCTATTGCTCGATCATCGAAAGCATGGCCAGCGTGGCCGCCTACACCTGGCTCGCCACCCGCGGCGGCGGGAATGTCGTAGGCGTCAACAACAACACCGACTTTCTGCGCTCCATCGGCTCGGGCATGGTGTACGGCACCGCCGAACCGATCCACCGCGGACGGCGCCAACAGTTGTGGCTGGTCACCATCACCGATGGCGACGAGCGGGTGATCGCCCGAGGCCAGGTACGGCTGCAGAACCTCGAGGCGTAGGCGAACCGGCCACAAAGCGTGGCCCGGCGGCGATACCCCCGGGCGGCGTGGCAGGATCGGAGAGCGTGCTCCTTACGCCGCACGAACAAGAGCGATTGCTGTTGTCCTACGCCGCCGAACTGGCACGTCGCCGCCGTGCCCGGGGCTTGCGGCTGAATTACCCCGAGGCGGTTGCCATCATCACAGACCACATTCTTGAAGGCGCGCGCGATGGCCTCACCGTCGCCGAACTCATGGCCAGCGGCTGCGACGTGCTCAGCCGCGACGATGTGATGGAGGGGGTGCCGGAAATGCTGGCCGACGTCCAGGCGGAAGCGACCTTCCCCGACGGCACCAAGCTGGTCACCGTGCACCACCCCATCCCATGATCCCCGGTGAAATCCTCTACGGCAGCGGCGATATCGACATCAACGCGGACGCGGAGCGGCTCGAGATGCAGATCATCAACACCGGTGACCGCCCGGTACAGGTAGGCAGCCACGTTCACCTTCCCCAGGCGAACCCGGCGCTGTCATTCGACCGCGCCACCGCCCACGGCTACCGGCTGGACATCCCGGCGGCGACCGCCGTGCGCTTCGAGCCCGGTGTGCCCCAACATGTCCGGCTGGTTCCACTGCGCGGACGCCGCGAAGTGCATGGCCTGAGCCTGACCCCGCCCGGGAGGCTTGACCCCTGATGTCGAGCCTGTCCAGGGAGCGCTACACCCAACTTTTCGGCCCCACCACCGGGGACCGGATCCGACTGGCGGACACCGATCTCCTGGTGGAAATCACCGAAGACCGCAGCGGGGGACCGGGACTGGCCGGTGACGAGGCGGTGTTCGGCGGGGGCAAGGTGCTGCGCGAGTCGATGGGCCAGGGTCGCGCCACGCGGGCCCAGGGCGCGCCCGACACCGTGATCACCGGTGCGATCATCATCGACCATTGGGGAATCATCAAGGCCGACATCGGTATTCGTGACGGCCGCATCTCTGCGATCGGGAAGGCCGGCAACCCCGACACCATGACGGGCGTACACCCGGACCTGGTCGTCGGGCCGTCCACCGAAGTCATCGCCGGCAACGGCCGGATCGTCACCGCCGGCGCCATCGACTGCCATGTGCACCTGATCTGCCCGCAACTGATGGCCGAAGCGCTGGGGTCCGGGATCACGACGATCATCGGGGGCGGCACCGGACCCGCCGAGGGCACCAAGGCCACCACCGTGACCCCGGGCGCCTGGCACCTGGCGCGGATGCTCGAGGCGCTCGACGGCTGGCCGGTGAACTTCGCGCTGCTGGGCAAAGGAAACACCGTCAGCACCGAGGCGCTGTGGGAGCAATTACGCGGCGGCGCTTCGGGTTTCAAACTGCACGAGGATTGGGGTTCCACCCCGGCGGCCATCGACGCCTGTCTCACCGTCGCCGACGCCGCGGGCGTGCAGGTGGCGCTGCACACCGACACCCTCAACGAGATGGGATTCGTCGAGGACACCCTGGCCGCGATCGCCGGGCGGTCGATCCACACCTATCACACCGAGGGCGCCGGCGGCGGCCACGCTCCCGACATCATCACCGTCGCGGGCAAACCCAACATCTTGCCCAGCTCCACCAATCCGACTCGCCCGCATACGCGCAACACCCTCGATGAGCATTTGGACATGTTGATGGTCTGCCATCACCTCAATCCCCAAGTCCCGGAGGACTTGGCCTTCGCCGAGAGCCGGATCCGGCCGTCGACCATGGCCGCCGAAGACCTGCTCCACGACATCGGGGCAATCTCGATGATCGGCAGCGACTCACAGGCCATGGGCCGCGTCGGGGAGGTGGTGTTACGCACCTGGCAGACCGCCCATGTGATGAAACGCCGCCGCGGCGCACTGCCCGGCGACGGCGCCGCCGACAACATGCGGGCGCGGCGCTACATCGCGAAGTACACCATCTGTCCGGCCGTGGCGCACGGTCTGGACCACGAGGTCGGTTCGGTGGAAGAGGGCAAGCTGGCGGACCTGGTGTTGTGGGAGCCCGCGTTCTTCGGGGTCCGCCCGCACGCGGTACTCAAGGGCGGCATGATCGCGTGGGCGGCGATGGGGGACGCCAACGCTTCCATCCCGACGCCGCAGCCGGTGCTCCCGCGGCCGATGTTCGGGGCAGCGCCGGCGGCGGCCGCCGCCACGTCGGTCCACTTTGTAGCGCCGCAGGCGATCGAGGCCGGCCTGGCCGACAAGCTCGCGGTCAGCCGGCGACTGGCCCCGGTGCGAAATACCACCGGGCTCGGCAAGGCGGCGTTGCCGCTCAACGACGCCCTGCCCGACATCGAGGTCGAACCGGACACGTTCACCGTGCGGATCGACGGCGAGGTCTGGCACGAGGAGCCCGCGGTGGAATTGCCCATGGCGCAACGCTATTTCCTCTTCTGACGGCCCATGTCCGCACTGGCGACGCTGCTCACCCTGGCCGATTCCCGACTGCCGGCCGGCGCCCACGTGCACTCCGGCGGCGTGGAAGAGGCGGTCACCAGCGGCCTGGTGACCAACCTGGACACGCTGGAAGCCTTCCTGCGCCGCCGAATCCGCAGCACCGGCCTGATCACCGCGTCGATCGCGGCGGCGGTCCAGCGTAACGAGCTCAGCCCCGACGCGGCCGATCACGAGACCGACGCGCGTATCCCCGCCCCGGCCGCCCGGGAGGCGTCGCGCAGCCAGGGCCGCGGGCTGGCGCGGCTGGCGCGGCGGGTCTGGCCGGACGCCTGCTGGGACGAGATCGGCGACCAACCGCACCTCGCCGTGACGGCGGGGCGGGTCGGCGCCGTGAGCGGCCTCAGCCCCGAGCAGACCGCCCTGGCACTCGTGTACACCACCATGACCGGCTCGGCGACCGCCGCTCAGCGGCTGCTGGCCTTGGACCCGGCCGACGTCGCGGCGTGCACGTTTCGGCTGGCGGAGCTGTGCGAGCACACGGCGGCCGAAGCGGCTATCGGGCTTGCCGACCTGTCCGACCCGTTGCTGGACACGCTCGCACAACGCCACGCCGAACGGGAACGTCCGCTCTTCGCTTCCTGAAAAGCGCTGCGCCGCAACTACCTCGGAGCCGGGTCAGGAATGGCGTCGGCGTGGGCGGCGTCACTCTTGGCGTGGGCCCGGGTGAACGCGAGGTACAGGATGCCCAGACCGACGATGGTCACCGACATCAGCAGAATGATGTAGTCGTCGTACCAGGGTTGATAGGGCTCCCGCGGCCAGGAGAGGTTGACGATGGCCGCAACACCGTAGACCAGCGCGCCGATGTTGACGGGCACTCCCCACCGGCCCAGCCGGTACTTCCCCTTGGGCACCCAGCCCTTGATCCTCGCCCGCAGGGCGGCCAGCACCACCATCTGGAAGGCGATGTAGACGCCCACCGAGCCGAAGCTGACCAGCTTGGTGAGCGCGTCGCTGGAGATCAGCGACCCGATGATCAACACCGCCGGGATGATGACCGCGATGAGCAACGAGTAGGGCGGCACGTGTCGTTTGTGGTCGAAGTGCGCCAGCAGCCGGGAGCCGACGATCATGTCGTCGCGGCCGTAGGAGTAGATGAGCCGGCTGGCGGCGGCCTGCAGGCTCAGCGCGCACGACACGAACGAGATCAGCACAATGCACAAGACGATCTTGGCGCCGACGCCGCCGAACGCCGTCTTGAGGATGGTGTCGATCGGATCGGGGTCCTTACCGCTGATCACCGCGCCGAAGTCGGTGACCGAAAGGATCAGGCTCAAGCAGACGAAGGTGGCCGCCGAGCCGCCGACGTAGATGGTGCGGCGCATAGCCTTCGGGATCTGTATGCCGGGATTCCGGACTTCCTCGGCGACGTCGCCGCACGCCTCGAAGCCGAAGAACTGGTAGAGCGCGATCAGGCTGGCGGCCAGGAAGGCGTAGGTGTAGCTGTGGTGACCTTGGGCGCCGAAGCTGTGGAACAGCACCCCGAGATTGTGATGGCGCTGGGTGAAGAGCAGCCAGACACCGACCACCAGGGCGCCGATCAACTCGGCGCTGAAGCCGAAAATGGCGAAGTAGCCCAGCATCTTGGTGCCGGTGAGGTTGATGACGGTGGCCAGGGCCAGCATGACGAGCGCGCACAGGACCGTGGCATGCGGAGAAGGCTTGAAGCCGAAGACGTCTGCCACGTACGGGCCCGCGCCGTAGGCCGCGTCCGCCAGCAGCGCCAGCAGCGTGAACATGTAGACCCAGCCGGTCATCCATGCCCATTTGCGTCCCCACAACCGTCGCGCCCAGGGATAGACACCCCCGGCCACCGGGAACTGCGCCACCACTTCGCTGAAGACCAACGCGACCAACATCTGTCCGACGCCGGCGATCAGCAGGCTCCAGATCATCGGTGGGCCGGCGGTGGACAGCGCGAACGCGAACACCGTGTAGATGCCGACCACCGGTGACAGGTAGGTGAAGCCCAGCGAGAAGTTCGCCCACGGGCTCATGTCGCGCTTGAAGTCCGACTTGAATCCCAGCGCTTGGAGTTGCGCGAGGTCCTCGTCGTCGGGCGTGGTTTCCGCCGACGATGCGCCTTCTAATTCGTCTTGGGTCGCAGTCGGTTTCGAGTCGACGGCCAAGTCGCCTTCCCAACCCGCCGGGGAGCGTTTGGCCGGCTTTGTGAAGAACATTGCACTGATTCCAATCGTCGTCGAGAGAGAGGTGTGCCTTGTTGAAGGCCCGTCATCAGCGATCGAGTGACGGGGATCGCTACTTCTGCGTTGCCTCCTTGATCAATGTCGCGGCCGTGCGCTTGAGGACATCTCGCTGTCGGGTCACGTCGGCCATCGCCTTACGCAGCGCGATGAGCTCCTCGCGTTCGCTGGCGGCGCCGTCGTCCTCCACGGGTGCATTCGTGGCGACCCAGCGACCCGCGGGGTCCTCGTGCATCCCGGTGTCGCCACCCAGCGCGGGAATCACCTTCTGGCGCGCGCCGGCTCGCAGACGACCCTGCTCGCCGCGCGGCGCGTTGACGACGCTGGCCACCGGGCCCATCGGGGGCATGCCACCGTAGAAACCCGGAGTGGCGACCTCGGCCTGCGGCAGACCGCCCAGCCCGGCGCTCGGCGATGCGGTGGCGGCGAGGCGAATCGCCGGAGATGAGCTCCACGACTGCGGGACCGACAGCTTGCCGACCGGCGCCGACTCGCCCAGGCCCGCCGACACCCCGGTCGAAGCGCCCGCCCCCGAGCCGGACGAATTCACCAGGGAAGAACCGGATCCGGCTACCTGAGACGCCGCACTCGCCGGTGCCGAGAGCGAACTGACCAACGGATTCCAGGCCGCGGCCACCGGCGGCGCGAGGGTCAACAAGGTACCGGAGGCATCGAAGTTCAGACCCTCGGAGAGGATTTGGTAGCCGATGGTGTTTTCGCTGAAATTGTTGAACAGGTCCACCACCGAACTCGATCCGGCAGTCGTTCCCGGCGATCCCGTGGAGGACTGCTTCAGCAGGTTGGGGATGTTCGACAGCGTTGACGTGGTGTTCGAGCCGCCGGTGGCGACGGCCTTCATGATCGACGAGTTCTGGTTGGTCGTCCCGTTCGGGTTGGTGGTCTGCTGCGGTGCGGCGAAGGGTGTCAGCCTGGTCGCCGCCGCCGAGGCGCCGGCGTAGCCGTACATCGCCGCGGCGTCCTGGGCCCACATCTCGGAGTACTGCGCCTCGGTGGCCGCGATCGCCGGGGTGTTCTGCCCGAGGGCGTTGGTGGACACCAGCGACGCCAACAACGCCCGGTTGACCTCGATCTCCGGCGGCGGCACGGTGGCCGCGAACGCCGCCTCGTAGGCCGCCACCGCCGACCCCAGCTGGCTGGCCGTCTGCTGCGCCTGAGCGGCGGTGGTGTTCATCCACGACACATAGGGCGCCACCGCGGCCGCCATCGCGCTGGACGAGGGGCCCACCCACGGCTCGCTCGTAAGCTGCGTCGCCACGGCGCGATACGCGGCGGCCGCCGAGCTCAACTCGGCCGCCAATTTCTCCCAGGCGGCCGCTGCCATGACAAACGGCGCCGACCCCGCGCCCGCGTACATCCGGGCGGAATTGACCTCCGGCGGCAACGTCGCGAAATCGAGGCTCACAGCATCGCCTCCTTGATCAACCGGGCCGCCGCGTCGCGTTCGGTCGCCACTTCGGCGATCTCCTTGCGGAGCTTGTCGAGCTCGTCGCGTTCGCGTTCGCTCAATGCGCTGGCGACATGCTTGCGAGTCCGCTGTGGCGCTACCGGCATGACCGGGGTGCGCTCGTCGGTGCCCGACTCGCCCGGGGCCGTCGGAACGACTTTCTGGCCGGCGCCGGTGCGGGCGCGGGTCTGCTCGCCACGGGGGGCGTTGACCAGGCTGCCCACCGGGGGGATGCCGCCGAAGAAGCCGCCGGGCGCCGCCGCCTGGGCTTGCGGCACGCCGCCCAGCGCGGCCGTCGACAGTGGCGATGCGCTACCGGCGAGCCGAATGGCCGGGGAGTCCGCCCAGGCTTGCGGCACCGACAACTTGCCGACAGTGGCCGATTCGCCCAGATTCGCCGAGACCCCGGCGTTGCCAAGGCCTCCCGACACAGGCGAATTCACCAGACTGCCCAGGCCGGTATCTGCCGGGGAAACGTCGCCGGCCACGGCCGCGGCCGTCGGCAACGCGAGCCCATATAGGCCGCCCAACAGGGGCGTGATACCGGAGGCGGTGAACAAGGGCCCACTGATGACGAGGGCCCAGTTCCCGATGTTCTGGGTCAACTCGTTGAGGCCGGTGGGGCCGCTACTGGGGCTGAGCAGGCTGCCCAGCCCCGGATCGAGGTTTGATGGGTTGACGAGCGAGCCCGCCGAGATGTTCTGCAGCATGGTGGGCACGGTGTTGAGCGCCGACTGCGTACCGGGCCCTGCCGCCGACTGCGCTGCCTGGTTGACCGAGGCGGCTTGCATCGCCGTGCCGTTCGGGTTGGTGGTCTGCTGCGGTGCGGCGAAGGGTGTCAGCCTGGTCGCCGCCGCCGAGGCGCCGGCGTAGCTGTACATCGCCGCGGCGTCCTGGGCCCACATCTCGGAGTACTGCGCCTCGGTGGCCGCGATCGCCGGGGTGTTCTGCCCGAGGATGTTGGTGGACACCAGCGACGCCAACAACGCCCGGTTGACCTCGATCTCCGGCGGCGGCACGGTGGCCGCGAACGCCGCCTCGTAGGCCGCCACCGCCGACCCCAGCTGGCTGGCCGTCTGCTGCGCCTGAGCGGCGGTGGTGTTCATCCACGACACATAGGGCGCCACCGCGGCCGCCATCGACCCCGACGACGGGCCCACCCACGACCCGCCCGTCAGCTCCGACACGATCGCCCGGTACGAAGCCGCCGCCGAGCCCAACTCGGCCGCGAGCGCGTCCCAGGCCGCAGCCGCCGACACCAGCGGCCCGACCCCCGCGCCCGCATACATCCGCCCGGAGTTGACCTCGGGCGGTAACGCCGCAAAATCCACTACAAAACCCCCGTAACAAGCCGGCCAGGCGCCACATCAAACACCGCGGGCCCGACTCGGGCGATGGCTTGGCACTCCGGTTTCGTGCGCCATGGCTTGCGCACGAGTGGCGCGACGTCGAGACGTTCGCGTCGCCGCACCGCGGCGCAGAGGACGCACTGCCGTCTCGTTGCCGCACAACAAGCTATATTCACGGTTGTATCTGTAACAACCATGGTTAACTGCTGGCAATTTGCTGGGAACTGGTTGGTCCGCGCGAAATGGGTCGTCACTTGGCCCTGCTGCGAGCGCGGCACTCCCGCACCCCGGCGGCCGGGGCAGCTACGTGACAGGGAGCATCCGCGGTCCCGAACTTCCCAGGGCAGGACCGGCCGGGTTGCAGCCCGAGCACGAGAAGCCGATAGCCGCATCGACTTCGGTGCGGCCCGCCAGGCGATCGCTCCGGTGCGGCGTCAGCGAAGCCCGGGGCACCGTCAAGGACTTGATCGCCCCGCCGGCCCCCGCTCGGGATGGAAGCCGAGCCCGGGGGCGGTCGGCGCGGCCGCGCAGCTTGACGGCGCGCAGCGATGTTTGCTACATCACCAACGAGCAATCTACTCGTTGGTCTCTACGTCTCCACCCGGCGGTTTGACCGGTACTGATTTCGTAGGCGAGGGCGCTTGGTGGCGAACGCAAATTGCCATGCACCGACTTCGCGCGCCCGAAGCGGCGAGCGTGGCAGGTCCGGCGGACGGAGTTCGTAGCCCAAGCGGTCGTCAGTCGGCGAACGGACCCCATGCGTGCCGCTTGAGCGCGGCGGGCTTCTTGCCGAGCTTGCCCGCCCGCACCATGACGGCCAGGCTGTCCAGGATGACCCGGCTGCTCAACAGCGCGGTCTGCTCCGCCCAGTCATAGGGCGGTGAGCACTCCACCACCTCGATGCCGTTCAGTCCGGGTTCGGAGATCATCCGGATCAGGTTGAGGGCTTCACGCGGCAGCAGACCGCCGGGCTCGGGCCAGCCGGTGCCGGGCACGAATCCCGCGTCGATGACGTCGATGTCGAACGACAGGTACACCGCCTTAGCGTCCTTCCACGCCGTTTCGAGCGCGATTTCGGCGACCTTTTCGATCCCGACGCGTTCGACGTCACCGACCGTGATGACTGTGCTGCCGCGCTGCCGGCCCACCTGGACGCCGGCACGCGGCGCCTGCCACCCGCCGATCCCGATCTGCACCAAGTTGGTGGCCGGGGCGTTCTTGATGTTGGTGGCGTGAAACCACGGCGTGGTGTGCATCCGCTCGTCGAGATCCGTCTCCTGGGTGTCGACGTGGCGGTCGAAGTGGATGATTCCGACATTGCCGTCCAGGTAGGGGGCCAGACCTCGCACGGTCGGGAAGCCGATCGAGTGGTCGCCGCCGAGGACAACCGGAAACACGCCCTTGGAGACCACGTGGGCCATGGCCTGGCTGATCTGGTCGAACGACTTCTCGATGTTGGCGGGAATGGTGACCACGTCGCCGATGTCGACGATGTTGAGCTGTTCCCGCAGGTCGACGCCCAATTCGTAGCAATACGTGCCGAACAGGTTGGTGGAGCGTCGGATTCCCATCGGTCCGAACCGGGTGCCCGGGCGGTAGGTGGTCCCCGCGTCCAGCGGCGCTCCGAAGACGGCCACCTCGGCATCGGCGACGTCGTTCACATCCTCCAGGAACGGGGCCTTGAGGAACGTCCCGCGTTCCCCGGCAAAGTGGGGGAGCTCCCCGCGGGCGAAGGTCGACAGGGTGCGGTCGTTGATGGTGGGGGCGGCCTCCAGCCCGTGGCTGATGCACCGGTCGATCTCTTCGAGGTGACGGCGCGTGGACAGCTCGGCTTCCGCCTGTTGCGCCCACGCGCCCTCACGGTTGGGAATGTCGGCCTGGCCGGCGAACGGGTTGAACATCGAAAATCCTCTCGTCGAGTTTCAATTCACGGCGGAGGATGCCCAAACGACCGAAACTAAACGGAGGAGAAGTTCGCAGACCGTTTCGGTTGACCGGCACGCCAGGCATCCCGCGGTCACCGTCTTGTCGCTCTCCGGGTACGGCGAACTCGTCCGGGCGGCCGTTTCGGCGCGCCGCCATACAAGGTACCTGTTCGACCTCCGTCTGCAACTTTGACGTAGCTAGCAGACAGCTGTGACTTTCCTGGTAACGCCTGGGGCGGCGGCAGGACCACCTGCACGACTTGGCCATCATGTGGTCGATACGCTGCCTACCAACACGCCCGTCGCGAATCGCTTCCATCAGTCTGCTGAAAGACACGAGATGCCAACACATTCACACAGCCACCCGCACACCCACAGCGATCGACCCCGGCGGGTCAGACGGCCGGGGGAGCCGCTGCGCATCGGTGTCGGTGGCCCGGTGGGATCCGGCAAGACCGCCCTGGTCGCCGCGCTGTGCCGGCAATTGCGCGACGAGCTGTCGCTGGCGGTGCTGACCAACGACATCTACACCACCGAGGACGCCGACTTCTTGCGTAAACACGCGGTGCTGCCGGACGACCGGATCGCGGCGGTGCAAACCGGCGGTTGCCCACACACCGCGATCCGCGACGACATCACCGCGAACCTCGACGCGATCGACGATCTGATCGCCGCGCACGAGTCGCTGGAACTGATCCTGGTCGAATCGGGTGGCGACAACCTGACGGCCACCTTCTCCTCGGGTTTGGTGGACGTGCAGATCTTTGTCATCGACGTGGCCGGCGGCGACAAGGTCCCGCGCAAGGGTGGCCCCGGGGTGACTTACTCGGATCTGTTGGTAGTCAACAAGACTGACCTCGCGCCCCTTGTCGGAGCGGACCTGCAGGTGATGGCCGACGACGCCGTGGCGGTGCGCGACGGCCGCCCCACCGTGCTGCAGTCGCTCACCGACGACCCGGCGGCCACCCAGGTGTTGACGTGGGTTCGCGCACGACTGCGCGAGGCGGCCAACGTGTGATGCGTTCGCAGGTCCTGGTGGTCGCGTATCCGAATCGCCTGCCGCGCATCGAGTGTGACGGCGCTGTGGCCGCTCGCTGCACCGCAGCCCACACGGTCCATTTGGTATCGGCGGCCGCCACGCCACTGGGCGGTGACAGCATCGACATTCGCATCATCGTCGAGCGCGGCGCCCGACTCAGGCTCCGCAGCGCCGCCGCGACCGTGGCGCTGCCGGGTGCGAGAGTTCTGACTTCCCACGCTCACTGGGAGGTGCAGGTGACCGGCAGCCTCGACATCGACCTGGAGCCGACGGTGGTCGCCGCCGATGCCCGGCACGTGTCCAGCGCCGCCTTCGGTTTGCACGACGGAGCACAGGTGCGGTTTCGCGAACGGGTCCAGGTCGGCAGATGCGATGAGCGCGAAGGGTTTTGGTCGGGCTCGGTACACGCCGACTACGATGGCCGTCCGCTGCTGCGTCACCGGGTGGAGCTGGGCGCCGGATCGCCGGCCGACGACGTCATCGCGGCGCCCCGCGCGTCGATCCACGAACTGCGCTATCCCGAAACGGCTTTCCCGGACACCGCGATCGACGCCGGCTCGACCGTGTTGAGGTTGGCCGGCGGCGGATTGCTGAGTACCTGGCAAGCCGACCGGCTGGCCGGTTAGCTGGCCCGCCTGGCGGCCGCCGGGCGCTTGGCTTCCGCGGCGAGCACCGCCAGTTGTTCCAGGCGGGTGCGGGCGAACGCCTGCTGCTCGGTGATGGTCAGCTGGCCGCGCCGAGTGCTCAGGAAGGTCACGGTCCACGACAGCAGCGTGCTGACCTTGGTCTTGAAGCCGACCAGGTAAACCAGGTGCAGCACCAGCCACATCAGCCAGGCGATGAAGCCGCTGAACTCCAGCGGGCCGACTTTGGCCACCGCGGAAAACCTCGAAACGGTGGCCATGGACCCCTTGTCGAAATACTGGAACGGCTCGCGCTCTGCGGGGTCGGCCCCGCCCAGTTCGGCTTTGATCGTGTTGGCGACGTACTTGGCGCCCTGGATCGCGCCCTGGGCCACCCCCGGAACGCCCTCGACGGCGGCCATGTCGCCGACCACGAACACGTTCGGGTGCCCCGGGATCGACAGGTCGGGCAGCACCTTGACCCGTCCGGCCCGGTCGAGTTCCACCGCCGACTGCTCGGCCAGGTCCCGGCCCAGCCCACTGGCCTGCACACCCGCGGACCACACCTTGCAGGCGGACTCGATGCGCCGGACGGTGCCGTCGGAGTCCTTGACCGTGATGCCGTTGCGGTCGACGTCGGTGACCATCGCCCCCAACTGGATCTCCACGCCCATCTTTTCCAGCCGGGCACGCGCCCGGGTGCCCAGCTTGTCGCCGAACGGGGGCAGCACGGCGGGGGCGGCGTCGAGCAGGATCACTCGCGCCTTGGTCGAGTCGATGCCGCGGAACGAGCCCTTCAGCGTGTGGGCCGCCAATTCCGCGATCTGCCCGGCCATTTCGACGCCGGTGGGGCCGGCGCCGATGACGGTGAACGTCAGCAGCTTGGCCCGCCGTTCCGGATCACGCGACCGTTCTGCTTGTTCGAACGCGCTCAGGATCCGCCCGCGCACCTCCAGCGCGTCGTCGATCGACTTCATGCCCGGCGCGAACTCGGCGAAGTGGTCGTTACCGAAGTACGACTGCCCGGCGCCGGCGGCGATAATCAAGCTGTCGTAAGGGGTTTCGTAGGTGTGGCCGAGCAGATCGGATACGACGAACTTCCCCGCCAGATCGATATGCGTGACGTCGCCGAGTAACACCTGGACGTTGCGCTGCCTGCGGAGGACGACGCGGGTGGGCGGGGCGATGTCGCCTTCGGAGACGATCCCCGTCGCCACCTGGTAGAGCAACGGCTGGAACAGGTGGTGCGTGGTGCGCGCGATCATTTTGATGTCGACGTCGGCGTGCTTGAGTTTCTTTGCCGCGTTGAGCCCACCGAAGCCGGAACCGATGATGACGACCTGGTGGCGACGTTCGGTTCGAGCTGTGGTTTCCGGTGGGGGGCTCATGTTTCCGCTGCTCCTGACGGGGGCTTTTGGACACGCGACTGCGGTTAGCTACAACGCTAGTCAGGCGGTCACCGGAAACCTAGTTGATAAGCATGTGTTGTTTGCAACACTAACGGTGTAGCCGGGCGAAATGCCTGGTGGGCGGCGCCGCTGTGGCGTAGCTATCAGCCTATCGGCACGTCGGCGTCGTCACTGGTTGGAGCCTTCTCCCGCGCAGTGGTCGTGGCCTTCCTGGATCGTTCCGCCGGGGGCGCGCCCGAGCGCCTGGGCTTCGGCTTCTTCGCGCGTCGGACCCCAGCCTCCGAAGTATCTGGATTTGGCCGCGTTCAAGACGAGCGCCACGCAGCCGCCCTGCCCGCTGGCCAGCAGACGGCAGTCGCTGATGCTCTTGCGGCAGGTGTCCATGACCGCCTTCTCGGCCGCGCCCTGGCTGGATGCTCCGTCGGCGATGTTGATATGGCCGGTGGAGTCCGAGATCGCCATGGCGATCCAGTTGTTGTCGGCGTGCGCGATCGGGGGCGCGGCAAACGCCACACCGGCCGCGATCGCCGCCAGGGCTCGTTTGTTCATGGTGGTCCCGGCCCCTTACTTCTGCGCTGCGCCGTCGTGGCGCAGGTCAACGCTGCTACATGGAAGTATTACCGCGGCGGGACCAATCCGCGACCCCACCCGAGCGGTGTCAGCGGCTACAGGCCGACGACCGGGCGCAGCGCGTCGCCCACGGCGCTGATCACGCCGGGGGTATAGAAGGGCAGGTTGATGATCACGCCGTCGATGCCGGCGTCCACCACTTTGGTTTTGATCTGGTCGGCAACCGAATCGGGGCTGCCGACCACCATGCGCTGCGTCATCTCGGCCGGAATCTGATCGGGTTTCGTGTTCTCGTCGATCAGCACGGTGGTCAGCGTGCTGGTCTCCAGCGTCGCCGGGTCACGGTCGACATCCTCGCAGCGGCGCCGCACCACCTCCAATTTGCCTGGCAGCTCGTCGAATCCGGCGATGACGTTGAGGTGATCGAAGTGGCGGGCGGCGAGGGGGATCGTCTTCTTCTCACCGCTGCCGCCGATCATCAACGGAATGTGCTCGCGGAACCGTGGATTCGCGAGCGCCTCACGCACCCGGTACCACTTGCCCGAGAAGGTCGGCCGCTCGCCCTTGATCATCGGCAGGATGATCTGCAGCGCCTCCTCGAGCCGGTTGAACCTATCGGTGAAGGTGCCGAATTCGAAACCCAGTTGGTCGTGCTCGAGTTCGAACCACCCGGCGCCGATGCCCAGGATCGCGCGGCCCTGGCTCACCACATCGAGGGTGGTGATGGTCTTGGCCAGTAGCGCCGGGTTGCGGTAGGTGTTGCCGGTTACCAAGGTGCCCAACTGAACTCGTTCGGTGGCGGTGGCCAGCGCGCCCAGGGCGGTGTAGGCCTCCAGCATCGGCTGGTCGGGACTTCCCAGCATCGGCAGTTGGTAGAAGTGGTCCATGACGAACACCGAGTCGAAACCAGCCGATTCGGCCTCGCGGGCCTGAGCCAGCACGGTGGGGAAGAGCTCCTCCACCCCGGTGCCGTAGGAGAAATTGGGAATCTGCAGACCGAGTCGAATAGCCACGCGATCTACCGTAGTGCGGCGCCCCGCGAGACGATACGGCGCGGCGCGGGATTACGCCCTCAGCCGAATTGCGCGAGCGCGCCGTGACTGACGTGCAGCGTCTGGCCGGTGATGTGGCGGGCCGCCGGAGTGGTCAGGAACAGCGCCAAACGGGCTACCTCGCCAGCGACCGACGGGCGCGTGCGGGAGAGGCCGTCGTAGCCGGGCTGGGCGCTGCGCCCGCTCGCCACGGCGTTGACCGTGATGCCGCGAGTGCCGAAGACGCCCGCTTGGCCGGAGACCCAATTCGACAGTGTCGCTTTGATTGCGGCGTCGACGCTGCCGGCCGGCGGGTTCTCGGGCACCACGCTGATGATGGAGCCACCCGAGCGCAGGTGATCGCCCACCGTCTGCACTGTCAGCACCGCGGACAGCACAGTGGCGTCCAGGGCATTCCGCCACGCATTCGCCGTGTCAGCGATCGAGTAGGTGCGCGGGTCGCCGGCCTCCCAGGAGGGCGCCGGCACGTTGACGATGGTGTCCAGATGGTGGGGGAACAAGGCGCGGGCCTCGGTCAGGCTCGCCGGATCGGTGGTGTCGCAGACGATGGCGTCGACGTCCAATTCCTTGGCGGCGATCTCCAGGTCGCTGCGCCGCGCGCCCACGAGGGTCACCTTGTGACCGTCATCGCGGAAGCCCTCGGCCACTGTGCGCCCCAGTTCGGTGTCTCCGCCGGTGACCAGCACGTCCACTGCCATGACCTCCTCGTGTTCAACGTTGAACCCAGACCCGGGCAGTTCCGTCGGTCCAACCCCAAGACCGCTGAG
The DNA here is from genome assembly GCA_963732835.1 of uncultured Actinomycetota bacterium. Classification (GTDB taxonomy): domain Bacteria; phylum Actinomycetota; class Actinomycetes; order Mycobacteriales; family Mycobacteriaceae; genus Mycobacterium. The sequence goes on from CAVTBA010000010.1 coordinate 108,358, forward strand.
GGGACCTGCCTGGGATATCAGCGCGTTATGGCATCAATCCCTCTAGATGTTACTGGACAGTAGCTAGTCGGCGAAATTGTTGACACCGCGACGCGCGGGATCATTTGCGTAACTATTCGGCCGCCACTTTTTTGCGACGATTAAGCCCGCAAGCGGGCCGCATCGTCGGCGGGTTAGGGTGCACGCATGCGGCGGATCGGGATCCTGGCCGGGGTGGTCTCGATGATGCTCGTGGCCGGCCTGGCCGGATGCGGTTCAGCACCTGACTCCCAGGGGCCCCAGGGGTCGGGAAAGCTGGTGGTGTTCGCCGCCGCCTCGCTGAAGTCGGCGTTCGCGCAGATCGGTGCGCAATTCGACGCGCAAAATGCGGGCAGCAATGTCGAATTCGAGTTCGCGGGTTCTTCGGATCTGGCCACGCAGTTGACGCAGGGCGCGACGGCCGACGTCTTCGCATCGGCAGACACCGCCCAGATGGACATCGTCGCCAAGGCCGGCCTGCTGTCCGGCCAACCGACGAACTTCGCCTCGAACACGCTGGTGATCGTCACCGCACCGGGCAACCCCAAGAAGGTCGGGACCTTCGCCGACCTCGCGAGGCCGGGGCTGGGTGTGGTGGTCTGCCAGCGGCCGGTGCCGTGCGGATCGGCGACCCAGCGCGTCGAAGACAGCACCGGGGTCCGCCTGCACGCGGTGAGCGAGGAACCAAGCGTGACCGACGTCCTCAACAAGGTCACCACCGGTCAAGCGGACGCCGGGGTGGTCTACGTCACCGACGCCCATAGCGCCGGCGGCAAGGTGACGACCGTCAGTTTCCCGGAGGCCGCCGGCGCGGTGAACGTCTATCCGATCGCGGTGCTGAAGAACGCGCCGCGACCAACGTTGGCGCAGCGGTTCGTGGCCATGGTCACCGGTGACGCCGGTCAGAACGTCCTGGCCCAGTCGGGCTTCGCCAAACCCTGAACCGTGCACCCCCCTACGGATCTGCCGCGCTGGGTGTACGTCCCCGCCGTCGTGGGGACCGTGTTCGTGGTGTTGCCGCTGCTGGGCATCGCAGTGAAGGTCGACTGGCCGAATTTCTGGTCGCTGATCACCAGCTCGTCGTCGCGGACCGCCCTGGTGCTCAGCCTCAAGACCGCCGCCGCCAGCACCGTGCTGTGCGTGCTGCTGGGCGTGCCGATGGCGCTGGTGCTGGCCCGCAGCACGACGCCCCTGGTGCGGCTGCTGCGGCCGTTGATCCTGCTCCCGTTGGTGCTGCCGCCGGTGGTGGGGGGGATCGCGTTGCTCTACGCGTTCGGCCGGCTCGGGTTGCTCGGCCGGTACCTCGAGGCGGCGGGCATCAGCATCGCGTTCAGCACCACCGCCGTGGTGTTGGCGCAAACCTTCGTGTCGCTGCCGTTCCTGGTGATCTCCCTGGAAGGGGCGGCGCGCACCGCGGGCGCCGACTTCGAGGTCGTGGCGGCCACCCTGGGGGCGCGGCCCGGCACCGTCTGGTGGCGAGTCACCCTGCCGCTGCTGCTGCCCGGCCTGATGTCGGGGGCGGTGCTGGCGTTCGCCCGCTCGCTGGGCGAGTTCGGTGCAACGCTGACGTTCGCCGGGTCGCGGCAAGGAGTCACCCGCACCTTGCCCCTGGAGATCTATTTGCAGCGGGTCAGCGACTCCGACGCGGCGGTGGCGTTGTCGATCCTGCTGGTGGCCGTGGCGGCGCTGGTGGTGTTGGGGCTGGGCGCGCACCGGCTGACCGGGACCGAGGCGAGGCAGCCGGGGCCATGAGCGAATTGCACCTGCGCGCCGCCGTGGCGGATCGTCAGCTGGACGTGGAGTTCGCCGTATCGGCGGGCGAAGTGCTGGCGGTCCTCGGTCCCAACGGCGCGGGCAAGTCGACCGCGCTGCATGTCATCGCCGGCCTGATACGCCCGGATCGCGGGTTCGTGCGGCTGGGGGATCGGGTGCTGACCGACACCGCCGCCGGGGTGAACGTGGCAACCCACGACCGCCGGGTCGGCCTGCTGTTACAGGATCCGTTGTTGTTCCCGCACATGAGCGTTGCCGCCAACGTTTCCTTCGGGCCGCACAGCCGCCGCGGGTGGCTTCGCCCGGCTCGGGCCGCGGAGAAGGCGACGGCGGTGCGCTGGCTGCGCGAGGTGGACGCCGAGCGGCTCGCCGACCGGAAGCCGCGCCAGCTGTCCGGCGGTCAAGCCCAGCGGGCGGCGATCGCGCGGGCCCTGGCGGCCGAGCCCGACGTGTTGCTGCTCGACGAGCCGCTGACGGGTCTCGACGTCGCCGCGGCCGCGGGGATCCGCACCGTGTTGCGCGGCGTGGTCAGCCGCACCGGCTGCGCGGTGGTCCTGGTGACGCACGACCTGCTCGACGTGTTCACGCTGGCCGATCGGGTGCTGGTGCTGGAGGCCGGCAAGATCGCCGAGATCGGCCCCGTCTCCGACGTGCTCACGGCGCCGCGCAGTCACTTCGGGGCGCGCATCGCGGGCATCAACCTGGTCAACGGGACCATCGCCCCCGACGCCTGCCTGCACGCGCGCTCCGGCGCCCGCTGGCACGCGGCCCCGACCCCGCAACGGGGCGATGAGCTTTCTGCCGGGCGAACCGCGATCGCCGTGTTCCCGCCGACGGCGGTGGCGATTTATCGGGAGCAACCGCACGGCAGCCCGCGCAACACGGTCGAGGTGACCGTGGCGGAGATGGACATTCGCGGGTCGGCGGTGCTGGTGCGCGGCGAGCAGCAACCCGACGGCGCCCCGGGCCTGGCGGCGGAGATCACCGTCGACGCCGCCTCGGAGCTGCGGCTCGCGCCCGGGGAGACGGTGTGGTTCTCCGTCAAAGCCCACGAGGTCGCGTTGTATCCGGCGGCGCACTGAGAGGTGAAATTGTGCGCCTGGCCGTGCGGCGGGTTGCACATCGCCAACATCGGCAAAACGGCGACGCAATTGTCCGCAAGGCTCCTTGCGTCACAGCGGTAACACGGTAGGTTCGTCGCCATGGACCAGGTGGAACCCAACTCGACACGTCGCAAAGGCCTGTGGGCGACGCTGGCGGTAGCCACGGTCACCAGTGCCAGCGCCCTCACGATCGCGTTGCCGGCGACCTCGTATGCCGACCCGGAGGTCCCGACCCCGGTCCCGCCGAGCACGGCGGCGGCCCCACCGCCGGCGGCCGCCCCCGCGGCCCCCGCAAACCCGCCGCCGCCGCCCGTCGACCCCAACGCGCCGCCGCCGCCGCCCGTCGACCCCAACGCCCCACCGCCGCCGCCCGTCGATCCCAACGCGCCACCGCCGCCGCCTCCCGTCGACCCGAACGCCGGCCGGGTCGCCAACGCCGTGGGTGGCTTCAGCTACGTCCTGCCCCCGGGCTGGGTGGAGTCGGACGCTTCCCACCTCGACTACGGCTCGGCGTTGCTGAGCAAGACGACGGGGCCGCCGCCGCTGCCCGACCAGCCCCCACCGGTCGCCAACGACACCCGCATCGTGATGGGCCGGCTGGACCAGAAGCTCTACGCCAGTGCCGAAGCCAACAACTCCAAGGCCGCGGTGCGGCTCGGCTCGGACATGGGTGAGTTCTTCCTGCCGTACCCGGGCACTCGAATCAACCAGGAGAGCACCCCGCTCACCGGGGCCAACGGCATCACCGGCAGCGCGTCGTACTACGAGGTCAAGTTCAGCGACGCGTCCAAGCCCGACGGGCAGATTTGGACGGGCGTGGTCGGGCTGCCCGCGGCGAGCACGCCGAGCGGCGGACCGCCGCAACGCTGGTTCGTGGTGTGGCTCGGGACGGCCAACGACCCGGTGGACAAGGTCGCCGCCAAGGCGCTGGCCGAGTCGATCCAGCCGTGGGCGGGTCCGCCCGCGCCGGCGCCCGGAACCCCGCCGCCTCCGGGCGCCCCACCCGCGCCAGGAGCTCCGGCTCCGCCCGCACCCGCGCCTGCGCCCGCACCCGCGCCGGCGGGAGAGGTCAGCCCGACCCCCACACCGGCGCCACCGCGGACGCAATCGGCCTGACCCCCGACCGGGGCGTCACGGATAGAGCGCCAACCGTCTTCAAATCCGAACCCTTTCCGTTACGCAAAGCGGGTATACCGAAGTGACGGCCCAGCAACTCGCTGGGCTTTGCCAGCGAATGCAAGGAGACCCGCATGGACGTCATGGCAGCTACCGAATATCTGGCCCGCTCAACAACGTTCACGAGTGTCGGCGTCATTGGTTACGTCATCATCGGCGGTCTGGCGGGCGCGCTCGCCAGCAAGATCATGCGGGGCAGCGGCGCCGGCATCCTGATGGACATCGTGATCGGCATCATCGGTGCCTTGATCGGGGGCTTCATCCTGAGCTTCTTCGTCAATACCGCGGGCGGTGGCCTGATCTTCACTTTCTTGACCGCGCTGCTCGGGTCGCTCATCCTGCTCTGGATCGTCGGCATGGTGCGACGGACCTGATCGCAGTTAACACGTTGCGGCCGTGGTGGTTCGCGGCATGATGGACGGATGGCGCCACCGCTGACCACCACGACCATGCGCGCGTGGCAGGTGCGCCGGCCCGGACCGATGGACACCGGCCCGCTCGAGCAAGTCACCACCGACGTGCCGCGGCCCGGGCCGTCGGAGTTGTTGGTCGCCGTGCGAGCCTGCGGCGTGTGCCGCACCGATCTCCACGTCACCGAGGGCGACCTGCCCGTGCACCGCGAGCGTGTCACTCCCGGCCACGAGGTCGTGGGGGAGGTCCTGGAAATCGGCTCAGAGGTCGGCGCCGAGGCCGGCACCGGATTTCGCGTGGGAGACCGGGTGGGGATCGCCTGGCTGCGCCACACCTGCGGGGTGTGCAAATACTGCCGCCGGGGCGATGAGAACCTGTGCCCCCAGTCCCGTTACACCGGCTGGGATGCCGATGGGGGCTACGCCGAATTCGCAACGGTTCCCGCCGCTTTCGCGCACCGATTGCCGGCAGGTTACAGCGACAGCGAGCTGTCGCCGTTGCTGTGTGCCGGCATCATCGGGTACCGCTCCCTGCTGCGCGCCGACCTGCCGCCGGGTGGACGGCTCGGGCTCTACGGCTTCGGCGGAAGCGCCCACATCACCGCGCAGGTCGCGTTGGCGCAGGGCGCCGAGGTGCACGTGATGACCCGCGGAGCCGAGGCGCGTGAGCTGGCGATGCAGCTCGGTGCCGCGTCGGCGCAGGGCGCGGCCTATCCGCCACCGGTACCGCTGGATGCGGCGATCCTCTTCGCGCCGGTGGGTGATCTGGTGCTGCCCGCGCTGGAAGCGTTGGACCGCGGCGGCATCCTGGCGATCGCCGGCATCCACCTGTCCGATATCCCGCCGCTGAACTACCAGCGTCATCTTTTCCAGGAACGCCAGGTCCGTTCCGTCACGTCGAACACCCGGGCCGACGCGCGGGCGTTTCTCGACTTCGCGGGCAAACACCATATCGAGGTGACCACGCCGGAATACCCGCTGGACCACGGGGATCGGGCGTTGGCCGATCTCAGTGCGGGCCGCATCGCCGGCGCGGCGGTGCTGCTGGTGTGAGCGGCCTCAGGCCGTCAGGTGCCAGACCAGCGCGGCGGCCAGCGCCCCGAGCCCGTTCAGCGACCAGTGCAGCGCGATCGGTGCGATCAGGCTGCCGCTGCGGCGGCGTAGCCAGCTGAAGACGAATCCGGCCGCTCCCGTGGCCAGCACGGCTCCGGTCACGCCCGCCAGCATCCCGACGACACCGCCGCCGAACAGTCGGGTGAAGCCGACGTTGCTGCTGGTGAGCCCGAGGGACGTCGCGACATGCCACAGGCCGAAGAGCAACGATCCCGCCAATGCGACCCCGCGGAAACCCCACGCCCGGTGCAGCGCGCCGTGCAGCACGCCGCGAAAGGCCAGCTCTTCGGGGATCACGGTTTGCAGCGGGATGATGACCATCGAGGCGATCAGCGCGCCGGAGACGGTGGCGTAGCGGTGGTTCAGGAACATCGGGCGGGTCATGGGGAGCAGCACCCCCACGGCGATCACCGAGGCCACGACCAGCACGGCGGCCAGCGCATAGCCCAGCCCCGACTTCCAGTGTTCGCGTCCCAGGCCCAAGTCGGCCCACTCCAGACCGTTGGCGCGCATCAGGAACACCAACCCGATGGCGGCGGCGGGAACGACGCCGATGCCCGCCCACGGCGTGGTGAAGTGCGCGACCAGGTTGGTCAGTACCAACACCGCAACGACGACGCCGACGTCGAGGTGGATGCGCAGCCGGTGCAACGCCGAGAGCTGCGACACCATGGGATGGATGTCGGCGGCAGCGGTGGCGTCGTGCATTCGGCCAGTCTACCCACGGGCCCCCGCCCGGACGGTTCAACGAGATTGCCGCCAGGGTCGTGATCGGCGCTCGAAGCCCAACCGTGACGGCAATTTCGGCGTCGGATCAGCTCGACTCCCAACCAAATCGGTCGTCTCGCTCCCATCACTCACTACGTTCGTTCTGCTCGCTCGACTCCCAACCAAATCGGTCGTCTCGCTCCCATCACTCACTACGTTCGTTCTGCTCGCTCGACTCCCAACCAAATCGGTCGTCTCGCTCCCATCACTCACTACGTTCGTTCTGCTCGCTCGACTCCCAGGTCCAGCCGGAGATCTGCGGGTCGTCCTCGCCGTGCTCGCGGGTGTAGGCGCGCGCGGCGAGCCGGGCGTCGACCATGCGCTGGCGCAACTCGGCAGCCCGGCTGGCCAGGCTATCGACCCGGTCGATGACGTCCATCACCAAGTGGAAGCGATCCAAATCGTTCAGCATCACCATGTCGAACGGCGTCGTCGTGGTGCCGCGCTCCTTGAATCCGCGCACGTGGATGTGCGGGTGGTTGGTACGCCGATAAGTGAGCCGGTGGATCAGCCAGGGGTAGCCGTGGTAGGCGAAGATGACCGGCTTGTCGCGCGTGAACAGCGCGTCGAACTCCCTGTCCGGCAAGCCATGTGGGTGCTCCGATTCCGGCTGTAGCCGCATCAGGTCGACGACGTTGACCACCCGGACCGCCAGCTCCGGCAGGTCGCGACGCAGGATGTCGGCGGCGGCCAGGATTTCCAGCGTCGGGACGTCCCCGGCGCAGGCCAGCACCACGTCCGGTTCGGCGGTGGCGGTGCTCGCCCACGGCCAGATGCCCACGCCGCGCGCGCAGTGCGCGATGGCCTGGTCCATGTCCAGGTAGGCCAGCGCCGGCTGCTTGCCGGCGACGATGACGTTGACGTAATTGCGGCTGCGCAGGCAGTGGTCGGCGACCGACAGCAGCGTGTTGCCGTCCGGCGGCAGGTACACCCGGGTCAGTTCGGCCCGCTTGTTGGCGACCAGGTCGATGAAACCGGGGTCTTGGTGCGACGCGCCGTTGTGGTCCTGGCGCCACACGTGCGAGGACAGCAGGTAGTTCAGCGACGCGATCGGCCGCCGCCACGGCAGCTCCCGGCTGGTGGCCAGCCACTTGGCGTGCTGGTTGAGCATCGAGTCGACGATGTGGACGAACGCCTCGTAGCAGTTGAACAGGCCATGCCGGCCGGTCAGCAGGTAGCCCTCCAGCCAGCCCTGGCACAGGTGCTCGGAGAGCACCTCCATCACCCGGCCGTCGGCGGCGAGATTCTCGTCGTCGGGACCGAGCTCGGAGAGCCAGACCTTGGCCGTCGCCCCGTAGACGGCGTCCAACCGGTTGGAGGCGGTCTCGTCGGGCCCCATCAGGCGGAACCGGTCGGCGTTGCGGGCGATCACGTCCCGTAGAAAGGTGCCCAGCAACCGGGTCGCCTCGTGCGTCACGGCGGCCGGCCGCGGCACCGCGACGGCGTAGTCGCGGAAATCGGGCAGGTCGAGGTCGTGCAGCAGCAGGCCGCCGTTGGCGTGCGGGTTGGCGCTCATCCGGCGATCACCGGTGGGCGCCAGCGCCCGCAGCTCGGCGCGCAGCTTGCCGTCGCCGTCGAAGAGCTCCTCGGGCCGGTAGCTGCGCAGCCACTCCTCGAGCTGCGCGCGGTGCTGCGGATTGTCGTGGGTCTCGGCGAGCGGAACCTGATGCGACCGCCAGGTGCCCTCGACCTTCTTCCCGTCCACCACCTTCGGGCCGGTCCAGCCCTTGGGGGTGCGCAGCACGATCATCGGCCAGACGGGCCGCTGCGTCTGGTTAGCGCTGCGGGCGCCGCTCTGGATGGCCGCGATGTCGTCGAAGGCATCGTCCAGCGCGGCGGCCAGCTGCTGATGGACGTCGGCCGGGTCGTCGCCGGCGACCGTGATGGGCCGGTAGCCGTAGCCGCGCAACAGCGCCTCGAGTTCGGCGTGGGGGATGCGCGCCAGCACGGTCGGGTTGGCGATCTTGTAGCCGTTGAGCGCGAGGATGGGCAGCACCGCGCCGTCCGTGACCGGGTTCAGGAACTTGTTGGAATGCCAGCTGGCGGCCAGCGGCCCGGTCTCGGCCTCGCCGTCGCCGATCACGCAGGCCACCACCAGATGCGGGTTGTCGAAGGCCGCGCCGTAGGCGTGCACCAGCGCGTAGCCGAGTTCACCGCCCTCGTGGATGGAGCCGGGCGTCTGGGCGGCGACGTGGCTGGGGATGCCACCGGGGAACGAGAACTGCCGGAACAGCTTTCGCAGCCCTTCGGCATCCTCCTCGATGCCGGTGTACACCTCGCTGTAGGTGCCCTCGAGGTAGGCGTTGGCGACCAGCGCCGGGCCGCCGTGGCCGGGCCCGGTGACATAGATGACGCTGGCGTCGCGGTCGCGGATGATCCGGTTCAGATGCGCGTAGATCAGGTTCAGCCCCGGCGTGGTCCCCCAATGTCCCAGCAGCCGCGGTTTGACGTGCCCGGCCGACAGCGGCGCGGTCAGCAGCGGGTTGTCCAGCAGGTAGATCTGGCCAACCGACACGTAGTTCGCGGCGCGCCAGTAAGCGTTGATCAGGTCGAGTTCGTCGTCGGCAAGGGGAGCGGTGGTCTGGGTTTCTGGGCTCACCCGGCCGATTGTCCGCGACGCCGGTGAACGGCGCCCAACGCGGCGCTCACTCCTCGCCGCGGGCCCGGGACTCGTAGGCCCTGCGCTTCTCGGCGTCGACGTCGTCGGTGAAGACGTGCTCGCCGCCGAGCGCGCGGTTCAGCCCCTCGGACAGCGCGCGCGGCATGAACTTCTGCGACGCGATGATCGCGCCGGCCAGCTTGGTGACGCGTACCCGCGGCCTGGCCTGGGCCACCAGTTGGACGATCGCGTCGGCGATGTCGGCCGGCTCGGCGTTCTTGAAGCCCTTCGCGCCGGAGGTGCCGGCGATCAATTCGGTGTTGACGAAGGTCGGCATGACGACTGAAAACTTCACGCCGGCCCGCCGGTACTCGATCCTGGCCGCGTCGGTGAAGCCGATCACCGCGTGCTTGCTGGCGCAGTAGGTGGCCGCCCCCGCGATATACGTTTCCCCGGCCAGCGAGGCGACGTTGATGACGTGGCCGGATCCGCGGGGGACCATGCGCTGGGCCGCCAGCTTGCTGCCCAGGATCACGCCGTAGACGTTGATATCGAGGACGCGCCGCGTGACGGCGTCCGGCTCGTCGATGATCCGACCGAGCGGCATGATGCCGGCGTTGTTGACCAGCACGTCGATCGGGCCGAGTTGGCGCTCGACCTCGTCCAGGAAGTCCGAGAACGAATGCGGGTCGGTGACGTCGAGTTTGCCGTACACATCCAGGCCGAGTGCGGCGCCGGATTCCTTCACCCGCACCTCATCGACGTCACCGATCGCCACCTTGGCGCCCAGATTGTGTAACGCGGTCGCGGTGGCCAGCCCGATGCCCCGGGCGCCGCCGGTGATCACGACGATCTTGCCCCGGACCTTGAGGCCAATGGATCCCGTGTCTGCCATTTCCGTACCCTCCGGATTCTTGACGGGTGTCAACTATGCACCCGGCTAAGCACAGCACTCGACGTCAGGCTTGCGCAACAACCTGGCCGCCGAAGCCCGATACTGCAACGATGACCGAGGTTCGGGCGGCGATCCCGGCGGATGCCCACGAGGTGGCCGGCCTGCATGCGCGGTCTTGGCAGGTGGCGTATCGGGGACTCATCGCCCGGGACTACCTGGACAGCCTGACCCCGGAGGTGTTGGTCAACCGATACGCCTTCGGCCGCGCGGGGTTGCGGATGCCGTCCACCCTGGTCGCGGTCGACGGGTCGGTGATTCGCGGCTTCGCCACCACCGGCCTGTGTCGCGACGGCGACTTGCCGAACGTCGGTGAGCTGATGGCGCTCTATGTCGACCCGGCCTACGTGGGTACCGGCGTTGGGGCCCTACTCATGACCGCCGCCCGTGAGCGGCTGCGGGCGGTCGGTGTGACCGAGGCGGTGCTGTGGGTGCTGGACGCGAACGCCCCCGCCCGGCGCTTTTATCAAGGCCGCGGCTGGTGGCCCGACGGGGCTTGCCGGACAGAGGCTTTCGGCAATGAAAGGTCGCGATTGCTACGCTATCGGCTAAAGCCGGTGTAGCCGCGCACTCACCAACCCGTCGAACCTGGAACGCCTTTGAACGGGCCGGTCACCCAGCTGGTGATCCAGCCGCCGTAGAAGCCGCCGGGTTGGGGCACGACGACCTCTCCGTTGACCGTGCAGCGGTCGACGTTGGCGGCCATGACGGCGACCGCCCCGACGATAGCTTCGAATCCGGGCGTTGGATTCACATAGCTCCAAGCGGACTTCGCGGCAACGACGCCGCCGCCGAGCAGGTCGTAATAGGTTGCCCGGCCTTTCCATTCACACCAGGAGCTACCTGACGTCTCGCGCACGGCCCCTTCGGCAAAAGCCTCGCGCGGGAGGTAATAGCTCGGGGGATGACTGGTCTCGAGCACCCGCCAGGCCTGACGGGTGGATGCGATGACTTCACCACCCAACTCGACGGTGATTCGACCGGTGAACGGCTCGACGCGGGGTGGGCGTGGGTAGTCCCACACCGACTCGCGCTGGCGTCCGGCGCCTCCAGAACCGGGTCGGCTCATGTGCGTTGCCTCGACTCGTCGATTACTTCGTACCCCCGGCCAGCCTACGGCCAGTATTCGTTCATCGGCTGAGCGTATTTGTCATTGTTGGTGAGTCGGGGAAGTTGCAGGGAGTCCTCGATGGTGCGCAGCAGGCTGTAGTGGTCGTTGCGCGAGTAGGCCACCAAATGGCCTTGGCGCATACCGGAATTCGGTGACGGGATGACAATCATGGGGATGTGGTTGCCTTCGTTGCCGATGGTCAGCGACAGGTTGTTGAAATCCTCGTCCCACGTGATGAAGATGGCGCTGCGTTGCGTCTGGAAGGCGGGCGAATTCACGATCGTCGGCAACACCTGCTGCAAAAACTGGTCGCCGGCCTTGATGTTGTATTGATGAGACGTGAGCTCGCTGCCGACGAAGCGGAGGTTGACGGGGCCTTCCATGTTGTTGTTTTCGTCCGCGGCGAACCACACGTAGTTCGGGGTGGTGGCGGTCGAGGCGAGGTCGGTGGCCATCCGCGTGAGCGGCAGCACGTGCGCCTGGCAGCGGGCGGCGTTGGACACGATGTCGTGGAAGGCGAGGAATGGTAGCTCGCCGGGGCTGTAGGGACCGCTCGACGCGGTGGCGCACGGGGTGGGCATGGACTGCTCGTAGCTGGCCCAGGTCTTGCCCGCCGCCTCGACGGAGTCGGCCAGGTTCGGCGCGTCGAAGCAGTTCATCTCGCAGTTGTAGTTGGTCCCGAAGTCGGAACCGCCGAGGATCGGGTAGTAATTGGGCAGGCTCGGGTGCGTCAGGGCGAAGTAGTTGGACCCGTATCCGTAGGAGTTGATGAGGCTGTTGATGTACGGCGCATTGGGGCTGCCCACAACGTCTTTCACGCCGTGGTTCTCCATGTACACCATGAACACGTGATCTAGGGGGGCGACCGTCGACGGGGGTGGCGCGGGTAGCGGCGGGGCGGGCAAGGGGGCGCCGACGGTGAAGGAGATGTTGTCGGCGTACGAGTGGTTGTAGGCGCCGCCCGCCCAGTGGGTGTCCTTGAAGGTGACGGTTACGCGAGCGCTGCGGGTGCCCGCCGGGATCGTCCCGGTGGTGTCGCGTTCGAACAGCTCGGTCCTGAATCCGCGCTGCAGTATGGAGACCGGCCCGATTTCGGCTGTGCCCAGCGGCAACTGGGTCGCGGCCAGGAAGCCGACGGTGACCGACGCCTCTGAGAATTCCAGCCTGTTGCCGCCGAGCCAACCGCTCAGCGTGTAGGGCACGGTGCCGCTGTCGATGGCCGCCGCCGCACCGCTGAGGTCGACGACTTGGGTAAGCGTGGACGTCGCCACATTTCCACCGCCGAAGTACTGGACGCCGCCGTCGGGTGGCCCGTGCTGGGCGGCCGGGAACGCCAGGAACTTCGGCATGGTCGGCCCCGGCGACCCGAGCGGCGAGGGCAGCCGAACGAGGGTGTTGTATTTGATCACCGTCGGCGTGCCCGTCGCGGTCCAGCCCGGTATCGACACCCCGCTGTATCCGGACAACGAGGGGTCGCCGAGCTCGGCGCCCGGGTTCACCAACAGATTCGGGCTCATCGCCGCCGCGGCCGTCGCTCTGGGTGCGCTGCAGGTCGACAGCACCAGCAGGGCAGCCCCGACGGCGGCACCGGCCACACGACAAAGGCGACAAAACATTCAGGCCTCACCTCTGTGGTCAAGACGCCGCGCATTGCTCCGTCGATCGTGAGCTACGCCACGCTCAACTCCTACGGTGTTGCGCGAACCGATACCCAGCAGTTGCCATTTGGTGACCGAGTCGGTGAAGCGATGTCACCGAATTCGTGTAGTGAGTTGCCCGTCAGCTGGCGGCAAGCCACACCAGGCTCGCGCCGCCGGCCAGGGCGCAGTAGATCGCGAACGGGGTGAGGGTGCGGGTCTGGAAGTACTGCGTCAAAAACCGCACGGCAAGGTAGGCGCAGACGAAGGAGGCGACGCTGCCGGCCAGCACCTGGCCACCGATTCCGGTGGCGCTGGGCCCGAACAGTTCCGGGATCTTGTACACGCCGGCCGCCAGGATGATGGGCGTCGCCAACAAGAAGGAGAACCGGGCGGCGTCCTCGTGGGACAAGCCGCGCCACAGGCCGGCCACCATGGTGATGCCCGAGCGACTGATGCCCGGCAGCAGGGCCAGGATCTGCGCGGCGCCGATCAGGATGCCGCGGCGCAGGGGAAGTTGGGCCAGGCGATTGTCCACGGCCTCACCGGTGTGCGCGGGCTGTTCCGGGGGCGCCTGGTCTTGGCCGGGCGCGGGGGCGACGCGCCGGCGGAGCACCTCTCCCGCGTAGAGGGCGATGCCGTTGAGCAGCAGGAAGATCGCCGCCGGGATGGGCTTGCCCAGCGTGGTGCGGAAAGTCCGTTCCAGGACCAGCCCGGCCAGGCCCACCGGAATGGTGGCCCCCACGATCAACCAGGCGAGCCGCTCGTCGGGGGTCTGGATGCGGCGATACCGCAATGACGAGGCAAAACCGGCCACGATACGCAGCCAGTCCCGCCAGAAGAAGACCAGCAAGGCGGCGGCGGTGGCCACGTGCAGGCCGACGATGAACGCAAGGTAGGGCGATTCGGGGGCGGAGACGCTCAGGTCCTGAGCCCAGCGACCGCCGACCACCGCGGGCACCAACACCGCGTGCCCGAGGCTGGAGACGGGGAACAGCTCGGTGACGCCCTGGAACGCGCCGACCACCACGGCCTCGATGTAGGTCAAGTGCGCGCTCATAGGGGGTGCCTCCGTCGGATCGTTTCGGCAGGTACGGCCTCGCCGATCGGCCTGTGACGATAGCCGACGGCGTGTTCGCCCACCCAATCAGCTTGCCCAGTTGGCTTTTTGGCCGGTACCGGCAACCGTCGGCCCGGCCGGTCCGCCACCTGCGGGTACGGTGTCCTGATGGTCGACGGGTTGCTCGACGCCGTGCGCGTCCTCGACTTGTCGAGCGGTAATGGGGACGCGGTGACCCGCCTGTTCGCCGACTTGGGCGCCGACGTGCTCAAGGTCGAACCCCCGAGCGGAAGCCCGGCGCGCGATGCCCCGCCGACACTGGCCGGTGCGAGCATTCCGTTTGCCGTGCACAACGCCAACAAGCGCAGCGTGGTGCTGGACCCGTTCGACGAGGACGACTGCGGCGTGTTCCTCGACCTGGCCGCGCAGGCCGACATCGTCGTCGATGACGGCTTCTACGGGGAGGCCCCCACGTTCGGGACGTCGGTCGAGGAGCTGGCCGCCCAGCACCCGCATCTGGTGGTGTTGTCGATCACCGACTTCGGCGCGACGGGCCCGCGGTCGTTGTGGCGGGCCACCGATCCGGTGTTGTACGCGATGTGTGGGTCGCTGTCGCGATCCGGTCCCACCACCGGCACCCCCGTGTTGCCGCCGGACGGTATCGCGTCGGCTACCGCCGCCGCCCAGGCGGCGTGGGCCGCCCTCGTTGCGTACTACAACCGATTGCGTTGTGGTACAGGTGAATTCATCGATTTCTCGCGATTCGACGCCGTGGTCATGTCGCTCGACCCGGCGTTCGGTGCGCACGGGCAGGTCGCCGCCGGAATCCGCCGCACCGGGCAGTGGCGGGGCCGCCCGAAGAACCAGGACGCCTACCCGATCTATGAGTGCCAGGACGGCTACGTCCGGCTGTGCGTGATGGCGCCGCGCCAGTGGCGGGGCCTGCGGCGCTGGCTGGGGGAGCCGGACGATTTCCAGGACCCGAAATACGACTTGATCGGCGCGCGCTTCGCCGTGTGGCCGCAGATAAGCCAGTTGGTCCAGGCGCTGTTCGCCGGGCGGACCATGAAGGATCTGGTGACCGCGGGGCAGGCGCACGGCGTCCCGATCGCCGCCGTGCTGACGCCGTCGTGGGCGATGGACTCCGAGCATTTCCGGGCGGTCGGCGCGATCACCGAGGCCGAGCTTGTCCCGGGCATGCGGGTGAGCGTCCCGACCGGATACTTCGTCGTCGACGGGCGCCACGCGGGCTTCCGCAGCCCGGCCCCCGCCGCCGGACAGGACGGACCGGGCTGGCGCGGAAATCCGGCGGTGGTGCAGTCGCCCTCCGGTCGTATCGGCGACTATCCGTTTGCGGGACTTCGCATCCTCGATCTGGGCATCATCGTCGCCGGCGGCGAGCTGAGCCGCCTGTTCGGCGACTTGGGCGCCGAGATCATCAAGGTCGAAAGCGCCGAGTACCCCGACGGGCTGCGGCAGGCCCGCGTCGGCGCGGTGATGAGCGAGTCGTTCGCCTGGACACACCGCAACAACCTGGCGATGGGCCTGGATCTGCGCAGCGCCACCGGCAAGGAGATCTTCACCCGGCTGGTCGCGGAGTCCGACGCCGTCTTCGCCAACTTCAAGCCGGGAACGCTTACCGCGCTTGGCTTTTCCTACGACAACCTGCGTGCCGTCAATCCGCGGATCGTGCTCGCCGAGAGCAGCGCCTACGGCGACCAAGGCCCGTGGAGCACCCGCATGGGGTACGGGCCACTGGTCCGCGCCGCCACCGGTGTCACCCGGCTGTGGACGGCCGACGACCCCGAGAACCGGGATGGCGCCGCGCGGCACGCCTTTTACGACGCGACCACGATCTTCCCCGACCACGTGGTCGGGCGGATCACCGCCATCGCGGCGCTGGCCGCGCTGATCCACCGGCACCGAACGGGCGGCGGTTCGCACGTGCACATCTCGCAGGCCGAAGCAGTGATCAATCAACTCGACACCGAGTACGTCACGCGGGCCGCGCTGGCCGCGGGCGTGCCGAGAATCTCCGAAGACACCGGCCTGCACGCCGTCTACCCGTGCGCGGGGGACGACGAATGGTGCGTCGTCTCGATCGAGTCCGACGACGAATGGCGGTGCACCGCAGGCGTTTTCCATCATCCGGAGTGGGCCGACGACCCGCGCTTCGCCACCGGCGCGGCGCGGCTGGCGAACCGGCGGGAGTTGGTGGAACTGGTGTCGGCCTGGACCCGGATGCGCACGCCGGTGCGGGCCGCCCAGTTGCTGCAGTCCTCCGGAGTTGCGGCCGGACCGATGAACCGGCCGCCGGACATCTTGGAGGACCCTCAGCTGGTCGAGCGAAAACTGTATTCCGAGATGGTGCATCCGCTCGTCGAACGTCCGCTGCCGGCGGAGACCGCCCCGGCGCCGTTCCAGCACATCCCGCGGGCCCCGCAGCGTCCGGCGCCACTACCGGGCCAGGACACCGTCGACGTCTGCCGCAGGCTGCTCGGCATGACTCCCCAGCAGATCGACCGGCTCATCACCCAGGGCGTGTTGTTCGGGCCGCCCGGCGGCGCATAGCGCGCCCCGCGCCGCGAACGTGGCCCGCGGGGCCGTACGGATTGATAGCCACGCTAAATTCGTTTCTATGACCGTGGACCCCAGGACACCGGTGTTGATCGGCTACGGCCAGATCAACCATCGCGACGAGATCGACCCGGAGAAGCGGTCCATCGAGCCGATAGACTTGATGGCGGCCGCGGCCCGGCAAGCCGCCGACGCGCGGGTGATCGAGGCCGTGGATTCCATCCGCGTGGTGAACATCCTGTCCGCGCAGTACCGCGATCCGGGGCTGTTGCTCGGCCAGCGGATCGGGGCCGGCGACTTCACCACGCTGTACAGCCCGGTCGGCGGCAACGTGCCGCAGTCGCTGGTCAACCAGGCGTGCCTGGACATCCAGCGGGGCAGCGCTCAGGTGGTGCTGCTCGCCGGCGCGGAGACCTGGCGCACCCGCCGGGGCCTGCGGGCCAAGGGCGCCAAACTCGAGTGGACCGTCCAAGGCGACTCCGTCCCGATGGCCGAGGTCAGCGGCGACGACGTCCCGATGGCCGGCGAGGCCGAGATCAGGATCCGGCTGGACCGGCCGGCCTACGTCTACCCGCTGTTCGAGCAGGCCCTGCGGATTGCGAACGGCGAGTCGGTCCAACACCACCGCAAGCGCATCGGCGAACTGTGGGCCCGCTTCAACGCCGTCGCGGTCGACAATCCGCACGCATGGATCCGCACACCGATCACCGCCGAGGAGATCTGCGAGCCCGGCCCGCAGAACAGGATGATCAGCTGGCCGTACACCAAGCTGATGAACTCCAACAACATGGTCGACCAGGGCGCCGCACTCGTCTTGACCTCGGTGGAGCAGGCGAGGCGCCTGCAGGTTCCCGCCGACCGCTGGGTCTACCCCCACGCGGGCACCGACGCGCATGACACCTCGGCCATCGCCGAACGTGACGAGCTGCACCGCTCTCCGGCCATCCGGATCGCCGGCGGCCGGGCGCTGGAGCTGGCGGGAATGGGCATCGACGAGGTCGACTACGTCGATCTGTATTCCTGCTTCCCCTCGGCCGTTCAGGTGGCGGCGGCCGAACTGGGCCTGCCCGTCGACGATCCCGCCCGCCCGCTCACCGTCACCGGGGGGCTGACATTCGCCGGCGGACCGTGGAGCAACTACGTGATGCATTCCATCGCGACCATGGCGGAGTTGCTGGCGGCCAATCCCGGGCGACGCGGGTTGATCACCGCCAACGGCGGCTACCTGACCAAGCACAGCTTCGGCGTGTACAGCACCGAGCCGCCCGCCGAATTTCGTTGGGAAGATGTGCAGCCGGCCGTCGACCGGGAGCCGACCAGGGACGCCCTGGTGCAGTGGGAAGGTGTCGGCACGGTGGAGGCGTGGACGACGCCGTTCGACCGCGAGGGGCGGCCGGAAAAGGCCTATTTGGCCGTGCGCACGCCCGACGGGTCGCGCACCCTCGCCCTGATCACCGACGCCGCCGCCGCGCGGGCAACCGTGACTGAAGACATCGGCGGCGCCAAGGTTGCCGTCGCCGCCGACGGCTGTGCCGCGTTGCAGTAATCCGGCCGGAGCCGTCCAGCCAGCTCATAGTGCCGTTTGCCCGGTAACGGTCGCGCAGGTCATGCGGTCTTGCCTATTGTTTAGTTGAGGTCGGGGGAGGTGAGCCCAGGTGCAGATCCTGGTTACCGACGCCACCGGCGCACTCGGGCGGCTGGTTGCACGGCAGTTGATCGCTGCCGGGCATACGGTCAGCGGCATTGCTGAGCGTCCGCACCCCTGGCTGGACCGCAACGTCGAGTTCGTTTGCGCGTCGCTGCGCAACCCGGTATTGCGGGAGCTCACCGAAGCGGCCGACGCGGTGATCCACCTGGCACCCGTCGACATCACCGCGCCGGGCAGCACCGATATCGAGGGCCTCGCGCATCTGACCGATGTGGCCGCCCGCGCCGGCGCCCGGCTGCTGTTCGTTTCCCAGGCCGCCGGGCGCCCAGAGCTCTACCGGCCGGCCGAGGAACTGGTGGACACCAGTTGGGGTCCCAGCCTGGTCGTCCGCATCGCCCCGCCGGTCGGCCGCCAGCTCGACTGGATGGTGTGCCGTACCGTGGCCACGGTGCTGCGCACCAAGGTTTCGGCGCGGCCGATGCGGGTGCTGCACGTCGACGACCTGGTGCGCTTCCTGGTTTCCTCGCTGAACGCCGACCGCACCGGTGTGGTGGACCTCGCCTCCCCGGACACCGTCAACGTGGTCACGGCATGGCGGATGCTGCGAGCCGCCGACCCGCGGTCCCGGCTGAATCGGGTGCGCAGCTGGCCCCAGCTCATCCCGGACATGGATGTTGCAGCGGCCCAAGAGGATTGGTCGTTCGAGTTCGGCTGGCAGGCGCTCGAGGCGGTGGCCGACACCGCCCGCGGCCTGGTCGGCCGCCGGATCGCCGCCGCGGGCGCCACCGGCCACGGGCGCCAACTGGCGCTCCCGGTCGAGGTCGCCCCGCGATCGCACCCTCCCGACGTGGAGCGCAGCGCGGCACCCGAGGGCGTCGAGGGCGAATTCGACGACCGGGTCGACCCCCGCTTCCCGATTTTCAGCGCGGGCAACCTCGCCGGGGCGCTGCCCGGGCCGCTCACCCCCATCACGCTGGATGTCCAGTTGAGCGGATTGCGCGCGGCGAATCGGGTGGTGGGTCGCGTGCTGGCGCTCGGCGGCGTGGCAGGCGACGAGTGGGGGAACAGGGCCATCGCCGTGTTCGGTCATCGGCCCTATGTAGGGGTGTCGGTCAACATGGTCGCCGCGGCGCAGCTGCCCGGCTGGGATCACGACGCCGTCGCCCGCAACGCCCTGGCCGGCCGGCCGCATGTCGGAGACCCACTCCCGTTGGGTGAGCCCGCGCTGGCGGGCGGAGCCCTGGGCTCCATCGCCAAAGCCGTCGTGGCGGGGCGATCACTGGCCCTGCTGCGCCATCTCAAGTCCGACACGCGGGCATACAGCGCGGCCGCCGAAACGGAACACCTCGACGCCGCAGAGCTGGCGTCGCTGCCCGACGCCAGTCTGGAAGTCCGGATTCGCCTGCTGCGCGACCGCATTCACCAAGGCTGGATCCTCACCGCGTTGTGGCTGATCGACACCGGCGTCACCGCGGCGGCGCTGGAGCGCACCAAGGCGGCGCGCAGCGTCCCCGGGGTGGACATGATCATGGACAGCACCCGCGTCGCGACCGAGACCGCCCAGCTGGCCGAGGTGTTGCGGGCCGACCCGCCGCTGTGTGCGCTGGCCCGGGAAGGCAACCTCGCCAGCATCCGCGCGTTGTCGCCCACCACCGCCGCCGCCGTGGATGCGGCCGTCGCCGCCGTCGGGCACCGGGGGCCGGGGGAGGCCGAGCTGGCCAGCCAGACGTACGCCGACGACCCGACGATGCTGCTCAGGGTAGCCGGGGATGCCGCCGCGCCGGCGGAGCCGCCGCCGCCGACGCTGGCCCGGCGGCTGGCCTCCAACGCTCGCGACTCCCGCGAGCTCGCCCACGACACGACTCTGCGTTTCACCCATGAACTCCGGATGACGTTGCGGGAACTGGGATCCCGTCGAGTGGGGGCGGACCTGATCGACGTCGTCGAGGACGTCTACTACCTGACGTGTGACGAGCTGGTCACCATGCCGGGCGACTCCCGGCTGCGGATCAAACGCCGACGCGCCGAACGGGAACGATTGCAGGTGCAGCGCCCACCCGACGTCATCGACGGGACGTGGGCCCCCGTCGATCCGCCCCACGATTAACCCAGGAGCTCCCGCAAAGACAGCGCGTTGCGCACCGCGTGGCCGCCCAGGTCGTTGTTGAAGTACATCCAGACGTCCTTGCCGTCGCCCTGCCACGCGCCGATCCGGTCGGCCCACCGCCGCAGGTCGTCGCTCGAGTAGCAGCCGGCATAGATGGCCTCCTGATCCGGACCGTGCATGCGGACATACACCAGATCGGTGGTGGCCCGGGGCACGCACACCAGCCCGGCGCCGCTCATCACCACATAGGCCGCGCGGCGGCGTTCCAGCAAGTCGTAGACACCCGCGTCGTTCCACGACGGATGGCGTAGCTCGACGGCCACCCGGATCGACTCCGGCACGCCGCCCAGGAAGGCATCCAGGCGCGCGTCGTCGCGCTGCTGTTCGGGATGCAGTTGAACCAGCAGCACCCCGCGGCGATCACCCAGCAGTTCCCAACACCGTTCGAAGCGCTCGATCCACGGCCCCGCGGACGCCAGGCGACGGTAGTGCGTCAGTCCACGATGCGCCTTGACCGACATTCTGAAGCCGTCCGGCAGCTGGTCGCGCCAACCCGCGAACGTCGAATCCTTCGGCCAGCGATAGAAACTCGCGTTCAACTCGACGGTGTCGAACACCTCGACGTAGCGGGCCAGCCGCCGCGCGGCGGGCAGGCCGGGCGGGTACAGCACGTCGGCCCAATGGTTGTACGACCACCCGGAGGTACCGATCCGTACGGTCAACCGGTCACCTGCCGGCGCACGTCGTCATCCAGCGACATCCGGATGAGCGCGGCGGCCAGCCGCGCATTGCCCTGCGGCGCAAGGGCTCCCAGCTTGCCGGGCTGCGTGGGCAGACCCAGTTGCTTGGCCGCGGCAGTGGCGCGGTCGTCGAAGTACGGCCGCACCCAGGTCCACACGTCTTGCACCTCGCGCAGGTAGATGTCGGCGCCGGTATCTCCAATCCCCTTGAAATCCTTGAGCAAACGTTTCGCCGCGGCGGCGTCGTGCTGGCTGCGATCGGCGAGTCCACGCAGGTCGCCGGAATACTCGTCGCGCACGCGTTCGGCCATGTCGGTGAGCCGGGTGGCGGAACTTTCGTCGTAGCGCACGTAGTGGGCGCGGCCGAAGGCGTCGATCATGGTCTGCCGCTTCGACGCCACCACGGCCCTCGGCGTGCGCAGGCCGGCCTTGAACAGTTCCCGCCCGGCGCTCATGGCGATGGCGGCGTCGATCGGCTTGCTGGCCAGCATGCAGAGGACCAGCAGCTGAAACAGTGGCATCGGCTTGTCGCTGAGCTTGATTCGCGCCTGGGCGGCATAGGTGGTTCCGGCAGCGTCAAGCAGGCGGCGCACCAGTTGCTCGCGTTCGGACATACCTGACCACGTACCCGCGCCAAGTTTCAGCAAACCGCGGTCACTTGGGCGGCAGGCTGCGCGCGTATGCCACTCCGCGCGTCACCCAACCCTGGAGCTGGCGCTTGGTCCGCACCCCGGCGACGTCCACCCGCACCCAGCCGCGGACGTCGCGGCCCCCCATCACCATCGGGCTGACGTGGGCGCGCCGCAGCACATTGTCGAGGTCGTCGGCCGGCACGCGGACCAGCAGCCCGCCCTGGCCACTGACCGCCACGGACATGTTGCCGTTGACCAGAAATGCGAGGCCGCCGAACATGCGCTTTTCTTCCACGCCGCGCTCGGCGGCGACAAGTTCGCGGATTTCGTCGGCCAGGTGTTCGTCGTAGGCCATGATCGGGGCGTCAGTCCAGATCCACCCGAATGGTCAGCAGGTCGCTGCCCATCAGGCGCACCACCGCGCTGTTGAGCCGCGGAAGGTCGCCGAGCCGCTGCAGCGGGTCGTCGTCGGGCAGCAGATGCGCGGTGCCGCTGCGCCAGCGGCCGCCGATGCGCACCCGAACGGCGGGATTGGCCTTGATGTTGCGGACATAGTCGGAGTGTTCGCCGTGTTCGGAGACCATCCAGAATTGGTCGTCCACCACCCGCCCGCCCACGGCGGTCCGCCGCGGCTTGCCGCTCTTGCGGCCGGTGGTTTCCAGGATGATCCCCGGCATCTGCCGGCCCACCGGGTTGACGAGCAGGCGTTGCACGCGGTGGACCACTTGTCGTTTGAGAGTCACGGCTCTATTCAACGCCGAGCCCGCCGCCGATGTCACCGTGCGACGAAAACAGCCGCCCCACCGTTGGGGGCGGCTGTCTCGTTGTGCCGCTTTAGCGCTGGTATGGGATGAAGTCGTCCCTGTCACCGGGCAGGAAGACGCCCCACTGGTTCCTGGCCGGGTTGAACACGACCGGATAGTCGACCCGTTGACCCGGCGGCATCCAGCGGGCCGGCAATCCGTAGCCCACCGGGTCGTTGTAGTGACCCGGTGGCGGGAACCCGTGCTGCCCGGGCGGAAGCGGAGTGCCCGGCCCGTAGCAGTTGGCGCCCGGCCCGACACAGCCCGGCACGGGCGGGTTGGGACCATGCGGGTCGGCTTGCGCCACACCGGCGCCGATTCCGAATGCCGCGGATGTGATCGTTCCGGCCATGACCGCGCCGGCTGCGATTCTGTTCAGCTTCATTTAGTGAACCCCCTTGTCGCGTAGTTTGGCTGCCTGACCGGCAGCTCAACCATTGACTTGGTGATTCGCTCACCCCACCGCCCTCGCGGGCAGTCGAACCTCCAACCACCCAAATACCCGGCCGGTGGACGGAGAAAACCTCTCCGCCCTATTCGCAGGCCGCTGGGCCTGAGACCTCGACACGCGCCAAATAGTCTGCGCGGTCGATATCAGGCTGCCGCCGTGACCGTTCTTTCGCTGGTTCTCAGCTCGGATTCGAGCGCCTGCGTGACGATGTCGGCGACGTCGGTCATCGGCTTGACCTCAAGCGCGTCGAGCACCTCGGCGGGCACGTCGTCCAGGTCGGGCTCATTGCGCGACGGGATGAAAACCGTTGACAGGCCGGCCCGTTGGGCCGCCAGCAGCTTCTGCTTCACGCCGCCGATCGGCAACACCCGCCCGTTCAGCGTGACCTCGCCGGTCATGCCGACATCGGAGCGCACCTGGCGTCCGGTGGCCATCGACACCAGGGCGGTCACCATGGTGACGCCGGCCGACGGGCCGTCCTTGGGCACCGCACCGGCGGGCACGTGCACGTGGATGCGCCGGTCGAGCGCTTTCGGGTCGACGCCCAGCTCGGCGGCGTGGGAACGCACATAGGACAGCGCGATCTGCGCCGACTCCTTCATCACGTCGCCCAGCTGACCGGTGAGCTGTAGACCCGCCTCGCCGTCCGTGGCACCGGCTTCGATGTAGAGCACGTCGCCGCCCAGACCCGTGACGGCCAGACCGGTGGCCACACCGGGCACCGCCGTGCGTTCGGCCGTTTCCGGCGTGAACCGCGGACGGCCAAGGTAGGCAACCAGATCCGGCTCGTCGATGGTGATCGGCTCGGGATTTTCCGCGAGCTTGGTGGTCACCTTGCGCAGCGCCTTGGCCAGCAGCCGCTCGAACTGCCGCACGCCGGGCTCCCGGGTGTAGTCGGCGGCGATCTTGCGCAACGCGGCGTCGGTCAGCGTGACCTCGTCCTCGGTCAGCGCCGCGCGCTCCCGCTGCCGGGGTAGCAGGTAGTCCCGCGCGATGGCGACCTTGTCGTCTTCGGTGTAGCCGTCGATGGCCACCAGCTCCATGCGGTCCAGCAGGGCCGACGGGATGTTCTCGATCACGTTGGCGGTGGCCAGGAACACCACATCGGACAGGTCCAGATCCAGATCCAGGTAGTGGTCCCGGAACGTGTGGTTCTGTGCCGGGTCGAGCACCTCCAGCAGCGCCGCGCTCGGGTCACCCCGATAGTCGGAGCCGACCTTGTCGATTTCGTCCAGCAGCACAACGGGATTCATCGATCCCGCCTCACTGATGGCGCGCACGATCCGGCCCGGCAACGCGCCCACGTAGGTGCGCCGGTGTCCGCGGATCTCGGCCTCGTCGCGCACGCCGCCCAGGGCGACGCGCACGAACTTGCGGCCCAGTGCCCTGGCGACGCTCTCGCCCAGCGACGTCTTCCCGACGCCGGGGGGACCGGCCAGCACCATCACCGCGCCGGAGCCACGGCCTCCGACGATCTGCAGCCCGCGCTGGGCGCGGCGGGCACGCACGGCCAGGTATTCGACGATGCGGTCCTTGACGTCGTCCAGCCCGTGGTGGTCGGCGTCCAACACCGCGCGCGCGGCCTTCAGGTCGGTCGAGTCGTCGGTCCTGACGTTCCAGGGCAGGTCGAGCACGGTGTCCAGCCAGGTGCGGATCCAGCCGCTTTCCGGGCTTTGATCGCTGGACCGTTCCAGCTTGCCTACCTCGCGCAGCGCGGCCTCGCGGACCTTCTCGGGCAAATTGGCCGCCTCGACGCGGGCCCGGTAGTCGTCGGAGCCGTCGGGCTCACCCTCCCCGAGTTCCTTGCGGATGGCTGCCAGCTGTTGGCGCAGCAGGAACTCCTTCTGCGTCTTCTCCATGCCCTCGCGCACGTCGTCGGCGATCTTGTCGTTGACCTCCACCTCGGCGAGGTGGGCGCTGGTCCAGTCGATCAGCCCCCGCAGCCGCTCGGCGACATCGACGGTCTCGACCAGCTGCCGCTTCCGCTCGCTGGACAGGTAGGACGCGTACCCGGAGGTGTCCGCCAGCGCCGACGGATCGGTCAACCCGTTGACGTAGTCGACGATCTCCCACGCCTCGCGCCGTTGCAGCATGGCCAGCAGCAGCTTCTTGTACTCCGCCGCCAGCGCCTTGATTTCGTCCGTGGTCTCGACCTCGGGAACGTCGGTCACCTCTACCCACAGCGCCGCACCCGGCCCGGACGCTCCCGTTCCGATCTGCGCCCTGCGCTCACCGCGCACGACGGCCGCGGTGCCCCCGCCCGCGATGCGGCCGACCTGCAAAATCTTGGCGATCACACCGTGGGACGGGTACCGGTCGTCCAGCCGGGGCGCGATCAGCAGCTGCCCCGATTCACTGGCCTGAGCGGCGTCGATCGCCGTCCGCGCGGCCTCGTCGAGCGCGATCGGGACGACCATCCCGGGCAATACGATGGTGTCGGTGACAAACAGCACCGGCACCGATTTGGCTTCAGCCATCAATCCTCCAAAAACTGAGTCTGATGCGCTCAACCCAGCTCGGTGCCGGTTTGTTCCCGAAGGGGTGGCCGTCACACTGGCGTGAGGGTGGACCCCTGCAACAGCGCCGTCGAGATTGCCGCCATGGTCGTCCTGGGCACTCGAAGCACGACCCTCACGGCAATCTCGGCGTGGATGCGGTGCACCGCCGTCACGAAACCGGCCCCAGGCGCCGCAGTTGCGTCACGTGCTTGGGCGACAGTTCCTCGAGACAGGTGACACCCAGCAGCCGCATGGTCCGAATCACCCCCTCGGCCAGGATTTCGATCGCGCGGGTGACGCCGGCTTCGCCGCCGGCCATCAGCCCGTACAGGTAGGCCCGCCCGACGAGTGTGCACCGCGCGCCCAGGGCGATCGCCGCCACGATGTCGGCACCCGACATGATGCCGGTGTCGAGCAGGATCTCGGTGTGCTTGCCGACCTCACGCGCGACCGAGGGCAACAGGTGGAAGGGCACCGGTGCCCGATCGAGTTGGCGCCCACCGTGATTCGACAACACGATGCCGTCCACCCCGCGGTCGACGACGGCGCGGGCGTCGTCGAGCGTCTGGATGCCCTTGACGACCAACTTGCCCGGCCACTGCGCCTTGATCCACTCCAGGTCATCGAACGTCAGACTGGGGTCGAACATGGTGCTCAGGTACTCGGCGACGGTTCCCGGCCAGCGGTCCAGCGACGCGAACGCCAGGGGCTCGGTGGTCAACAGGTCGAACCACCATTTCGGGTGCGGCACCGCATCCAGGACGGTGCGCAGCGTCAGCGTCGGCGGGATCGTCATCCCGTTGCGGTTATCGCGCAGGCGGGCGCCGGAGACCGGGACGTCGACGGTGGCCAGCAAGGTGTCGAACCCCGCGTCGGCCGCGCGCCGCATCAGCGCCATCGACCGCTCGCGGTCCCGCCACATGTACAGCTGAAACCATTTCCTGCCCTGGGGAACAGCGGTCACCAGGTCCTCGATCGCACAGGTGCCGAGCGTGGACAGCGAGAACGGGATGCCGGCCCTGGCCGCCGCCGCGGCGCCGGCGATCTCGCCCTCGGTGTGCATCAACCGGGTGAAGCCGGTGGGCGCGATGCCGAACGGCAGGACGACCGGCTGACCCAGGACATTCCAGCCGGCGGTGACGTTGGTGACGTCACGCAGGATCGTCGGATGAAACTCGATGTCGCGGAAGGCTTGTCGAGCGCGCTGCAGTGAAAGCTCGTCCTCGGCGGCACCGTCGGTGTAGTCGAAGGCCGCCTTGGGCGTCCGCCGTTTGGCGATGCGTCGCAGATCGTGGATGGTGTACGCGGTGTCCAGGCGGCGCCTGGTCGCGTCGAACTGCGGCCGCTTGAACTTGATCAGCGGCGCGAGATCGCGCACCCTGGGCACTCGTCGCCGGACGACCATGTGTGCAACCGTAGTCGTATGGAATCGGCGAGCGACCCCTACGATCTGAATCGCTTCACCAAGGCGCAGGCCGCGGTTTACCCGCACGTCGTCGCTGAGTTGCGCGATGGGCTAAAACGCGGTCACTGGATGTGGTTCGTGTTCCCGCAATTGCGCGGCCTGGGCAGCAGTCCGACAGCTGATCAGTATGGCATCTCCTCGCTCGGGGAAGCCAAGTCTTATCTGCGCCATAACGTACTGGGACCGCGGCTGCGCGAGTGTGCCCGCTTGGTCAACGAGGTGCAGGGCCGGTCCGTCCGGGACATCTTCGGCTCACCCGACGACCTCAAGCTGCGCTCGTCGATGACGTTGTTCGCCCACGCGACCGACGACAACGCGGATTTCCTTGCGGTCCTGGACAAGTACTACGACGGCCGGCAGGACCAGCTGACAGTGCAACACCTAGGCCGGGCTTAGAATCCGCCAGCCGTGCGGTTCCACGACCAGCGTGTCCACCACCTCTTCAGGCGGGGCCGCCGATCCGCCGATGACCTTCCGGTGAGCCGTACCCAGCTCCGGCAGCGCCAGGCGCAGCGGCTCGTCGTCGATGTTCAGGGCGATCAGCAGCGCGTCGCCGCCGCTGCGGGCCTCGTACACGTAGTGCCGGTTCTCTAGCCGCACCGGGCTGGCCGTCGCCTTGTGCAGCCACGGATGACGACGACGCAACCCCACGAGGAACTGGTGCAACGCCCACACATCCGCGCCGAACGCATCCAATTCGACTGGGGGAGGGCCGAACTCGGGCCGCACCGCGTCGTCACCGCCGTAGCGCTCCTCCTTGACGCCGCGGAATCCCAGCTCGTCGCCCGCGTACACGCTGGGCACGCCGCCGACGGTCAGCAGGAGCACCAGCGCGTGCGCCACGTGCTCGGGGCGCTCCAGCCGGCTGGCGATGCGGGTGACGTCGTGGTTGCCGATGAACGTCAGGGGAGCGAAGGCGGACAGGATTTCGTTGTGCCGCTGCAGCGCCCAGTCCAGTTCGAAGAAGTTGCCGTCGTTGAGGCTGCTCCAGATCGCCTTCCACAGCTCGTATTGGGTGGCCGAGTCGAACGTGGCGGCCCGCACGGCCGCCGCGTAGTCACCGTGGATGAGCTCGCCGACGAACCAGGCGTCCGGGAACCGCTCGCGCACCCGCGGCAGTGTCGACGCCCAAAACTGTTCTGGCACCGTGTATGCCGCGTCGAGGCGCCAGCCGTCGGCGCCGCGCCCCAGCCAGTGCGCCATCACGTCCACGGTGTAGTCGACCACTTCCGGGTTGTCGTGGTTGAGCGTGATCAGCTCCGAGTGGCCTTCGAATGTGTGAAATCGGCCGGGGCGCCCGCGAAACCACAGCGCGGCCGCCTCGTTGTTCGGCGCGTCCTGGTAGCCGGGGAAATCCACGCCGACGTGATTGAACACGCCGTCGAGCAGGATGCGCAGGCCGCGGCGGCGGGCCTCGGCGACGAGGTGGTCGAAATCGGCGTCGTCACCGAGCCGGGGATCGATGCGGTAGTGGTCGGTGGTGTCGTAGCCGTGCGTGCGCGAGGCGAAGATCGGCCCCAGCGCGACGCCCGACGCCCCCAGCGCGATGGCGTGGTCGAACCAGTCGACGAGCCGCCGCAGCCGGCGTTCGTCCGGCTGCGGCGGCCCCGACGACGCGGGAAAGGCGCCGACGAACCCCAGCGGATAGACCTGCCACCAAATCGCGTGCTCTACCCAGGCTGGTGCCATGCAATCAGCCGACGGTCGTCAGCGTCTGGGAGGCGACAATCGCTTGTGCCACGCCGGAAATGATGGCCGCGGCCTTCAGCGCCTCCTGGATGGTCTCCCGGGTTACCCCCGCCTCGCGCAGCGTGTGTTCGTGGGAGGCCACGCAGTCCGGGCACCCGTTGATCGATGACACCGCGAAGCACCACAGCTCGAAGTTCGCCTTCTGCACGCCGGGATTGGCGATGATGTTCATCCGCAACCCCGCACGCAGGTCGTCGTACTTGCCGTCAAGGAAGCCCCGACCGCGGTAGAACACATTGTTCATGCCCATGATCGACGCGGCTCCCAGCGCCGCGTTGTACGCCTCGGCGGACAGGACGTCGGCCGCCTCGGCGCCGATCTCGCTGATTACCTGGGTGTTCCGCGTCGCCGCGGCGCTGGCCAGCAGCGTGCCCCACAGCTGTTCCTCGTTGAGCTCGGTGGTGCGGGTGATCGAGCCCAGGTTGAGCTTGAGGTCCTTGGCGTACTCGGGCAGCGCCTCTTTGAGATTCTCTACGCTCATCTCGCCTCCTAATCAGACCCTATGCGATCGGCCTGACTAGGCCGAGGCCTTGAGCAGCTCGGCGGCGTTGAGCGTCGGGTCGCCCTTGCGCCAGTTGCAGGCGCACAGTTCGTCGGATTGCAGCGCGTCCAGGACCCGCAGCACTTCCTCCACGTTGCGTCCCACGGATCCGGCGGTGACCGAAACGAATTGGACCTCGTTGTCGGGGTCCACCAGGAAGGTCGCCCGGTCGGCCACACCGTCGGCGTTCAGGACACCGGTGGCCAGGCTCAGCTCCCGCTTGATGTCCGACAGCATGGGGAACGGCAGGTTCTTCAGGTCCTCGTGCTGGGCGCGCCAGTTGAAGTGCACGAACTCGCTGTCGATCGAGACGCCCAGGACCTGCGCGTCGCGGTCGGCGAACTCGTCGTTGAGCTTGCCGAATGCGGCGATCTCGGTCGGGCACACGAACGTGAAGTCCTTGGGCCAGAAGAACACAACGCGCCACTTGCCGGCGTGGTCCTCGTCGGTGAGGGTGGTGAAGTAGTCTTCGGGCTGCTTGGCGTCGACCTTGGACAGGTCGCCCGCGATCAGCGCGGTGAGCTCGTAGGCGGGGAACTGGTCGCCGATGGTGAGCAGAGGCATGTCGCTCCTTTTTGGATTTACTCAAGATTAGCTTTCATTGCCAATGGTGCCCGTTTACCCCGTTTGAAGTAAAGGTGATATTTCCCACTACACTTATAGGTATGCCCGATAGGATTTATCAGCCGACCATCGCCGGCCTCCGCGCGTTCGTCGCCATCGCCGAAAGGCGTCAGTTCAGTGGCGCCGCAACCGCTCTCGGTGTCAGCCAGTCCACGTTGTCGCAGGCGCTGGCGGCCCTGGAGACCGGGCTCGGCACCCAGCTCATCGAGCGCTCGACGCGGCGTGTCCTCTTGACGGCGGAGGGCGCGGAGTTGCTGCCGCGCGCCCAGGCCGTCATCGAGTCGGTGGACGCATTCACCGCCGCCGCCGCCGGATCCTCCGATCCGCTGCGGGCCGGAATGCGTTTGGGGCTGATTCCGACGGTGGCGCCGTACGTCTTGCCGACCGTGCTGGCCGGCCTCGCCGAGCGATTTCCCGGAGTGACGTTGCGGGTGACGGAAGACCAGACCGAACGGTTGATGACGGTACTGCGGGAGGGCGCGCTGGATGCGGCGCTGATTGCGTTGCCCGCCGACGCCGGCGGCGTCACCGCGATCCCGATCTACGACGAGGATTTCGTCCTCGCGCTACCGCCCGGGCATCCGCTGTCGGGAAAGCGGCGGGTTCCGGCGACGGTGTTGGCCGATCTGCCCCTGCTGCTGTTGGACGAGGGGCACTGCCTGCGCGATCAGGCGCTGGAGGTGTGTCACAAGGCCGGCGTGCGGGCGGAGCTGGCCAATACCCGGGCGGCGTCGCTGGCCACCGCGGTGCAGTGCGTGACCGGCGGCTTGGGGGTGACGCTGATTCCGCAGAGCGCGGTGCCGGTCGAGGCGACCAGAAGCCGCCTGGGCCTGGCGCAGTTCGCCGCGCCCCGTCCCGGGCGGCGCATCGGTTTGGTCTATCGCTCATCCAGCGGTCGCGACGAGGCCTACCGGCAGCTGGCCGGGATCATCGGCACGTTGATCAGCGGCCAGCACCAGGTGCGGCTGGTCAAATAGCGCGGCCGGCGACGGTAGGTTCTGCCTATGGAAAAGGTCATCGCCGTCCTGATGCGTTCCGATTCGGACGAGGAGTGGTGCGCCCGCCAGCGGGGCCCCGTCGCCAACGCCCTGCTGGAGTTGGGCCTGCCGGGGTTGGCGGTCAACGTGCGTGACGACGCCGTGCGCCATTCACTGATGACGCTCACGACGCTGGACCCGCCGGTCGCAGCGGTGGTGAGCATGTGGACCCAGCAGTGCTACGGCGAGCAGATGGCGGCGGCGCTGAGCCTGCTCCGGGCCGAAAGCGAAGAACTCGCCGCGTACCTGGTGACCGAGTCGGTCCCACTGAAAGCACCGGCAACCGAATCCGGTTCTCGCACAGCGGGGTTGGCCAATATCGCGCTGCTGCGCCGGCCCGCCGGACTGGACCGGGGGAGCTGGCTGACCCGGTGGCAGCGCGACCACACCTCGGTGGCCATCGAGACGCAGTCCACCTTCGGCTACACCCAGAACTGGGTGGTGCGCACCCTCACCGAGGACGCACCGGGAATCGCGGGCATCGTCGAAGAGTTGTTCCCCGAGGAAGCGATCACCGATCTCAAGGCATTCTTCGGTGCCGCCGATGACAACGACCTGCAACACCGGTTGGGCCGAATGGTCGCCAGCACCACGGCGTTCGGCGCCAACGAGAACATCGACACCGTCCCCACCAGCCGCTACGTCTACAAGACACCGTTCATCGAGGAACTCACATGACAACTCTGCGCGACGCCGTGGCCTTGGCCGCGGCGGAAAATGGCCTGGCGGTGGTCTCCACCGTTCGCGCCGACGGAACGGTGCAGGCTTCGCTGGTCAACGTCGGCATGTTGCGGCACCCGGAAAACGGCCAGGATGTCTTGGGCTTCACCACATACGGCAAGGTCAAATTGGCCAACCTTCGGGCGCGGCCGCAGCTGGCGGTCACCTTCCGCAAGGGGTGGCAGTGGGCGACCGTCGAGGGCCGCGCGGAGCTGGCCGGGCCGGACGACACGCCGCCGTGGCTGACCACCGACGACCAGCTGCGGCTGTTGCTCCGCGAGGTCTTCAGCGCCGCGGGCGGCAGCCACGACGACTGGGACACCTACGACCGCGTCATGGCCTCCGAGCGCCGAGCCGTCGTGCTGATCGCGCCCACCCGCGTCTACAGCAACGGCTGACCTCGTTAGGCTGCAGCCGTGACGCTGCAGATCGATGACGAAAAGCGGGTGCGCACCCTCACGCTGAACCGGCCCGAGGCGCTGAACGCATTCAACGAAGCCCTGTACGACGCCACCGCGGAAGCGCTGCTGGCCGCTGCCGAGGATCCCGAGATCGCCGTGGTGCTGCTGACCGGTGCGGGCCGCGGCTTCAGTGCCGGCACCGACCTCGCCGAGATGCAGGCGATGGTCACCGACCCGGGCTTCACTCCGGGCAAGCACGGCTTCACCGGACTGATCGATGCCCTCAGCGCGTTCCCCAAGCCACTCATCTGCGCGGTCAATGGCGTCGGGGTCGGCATCGGTGCCACGATCCTGGGCTACGCAGACCTGGCATTCATGTCGTCGACGGCCCGACTGAAGTGCCCTTTCACCAGCCTGGGTGTGGCGCCGGAGGCGGCTTCGTCGTATCTGCTGCCGCAGCTCGTGGGCCGGCAGAATGCCGCCTGGCTCTTGATGTCCTCGGAGTGGGTCGACGCCGACGAGGCGTTGCGGATGGGCCTGGTCTGGCGGGTCTGCGATCCCGAGGATTTGTTGCCCGAAGCCCGTCGTCACGCGGAAATCCTTGCCAGCCGCCCCATTTCGAGCTTGATGGCCGTCAAGCACACGATGATGGAACCGGTCCGTCCGGAGATAACGGCGGCCACCGCGCGGGAAAACGCTCACTTCGCCGAACTGATGGGCGCGCAGGCCAACGCCGCGGCCCTGGCGGACTTCAATAAAGCCCGCTGAGCGGGCGGCGATCTAAAGCGACGGAGCGGTCTCTAAATTTGCCGACGCGGCGATGATCGCCCGCAGCGTCCTTCTGCAACGTCCGCAGTCGCCACCGGCCCCGCACGCGGCCGCGACCTCTTTGGAGGTGGAGGCACCGCGCGCGACCACCTCGGACACCGTGTGGTTGGTCACGCCGACACACAGGCATACGTACATCAGCGCATCCCCTGCATGCGGACGACATTCCCTTCGTCGACGGCGTAGCCAAGCGAGCGCACTTCGCCCCTCCCTCTCGGCATCCCGTGTCATCGGGATTCGAAGAAAAAGCGCCGAACCGAGACTCGGTATTAGTTGAGTCTAACCTAAGTTCGTTAGCGCAGTCTAACCTTACTCGTCAGCAACGTGATTCCCGCGGGCTCCGCGCGCCACACACTGAGCACAGCCATACCTTGCTGGAAGATTGCCACCCGTCGTGGCAAAGTGCGGGTACGGCCCGGCATGGTGTGTTCAGCCCAGCGCACCCCGCTCGGGGCCGAGAATGACCACCGTTTACACCGTCACCATAGGGGAGTGATATGCAAGGGGATCCGGATGTCTTGCGCTTGCTCAACGAGCAGTTGACCGGCGAGCTCACCGCGATCAACCAATATTTCCTGCATTCCAAGATGCAGGACAATTGGGGCTTCACCGAGGTCGCCAAGCACACGCGGGACGAGTCCTTCGACGAGATGCGGCACGCCGAGGCGATCACCGACCGCATTCTGCTGCTCGACGGGCTGCCCAACTACCAGCGCCTCTTCTCGCTGCGCATCGGCCAGACGCTGCGCGAACAGTTCGAGGCCGACCTGGCCATCGAGTACGAGGTGATGGACCGGCTCAAGCCCGGCATCATCATGTGCCGCGAGAAGCAGGACACCACGAGCGCCAATTTGCTGGAAGAGATCGTGGCGGACGAGGAAAAGCACATCGACTACCTCGAGACGCAGCTGGAGCTGATGGACAAGCTCGGCGTGGAGCTCTACTCGGCGCAGTGCGTCTCCCGTCCCCCGAGTTAATGCCGGGTTAGGCCCGGCGGCCGAGTCACGCCGCCTCCGCGGATCCCGTTGCTACAGCGGTTAGATTGCCTTTGGTTCACCCTGGGCATCCGTTAGCAACGGTCGCCGACGGAAGGCAGGCATGACGAGCGCGGCAGCAATTCGAGGCGGTTCACCGACGGACGCCGCGCCCAGCAGCGCGCTGATCAGCCCGCAACGGCGCAACCTCATCTTTGTCGCGATCGTGCTCGGGATGCTGCTCGCGGCGTTGGACCAGACCATCGTCGCGACGGCGCTGCCGACCATCGTGGCCAACCTGGGCGACGCCGGCCACCAATCCTGGGTTGTCACCGGTTACCTGCTCGCTTCGACGATCGTCACCGCGCTCGTCGGCAAGCTCGGTGATTCGTTCGGGCGCAAGCGGGTGTTTCAGGGCGCGATCGTGTTCTTCGTCGTGGGATCGGTGCTCTGCGGGCTCGCCCAGTCGATGGCCATGCTGGTGGCCGCCCGCGCCCTGCAGGGGATCGGCGGCGGCGGAATCACCGTCACGGCCAGCGCGCTGATCGGCGAGGTCGTCCCGCTCCGGGAGCGCGGCCGCTATCAGGGCATCCTCGGTGCGGTCTTCGGCGTCACGACGGTCATCGGCCCGCTGCTGGGCGGCTACTTCACCGACTACCTGACGTGGCGGTGGGCCTTCTGGATCAACGTGCCGATCTCGGTGGTGGTCATCTTGGTGGCCAGCGCCGCGATCCCGGCGCTGGTATCTGCCACCAAACCCGTCATCGATTACGCGGGGATCACGTTGATCGGCCTCGGCGCCGCCGGCCTGACGCTGGCCACCAGCTGGGGCGGCACCCTCTACCCGTGGGGTTCCGCGCCGATCATCGGGCTGTTCGTCGGCGCCGCGGCGGCGCTCGCGATGTTCGTGGTGGTGGAACGCCGTGCAGCCGAACCGATCCTGCCGATCCGGCTGTTCAGCAGCCCGGTGTTCACCGTGTGTTGTGTGCTGTCCTTCGTCGTGGGCTTCGCAATGCTGGGCGCGATGACGTTCCTGCCGACCTACATGCAGTACGTCAACGGGGTCTCGGCAACCACCTCGGGTCTGCGCACGCTGCCCATGGTCGTCGGGATGCTGATCACCTCGACGGGCAGCGGCACCATCGTCGGCCGGACCGGACGCTACAAGATCTTTCCGGTGGCCGGCACGGCGCTGATGGCGCTCGCCTTCTTCCTGATGTCGCGCATGGAGCCGTCCACGTCGGCGTTGATCCAGTCGCTCTATCTGGTCGTCCTGGGTGCCGGCATCGGTTTCTCCATGCAGGTGTTGGTGCTCATCGTGCAAAACACTTCGAACTTCGAGGATCTCGGCGTCGCCACCTCCGGTGTGACGTTTTTTCGCACCATCGGCAGTTCGTTCGGTGCCGCGATATTCGGCTCGCTGTTCGTCAACTTCCTCAACCGCCGCATGGGCCCGGCCCTGGCGGCAAGCGGCGCGCCCCCCGGCGCGGTGAGTTCCCCGGGGGCCTTGCACCGGCAACCGCACAACGTGGCCGCGCCGATCGTCGCGGCCTACTCCGAATCGCTCACCCAGGTATTCCTCTGGGCGGCGCCCGTCGCCCTGCTCGGCTTCATGCTGGCGCTGCTGCTGCGCGAGGTGCCATTGCGGGACATGCATGCCAGCACAATCGATCTGGGCGATGCCTTCGCAATGCCGACCACCGAGACGCCGGACCAGATGCTGGAGACGGCCATCGCCCGGATGTTGCGGGGCCAGCCGGGCATGCGCCTGCGCAGCATCGCCATGCGGCCCGATTGCCGGCTTGACGTCGCCGGGCTGTGGGGGGTGCTACGCATCAACCGCTATTCACAGATGTACGGGACGGCTCGGCTCACCGACATGGCCGACTACTTGCGGATACCTTTCGAGGTTCTCGAGCCGACCTTTGCGGGCTTGGTGGCGAACGGTTACGCGCAGCGCGACGGCGAACAGATGTGGCTGACACCGGCCGGAGCTCAGCAGGTCGCCTACGTGCATTCGCTGCTGCTGGCCTGGCTCGTCGACAAGCTCGCCCGATCACCGGGCTTCGAGGGCCGACCGGATCGCCGGGCGGTGGAAGCCGCGCTCGATCGCGTGGCGCATCGTGTGCTGGCACAACGCGATTGGCCCGACGAGCAGCCGACCATGGCCATCAAGGCGGCGCCGGCGCCGACTGCCGCATTCACGCGCTAGGAGTTGTTCGCCGATAGCCGGCCGTGCGGGCGTACCATCACGCCATGAGCCGAATCGGAACCTTTGCAGACGACGACCTGGCCGGCTGGTTTGCGAAATCTCCTGACATCGGCGGCGCCCTCGGCGGCTTCAGCCAGGCGGTCTATACCAAGAACCGGTTGCCGCTGCGGACCCGTGAACTGGCACGCGCCGTGATCGCCCACCGCAACGAATGCGTCGTCTGCGTCAACACCCGCGACGAAGACGGCCCCGCCGCCGGCGTCGACGAAGAGTTGTACGACCACGCCCTGCAGTGGCGCACCTGGCCCGGCTACAGCGAACAGGAGCGGTTGGCGGCCGAGTTCGCGGACCGATTCGCCACCGATCACACCGCCCTGCGCGACGACGAGGACTTCTGGAGCCGTTGCTCCGAACACTTCTCCGACGAGCTGCTGGCCGACTTGGCCCTGTCTTGCGCGCTGTGGGTCGGCATGGGTCGAGTGTTACGGACCCTCGACATCGGGCAAGCCTGCAAGCTGACCATCCCCAGCCGCGCATAGCCGACGACGTCACCCCTTCGCCTTCGGGCGGGCATAACGCGCCGGGTCGCATAACCGTCTGCGACAATGCCCCGCGGAAGATGTCTCAGCGGTTTATGTTTCGCGGGCACAAAAGGCCGCGTCGCGGCGTTGCCATGTGCGCTAGCGCTGACAACGGTGAGGGGAAGCCGATGAAGATCCGCTTCGGCGTCGGCCTGGGTGCGGACACCGCTCCAGATCAGTTGGGGCCCATCGTCGATCATCTGGAAACCAACGGGGTCGACTCGCTGTGGTTCTCCGAGCTGGTTTACTCCCCGGCCGTCGATCCGGTGGTCGGGATGGCCTTCGCCCTCGCCAGGACGACCCGGTTGAAGGTGGGCACCTCGGTGGCGGTGCTTCCGGGGCGGCATCCGGTATTGGTCGCCAAACAATTGGCGTCGTTGGCGGCCCTGGCGCCGAAGCGGGTCCTTCCCGTCTTCGGCCTGCGCTCGGCGATTCCGGCCGAACGCGAGGTGTTCGTGGTGCCCGAGGGAGAGCGGGCCGCGGTGTTCGACGAGTCGCTGCGGGTGCTGCGCTCGGCGCTGGTCGAGGATTCGGCCAGCTACACCGGCCGGTATTTCACGGTCAACGGGGCGTCGGTCATGCCGAAGCCGACGCCGCCGCTGGACATCTGGTTGGCCGGCTCGGCGCCGGGGGCCTTTCGGCGCATCGGCGCGCTGGGCGACGGCTGGTTGGGCAGCTTCCTGACCCCGGCGGAGGCAGGGGCGGGCCGCG
Source organism: uncultured Actinomycetota bacterium (assembly GCA_963732835.1). Classification (GTDB taxonomy): domain Bacteria; phylum Actinomycetota; class Actinomycetes; order Mycobacteriales; family Mycobacteriaceae; genus Mycobacterium. The sequence continues at coordinate 145,377 of CAVTBA010000010.1, forward strand.
AGGCGATCGAACTCGCCGCGGCGCAAGCGGGCCGGCAGCTCGACCCCGATCACTTCGGGATCTCATTGGCCGTGGTGGACGGGGCCGACGGGGGATTGCCCGCGGAGCTGGCCGCGGCGGCCCGGAAGCGGCGCCCGGACGTCGACCCCGCCCAGCTGATCGCCGCCGGCTGGGATCAGCTGCACCGACAACTCGATGCCTACATCGACGCGGGATTGACGAAATTCGTCATTCGTCCGGCGGGTGCCGCGCCGCTGGACGGCTTTCTCGATCGGTTCGTCACCGAGTTGATCGGCCGGCAGAACTGAATTCGCCGGCCGAGGCATCTCGAGGCTGCACAATGACTGCCATGACCGGCACACCGCTTGCCGCCGCGGCGATCGCCCAGCTGGAGGCCGAGGGCGTCGACACCGTGATCGGCACCGTCGTGAATCCCGCCGGGCTCACCCTGGCCAAGACGGTCCCGATCCGGCGGACCAACACGTTCGCGGATCCCGGCCTCGGCGCCAGCCCCTCGTGGCACGCGTTCGCGATCGACCAGACCGGCATCGCCTTCACCCCCGAGGTCGGGGTGATCGGCGACCAACGCCTGCGCATCGACCTGTCGGCCCTGCGCATGGTCGGCGACGGGCTGGCCTGGGCGCCCGCCGCATTTTTCGGGCAGGACGGCGCGCCCGTTCCCGCCTGCGCCCGCGGCACGCTGGGCCGGGTAGAGGCCGCACTCACCGAGGCCGGCGTCGACGCGCTGATCGGCCACGAGGTCGAATTCCTCCTGGTCGCCCCCGACGGTGGCCGCCTCCCGGCGACGTTGTGGGCGCAATACGGCCTCGCCGGAATCCTCGAGCATGAAGCGTTCGTCCACGACGTCACCCGCTCGGCGGCGGCGGCCGGCATCGCGATCGAGCAGTTCCACCCCGAGTACGGGGCCAACCAGTTCGAACTCTCCCTGGCGCCACAACCCCCGGTGGCCGCCGCCGACCAGCTGGTGCTGTTGCGGCTCATCATCGGGCGCGTGGCCCGCCGCCACGGCCTTCGCATCAGCCTGTCACCCGCACCCTTTGCCGATGGCGTCGGATCCGGTGCCCATCAACACTTTTCACTGACGATGCCACAGGAGTCCCTGTTCTCCGGCGGCTCCGGCGCCCATGGCATGACGGCGGCGGGGGAGAGCGCGGTGGCGGGCGTCGTCGGCGGCCTGCCGGAGGCGCAGGGCCTGCTGTGCGGGTCGATCGTCTCCGGTCTGCGGATGCGTCCCGGAAATTGGGCCGGCGCGTACGCGTGCTGGGGAACCGAGAACCGCGAGGCGGCGGTGCGGTTCATCACGGGCGGACCCGGCAACCCCCGGGGCGGGAATGTCGAGGTGAAGATCGTCGACCCCTCCGCGAACCCCTACCTGGCGTCGGCGGCGATCCTGGGGCTGGCGCTGGATGGCATGAAGCGCCAAGCGGTGCTGCCACCGGAGATCACCATCGACCCGGCGGCCCTGTCCGATTCCGGCCGCGAGCGCAACGATGTCGTGAGCCTGCACCGGGCACAGGCCGAAGTGATTGACGCACTGCATCATTCGAAGCTGATGCGAGGCATTCTGGGCGATCCCGCGGTCGACATGGTGGTCGCGGTCCGCCGTCTGGAGCACGAGCGGTACGGCGACCTCGACCCCGAACATTTGGCGGACAAGTTCCGCATGGCCTGGAGCCTGTGACGGGGCTCGCCATGCTGCCTGACCCCGACGCGCTGGCCCAGCACATCGACGAAGTGACGCTGATCGACCAACACGTCCACGGTTGTTGGTTGGCGTCGGGGGATCGGCAGCGGTTCGAGAACGCGCTCAACGAGGCCAACACCGAACCCATCGTGGGCTCGGGTTTCGACTCACAACTCGGCTTCGCCGTGCGCGCGCACTGCGCTCCGGTCCTGGGGCTGCCCAAACACGCCGAGCCTGAATCGTATTGGGAGCGACGCAGCGACTTCAGCGAGGCCCAACTGGCCCGCATGTTCCTGCCGGCCGCGGGCGTGAGCGACTGGCTGGTGGACACCGGGATCGGCGCCGACACAGCCGGCCTGGCCGAGATGGCCGAGCTGTCCGCCAACCGCGTTCACGAGGTCGTTCGCCTCGAGGAGGTCGCCGAACAGGCCGCGCAGGCGGGGGGCGACTACGCCGCGGCGTTCGAGGACATCCTGGGGCGGCGCGCGGCGACTGCGGTCGGCACCAAATCGATCCTGGCCTACCGGGGCGGGTTTGACGGCGACCTGAGCGAGCCGTCGGCCTCGCAAGTCGCCGAGGCCGCCCGCCGGTGGCGCGACAGCGGCGGTAGGCGGTTGCAGGATCGGGTGCTGCTGCGTTTCGGGATTCATCAGGCGCTGCGGCTGAGCAAGCCCCTGCAATTCCACGTCGGCCTGGGCGACCGGGACTGCGATCTGCACAAAACCAACCCGCTGCTGCTGCTCGACTTCCTGCGGCGCTCCGCGGACACCCCGATCGTGCTGCTGCACTGCTACCCCTACGAGCGCGAGGCCGGATATCTGGCGCAGGCCTTCAACAACGTCTATGTCGACGGCGGCTTGAGCGTGAACCATTTGGGAGCGCGATCACCGGCGTTCATCGCCCGACTGCTGGAGCTGGCGCCCTTCCGCAAGATCCTCTACTCGTCGGACGGGTTCGGCCCGGCTGAGCTCCACTTCCTCGGTGCGACGCTGTGGCGCAAGGGTATTCATCGCGCGCTCCGCGAATTCGTCGTTGCCGACGACTGGAGCGAGAGCGACGCGATCCGCGTGGTCGACATGATCGCTCACGACAACGCCGCCGACCTCTACCGCGTTTGACCCCCGGTGCCGCCGGGGTATACGGGCGGTCATGGCGACCACGAGGGGCGTCTTGGATTGGGCCCGCGACAAAGTCGTGTCGTGGGTGCCCAAGGCCGACCTCGACCAGCGAGACCCGGACTACATCCGCGACCAGCTCCCGGGAACGTGGCTGCTGGCGTCGTTCTACTTCCGGGCCGACGTGCGGGGCCTGGATCGCATCCCCCAGCAGGGGCCGGTGCTGCTGGTCGGCAATCACAGCGGCGGCAACGTGCCGCCCGACACCTTCGTCTTCACGCTCGCCTTCGGCTCCTATTTCGGCGTCGAGCGGCCCTTCTACCAGTTGGCCCACAACCTCGTCGTCTCCGCACCGCCGCTGGGCTGGCTGCGCAAATTCGGCACGGTCGCCGCCAACCCCGAGAACGCCCGTCTCGCGCTGGATTCCGGTGCCGCGCTGCTGGTCTACCCTGGCGGCGACTACGAGGTGTTCCGCCCCTCCTGGGAACGCCACAAGGTCGACTTCGGCGGGCGCATGGGCTACGTAAAGCTGGCCCGCGAGGCCGGAGTGCCGATCGTCCCCGTCGCGAGCGTCGGCGGGCAGGAAAGCGCGTTGTTTCTCAACCGTGGGCAGTGGTTGGCCAAGTTGCTGATGGCCGACAAGTTGCTCCGGCTGAAAAGCATTCCCATATCGCTGGCGCTGCCCTGGGGCCTCAACATCAGCGACCTCGCGGGCCACATTCCGTTGCCCACCAAGATCGTGATCGAGGTCCAGGACCCGATCGAGGTCGATGGTGACGACCAGGCGGTGCACGACAAGGTGATGGCCAGCCTGCAGGGCGGCGTCGACCGGCTGGCCGCCGAACGGCGATTCCCGGTGATCGGCTGATGCGCGTCGAACGCCGGTGCGTCATCAACGCCGACCGTTCCGCGGTGTGGAAGATCGTCAGCGACCCGGACTGCTACCCATCGTTCATGACGAGCCTGGAGCGATGGGAGTCGTCGAACGACAAGCCGCCCGGTGTCGGTGCGCGCTACACCGTCCACTGGAAGATCGGGTCCGTGCCCGTCGGCGGGCTGGTCGAGGTGGTCGAGTTCGACGACGGCCGCGACCTGGCCTGGGTGGGCATCACCGGCGTCACGTTGCGCGGGCGGATCCGGTTGCGCGACGCCGGCGACGGCTGCACGAAGGTGACGTTCCGGCTGTCGTATCAGGCGCCCGGGGGATTGGTCGGCTACATCGCCGACCGGATCGCCGTGCGCCAGGTGGGCCGCACGCTCGCGGAAACGTTGAAGCGCCTCAGGAAGCTGGCCGAGTCGTGACGGTAGCAGGAGGTCAGCGCCTCTCATCCCGGCTCGAGGCACTCCCGACACCGCGGTGATTGCGTTCGGCGTCCGCAACCCGGCTCAAGCGCCGAGGTTGCAGATCCCTTGCGGGCCAAGTAGTTCCCGACGGCTGCAGACACCTCGATCCGCACGGCCGACGATGACTCGGCAAAGCGACGGGAATAGAGGGAAAGAGATTTCGGGTGTTCATCCGTTCTCAATCTATGGCAGGAAGGGGGGCTTGCGGCAAGGCCCCTCACGTGGTGCACAATCTTGCGGCCAGGTACCACGACGGATGGGGGTTGTTGTGTCGAGCGTGCCGAAACCTTTTGAGGTGCACCAGTCGGGTGCGCTTCTGCACGGCACCAAGGCGGATCTTTCGGTGGGCGATCTGCTGGTGCCCGGGCGCCGATCAAACTACGGCCGAGGACGCCTCGCGAATCACGTATACGTGACGCGAACACTGGATGCCGCGGTGTGGGGAGCCGAGCTGGCTATCGGCGAGGGCCGGTGCCGCATCTATATCGTGGAACCCCAGGGCGCGCTCGAGGACGACCCGAACGTGACGGACAAGAGGTTTCCCGGCAACCCGACCCACTCCTACCGCACCCGGGGACCCGTGAAAATAGTTGGCGAGCTCACGGATTGGGTGGGGCATTCAGCCGAACAGCTTCAAACCATGCGCAACGGGCTCGCTGATCTCGAGCGCCGCGGACTTGGGGTCATCTACGACTAGGTCCGGGTCCGCCGGATGGAACCCCGCCTACTACCCCTCCCGATCAGCGCGCCCACGGTGACCGCCTGGATCACACCAGGGCACTCGCATCGAAAACCCAGCTGGTGTCCGCCGTCGCGAGGTTCTCGAAGTGGTTCGGGGGAGCGAAGGCAACGAGGCTGTTCATGTCCCAATAGTCTTTCCAGACGGTGATCTTGCCGTCGGCGACCCGGTGGACCGTGACGAATCTCAGCACGCCTTGCTCGCCCGTCGTGAACGTCCACGTCTCGGAATGCTCGTACATCACATCGGAACCGTTGGACACCAGCACGCCGTCGTGATTCTCGTACCCGGCCAGCGGCTCGAGACCCATCTTGAGCCGCTTGACGATGTCGTCGGGTCCGCGCGCCGACAACGCCGGAACCGGCATATCGACGTAGAGGCAGTCATCGGACAGGAACGTCTTGACCGCCTTCCAGTCCCGCCGCGAGAGCGCCCGCCATAGCCCGAGTACGACATCCTCGACCGAGATCATAGAAACGTCTGTCATAGCGCAAATAAACCCGGTAACCGGACGGGTGTCAACACCGGTCAGGCGCTGCGAATGAAATCCATAGGCGGCAATTCTCCCGGCGCGGATCCCTAGCCGTCGACGCGGGCCATCGACCGTGCCGGCCCCAGCGCCACGGGCAGCGACGACCAGCCCCGCAGCACGCGCGTCGCACGCCTGCTTCCCGCCCCGGCCGCGCGCACCTCGGGAAAACGGTCGAAGAACGTGCGGAGCCCGACCTCGCCCTCGGCGCGCGCCAGCGCGGCGCCCAGACAGAAGTGCCGGCCCCCGGAAAACGCGAGATGCCTTCCCGCGTTGGATCGTTCGACGTCGAAGCGGTGCGGCTCGTCGAACACGGACGGATCGCGGTTGGCGGCGGCCAGATAGACGAGCACCAAGTCGCCCCGCTGAAGCTGATTGCCGGCCAGCTCCACGTCGCCCCGCGCCATCCGCGCGGTCAGCTGCACCGGCGACTCCAGCCGCAATATCTCCTCAACGGCGTTGGGCCATAGCTCTGGCCGTTGCCGCAGTGTGTCGAGGCGGTCGGGCGCGTCCAGCAGCATGCGAATCCCGTTGCCCAGCAAGTTGACCGTGGTCTCGAACCCGGCCGCCAACACCAGACCGGCGATCGCCTGGAGCTCGTTGGCGTCCAAATATGTTTCGGCGGAGCCGCTTTCGGCAACCTGAATCAGCTGGCTCATCAAATTGTCGCTCGGGCTGCGCCGCAACTGGCTCAGATGCTCGGCGAGCCAGGAGCTGAAGCCGACGAGCCCTCGCTGCACGCTGCGGTACTGCTGCCAGGTCAGTCCGATGTCGAGGCTCGGTGCGGCGAGTTCACCGAACTCCAAGACGCGCCGCCGCTCCTGCTCGGGGACACCGAGGATGTCGCTGATGATCGCGACCGGAAGTTGCGAGCAATACCGCCCCACAATGTCGACGACTTGGGAGGCGCCGGACTCGTCGGCCAGCTGATCCAACAGGTCGGCGGCGGTCTGCTGCACGCGATCTCGCAACGCGGCGACCGCTCTGGGAGTGAACACCGCCGACACCGTCTTGCGATAGCGGGTGTGGTCCGGCGGCTCGACGGCGAGCAGCGACGGCGCGCGAAGCGGATGCAGCAGGTCATCACGGGTGCGGCGCTCCAGCCCTCGCAACGGCCCCGGCAGATTGGCCCCGAACACCAGCACCCGGAAGTCGTCGGAACGCAGCAGCTCGTGGGCGAGCGCATGGTCGGCCGTCAGGTAACTGACGCGACCCTTGACCAGTGGGCCCGCGGCCCGGAGGGCGTCGTAGAACGGCACCGGATCGGCGGCCACCGCGGGATCGGCGATCAGCCTGGCGTGCAAGTCACCCCGCCGGACCCCGAGCTTCGCGACGCCCCGGATGAACCCGTGCATCGCCAACCAGTGCAATCGTTCCTTCACCGGGCCCTCCATCGATCGATTCATCCAAGCCTAGGCCCGGATCCCCGGGTGGGTCAGCACTCGGCGATGATCTTGAACTCCGTCGTCACCACCTTGTTGGGGTTGCTGCTGTTGATGCCGTAGGCACTGCCCGCGATCGTGTACGCGTCGTTGGTGACGTCGGCGTGCGCGTCGCCCACCCCGCCTTTCCAGAAGCTGCCGGTGAACCCGTCGACGTTGCGGATCTTGACCCACTGCGGCATCACCCGGTAACCACTGGTGAGCACGACGGCCTCGACCCCGCCGTCGCGGTCCTTGATGTCGATGGTGCGGTACTGCTGGGTTTGACTGCACGCCGGAGGGCGTGTCGTATGAGTTGCCCCGTCGATGGTCAGGCGGGCGGCCCGGCGAGGTACCGTCTGCGCCGCACCGCACCCCGCGACGCCGACGACAACCGCCACCAGGGCCAAAGCGACTGTGAGCATGCGATTTTGCACCAGTCGAACTCCTTACTGCCGCTTCGGCATCAGCGCGGGTAGGGACTTTGCGATGCTGCGTCGCACGAATTCCGGACTCAGACCCTTGAACAAGTCGATCAAGCGAATGCCCTTGGGCACATACCAATGCAACCGCTTCGGGTTGTGATAAGCCTGCCAGGCCACCTCGGCCACGCTGCTCGCGGGCATCAGCCGAAACACGCCTTTCTTGGGCGCCGTGGCCCGCACCTCCTCGGCGGTCCGCGGGGCCCCGTCGTCGTCGGAGTGGTTGGTCGTCGTGCTGAGGATGCCGGTGTCGATCAGGCCGGGGAGCACGTCGGCGACGCGAACCCCGTGCCGCTGCCACTCCACGCTCAGCGCTTCGGTCAGGCCCTTGACCGCGTGCTTGGTCGACGAATACACGGCCAGGCGCGGCATGCCGTAGGTTCCCGCCGACGACGACGTCGAGAACATCAGGCTGCCCGGAGCCCTCTTCAGGTACGGCAACGACGCGTAGGCACCGGTCAGCACCGCCTTGTAATTGATGTCGACGAGGCGCATGGCGGCCTCGTAGGGCACGTCCTCGAACCACCCGGTTTCGCCGATGCCGGCGTTGTTCCACATCATGTCGAGCCCGCCGTCGGCGTTGCCGGCGCAGAAGTCGGCAAGGGCGCCCTCGAGCGCCGCCTTGTCCGTGACGTCAACCTGGCGGGTCCACAGCCGGTCGCCGCCCAGTTCTTCCTGCAGCGTCGTCAAGCCGTCGCCGTTGCGGTCCACGGCACCAACCCGCCAGCCCTTGGCGTGGAAAAGCTTTGCCCCTTCCCGGCCCATGCCGCTGCCCGCGCCGGTGATGAAGACCGATTTCACGGCGCGTCAGCCCGCCTCGACCACATCTTTGATGCGGTTCAGGGTTTTGGTCATATCGCGGACGTTGCGTCGCCTGCGCAGAAAACCACCGAACAGCCAGTAGAGGCCGAGCCACGGTGCCGGGCTGAGCCGGAAAGACTCGGTCACGTCGGTGCCACCGCCGCTGGGCGCCAGTCGGTAGTGCCAATTGTTGACTGCCCGGTCGCCGAGCAGCACCGCGAATCCGAATTCGCGGCCGGGCTCACACGCGGTGACCTCGCACGTCGTCCAATACACCGGTCCGATCTCGTTACGCCGCACGTGACCACGGAATTTGGCGCCGAGGGCCGGGCCACTTGCGTCGCCCAGCCACTCGGCCTCGAACACTTCCGGGGAAAACCGTCCGATGTTGCGAACGTTGGCGATGAGATCCCAGACCTTGTCCGCAGGCGCCGCCATATGAACAGTCGCCGAACCTTCCATGGCCTGATCCAAACACAGCTTCCTGTTCGGTCATAGACCGCAAGGGCAGTTAATCGTCAGTGCGGGACCGCCGCCTGGATCAGCCCGTTGATGATCTCCTTGATGCCCTGCGCGGGGTGCGAGTACCAACCGATCGGCAGGCCCGAATTGGCGCCGCACTTCGGCCACGCCTCCACGCCTTGGTCGGCGAAAACCCGGTTGGCTACGGCGATTTGCTGCTCTCGGGACGCGGCCGCCGGATTGCCGACACCGCCGTATCGTTCCCAGGTGCCCGGTTTGAATTGCAGCCCACCGTATTCGCCGTTTCCGGTGTTGGCGTGCCAGTTGCCACCGGACTCGCACTGGGCGATCGCGTCCCAGTTGGGTGTGGGGGCGGCGCTGACCACGCCGGTGGACGAAGCTATCGACGCTGCAACGAACCCGCCGACCGCCAGGGACTTGACGAGAGACTTGCAGAGGATTTTCATGTCATGGATTTCGGCCGCTGTGGCCAAAGCGTTACCCATTCGAAAATGCTGCGAGATATGCCTTCTATCTGGGGAAATGGCCTTATCGCAGAGCAAAAATAAAGTGTTAGAAAGCGATGAGGAAAAAATAAATTATTGCTGGCAATATGACCGCGTTGCTAACGCCAGCGCCCGTTGATAGAGACCGTCGAGCCGGCGCCCGCGGATGACGCCACGCCGGGCGAGGTCGAGCTGTGCGGCGCACGCCGGTGAATGCAGCAGGCCCCAGTTGGCCACGAGTTGGGTCAGCATCGCTTGGTTGAGGTCGTCGATCGCTGACCGCGACGCCGACAGATCCGCCGACTCGGTCGGGGCCGCCCCGGGATCCAGCTTCCAATCCGCGAACCGGCTGTATTCGATGCCCTCGGTAGCGCTGATCTGGTCACCGAATACCCGGGTGACGTAGTCGGGGTCGATCTGCCGGTCGGAGGCCTGGGCGGCCATCTTCGCGAGTTCTTGCTGGACGCGGCCCTGGTCTTCGATGGCTCCGCGGGTGCTCCACTTGAAGGCGGCCACCGGCTCGGCGATCTGCAACCGCTGCGCGGCGGCGTCGACCAACTCAGTGAGCGGGCTCGTGTCGTCTGCCTTCCCCGGCGGGACGACCAGGATCGCCAGCCCGCCGATCACACCGCCGCAGCGGGCAATCAGGGCGGTGCGGCGGTTGGTCATGACCACGATTCTGCGGCAGCCGCGGAAGCGCGGGCCTATCGGAGTTAGCCTGAGTTGCCGATGTCATCGCCCATGGACAGTCCCGGCCCGCACCGCGTTGGCGCGAAGCGTGGGAAATCGTTGCGCTCGAAGCAGATTCGCGCGCTGATCGCCGTTGCGCTGGCGATTCCCCTGCTGGTGGGCGCAGCGGTCCTCATGGTCGATCGCCTCCATTCGACGCCCGCCGACGCCCTCGACCATCCCGCCAGCCCCATGAGCGACGATCAGTCGAGGGCTCAGGTCGTCCAATCGGCCCAGAACATCGTCACCACGACGGGCCTGCAGACGTCGTCGGCCGGCTACTCGCTGATGTCCTGCAAAAACCGCGACGACCCGCCCTATCAGGGCTCGATCTATCTGACCTTCACGGTGCCCGCGGCGGCACCGGCCGATACCTACTTCGCCGGAATTGCCACCACGCTGACCGGGCACGGCTGGGCCGAGGGACTACCGCACAACAATCACGCGTTCGCCAAGACGCTCACCAAGGATGCCGTCACCGTCATCATGTACCGCCACGACGACGATCCCCGCCTGGGCGTACTCCGCGTCTACGGCCAGTGCCGGAACATGAACGACCATCGCGGTGACGCGACCACATGGACCGATATCACCGACCAATTCACCAGGACGAGCTGACCGGCAAAGACCAAAGGCCCCATGACGCACTACTGCGCCCGACGGCGTCGTCGTCAGGCGCAGTAGCGAACTCGGGGCAGGTGAGGTTTATCCGCCCCCGCCGGGGGTGGCGCCGAGGCTGCCCTGCAGGTCCGGCTTCATCGCGTTGAGCTGGGCTCCCCAGTACTCCCAGCTGTGGGTTCCGTTGGCGTTGAAGTTGAACACCGCGTTGTGGCCGCCGGCCGCGTTGTAGGCGTCCTGGAACTTCAGGTTGCTGCTGCGCACGAAGTTCTCCAGGAACTCGGCGGGCATGTTGGCACCGCCCAATTCCGACGGTGTGCCGTTACCGCAGTAGACCCAGAGCCGGGTGTTGTTGGCGACCAATTTGGGGATCTGCAAGCTTGGGTCGTTGCGCTGCCACGCCGGGTCGCTCGAGGGCCCCCACATCGCGTCGGCCTTGTAGCCGCCGGCGTCGCCCATGGCCAGGCCGATCAACGACGGGCCCATGCCCTGCGACGGGTCCATCAGAGCGGACAGCGATCCGGCGTAGATGAACTGCTGCGGGTGATAGACAGCCAAGATCATCGCCGCGGAGCCCGACATCGAGATCCCGACCGCGGCGCTTCCGGTGGGCTTCACACTCTTATTGGACTGCAGGTATTGCGGCAGTTCGCTCGTCAGGAACGTCTCCCACTTGTATGTGGAACAGCCGGCCTTCCCGCACGCCGGCTGATACCAGTCGGCGTAGAAGCTGGACTGGCCGCCGACGGGCATGACGATCGACAGGCCCGACTGGTAGTACCACTCGAACGCGGGCGTGTTGATGTCCCAGCCGTTGTAGTCGTCCTGGGCGCGCAACCCGTCGAGCAGGTAGACCGCGGGGGAGCCGTTGCCGCCGCTTTGGAATTGGACCTTGATGTTGCGGCCCATACCCGCCGACGGCACCTGCAGATATTCGACGGGCAGCCCCGGGCGCGAAAACGCGCCCGCGGTCGGCGCGCCGCCGGCAAGACCGATCAGGCCCGGCAGGGTGACAGCCGCTGCCGCACCGACTAAAAGCCGGCGCCCCCAGGCCCGGACGTTCTCGCTCAGATCTGTCATACATGCCCCTTGTCGATGTGATCGCCGTCTCAGGCAGGAATTTACCGTGCGAATAGGCCGAATGTCGATCGGGACGCGGGGACATCTCAGTTTGGTATCGGTTTTCCCTCACAATTTCGCACCTGGGATAAGAGTGCGACGACGTTCCCACCGGTTGGCAAGCAGCCCGCCGTCACCACTCGGCGACCCAAAACGCCTGGCAGCAGGGCTAGCACGCAGCACGCCGTAATGCACAAAGCCCCCATTTCCGACGCCGCCGTGACGGCGGCCGGGTCCGCGATGCCGAACCGCCGCCGAAAAGGCCGATTCGCCCCCGTAAGAGACTTTTATCGCCGCGAGAGGATGGCGTGGTTTCCAGGCGCCGACGGCCGTTCCCTCACCTGGGCGTCCAGTGGACGCATCCGGTGGTTCTCATCAGGCCGGTTGTCCGGTGATGCCGAGCCGGGGCAGCCGGACTTGCATCGACCGCGTAGGCTCTCACGGAGCAAGCCGATGGAGACCACATTATCTCGGTCAGTTCCGGCTCTCACGAACCAGCTCACCAGGCTTTTCTGGTGCGCGTCGGTGCGGCTGAGGGCATCGGAGGTCCGGGACCGATTGGGGCATAAGTTTTGGACACGGTACTTGGGCTGTCAGTGACGCCGACCGCCATTGGGTGGGTCCTCGCCGAGGGACACGGCGCAGACGGCACCATCCTGGATCATCAGGAGCTCGCGCTGCACGCCGGCCGGGACGCACGCGCAGTCAGTACTGCGGAGCAGGTGACGGACGAGATTGCGCGGGTGGAAGCCCAGGCGGCCGCCAGCGACCATCGGCTGCGGGTCATCGGGGTCACCTGGAACGACGAAGCGTTCGCGCAGGCCGCGCTGCTGCTGGAAGCACTGACCGACGCCGGCTTCGACAACGTCGTGCCGGTCCGGCAACTCGAGGCCGTCGAGACACTGGCGCAGGCCATCGCGCCGGTCATCGGTTACGAGCAGACCGCGGTGTGCGTCCTCGAACACGACACCGCGACCGTCGTCATGGTCGACACCCACGATGGGCAAACGCAGACGGCGACCAAACAGGTGCGCGGTGGCTTCGACGGCCTGACTCGCTGGCTGACCGGCATGTTCGACCGCAACGGATGGCAGCCGGGCGGGATCGTGGTCGTCGGCACCGGCATCGACGGTTTCACCTGGCATCTCGAAAAGACGCTGCCGGTACCGGTTTTTGTGCAAACGATGGCTCAGGTGACGATCGCGCGCGGCGCGGCGCTCACCGCCGCCCGGTAAGCACCGAGTTCACCGATGACCAACTGGTGGTACACCCCGGTGAACCCGCCGCCACGCCCGCGGTGCCGCGGAAGCTGTCGTACGCCGGGGCCGCGACCACCCTGGCCGCTGGTGTGGTCACCTTTGTCTCCTCGATATCGCTCGCGGTGGGCATTCAGCTGGCTCCGGCCAGCCAGCCCGCCCCACGGCACGCGGTGCAGGCGCCGACACCGCAGGTCGCCGAAGCCGTGGCGCCGCCCCCGGTCGTCGCGCCGATGACCCCGCAAGCGAAACTGGCTGCCGGTGAACCGATCACGGACCCAGCCGCGCCGGACGTGCAGCAGCCGGACCCCAACAACCGGCAGCCGTACTTGACGCGAGTGCTCGAGCACATACCGGGCGACGTCGGCGACCCGACGGGTGACTCGGCTCCGCAGGCGCCCGCCCAGCCGCAGCCCTGACGTCCGCGTCGGGGCAGTCGCTCAGGCGTGTTTCGCGTGAATCGCGTTGAAGGACACCGAAACGTCATCGGCGACTTGGACGGAACCCATCAGCAGTGAGTACGGCTTGATGCCGTAATCGGTCTGCCGGACCGTGGATTCGGTGGACATGCGCCACGCGTCCCCGAGATCCTCTGTGCGTAGTACGACGACGTGATCCCGTGACTTTCCCCGAACCTCGAGTGGGCCGGTGAGCCGGTACCCGTCGTGAGTCTTGTCGATGACCCGTGCGGAGAAGCGGATCTCGGGAAATCGACCGGCGTCCAACGACTTCAACGCGTTGGACCGCACCAAAGCCTTCTCGGGCCCGGACAATCCCTTCACGCCGCCCTCGCCGCGTAGCACCTCGAACGAATCCGTTTCGACCACAAGCTCAGCGGTGGTGGGTTCCGGGCCGGCCCAGCTCACGGTGGCGCGCCAGCGGGTCATCGCGATGGTGAGACGATGGCCCATTCGGGCGGCCCGGCCCCGGACTCCGGTGGCAAGGAGTAGCTCGCCGTCGGATGCGTCCAGGCTCCACTCGCCGGTCATAGGCCGACTGTAATCACATTGTCAGGACCGTGCGGTAGTGCGCGCGTCCTTGCTCCAACGCCGCGTAGCCCTCGGCAGCTTGTGACAGCGGCAGTTCCTGGATCCACGCCCGCACACCGGACAGCACGGCGAAATGCATCGTCTCTTCAACGTCTTTCGCGGTGCCGGAGGGATGACCGATCACGCTGAGCCCCGGGGTTATCAGCTGGACCGGGCTGATGGGCAGGGGGTCGGGGGTCACACCGATGGTGACCAGTTGGCCTTGGGGCAGCAACCCGCCCACCGTGTCCGCCATGGCCGCCGAGTTGCCGGCGGTGGCCAGCACGACCGCGACACCGCCCAAGGCCTGCAACGCTTCTGCGACATCGCCGCTGGTGGAATCGACGTAGTGATGGGCCCCCAGTTTTTTGGCGTCTTCCGCTTTGGCGGTACCGCGGGCAACGGCAACGGTCTCGAAACCCATCGCGCGAGCGAACTGCACCCCGAGATGGCCGAGCCCCCCCACACCCAGAATGGCGACCCGGTCACCGGGCAGCGCATTGGTCTGGCGCAGCGCGTGGTAGGTGGTGACCCCCGCGCAGCCCATCGGGGCGGCTTCCACATCGGAGAGTTCCGATGGAATGCGCGCCAACGCGCTGACCGGTACCGTCACCGACTCCGCGTACCCGCCGGGGTAGTGCCAGCTCGGCACCTTGCCGTTCACGCAATGGATGAAAATCCCCTTGCGGCAGGGATCGCAGTGGTAGCAGCAGCCGCCGAACCAGCCGACCGCCACTCGGTCGCCAACCGCGAACTCGTCGACGCCGTCGCCGAGTTCGGCGATCCTCCCGGCAATTTCGTGTCCCGGCGTCAATGGCCATGACATGTTCGGAAAGCCCCCGTTTACGAAGGCGCGGTCGGTGCCGCATATCCCGCACGCGGTGACCGCTATCCGCACCTCGCCACGACCGGGCGGCTGCGTTTCCACGTCGGCCAGCTCCAAGGGGCCGCCTACGGACTGGATCCGGACAGCTTGATGCTTTGGCATTGACTTAGCTTAATGTGCGACAGGGCATTTCGCCGCGTCGTTGCTGTGGTAATTGACTTGCCAGTGCTTGATCCCGTTGAGCCACCCCGAGCGCAGCCGTTCGGGTTTGCCGGCCGATTCCAGGTCGGGCATCGCGTCGGCGATCGCGTTGAACATCAGGTCGATGGTCATCCGCGCCAGGTTGGCCCCGATGCAGTAGTGGGCACCGGTTCCGCCAAAGCCGACGTGGGGGTTGGGATTACGCAGGATGTTGAAGCTGAACGGGTCGTCGAACACGTCCTCGTCGAAGTTGGCCGATCGATAGACCATCACCACGCGCTGACCCTTCTTGATCTGCACGCCGGATAGTTCGTAGTCCTCCAACGCGGTGCGCTGGAAGGACGTCACCGGGGTGGCCCAGCGGACGATCTCGTCGGCGGTGGTCGCGGGCCGTTCCCGCTTGTACAGCTCCCATTGGTCGGGGAAGTCGGTGAAGGCCATCATGCCCTGGGTGATGGAGTTGCGGGTGGTCTCGTTACCGGCCACGGCCAGCAGGATGACGAAGAACCCGAACTCGTCGTCGGAGAGCTTGTGGCCATCGATGTCCGCCTCGATCAGCTTCGTGACGATGTCATCGCCGGGGTTCTGCGCCCGGTCGGCGGCCATCTGCATCGCGTAGGTGATCAGTTCGATCGAGGCACCCATGGGGTCGTTGCGGGCGAACTCCGGGTCCTGATCGCCCACCATCTGGTTGGACCAGTGGAACAGCTTCATGCGTTCCTCCTGCGGCACACCCATCAGGCCGGCGATCGCCTGCAGCGGCAATTCGCAAGACACCTGCTCGACGAAGTCGCCGGAACGCGCCGCGGCCGCGGCCTCGACGATCTGCCGGGCGCGGACGCGCAGATCTTCGCGCAACCGTTCGACGGCCCGGGGTGTGAAACCGCGGGAGATGATCTTGCGCAGCCGGGTGTGCTGCGGCGCGTCCATGTTGAGCAACACGAACTTGCCCGTCTCACGCTGCTCGCGGACCGTGCCCTCGCGGTAGCGCGGCAGGGCCGTGTTTTCCAGACTGGAGAAGACGTCGCTGCGCAGCGAGATCTCTTTGACGTCCTTGTGCTTGGACACCACCCAGTAGCCGCCGTCGTCGAATCCGCCGGAGCCGACGGGCTGTTCGTTCCACCAGATCGGCGCGGTCCGCCGCAGCTCGGCCAGTTCCTCCACCGGCAGTCGCTCGGCGTGGATGTCCGGATCGGTGAAGTCGAATCCGGGCGGGAGATTGGGGACAGGCTTGGCGGTTGGCTCGACGGTTGGCATGGCCCGCTCCTCGATACGAAGTGGTCTAGTCGTCTTTGTGCAAATAAACCATTGCTGCACCACGGTTGGGAAGCGTTGACGCAAGATCGTCGAGGGCAAATTGAAACGTGTTCTTCGTTTCGCATCCGGACCGCCGATACGGTCTTGTGGCCGACGGCCCGATGGATATGCTTTGGTGCAGGTCACCGGCGACGACAGGCGGGGTGGAACATGATTCGGGAACTGCTCAGCACCGCTTCCATAGCGGGCATCGCGATTGGCGTGGCGCCGTGCGCCGCCGCCGGGTACGACGGCGACGTGCCGGGCATGAACTATCAGGCGTCGTTGGGCGCGCCGTGCGACAACTACGAGCGCTTCATCTTCGGCCGAGGCCCCAGCGGCCAGGCCGAGGCGTGCCACTTCCCTCCGCCCAACCAGTTCCCGGCGGCCACCACCGGATACTGGGTCATCTCTTACCCGCTGTACGGGGTGCAGCAGGCCGGCGCGAAGTGCCCGGGGCCGCAAGCGGCGGCGCAGTCGGATGCCGGGCTGCCGATGCTGTGCCTGGGGGACCGGGGTTGGCAAGAAGGATGGTTCACCGGGGCGGGATTCTTCCCCCCGGCCGGATGACAGGCTGAGCCATGAACGACGGTCAGCCGGGCGACGCCCCGATCCCACGCTGGCTGCGTTTCGTCCTGGCGTCGGATCGCGCCGGCTCGGCGTGGTACATCGGAACGGGCTTCTTTTTCGCACCGGTCCTGGCGGCGCTGTCGCCGTGGCCCGTGGTCACCGCCGTGCTGTGGGGGATCATCGGGCTGGCCGGGCTGTGGCTGGGGCTGCTGGGTATCGCGATGGCCGCCGGGCTGGCCCGAATTCTGCGGTCCGGGGCCGAGATCCCCGAGTCCTACTGGCGCACCTTGGTGAACTACTAGGCGCGGCGCCCGGTCTAGAGTCATAGCAACTGTCCGGCGACAAGAGGAGACTCGAGATGGGCTTCAGTCCGAAAGATGCGGTCGACGCGGCCAGGGACATCGCGACCAACGCGGTCGAGAAGGCCTCCGACATCGTCGAGCACGCCAGCGACATCATCCGCGGTGACATCGCCGGCGGTGCCAGCGGAATCGTTCAGAACTCGATCGACATCGGCACCTACGCGGTGGACCGGACGAGGGAGATGTTCACCGGCAGCGACGAGGTCGACGACGACGTGTAGAGGTCGTCAGACGGAGGCGGCCTCGTTGAGCTCGTCCAGCCTGTTGGTCGCTTCGAGGTACTCCTGCACCCAGCGCTCGATGACCGTCGCCGTCTTCTCCACCTTGGTGAACTGGCCGACGACCTGACCGACCGGGTTGAACGCGACGTCCACGCTCTCGTTCGGGTACCGGTTCGTTGCCCGCACCGCCATTCCCGAGACCATGTACTGCAGCGGCATTCCGAGCGGCTTCGGGTTGTCCGGCTGCTCCCACGCCTCGGTCCAGTCGTTGCGCAGCATGCGGGCCGGCTTACCGGTGAACGACCGGCTGCGGACGGTGTCCCGGCTGCCCGCCTTGACGTACGCCTCCTGCTGAACCGGCGTGTTCGAGGATTCCTCGACCATCAGCCACTGCGAGCCCGTCCACGCCCCCTGGGCACCCAGCGCCAGCGCCGCCGCGATCTGCTGGCCGCTGCCGATGCCGCCGGCCGCCAGCACCGGCACCGGGGCGACCTCCTTGACCACCTGCGGCCACAACACGATCGAGCCCACCTCACCGCAGTGCCCGCCGGCCTCGCCACCCTGGGCGATGATGATGTCCACGCCCGCGTCGGCGTGCTTGCGAGCCTGCGAGGGCGAACCGCACAGCGCGGCCACCTTGAGTCCGGCGTCGTGAATGTGCTTGATCATGTCGGCCGGGGGAGTGCCGAGCGCGTTGGCGATCATCTTCACCTTCGGGTGCTTGAGCGCCACCTCGACCTGGGGCGTGGCCGTCGCCTCGGTCCAACCGAGCAGCTGCAGGCTGTCGCCGTCGCTGTCCTCGATCGGCACGCCGTGGTCGGCAAGGATCTTCTTGCCGAAGTCCAGGTGCTCCTGGGGCACCATCTTGCGCAGCGTCTCGGCCAGCTCCTCGGCGGACAGGTGCGAGTCCATGCCCTCGTACTTGTTCGGGATCACGATGTCGACGCCATACGGGTGGTCGCCGATGTTCTCGTCGATCCAATTGAGCTCGATCTCGAGCTGCTCGGGGGTGAAGCCCACCGCGCCCAGCACGCCGAAGCCACCGGCCTTGCTGACCGCGACAACGACATCACGGCAATGGGTGAACGCGAAGATCGGGAACTCAATACCAAGCTCATCGCAGATGGCGGTGTGCATGCCTACTCCTGGGGCGCGGCCGAATTGAAACGTGTTCTAGTTTAGTACGGACGGCATTGACGTGGCCAGCGGGTCCTGACCTGCGTTTTGCCACTACGGCCCGTCGCGCCCGCCGCTCACACCGCCGCGCTGTGTGCCACCCACAGCGCCAGGAACGCCAGCATGCAGCCGGCACACACGAGGTGATCCCGGCAAACCGACCGCGCCAGGCGCGTCTGCTCGGGTGAATTGTCCGCGCGCCGCCCGAGACGTACCGCGTCGGGAACCGTCTGCGTCAAAGCCAGCATGATCGGAATCCCCGCGAGGACGGCCGACAGCACCAGAAGCCACCACGGTTCCGGCCCGCGCGCGGATTCGTAGGTCAGCGCCGCCAACAGGACCACCATGACGGCGGCGATCAGCCGGCTCATCGGGCGAGACGTGGTCGTCGCGCGATGGTAGTAAGCCGCGATAGAAGCGAGCACGGCCTCGGGCAGATCAGTTGGCTCAGAGCGAAACCGGAGAACCTGCACATCGAATATCAGATCCATCCACAAGACGGCGAACAGGAATCCGGCGCAGGCCGTGAGTAACGAGGCCATGACGCTCCTCCATCTCCGGCTCACCAGGAGCACTCGTCGACGTGGACCCATTGTTTCCCACCTGCGCAAGTGCAGTCTCGGGTACGACGCCTCTCGCCCTGAAATCACTTGTGCCACTTTTGTTTCAGTGGTGTCTGGTGGCCGTTTTGTCGGTGAGTCGGCATATCATTCGAATATGTGTTCGAGTACTTGTGAGGAGATTCAGCACGACGTCGACGCGTTGCGTGCGGTGGTCTCCCGCTTCCAGGGGCATTCGTATGAGGCGCTGACCAATCCGGAGCGGTTGGTGTTGTTGGAGATACTCGAGTGCCAGACCCGCCGGCTGCAAACGCCCAGTTTTCAACTGATCAATCAGGTTGGTGAACAAGCTGATTCGGCCGAGCTGGGCGGCAAGCTGTCCTGGGCGTTGGCCGATCGGCTGCATATCACCCGGGCCGAGGCCAGCCGCCGCATCGCTGAGGCCGCCGAGCTGGGCCCGCGCCGGGCGCTGTCCGGTGAGCCGCTGGCCCCGGTGTTGCCCGCCACCGCGGCGGCCCAACGCGACGGGGCCATCGGGGCCGACCACGTGGCGGTGATCCGGCAGCTCTTCCACCAGCTGCCCGAGTCGGTCGACATCGACACCCGCGAGCACGCCGAGAACCACCTGGCGTCCGAGGCCACCCAATATCGCCCCGACCAACTCGCCAAGCTCGCTCGCCACCTGATGGACTGCCTCAACCCCGACGGCAACTACACCGATACCGACCGGGCGCGGGCCCGCGGCCTGACGCTGGGAACCCAAGACTCCAATGGCATGTCGCGCTTGAGTGGATGGTTAACGCCGCAAGCGCGCGCCAGCTGGGAGGCGGTACTGGCCAAGCTGGCCGCGCCCGGCATGTGCAACCCCGACGACGAGGCCCCGGTCGTGGACGGCGTCCCGGCAGCCGAAGCGGCGCAGCGCGACACCCGCAGCCCCGCCCAGCGCAACCACGACGGCCTCAACGCCGCGCTACGAGCCATATTGGCCAGCGGCAAGCTGGGCCAGCACAACGGAATGCCGGCAGCCATCGTCGTAACCACCACCCTCACCGAGCTGGAAGCCGCCGCCGGTAGAGGCTTGACCGGCGGGGGCACCCTGCTGCCGATGTCCGACGTGATCCGGCTGGCCCGCCACGCCCACCACTATCTGGCCGTATTCGACAAAGGCAAGGCGCTGGCGCTCTATCACACCAAACGCCTGGCCTCACCCGGACAGCGAATCGTCCTGTACGCCAAGGACCGCGGCTGCTCGGCACCGGGCTGCGACGTGCCCGGCTACTACTGCGAAGTCCACCACGTCCAAGACTGGGCGAGCACCCACCGCACCGACATCGATCAACTCACCCTGGCCTGCGGACCCCACCACCGCCTCCTCGACAACGGCTGGACCACCCGAAAACGCGCCAACGGCGACACCGAATGGATCCCACCACCCCACCTCGATCGCGGGCAGCCACGCACCAACACCTTCCACCACCCGGAAAAACTCCTGGCCGAAGACGACGATGGCGACGCGCCGTAGCGATCACGCTATTGATCCGCTCCCTCGCCAGCGGGTAGGTTTGTGCTGCCAATTACGACACGGCAGGTAGCGTAATTGGGGACCCCGTGCACCGAGAGGATCCGCTATGCGCAGCGCCTATGCCGGCGATCCCTTCACCACGTCCACCGCGGAAATCGAAGCCGCCCTCGCGGATGTCAGCATTCCGACCCTGCTGCTCTCGCTCGTGCACATCACCGGCGATCCGCGCTTCATCCGCGACTTCAAACAGATGGGCGTCTTCCTCAACGAGATTCAGGGCTTCATGTCCGAGGAGGACAAGGCCCGCGCCCGCGCGGCGGCCTTGCCGGTGATCACCGAGTATCGGGACCGCGGGTGCCCCGAGCCAAAGCCGCTCAGCCTCGACCTCATTCGGGAAATGATGGACTGGGCGGCCTGCGAGCATGTGACCGACGACTACCTGCCCCTCATTCTGGAGGAGATGGACCTCGACGGCGCCGATCCGCGCCGCCCGCCGGCCCTGCCGGCCGAAAGCGCCGCCGATATTCCGGTGCTCGTCATCGGCTGCGGCGAATCGGGCATCCTGGCCGGAATCCGGCTCAAGCAGGCCAACATTCCCTTCACCATCGTGGAGAAGAACGCCGGGCCGGGCGGAACCTGGTGGGAGAACAGCTATCCCGGTGCCCGCGTCGACGTGGCAAACCACTTCTATTGCTACAGCTTCGAACCCAACAACGACTGGACGCATTTCTTCGCCGAGCAGCACGAGCTGCAGGACTATTTCACCCAGGTCATGACGAAGCACGACCTGGGTGAGCATGTGCTGTGGAATACCGAGGTGCTGGCCGCCGAGTGGGTCGACGACGAAGCCACCTGGAGCATTGCGCTGCGCGGCGCCGAGGGCCAGACGAGCACGGTGCGCGCCCGGGCCCTGATCACCGCGGTCGGTCAGTTGAACCGGACCAACGTTCCCGACTTCGACGGTGCCGACAGCTTCGCGGGCCCCTCGTTCCACTCCGCCGCGTGGGATCACTCCGTCGACGTGAGCGGCAAACGAGTCGCGCTCGTCGGCGCGGGCGCCAGCGGCTTCCAGATCGCTCCCACCATCGCCCCGAACGTCGCGCACCTCACTGTGTTTCAGCGGACCGCGCAGTGGATGTTCCCCAACCCGATGTATCACGACGAGGTCGGCGAGGGCATGCGCTGGGCGATGCGCCACCTGCCCTTCTACGGACGGTGGTACCGCTTCCTGGTGCTCTGGCCCGGGTCCGACAAGGGCCTGGACGCCGCGGAAAGCGACCCGGATTACGCCGACCAGGACCACGCCGTCAGCGACATCAACGCCGCCGCCCAGATGATGTTCTCCCAGTGGATCACCAGCCAGCTCGGCGAAGGCAGCGAGCTGTTGAGCAGGGTGATGCCCGACTATCCGGCCTGCGGCAAACGAACCCTGCAGGACAACGGCAGCTGGCTGCAAACGCTGCAACGGGACAACGTCGAACTGGTGCGCACACCGATCCGGCAGATCACCCCTCGCGGCATCGTCACCGAAGACGGTGTGAAGCATGACGCCGACGTCATCGTGTATGCCACCGGTTTCCGGCACACCGAGGTGTTATGGCCGCTGAAGATCACCGGCCGCGACGGGGTCGACCTGCGCGGGTTTTGGGGGAGCCGGCCGTACGCCTACCTCGGCATCACCGTTCCGAGTTTCCCCAATTTGTTCATCATCTACGGCCCCGGGACGCATCTCGCCCACGGGGGCAGCCTGATCTTCCAGTCCGAACTGCAGATGCGCTACATCGATCAGTGCC
The DNA here is from genome assembly GCA_963732835.1 of uncultured Actinomycetota bacterium. Classification (GTDB taxonomy): domain Bacteria; phylum Actinomycetota; class Actinomycetes; order Mycobacteriales; family Mycobacteriaceae; genus Mycobacterium. Next base: position 167,758 of record CAVTBA010000010.1, read on the forward strand.
TGGCGCGGCTGGCCGAGCCGGACGTGCATTCGCTGGAACCGAAGCCCGAAGCGGCCACCGATTGGCATGAGCGGACGCAGACCCAAATCAAGAAAATGGTGTGGTCGCACCCCGCGGTCGAACACTCCTACTTCAAGAACGCCGACGGCGAGATCCACACCGTCAGTCCGTGGCGCCTCAACGAGTACTGGGCCGCGGTGCGCGAGCCCGACTGGTCACAATTCGTCGTGCGGCAATGGAAGTGAGCACACCACTATGCGTACGGTAGTCGTCGACGGACCCCACAGCATCCGGGTCGACACGCGGCCCGATCCCGCCCTTCCCGGCCCCGGTGGCGCGATCGTCGAGGTCACCGCCGCCGCCATCTGCGGATCCGACCTGCACTTCTACGAGGCCGATTTTCCGATGCCCGACCCGATCGCACTGGGCCATGAAGCGGTCGGCACCGTTGTGGAAGTCGGCCCCGACGTACGCACCGTCAGGGTCGGGGACCACGTGATGGTGTCGTCGGTGACCGGGTGCGGCGCCTGCGCCGGGTGCGCCACCCGCGACCCGGTCATGTGCCACAACGGCTTCCAGATTTTCGGCGGGGGCGTGCTCGGCGGGGCGCAGGCCGATCTGCTGGCCGTGCCGGCGGCCGACTTCCAGCTGCTCAAAATGCCGGAAGCGATCAGCACCGAACAGGCCCTGCTGCTCACCGATAACCTCGCCACCGGCTGGGCGGCGGCGCAACGCGCCGACATTCCGTTCGGCGGCACCGTGGCGGTCATCGGCTTGGGCGCTGTCGGTCTGTGTTCGCTGCGCAGCGCGCTGTTTCAGGGCGCCGCAACGGTTTTCGCGGTCGATCAGGTCGACGGACGGTTGGACCGGGCCGCCCGGTGGGGAGCGACGCCCCTCAAGGCGCCCGCGGTCGAGGCCATCCTCGCCGCCACCGGGGGCCGCGGCGCCGACGCGGTGATCGATGCCGTCGCCACGGACGCGTCCCTGACCGCCGCACTCAACGCGGTGCGGCCGGGAGGCACCGTCTCGGTTGTCGGCGTGCACGACATGAATCCGTTCCCGCTCAACGCCCTGGGCTGTCTGATCCGCAGCATCACGCTGCGGATGACGACGGCGCCGGTGCAGCGCACCTGGCCGGAATTGATCCCGCTGCTGCAGTCCGGACGGCTCGACGTCGATGGCATCTTCACCACCACGCTGCCCCTGGACGAGGCGTCCAAGGGCTACACGACCGCGGCATCGCGTTCGGGTGACGACGTGAAAATCCTGCTGACGCCCTAGCTTCGTTCGCGACGCACGTGCTTCGCCAGATAGCGCACGGACCGGCCCCTTACCGCGTCGCCGTAATGTATTGCGACCGCATGAAAGCGTCGATCTTGACGTCAATGTCCGGCGGGGTCATCCCATAACCGGCCTGCAGGTCGAGCGTGTTGCGGACCGGTTCGACCGCCCAGCCGTGCGCGGCCAGCCGTTCCGCGGGATCGGTCTGGGGCTCGTAGGTGAGGGCGGAGAAATCGACATCGCCGGACACGTTGACGCCGGGATGCGCCGCCTCCAGGGCCTCGAGCTGTTGGTGGTCCAGCCGGGCCCCCAGCGCACCAGTGGCAATTCGGCTGCCCGGCGCACTGAGTCCGCTGATCCGGGTGAAGAGCGTGTTCTGGGCCTCATCGGTCAGATAGGGCAGCACTCCCTCCACCGACCAGGCACTGGGAGTTTCGGGGTCGAAGCCGGCGGCCTCCAGTGCCCGCGACCAGTCGGTGCGCAGATCGGCGGCGACCTCCACTCTGCGGGCCTTGGCCGCAGCGCCGTGCTCGCTTAGCACCCGCGCCTTGAATTCCAGCACCTTCGGCAGATCGACTTCGAAAACGGTTGTGCCCTGGGGCCATTCGAGCCGGTAAGCCCGGGAGTCCAGCCCGGCGGCGACGATCACCGCCTGGCGTACGCCCGCGGCGCCGGCGGCGACGAAGAAGTCGTCGAAGAACCGGGTCTGCACGCCGTAGAGGCGGGGAAAGGCCATCTCGTCTTCGGAGGTCCCCGGGTTGGCCAGGGTTGCCGCCAGATACGGGTCCTGGGAGGCGGCGATGAAGACCCTGGCGTAGTCGTCCCGGACCAGCGGCTGGGGGCTCACGGCATGCAGCGCACGCCATCCGGCTACCAGCAGGGCGGTGTAGCCCACGCTGCTGACGATGTCCCAGTTGTCGTCGTCGGAACGGAGCGAGCCGAACTCAGGCGTCGTGCTCATGGTCGCCCCTCCCGTGCATGAAATAGGCTATGAAAAACCGGCCTACCCAACGTACCGGCAGTCGCAGGGTCAGAGCTCCAGAATCAGGGTGACCGGGCCGTCATTGACCAACTCGACCTGCATGTTCGCGCCGAACACCCCGGTGTGGACCTCGGCGCCCATCCGCTGCAACGCCTCGGCGAACGCCGCGACCAGCGGCTCGGCGACCGCGCCTGGAGCGGCCGCGTTCCACGACGGTCGCCGGCCCTTGGCGGTGTCGGCGTACAGGGTGAACTGACTGACCACCAGAATCGGTGCGCCGACGTCGGCTGCCGACCGTTCATCGGCGAGAATGCGTAAATACCAAAGCTTTTCAGCGAGCCGTCGCGCCTTGTCGGGGTCATCGGTGTGGGTGACGCCGACGAAGGCCAGCAGCCCCTGACCGTCCGGCCGGATGGCGCCCACCACTTCGCCGTCGACCGACACCGTCGCCGACGCTACCCGTTGCACCAAGACCCGCATGGGCTTGATGCTGCCAGGCCGGCCCGGAAAACGTTGGGTACGCTCGTCGAGTGTCTGTGCTCGTCGCGTTCTCCGTCACGCCAATGGGTGTGGGCGAGGGGGTCGGCGAGATCGTCGCCGAAGCGGTTCGGGTGGTTCGCGATTCCGGCCTGCCCAACAAGACGGATTCGATGTTCACCACCATCGAAGGCGAAACCTGGGAAGAAGTGATGGCGGTCGTGCAGCGCGCGGTCGAGGCGGTGGCCGCTCGCGCTCCCCGGGTCAGCACCGTGATCAAGGCGGACTGGCGGTCCGGAGTCAGCGATGCGATGACGCAGAAGGTCGCCTCCGTGGAGCGTCACCTCGAAGACGGTTAGCCCGCAACGGCGTCCCGGAAGGCTCGCTCGGCCGCGTCGCCGTGGACCGCGAACACCACCTTTTCCAACGACTTCGCCTGATGTTGCCGGACGGCGTCGACCATCAGCCGCGCCGCCTCGTCCAGCGGGAAACAGCCGACGCCGGTACCGAAGGCCACCAGACCCAGCGTGCGGCAGCCGAGTTCGTCGGCCTTCCGCAGCGTGGCGGCGGCGGCCCGCCCGATGATCTCCGCCGAGGTCGGGCCGCCGAGCTCCATGGTCGCGGCGTGGATGACGTAGCGGGCCGGCATGTCGCCGGCCGTGGTCTCGACGGCGTCCCCGAGCCCGATGGGCGCCTTCTCGGTCGATTCGCGCTGCACGTCCGGGCCGCCGGCGCGGGCAATGGCCGCGGCGACGCCGCCACCGTGCCGCAGTTGTGTGTTGGCCGCGTTGGCGATCGCGTCGAGCTCGAGCTTGGTGACGTCAGCCTGCACAACCTCGAGCTCGATCATCGGCTCATTGTCTCCCAGCCCTGCCAGTAGGCTCATGGCGGTGAGCGCACGCGCAGGCATCGTCGTCACCGGAACCGAAGTCCTCACCGGGCGCGTCCAAGACGCGAACGGCCCGTGGATCGCCGATCGCCTGCTGGAGCTGGGCGTCGAGCTGGCGCACATCACGATCTGCGGTGACCGTCCGGCCGACATCGAAGCGCAGCTGCGCTTCCTGGCCGGCCAGGGCATGGACTTGATCGTCACCAGCGGCGGCCTGGGGCCGACGGCCGACGACATGACCGTGGAGGTGGTGGCGCGGTTCTGCGACCGCGAGCTGGTACTGGACGACGAGACCGAGAACAAGATCGCGAACATCCTCAAGACGCTGATGGCGCGCTTCGAGGGCGTCGACTTCGACGCGGTGCGCGCCGCCAACCGCAAGCAGGCGATGGTTCCCGCGGGCTCGCAGGTGCTCGACCCGGTGGGCACCGCGCCCGGTGTGGTCGTCCCCGGCAAGCCGACGGTCATCGTGCTTCCCGGGCCGCCGCGCGAGCTGCAGCCGATGTGGCGCCGGGCCATCGAGACGCCTGCGGCACAGCAGGCGATCGCCGGCCGAACGCTCTATCGGCAGGAGACCGTGCGCATGTTCGGGTTGCCCGAATCAGGTCTGGCCGAGACGCTGCGCGACGCCGAGGCGTCCGTCCCCGGCTTCGAGTCGCTCGAGATCACCACCTGCCTGCGGCGCGGCGAAATCGAGATGGTCACCCGCTACGAGCCGGACGCCGCCGCCAGCTACGCGAAGCTGATGCAGCTGGTGCGTGACCGACATTCCCAGCAGCTGTTCTCCGAAGATGGTTCCTCGGTGGACGATCTGGTCGCCCGGGCGCTGGCCGGCCACCGGATCGCGACGGCCGAATCCTGTACCGCGGGGCTGCTGGCGGCGCGACTGACCGACCGGCCCGGTTCGTCGGACTACGTGGCCGGCGGGGTGGTGGCCTACTCGAACGACGCGAAGGCCGAGCTGCTCGGCGTCGACCCGGCGCTGATCGAGACGCACGGCGCGGTGTCCGAACCGGTGGCCGAGGCGATGGCGGCCGGCGCGTTACGCCGTTTCGGCGCCGACACCGCCGTCGCGATCACCGGAATCGCCGGCCCGGGCGGCGGCACCCCCGAAAAACCGGTGGGCACAGTCTGTTTCACCGCTAAACTCGCGGACGGTCGCAAGGACACCCGCACGTTGCGGCTGCCGGGCAACCGCTCGGACATCCGGGAGCGCTCGACGACGGTGGCGATGCACCTGCTGCGGCGCTTGCTGGACGGCGCTGAGTAGGAGCGGCGTCGAGATTGCCGCCATGGTCGTGGTCGCCGGCCGAATCACAGCCATAGCGGCAATCTCGACGTAAGGCCTCAACTCACGTCACTTCGGTTGGCAGGAAAGCGCTTTCCGTGGTGCCGAAACGAATTCCCGTGGCGTCCTTGCCGAAAAACGTCAGCACCGCGACCGCGATCAGCACCGGGACGATCGTGGCCGCCAGCGCGAAAGGATAGCCGTGCGACTCCGCGAGGCGCTCCTGAATGGGCAAGTTGAACGCCGCGAGCAGGTTTCCGAGCTGGTAGGTCACGCCGGGGTAGAGGCCACGGATGGCATCCGGCGACATCTCGGTCAGGTGGGCGGGAATCACGCCCCACGCGCCTTGCACGAACAGCTGCATCAGGAACGAACCGAGACACAGCATCGCCGCCGTGCGCGAGTACGCGAACAACGGGACGATCGGTAGCCCCAACAGCGCGCAAAAGATGATGGTGTGGCGGCGGCTGAACCGCTGCGACAGCGTGCCGAAGAACAGGCCGCCGATGATGGCGCCGACGTTGTAGACGATCACGATCCCCTTGACCGTCGCGCTGGACAGGGCGGCGCCGTGGTTGGCGGTGGCCGTCAGGAATGTCGGGTAAACGTCCTGACTGCCGTGGCTCATCCAGTTGAAGGCCGTCATCAGCAGCACCAGATAGAAGAACCGGCGGATGATTTTGGCGTCGCGCAGCACGTCGCGGATCCTGGTGCTGGTGAGCTTCATTCGGTCCTGCGCCGCTTCCCAGACCTCGGACTCCTCCACCCGGTAACGGATGATCAGGCTGACCAGCGCCGGAACGATGCTCAGCGCGAACAGCCACCGCCACGACAGCCCGAGCCAATTCATCACCACCAGCGACGCGACGCTCGCCAGCAGGTAGCCGAACGCGTAGCCCTCTTGCAGCAGGCCGGAGAAAAATCCGCGCCGCTCGACGGGAACCTTCTCCATCGCCAGCGCGGCGCCCAGGCCCCATTCGCCACCCATGCCGATGCCGTACAGCAGCCGCAGGATCACCAGCACGGTGAAGTTGGGGGCGAACGCGCACAGGAAGCCCACCACCGAGTAGAACATCACGTCGACCATCAGTGGCAGGCGCCGACCGACGCGGTCGGCCCACAGACCGAACAGCAGCGCGCCGACGGGGCGCATGATCAGGGTGGCGGTGGTGACGAACGCGACCTCGGCTTTGCTGTGGTGGAAAGTCTTTGCGATGTCGGCGTAGACGAGCACCACGATGAAGTAGTCGAAGGCGTCCATCGTCCAGCCCAACAACGCCGCGATGAAAGAGTTTCGCTGATCGGCGTTCAACTTCTTTTGAGGACTTTGTGTGGCCACGTCAGCATCGTGGCTTACCGGGCACGGTAAAGCGAGCCGTTTCAACATGCATTCCGCGAGAGTAAGTTGCGGATACATGCGCATCATCGACGCCGATGGACATGTCGCCGAAAATTCATCGCTGGCGACCGAAGCGATCAAACGCTGGCCGCAATACATCAAGCCCGCCGCCGACGGCAGCCGGCTGATGTTCGAAGGCCGCAGCTACCCGGAGGATCAGGGCCCGGGTGCCGGTTGTCCCCCCGAGCACGGCATCAGCAAGGCGCCAAACATCAACTGCCGATCGACCGAAGGCGTGCTGGGCGACGCCGATCGCGACCACATCGACACGATGGTGTTGTATCCGAGTCTCGGCCTGTGCGCCCCCACCCTGGAGGACCCCGAATTCGCGGCGGGATTCGCCCGGCTCTACAACCAGTGGATCGCGGATTACTGCGCCCCGTCGGGCGGGCGGCTACGGGGGGTCGCGGTCACCCCGGTCGAGCACGGCCAGGCGGCGATCGACGTCATGACCGAAGCGAAAGACCTCGGGCTGGTGGCGACTCTGGTTCCGCCGGCGCTCAAGACCCGCAACCTCGACCACCCCGACCTCGACCCCTTCTACGCCGCCGCCGTCGAGCTGGAGATGCCGCTGGGAATTCACGGCGCTCCCGGTATTCACCTGCCGAAGATCGGTGTGGACCGCTTCACCAATTACATTCAGGTGCACTGCATCAGTTTCCCGTTCGACCAGATGACGGCGATGACGGCGCTGGTCTCCGGCGGCGTCTTCGAGCGCCACCCGCGGTTGCGGGTCGCCTTCCTCGAGGCGGGCGCGGGCTGGGTCCCGTTCTTCATGGATCGATTGCACGAGCACTACGAAAAGCGGGGCGATTGGGTGGAGCGCGGCTGGCGCCGCGATCCGCATGAATACCTGGCCGCGGGCAACATCTGGGTGACGTGCGAGCCGGAGGAACCGATCCTGCCCGGGGTGATCGACGTGCTCGGCGCCGACTTCATCATGTTCGCCAGCGACTACCCGCACTGGGACGGCGAATGGCCGGAAAGCACCAAGCACCTGCGGACGCGCGCGGATATCAGCGAAGAGTCCCGCGAAAAGATCGGCGGGCTCAACGCGCAGCGGTTCTACAACTTGAACTAAAACGGGACGCCTGGTGGGAGGATTGTGCGCATGGGCCCTTTTCTGCTTCGCGCCGCACTGACCGGTTTCGCGCTATGGCTGGTCACGAAATTCGTCCACGGGATCACGTTCGTCGGCGGTGACACGAAGCTGGAGCGGGTCGGCATCATCTTCGTCGTCGCCATCGTCTTCGGCCTGGTCAACGCGTTCATCAAGCCGATCGTCCAGTTCTTGTCGATCCCGCTGTACATCCTGACCCTTGGCCTGTTCCACATCGTCGTCAACGCGCTGATGTTGTGGATCACCGCCTGGATCACCGAGCACACCACACACTGGGGTTTGCAGATCGATCATTTCTGGTGGACGGCGATCTGGGCCGCGGTCGTGTTGTCCATCGTGAGCTGGCTGCTGTCGCTGATCATCAGGGACGTCAGCCGTCGCTAGCGCCCCTGCCACCGCGGCGGTCGCTTCTCGGCGAAGGCGCGCGGTCCTTCCTTGGCGTCCTGGGTCTCGAAAACGCGGTCGCTGTGCCGAGTTTCGTTGTCGTATGCCGACTCGAGATCCAGCGCCAGCCCTTCGACGGCCGACTGCTTCGTCGCGAACACCGCAAGCGGCGCGTTCGCCGCGATGCGCTCGGCGTAGTCGTACGCGGTATCCATCAGTCGCGCTGGCGGGACCACCTGATTGATCAGTCCCATGGCCAGCGCCCGGTTCGCGTCCACCATGTCGGCGGTCAGCAGCAGCTCCATCGCCAGCGGGTAGGGCATCTGACGTGGCAGCCGCACCGTGCTCCCGCCGCCGGCGAAAAGGCCCCGCTTGGGCTCCATCACCGCGAATCGCGCAGTGGGCACGGCCACTCGGATGTCGGTGGAGCTCAACATCTCGAAGCCGCCCGCGACGCAGGTGCCGTTGATCGCGGCGACGATCGGCTTGTAGACGGGAAAGCGGTGCAGGACGGCGTGGATGGCGTCCAGTTTGTTCCACCCGTCGGGCTGCGGGAGGTCGCCGGTGAGTTCGGGAATGAACTTCTTGAGGTCGGCGCCGGTGCAGAAGTCTTGCCCCACACCGGTGATCACCGCCACCCAGGCGCTGGTGTCGTCGCGGAAGGCGGCCCACGCCAGAGCCAGGTCGCGGAAGTGCTCCATGTCGAGCGAGTTGCGGGTTTCGGGACGGTTGATCGTGATCGTGGCGATGTGACCGCCCAGCGCGTAGTCGATGCTCACCGCGTCACCCGCTGACCGGCGAGGCGGACCACGTCGCGCGCGCAACCCCACGACAGGGTCACGCCGCTGCCGCCGTGGCCGTAGTTGTGGATGCACAGTGCGCGTTCCAGCGGCTCAGCCTCCACCCGCACCGAGGGCCGGTCGGGACGCAGGCCGGTGATGGTCTCCATCACCTCGGCTTCGGCGAGCCGCGGTTCGATCTGGCGGCAGCGGTGCAGGATTCGTTCGGTCACGTCGGGATCCGCGGTGGTGTCCCAGCGGCCCGGGATGCTGATGCCACCGCACACGACGCGTTGCGGATGGGGGAAGTAGCAGGTCCATTCCGGGCCGCCGTTGATTTCCAGGAACAGTTGCCGCAGACCGGGATTGGTGAGCACGACGTGCTGGCCGAACAGCGGGCGCAGCGTGTCGTCGCCGGTGAGCGGTCCCGCGGCCAGACCGGCGCAGTTGACCACGATCGGCGCGGCGCCGGCGGCCTCGGCCAGTGACCGCACCGGATGCTTCTCGATTTCGCAGCCGGCCGCGGCCAGCCGCCGGGTCAGGTAGTCCAGATAATGCGGCATGTCGATCATCGGCAGCGTGGCGCGAAAGCCGTTGCCGAAGCCGTCCGGGAGGTCGGTCGGCTCGGCCGGCCGCAGGTCGGGGATCAATGCCGCGGCCGACGACATCGCCTCGGCCGCAGTCAGTTCGCCGACGGCCAGCGCCGGCGCCAGTTGAACGCCGGAGCCGGGATCGTTGGCGAGTTCGCGGAACACCCGCAGGGAGTGTTCGGTCCAATCCCGCGTGTCGCCGGCACGTTCCGCGGGCCGCGGCGGCAGCCACACCGCGCCCGCCACCTTCGAGGTCGTGTCCTGCGGCATGGCGGCCGTCCAGACCCGCACCGGCCAGCCCGCCTCGGCCAGGCACACGGCCGAGGTCAGTCCGCTGACACCGGCACCGATGACGACGATCTGTTGCGCACTGGCCACGGCGTCACCGTAGCGAAAAAAGCCGGACCGCGAGGCTGCCGCCGGATTGCCGGGGACCCGTCAGGAGTGGGGAGGAGGCTGCTGCCCGCCCTGGCCGCCGCCGAGCAAGCCGTTGAGAATGCCGAGCGTGCCCGCCACACCGGCGGGCGGGGCGGTAGGCGGTGGGGTGGCGTCCGGGGTCAGCTGCCAGGGCTGGCAACCCGACGTCTTGAACGCCTTGTCCGTCGGGTCGATCTGCACCACCTGCGGCTTCTTGCTCATCGAGTTGTCGATGATGTTGCCGTCGGGATTGCTCATCCGCTTCCAGTAGCAGGTGCCGTTGTCGGCGGGCCCGCCCGAGCTGTAGATGCCCGGCACGATGTCGGTCCCGACGCTGTAGATGCCGTCCTTGTCGATGGTCGTCTTCGGTCCCGGCGCCGGTGAGGCTGCCGGTGACGCCGACGGGGAGGCTGCCGGTGACGGCGCCGACGAGGCTGCGGGTGAGGGCGCCGGTGACGCCGACGACGGTGCCGGTCCCGGTGCGGGTCCCGTCGCTGCCGGCGATGGTGCGGGCGCGGGTGTCTGGTCCGGATCGGCCCCGGCAACGCCCGTCGAGACTGCTAAGCCCGCGATCATCAGTCCCGCGACGGCCAATCGCGCCGCGATAGGTACACCAGCCTCAAACCCCATAACACGCCAGCGTACCGGGATGAGCAGCCTAATTCACGCAAAGCGGCATACGTCGGCTGATGCTCCCGGACGAATAACCCGTGGTCACGGCGCCTAAAGAGCGCTAAGCGAGCCGTCGCACGCGACCGGCGTAGCCCAGCGCGTGCTCATACGTCTCGAGGTTGTCGCGAGAAATTCTCGCGTGCACCGGACGTTCGAGAAGGAACCGCAGCACCGGGTTGTAGGCGTGGTAGGTCTCGTGGAAGGTCAGCACGGTGGTCCCGTCGGGCTGCTCCTCCAATCGGTGATAGCCCTCGGCTCGGGACCACAGCGGTGCGCCGACGGCCACGTAGCGCGACAGCTTGTTGGTTTCGGCTTCCGTGACGGTTTCCCACGACCGCGCCCTGCCGCCCGATAGCAGGTATTTGGGCACTTCGAAGATGCAGGTGCGGACCAGGCCCTCGCCGGCTTCATTGCCCTCGTTGAGGATCTCCATGCTGCCGGTGGGCCATTTGAGGACTCGCGGCCGCGGCGCGTTGGGCGGCGCGGGCGGATGCAGCACCCGCCACACCCTGGCCGGGGGTGCATCGACGTGAAATCGCACGGTGTAGGACTGCATCAGCCGGCACCCCAGCTATCCCAGAACGTGATGGTTTCCGCGGGCGGCCGCGCGGCGGGCCGGAAGTCGGTGCCGATCGTGTAGGCCACCGGGAACAGCGCGGCCTGCGTGACCGTGTCCGGGATGCCGAGCAACTCGGCCACTTCTCGCTCCTTGGCCAGGTGCATCGTCGTCCACACCGATCCCAGCCCGCGGGACCGCAGAGCGAGTAAGAAGCTCCAGCCGGCCGGGATGATCGACGCCCAGGCCGACGCCGCGACCAACAGGTTGGCGTTGTCGATGCGGTTCTGCAGGCACGGGATCACATGCACGGGAACCTTGCCCAGCGTGTCGGTCAGGCTCAGCGCACTGGCGTACACCCGTTGCGTTTGCGGGTCGGAGGTGTCCTTGGCGGCGTACGCCAGATATTCGGCGCCGACACTGCGGTAGATCTCGGCGATGGCGGCGCGCTTGTCGGCATCCGTGATCACCAGCCACCGCCAGTCCTGCGCGTTGCTCGCGGTGGGCGCCTGCATCGCCAGCCGGATGCACTCGAGGATCACGTCGCGACCGACCGGCCGGTCCAGGTCGAGGCGCCTACGCACCGAACGGGTCGTCGTCAGCAGTTCGTCGACGGTGGCCAGGTCCATTCGGTCTTCCTCACTAGAGATCGATTGCGCAGGACTGATCGACACCCAACACGGTCAATGAGCGCCCCAGGCCCAGGAACACCGCGACGCAGAGGGTGAGGTCGAGGATCTCGGGATCGGAGAACGACTCCCGCAGCCGCCCGAAGAAGGCGTCGTCCAGCGACGCGTGGTCGGTCGCGAACCGCTCGGCGTATTCGATGGCGAGCCGCTGGCGCGGCGTGTAGCCGGGGTAGCTGGCGTAGGCGGCGACGTTGTCGTAGAGCTCCGGCGCCGGGGCTTTCGGGCCGGCGTCCAGCACGGAACGCGCCCGAAAGCCCGAGCAGGCGACGCAGTCGTTGATCTGCGCGATGCGCATCCTGGCCAGCTCGCGCTCGTCGGCCGGCAGGATGCTCTGCTGGTATGCCCCGCGGATCATCCGCTCCACCATGTCGCGGAGTTGCGGCCGTAACGTCCAGATCATGGCGGCTTCGCCGCCCGGGCCATCCGGCACATCGAGACGGGCCATCGGCGACTCCTGCCCGGTGAGGTAATTACTGAGTCGAGCAAACCAGTTCGCACCGCGGCTGTCCAGGGTGCTCGGATGCGCGCCGTCAACCGCCGATGGACAGGGCGACCGGTCGGGGTTGGCGTCCGTTGCACGAGGGCGTTCAACGCCGAGCGCCGCCGGTAGGAGGGCCCGGCATGCTGTTCATGCGCGAGGTGCACAAGGTGCGCGGCCGCTGCGAAGACGAATTCGAGGCCGCGTACCGCGAGGGCTAAATGCCGACCCTGATGCGGCCGGCCTGCTCCACCATGTCGGCCACGATCTCGGTCGCGGGCCGGACGCTGCGGACCAGGCCCACCCCCTCGCCGACGAGTATGGCGGCGGTGTCGAAATCCTCAGCCGCAACAGCCTTTTCATAGCCGCTCACCGCTTCGGGCAGCGACGCCGCCAGCCGGTCCTCGTTGCCGTGCCACGTGTCGAGGAACGCGTTACCCAGCGCCCGCGCGTTATAGTCGGCCGGCCAATCCAGCCGTCGCACAAGGTCGTACGCGCGCGTGCGAAAGGTGTCATCCCCGCTGGCGGTCAGCGCCCGCTCGTGCGCCCGGGAGGAGACCAACGCCTCCGGCGATGCCCAGAACCTGGTGCCCACCAGCGCGCCGTCGGCGCCGAGCGCCAGCGCGGCGGCCAGGCCGCGCCCGTCGGTGACCCCGCCCGCGGCCAGCACCAGCGTGTCCGGCGACCGCTCGGCGACCAGGTCGACGACGTCGGGCACCAGCGTGAAGGTGGACCGGACGGTCATGCCGTGCCCGCCGGCCTCGCCGCCCTGGGCGACAACGATGTCCGCGCCGGCGTCCAGCGCCCGGCGCGCATGGTCGAGCTTTTGCGCCTGCGCAATGAGGGGGACTCCTGCGGTGCGAATGCGGCCGGCGAGTGGGTGCAGCTCACCGAACGACAGCATGATCGCGGCGGGCCCGCGCGCCAGGGTCTCGTCGAGCAGCTCGGGCCGGCGGGCCAGGCTCCAGGTGATGAACCCGCATCCCACATTCGCCCCGTCGGCTCGGTCGAATTCGCGCCGCAGCCATTCCGCGTCGCCGTAACCGCCGCCGATGAGGCCCAGGCCGCCGGCCGACGTCACCGCCGCCGCCAGCCGGCCCCCGGAGATCCCCGCCATCGGGGCGAGCACGATGGGGTGCTCGATACCGAAGAATTCTGTGAGTCGAGTGTCGAGGCTCATGTCAGCTCCCCGGTGAGAAACTGTGCGCGCCCGTGGCCGAAAGACCAGTCCTCATCACCATTTTCGGCGATGGAGACGATCAGGTCGGCCGGGTCGAGCCCGCACCGGTCGGCCAGGTTGGTGGCGAGCAGCTCGTAGAATTTCTCCTTCATCGCCCGCGTGCGCCGCCGGCTCACCACGTGCACGATCACCTGGTGCGACGAGCGGGTGATGCCGAGACCGGTATCCAAAGCGACGATTTCGTGGGCGGGGTGGGTGCGCACCACCTGATAGCGGTCGCGCGGCGGCACCCCGAACGCTTCGACGACGGACTCGTGAACCGCGTCGAGCAACGCCCGGACCTCCGACGCAGCGCGGCCCTCGATGAGGTCGATGTACAGCAGCGGCATTTTGTCTCCTCCGATCTCTGTCCCGGCTACGACGTTAGGTCGGTCGAGATCGGCCGTGAAATGCCTGCTGTAATCGATCTATGCTTCTCAAGCATGGGCGCGTTGGATAGCGGTCGGGTCGAGTTGCGCCACCTGCGGGCGTTCGAGGCGGTGGCGCGGCTCAAGTCGTTCACCCAGGCCGCCGACGAACTTCGCATCACCCAGCCGGCGCTCAGCCGCACCGTCCGCCAGCTGGAAGACGCGCTCGGCGTGACGCTCGTGGACCGCACTTCGCGGCACGTCGAGACGACCCAGGCCGGACGAACGTTTCTCGATCACGTCGAGCGGGTCCTCGCGGAGCTCGAGCGGGGGTTCGGCGCCGTACGTCGGCAGGCGAGCATCGGCCTCGGGTTCAGCTGGTTGCTGCCCGACCCGTGGGCACAGGACACCGTGGCCCGTTTCGAGCGGGCCACCGCGACGACGGTCAGGCTGGTCCGCACCGACGACGCGCTGGGAGCAGTACAGCAGGGCAGGGTCGACGTCGCCGTCGTCCGCGGGCAGGTGACGTCAACCGCCGTGCGGGTCGTGCACCTCTTCGAAGAGTCCCGGGTGGCCGTGTGTGCGATCCACTCGCCGCTGGCCTCGAGATCGGAGTTGGACTGGGCCGAGGTCCCGCAGTGGCCGTTGGTCGTCAACACCGCCAGCGGGACCACCGGGCCATGGTCGTGGCCCGCGGGCCAGGGGCCGGAAACCATCGTGGAGACAACCAATTTCGACGAGTGGCTCGAATCCGTCGCGGCGGGTCGCGGCATCGGCGTGATCCCCGACGTCGCCATCCGGCGCAATATCCACCCCGGCGTCCGGTTCGTCGCACTGCGGGGAGCGCCCGTGAGCCCGGTCTCGCTTGCTTTTCTGCCGCGCGCCCGCAACGCCGTGCTGCGCCGCTTTGTCGAGGCGGCGGTCGCAACCGCGGAAAGCGTTTGAGTGTGCGCTCACGGCTTCCCGTGTGCGCCCATGGCGGCGCCCCTCGGCGCGTCGTCGCCCTGAGCGCACCCTCAACGGGGAGGGGAAACCGTGGGAGGGAAAGCAAAACCCGAGCGCAGCAGCGCCAGGCTGGACGCCACGAGTTCGCCGAGGTCCCCGGTGCAGCCGTTGCGACCCCAATTCTCTACGGCCACAACGAGGGCCGCGGCCAAGGCTGAGCCGGTGACCTCGGCGAGCAGATCGATGTCGGCGACGTCGGGGTTGCGGTCCCGGACGAAGTCGGTCAGCACGTGCGCGAACGACGCTTGCACGACACGCAGGTGGCTCGCGATGCGCTCCGCGCTGATCAACTCCGCGCGGGCCGTCGCGGCCTGGCGGACCACCTCCAGGTCGTGCGGGAAGGCTGCGACGCTCGCGAGCACCGCGTCGAAGAGCGACTCGGTGGCGGGCCGGCCGGCGAGCGCCTCGGCCAGCCATTCGAGCTGCGTCTCGTAGTCCCGGAAGAGCACCGCCTCCTTGGTGGGGAAGTGCCGAAAGAAGGTCCGTTCGGTGACGCCGGCCTCCCTGGCCAGCTCGGTAACGGTGACGTTGGTAAACCCTTTGCGCGCAAAGCTTTTCAATGCCGCTTGGCGCAGTGCCTCGTGCGTCGATCGTCGGCGTAGCTCATGGCGGTTCGTCGGTGCGCTCATCCCACCGGAATGGTATCCCAGTCCGGCGTATCGCGTCAGTACTGACATCTTCCCATTATGTCAGTACTGACATATTCTTGTCACGCGCCGATCCAAGGGAGGAAGCCATGTCGGACTATGACGCGATCGTCGTGGGAGCCGGGCACAACGGACTGACCGCGGCCGCGGTTCTGCAGCGCGCGGGCCTGCGGACGTTGTGCTTGGAAGCCAACACCTATGCGGGGGGCATGGCGGCGACCGTCGAGTTGATCGACGGGTTCCGTTACGAGATCGCCGGTTCCGTCCAGTTTCCGACGGCGAGCCAGATCACCAAGGACCTCGGGCTGGACACCCTGCCCACGGTGGAGCCGGAGGTGATGTCCACCAACATCGGCGACCGCGGTGAAGAACCGATGGTCTTCTACCGCGACCCGATGCAGCTGATGACACACCTGAGCGAAAGGCACGGCATCGAAGCCGTCACCGGCATGGCCGAATTGATCGGGTGGAGCCAGGGGCCCGCAAAGGCCTTGGGCCGCTTCGATGTCCGCACCCCGCCCAAGACCCTCGACGAGATGTATGCCTGCGCGGCCAACGACGCCGAACGACGCGCCATCCACGAAATGCTGTTCGGGTCGGCGATGGACGTCATCGACCGATACCTGCCCGACAAGGACAAGCACGCGGTCATGCGGGGGATGCTCGCGTTTCTCGCGATCAACTCCACCTACCGCGGCCCCTACACGCCGGGCAGCGCCACGTGCCTGGCGTTCGCCCTGGCCGTTCCCGACGACAGCACGGCCATGATGACCAAACTCAAGGGCGGCATCGGCGCGCTCACCGAACACCTGCGTGAGCTCTTCGTCTCCCACGGAGGTGAGATCCGCTTCCGGGCCAAGGTGGAGCAGATCCTCGTCGACCACGGCGCGGTGACCGGGGTGCGGTTGCGCGACGGATCGGCGATCACCGCGCCGATCGTGGTGTCCAACCTCGCTCCGGACGTCACGCTCACCGATCTCATCGCGACGGAGCATGTTCCGGCGGAGCTGATCTCGCGGGTTTCCGGCCGCGACCACCGGGCGTCCTTTGTGCAGATCCACTTCGCCCTCGACGGATTGCCCGAATTCGCCGCGCCCTATGAGTTTTTGAACGACGAAGGCATGCAGCAGTCGGTCGGAATTTTCGGCGCACCGGAAGAACAACAGCTGCACTGGGAGAACTGTCGCCGGGGCATTGTGCCGGATAACCCGTCGATGGGAATGCAGATCCCGTCCGTGCACGATCCGGGCATGGCGCCGCCCGGGAAGCACGCCGCCAGCGCTTACGCGTACGCCTTCCCCGTCGAAGTCGACCGCCAGGACCATGGGCGGCTCAAAAACGAGATGGCACAACGCGTTATCGACAAGATCACCCGGTTGGCCCCGAACTTCAGGGACATCATCATCCGCCACATCACCTTCGCGCCCTACCACATGAACACGATGTTCGGGGCACCCGCCGGCGACTTCTGCCACGGCCTGCTGCATCCGGACTTGATGGGCCCCAACAGACCCGGGCCCAAGGGATTCCTCGACTTTCCGATCCCCATCGCCGGTCTCTACCTCGGCGGCGCGGGATGTCACGGCGGGCCGGGCATCACGTTCACGCCCGGCTATAACGCCGGCTATCAGGCGCTCGACGATATGGCCTGAAAGCCCGGCCTCAGCCTCCGAAGGTTCCGGTGAGCTGCGCGTGCGCGGTCGCCGCGCCGGCGATCGTCTGGGCCGCCTGGACGCCGGCGAGGCCGGCGGGCAGCC
This sequence comes from uncultured Actinomycetota bacterium, assembly GCA_963732835.1. GTDB lineage: Bacteria > Actinomycetota > Actinomycetes > Mycobacteriales > Mycobacteriaceae > Mycobacterium. Next base: position 184,755 of record CAVTBA010000010.1, read on the forward strand.
CGTAGTCGTTGGGGAGCTGGTAGAGGGTGAACCGGTAATGGTGCGTGCCGGTTCCCGCCGGCGGGCAGGGACCCTGGTATGCGGGCTGTCCGCCGGTGTTGGGCAGCGTGGTCGCCCCGGCCGGCGTCTGACCGTCGGTGGTGCTGCCGGGGCCGGGGGCAATTCCGATCACGATCCAGTGCACGTACAGCCCGTGGACGGCGTCCGGGTCGTCGACCACGAGCGCCGCGCCCAACGGCGCCGACCAGGTCAGCGGCGGCGCGATGTCGGCCCCCTTGCAGGTGTACTGCACGGGGATCGGCGCACCGTCGGCGAACGCCGCGCTGGTGATCGTCAACGGCCCACCGGCGGGCGCGGCCGGGACGGTCCGCCCGAGGGTCGTCACCTTCGGCGTCGACGGCGCCGTCACGCGGGTGTCGCCGTGGCCGCCGCAGCCGGCCACCGCGACGATGATCGCCAGCCCGCCGATGACCGTTGCGATCCGATGCAGGCTGCGTGCGGGTGTCGATTCCATAAGGGACAGTGTGGCTTGCGCGGCGGCCGTCGGGAAGCACCCGATTTTGACGGCCGGGTACACCTAGTCGCCGCGCGTCGTCACTTCGAGGACCCGTTTACGCAATCCCTTGGTGGCCGTGTCCATCAGGCTTTTGGAGCCCCGCTTGATCAAGAACCCGGGCACCGGCATCAACAGGTCGACGGTGAGCTCGAAGCGCACCCGGGTGGAGTCTCCGTCGGGCGTCAGCGTGTAACGACCCTCCTGCGCGCGTTGCTGTTTGGCGCTCACCAGAGTCCAGCTCACGCCGTCGTCGTGAACGGTGTACGCCAACTCCTGCTCGTCGCTGACACCGACAAGTTTGACCACTTGCCTCGACCTGGTGGGGTGGCCCTGGTCGTCCCGCTCCAGAACCTCCACCTTCTGATGAACCGAGGACCATTCGGGCAGCGACTCGATGTCGAACAGCACATCCAGGATCTCATCCGGTGTCGCTTCGATGACGACCTCGCGGGATTCGGTGACAGCCATGGAGGATAGATAACCACGGCGGCGCCGCTAAAAACTCACGGCACCAGGACCACCTTGCCGACGTTCTCCCGGGCCGCCAGGATGCGGTGCGCCTCCGGCGCTTCGGCGAATGGGACCGCGGCATGGACGACCGGAGCGATCGTCTTATCGCCGAGCGCCTCGGCCAGCGGAGTGATCCACGGCTCGAGCGTGCCGCGGTCGTCCCATAGCCGCAGCATGTTGAGGCCGATCACGGCCTTGGATTCCGAGAGTTGGTCGATCAGGTTGAACCCGCGCAGCATCGCCAACGCGTGCGGGGCGGCCGCCCGCAGCGAGCGCTTCTCGCCGTGCTGCAGGTTCGAAACCCCGTACCCCACAAGCCTTCCGCCCGGTCGCAACAGCGCGTATGACCGCCGCAGCGACGTGCCGCCCAACGCGTCGAGCACCAGGTCATACGGATCCAGGCCCCGCCACCAACCGTCGCGCCGGTAGTCGATCGCCCGGTCCACCCCCAGTTCGGCCAGCCTCCGATGTTTGGCGGGCGACGCGGTGCCATGCACCTCGGCCCCGGCGGCCTTCGCGAACTGGATGGCCGCGATGCCTACGCCGCCGGCCGCGGCGTGCACCAGCACCCTTTCGCCCGCGCGCAGCGAACCGTAACCGTGCAGCGCGGCCCAGGCGGTCGCGTAGTTGACCGGGACGGCGGCGCCCTGTTCGAAGCTCATCCCGGGCGGCAGCGGCACGGAATCGCTCACGGCCACGTTGACGATCTCGGCGTAGCCGCCGAACCGGGTACCCGCCAGCACCCGGTCGCCGACGCGGCCGGGATCGACACCGTCGCCGACTGCCTCGACCGTCCCGGCGACTTCGTAGCCCACAACCGCGGGGAGTTTCGGCGCATCGGGGTACATGCCGACGCGGGCGAGGTGATCGGCGAAGTTCACGCCCGCCGCGCGCACCTCGACCCGCAGCTGCCCCGGGCCCGGCGGCGGGGGATCGGGCCGCTGCTGGACCCGCAGCACCGACGGATCGCCGCGCTTGGTGATGACGACTGCGCGCATCGCAAAATCCTCCGCTCCTTGCTCAGGAGTGTGTGACGGCGTCGGCGAGGCGGGGAGGACGGCCTCGCGCCGGCCGGGTCCGGCACTTTATGTCGGCCATTTCCGACATGTCAACTATTCCCGGCACGTTGGGGCACCGCCGGTGCCACGCCGACGACTACCTTGCTGGGTGTGCATCTCGCCTGGGAGCGGTTGACGGCCACCGTGCATCGCTGCCGGCTGCCGTTCTGCGATGTCACGGTCGGACTGGTGCGGGGCCGCGCCGGGACGTTGCTGGTCGACACCGGCACCACGCTGGCCGAGGCGGCCGCGATCGACGCCGACGTGCGGCGGCTCGCCGGTCGCCCGGTCAGCCATGTCGTGTTGACCCACAAGCACTTTGACCACGTCCTGGGTTCCTCGATGTTTACCGGCGCGGACATCTACTGTGCGCCCGAGGTGGCCGAATACCTGTCGTCGGGGACCGACCGGATGCGCGAGGACGCGTTGCATCACGGCGCCGACGCCATGGAGGTGGATCGCGCGATCGCGGCCTTGCGACCCCCGCGGCGCGGGTTCTACGAGGCCGCCATCGACCTGGGCGAGCGCACCGTGACGATCGCCCACCTGGGCCGTGGCCACACCAATGCCGACCTGGTGGTGATCGCTCCCGGGGGCGACGGCGACCCGGTCGTCGTGTTCACCGGCGACCTCGTGGAAGAATCCGCCGACCCCGCGATCGACGCCGACTCGGATCTGGCGGCCTGGCCGGCCACCCTCGATCGGCTGGTCGCGGCCGGCGGGGCGGACGCCGTCTACGTGCCGGGCCACGGGGGAGTCGTCGACGCGCAGTTCGTCCGTCGCCAACGGGACTGGTTGACGCGGCGTGCAGCCGCCGATTTCGACTGAGCACGCAGCCCGGTGTAGGCCGCAAGCAGGGCATCCGGGTCGGTGACACTGACCCATGACGAGTGCACCGACACCGATCGGCCTCCTCCTTTCCCGCCCGCCGGCGGCTCGATCGTCTACGCACCAGGCCCTTCCCGGACCCGTGACGAGCCGGCGGCGGCCCTACTCATCGTTTGCTGGGCGCGGCGGTTTTCGTTCCCACCCGCGCCGGCCGGCCGGGCGTGGCGGGGCCCCGGGTCGCGAAAACGGTTGCATGGCAATGTGTTCGACTCTGGATCGGGTTCATGCCACCTGCCGCCGCCCCGCTCGGCGGATGAAGGCGGTTGTGTGCGGCGCCAGCTCTGGCCGCGGGGTATCTCAGTTTGGGCACGGGGTCTTTCGGCCCCTGATTGAACGGCCGTCTCCGGGGATAGACTCACGTTTCAGGGGAATCGTGCCGAAGAGGAGCGTAAGGCCATGGCCATCATTGACTCGGACATCGAGGTCCGGACATCGCTTGAAGACGACCTCGCCGCCACGCAGCGCTACATCAACGGCCCGCGCTTCGCCGGCATCACCCGCCTCTACACAGCCCGTCAGGTAGTGGAGCAACGCGGCACCATCCCGAACGACTACCCGGTGGCGCGCAACGCCGCGGCGGCCTTCTACGACCGGCTGCGCGAGCTGTTCGCCGCCAAGAAGAGCATCACGACATTCGGCCCCTACTCGCCCGGCCAGGCGGTGGCCATGAAGCGGATGGGCATCGAGGGCATCTACCTCGGCGGCTGGGCAACCTCGGCCAAGGGCTCCACCACCGAGGACCCCGGCCCAGACCTCGCCAGCTATCCCCTCAGCCAGGTGCCCGACGACGCCGCGGTGCTGGTGCGGGCCCTGCTCACCGCCGACCGCAACCAGCAGTATCAGCGCCTGAACATGAGCGAGGGGCAGCGCGCCACCACACCTGCGTACGACTACCGCCCGTTCATCATCGCCGACGCGGACACCGGCCACGGCGGTGATCCACACGTGCGCAACCTGATCCGCCGCTTCGTCGAGGTCGGCGTGGCCGGCTACCACATCGAGGACCAGCGCCCGGGTACCAAGAAGTGTGGTCATCAGGGCGGCAAGGTGCTGGTCCCCTCCGACGAACAGATCAAGCGGCTCAACGCGGCCCGCTTCCAGCTGGACATCATGCGCGTGCCGGGCATCATCGTCGCCCGCACCGACGCCGAGGCGGCCAACCTGATCGACAGCCGCGCCGACGAGCGGGACCAGCCGTTCCTTCTCGGCGCCACCAACCTCAACATCCCTTCGTACAAGGCGTGTTTCCTGGCGCTGGTTCGGCGCTTCTACGAGCTGGGAGTCAAGGAGCTCAACGGCCACCTGCTCTACGCTCTGACCGATTCCGAGTACGCCGCCGCCACCGCCTGGCTCGAGCGCCAGGGCATCCAGGGTCTGATCTCCGACGCCGTGAACGCCCGGCGGGAGGACGGACAAGACTCGATCAACGACCTTTTCGACCAGGTCGAGTCGCGGTTCGTGGCTGCCTGGGAGGACGACGCCGGGTTGATGACCTACGGCGAGGCCGTCGCGGAGGTGCTCGCATTCGGTGAGAGCGAAGACGAGCCGGTCGACATGAGCCCCGAGGAGTGGCGCCGCTTCTCCGAGTCCGCGTCGCTCTACGCCGCACGGGAGAAGGCAAAGGAGCTTGGCGCCAACCCGCCGTGGGACTGCGAGCTGGCGAAGACGCCGGAGGGTTACTACCAGATCCGCGGCGGGATTCCGTATGCGATCGCGAAGTCACTCGCGGTGGCTCCCTTCGCCGACATCCTCTGGATGGAGACGAAGACCGCCGACCTGGCCGACGCCCGGCAGTTCGCCGAGGCGATCCACGCCAAGTTCCCCGACCAGATGCTGGCCTACAACCTGTCGCCGTCGTTCAACTGGGACACCACCGGCATGACCGACGAGGAGATGAAGCGCTTCCCCGAGGAGCTCGGCAAGATGGGCTTCGTCTTCAACTTCATCACCTACGGCGGGCACCAGATCGACGGCGTGGCGGCCGAGGAGTTCGCCACCTCCCTCCGGCAGGATGGCATGCTGGCGCTGGCCCGCCTGCAGCGCAAGATGCGCCTGGTCGAGTCGCCGTACCGCACGCCACAGACGCTGGTCGGCGGGCCCCGCAGCGACGCGGCGCTGCAGGCGTCCTCCGGACGCACGGCGACCACCAAGGCGATGGGCAAGGGCTCGACCCAGCATCAGCATCTGGTGCAGACCGAGGTGCCGAAGAAGCTGCTCGAGGAGTGGCTGACGCTGTGGAGCGAGCACTACCAGCTCGGCGAGAAGCTACGGGTGCAGCTGCGGCCCAGGCGCGCCGGTTCGGACGTGTTGGTGCTGGGCATCTACGGCAACGGGGACGAGCAGCTGGCCAACGTCATCTTCGATCCCATCAAGGATCGCCACGGGCGCAGCATCCTCACCGTGCGCGATCAGAACACGTTCGCCGAGAAGTTACGCCAGAAGCGGCTGATGACGCTGATCCACCTGTGGCTCGTCCACCGCTTCAAGGCCGACGCGGTGTACTACGTCACGCCGACGGAGGACAACCTGTATCAGACCGAGAAGATGAAGTCGCACGGCATCTTCAGCGAGGTCTACCAGGAGGTGGGCGAGATCATCGTCGCCGAGGTGAACCGCCCGCGCATCGAGGAGCTGCTGAAGCCTGACCGCGTCGCGCTGCGGAAGTTGATCACCAAAGAGGACTAGGGAAGGGTCCGCGAGCGGGCGTTCGCTCAGGTGCCGTCGAGCGCGGATGGCGCGCCCCCAGCCGGGCTTGAGCCGCACCGCGGGAACGGATGTCCAATTTACGAATAAGACAATTTCTTATCGCCACGTCGGCAAATTCCCCGCGTGACAACAGTTGTCTGAGGATACGATTTGGCTCGCCGATGGCCCATTAGCCCGAGATGGGCCATCGGCTCCCAATGCGGTTGACCCCTCGCCGTTTCTGCCTGCACCCGCACCCGCACCAGCACCGATTGCCGCCGACGAAGCGCGCCCCGTGCGACATCCGCCCACAAGCGTGATGAAACCGTGTCTTTTTGCAACAGTTGCACAGGTGTAGAGTTTGAGCCGTGGATGCGCGCCAACTCCCGACGCGCTGCGAGAGGAAGGAGCGGCTGATGAAGGCGCAAATGAAGACGGCGGTTGCAGTTTTCGGCGGGATCTCCGCCGTGGCCCTGGCGGTCGGATTCGGCGGGGTGGGCGCCGGCCCAACGGGCGCCGCGGCGACACCCGCGACGCACTCGGCGCCCAGCGCGGCGCCGATGGTGGCACCCGGTGGCGGCGCCCACGTGGCCATCCTGGCCGCTTGCGTGTCCGGTCTCGACTGCTAGCCGGGCCGGTGTCCCGATGGCCCATCCAAGTGATGGGCCATCGCCGTTTTGGTGGGCGAAAGGTCCCCGCGTCGATCCTGTTTGCAGCGGCGCCTGCCGGGGTAAGGAGAGATGGACCACTTGCACGCGGTGCAGGTGGGGATTGGGGACTCCGATGAGATCTGCAGCAAGGACCTCGGTAGCGCTCTTCGGTGGGGCGGCCATGCTCGTGCTGGCGGTCGGCTGCGGCGGCGGCGGTAACAAGGGGCCGAGCAGCACCACCACGCCAACGACCACGCCCTCGTCGAGCGTCGCTCCCTCGACACCCGGCGGCGGGACCCCGGGCGGCCCCACGGGTGGCGGCGGGCCCGGCGGCGGTGGCGGCGGCGTCCCCGGCGGCCCGAGGCGGCGGCGGGCCGGCGGCGGTGGCGGCGGCGTCCCCGGCGGCCCCACCGGTGGCGGCGGGCCCGGCGGCGGTGGCGGCAGCATCCCCGGTGTCGGGGGTGGCGGCGGCGGCCCGGGCGGCGGTGGCGGTTGCGTCGGCAACGTCTGCGGCGGCTACTGACATCCGTCCGCCGAGCCGGCGGTAGCGCACCAATCAAAGACTTGCTCCCCTAGTCGGCGGGGCCGGGCGGACCTGGCCCCGCCGGCTGAAAACGCGGAGTCCGCAGAAGGTTCTGGCGTGACGGCCTACGCCGAACACCGCATTCGAGTTATGGTTCTGGCCAACTCGGATGCAAGGGGACTTCGATGGCGAAGCTCAGGTTTGGATACTTCATCGCCCCGTTCCATCGGGCGGGCACGAATCCCACGCTCGCATTGCAGCGTGACCTCGCATTCGTCGAGCACCTCGACGCCCTCGGCTTCGACGAGGTGTGGTTGGGCGAACACCACTCGGCCGGCAGCGAGATCATCAGCTCGCCGGAGATCTTCATCGCCGCCGCGGCCGAACGCGCCAAGCGGATTCGCTTTGGCACCGGGGTCATTTCGCTCTCGTACCACAACCCGCTCTGGGTCGCCGACCGGTTGATGCTGCTGGATCACCTCACCCGTGGCCGGGTCATCGGCGGTGTGGGGCCGGGTTCGCTGCCCAGCGACTCGTCCATGATCGGACTCACCCCCACCGACACGCGCGAGCTGCTCGAAACGAATCTCGACATCGTCGTCCGGCTGCTGGCGGGGGAGACGGTGAGCGCCAAGACAGCCACGCACCAGCTGTTCGACGCCAAGTTGCAGCTCGCCCCGTACTCGGATGGCGGAATCCCGCTGTCGGTCGCCGCGGTCGCATCGCCGACGGGCGCGCGGCTGGCCGGCAAGCACGGCATCGGCCTACTGTCCATCGGGGCGACGCTGACCGTCGAGGGTTTCAACGCGCTCTCGTATCACTGGGGCATCGTCGAGGAGCGCGCGGCGGCCTTCGGCACGCAGGTCGACCGCAAGAACTGGAGTCTGGTCGGCCTGTTCCACCTCGCCGAGACCGAAAAGCAGGCCCGAGAAGAGGTCAAGTTCGGCATCGAGCCGTGGTTCCGGTACTTCCAGAAGGTGGCCGCCTTCCCGCAGATGACGATGCCGGGCGAGCAGCTCGACGAGATGATCGACGTCATCAACGACAACGGGGCGGGCGTGATCGGCACGCCCGAGCGGGCACGCGAGCAGGTCCAGCGGCTGTGGGATCAATCCGGCGGGTTCGGCTGCATGCTGCAGATGGGCCACGAGTGGGCCAACCCGGCGGCCACCAGACGGTCCGCCGAATTGTTTGCCGCAGAAGTCATGCCGCATTTCCAGGGGCAGGCGCGCCCAACGCTGGATGCCGCCGCGCGGGCCGGGCAGGCCCGGGAAAGCCTCGCGCAATCGCAGCTGGACGCCGTCGCGCACATGACGAAGAAGTACCAGGACGAGGTCGACTCGAAGTAGACCCGTCGCGTCCAGGCGCGCCCGGAGTCGCGACCGTCGCACTGCTCACCCCGTCCGGCGCGGCGCAGGGATCAGTGCGCCTGGCGGACGTGGCGGTGCTGCAACAGACGCCGCCCACCTTTCCGGCGGGAGCGGCTTCGCCGCCGATGGCGACGATGACCACGCCCAACTGCAGCAGCAGTTCGAGCAGAGCATGCAGCAGGCTCAGCTGGACGAGCAGCAGGCCAACAACCCGTAGGCCCCGCCCGTTGCTAGCGCTGGCCGTCTGATTCGCGCTCGGCCGCTTTCACCAGCCGGCCCGCAAAGAACCGGACCGCTCCGCCCATAGCGGCCCGCATCATCGGACCCGTGCCGCGCACGCCCTCGGTGAACGAGCCGCTCCAGCGGATGTCGGTTCCGCCCGCCGGATTCGGCGTGAAGACCACCTCACCCGAGTAATCCTTGGCCGGGGTCGGGGGCCCCACAAGCTTGTAGGCGTGCCGGCGATCCTGCTCGTACTCGACGGTCTCCTCCTGGACCAGCACCGGCCACATCCCCACCTTGCGGACCGCCCCGATCCCGCCGGGGGCGGGATCGCCCTGGCGCGCCCAGCTCGAGTGAAAAACGATGGGTTTGGCCCACTTCGACCAGTTTGCACCGTCGGTCACAAGCCGGAACAGCGTCGCGGCGGGCGCGGTGCTGGTACGGGTGATCTCGAATGAAAACGTCCTGCCTGACATGACCAACTCCCGGTGAAATCATCGACGACGCTGCACGCCGCTCGCGCGTAGGCTACCGCTCACGCCGCGCGCCTCCCGGGCGGGGTTTTGTCGGCCACACCGCGGGCACCGTGACGAGGATGCGCGAGCGCCGCGACCCACCCCGAATTCGCTTCCCCCTGAACGTCCTTCATGCGCGGCGTGCTGATCATCACCTTCGCGGCGCGGCGGTTGCCGCACCGCCGTGCCTACAGTGGGTTCATGGAATCCGGTTCCCGGCCGCACGCCAAAGGTGTCCCCGGCCTGCTCGAGATCGAGGACTGCCTGGATGCCGAGGGCAACATCATGGTGCGGCCGGACGTCACGCTGATCTCCCTGGTCGACCGCAACATCGCGAACGTCGGTGACGCCGTGGCGTATCGCTTCTTGGACTACAACCGTTCTGCCGACGGGCTTGTCGAAGAGGTGACGTGGAACCAGTTCGGTGTCCGGCTGGAAGCCATCGGCGCGCGCGTCCAACAGGCGGCCGGCCGCGGCGAGCGGGTCGCGGTCCTGGCGCCGCAGAGCCTCGACTATGTGATGGGTTTCTACGGGGCGATCAAGGCCGGAACCATCGCGGTGCCGCTGTTCGCGCCCGAGTTGCCCGGGCACGCGGAACGTCTCGATACGGCCCTGCGCGATTCGCAGCCCACGGCGGTGTTGACGACCACGGCGGCAAGGGGCGCGGTCGAGGATTTTCTGAGCACCCTTCCGCGACTGCACCGGCCACGGGTCATCGTCATCGACGAGATCCCGGACTCGGCGCGCGACTCATTCGCCCCCACCGAGTTGCGTCACGACGACATCTCCCACCTGCAGTACACGTCGGGCTCGACGCGGCCCCCGGTCGGCGTCGAGATCACGCACGGGGCGGTGGGCACGAACCTCGTCCAGATGATCCTTTCGATCGACCTGCTGGACCGCAACACCCACGGGGTGAGCTGGTTGCCGCTCTACCACGACATGGGCCTGTCGATGATCGGCTTCCCGGCGGTGTACGGCGGACACTCCACGCTGATGTCGCCCGCCGCGTTCGTCCGCCGGCCCCAGCGCTGGATCAAAGCCTTGTCGGCGCAGGCGGGCCGCGCCGTCACCGCGGCGCCGAACTTCGCCTACGAATGGACGGCCCAGCGGGGGCTGCCCTCCCCGGGTGACGAGGTCGACCTGAGCAACGTGGTGCTGATCATCGGGTCGGAACCGGTCAGCATGGAGGCGATCACCACCTTCAACAAGGCGTTCGCGCCGTACGGGTTACCGCCGACGGCGTTCAAGCCGTCGTACGGTATCGCCGAGGCGACGCTGTTCGTCGCGACCATCGCACCGGCCGCCCAGGCGACCGCCGCCTATTTCGACCGCGACGAGCTGAGCGCCGGTCGCGCGGTGCGGGTCGCGGCGGACGCCCCGGGAGCCGTGGCGCAGGTCTCCTGCGGTCAGGTGGGCCGCAGCGAATGGGCCATCATCGTCGACCCGGACACCCGGACGGAACTGCCCGACGGCCACGTCGGCGAGATCTGGGTGCAGGGCGACAATGTCGGCCGCGGCTATTGGGGGCTGCCCGACGAGACGCGGCAGGCGTTCGGCGCCCGGCTGAAGTCGCGGCTCGCCGACGGCAGCCACGCCGAGGGCTCGACCGTCGAACGCTCGTGGCTGCGGACCGGGGACCTGGGCACCCATCTCGGCGGCGAGCTGTACGTCACGGGCCGGATCGCCGACATGGTCACCGTCGACGGCCGCAACCACTACCCGCAGGACATCGAGGCGACCGTCGCCGAAGCGTCCCCGATCGTCCGGCGCGGATACGTGACCGCTTTCGCCGTGCCCGCCGAGGACACCGATCAGCAACTGGTGATCGTCGCCGAGCGGGCGGCGGGCACCAGCCGCGCCGACCCGCGGCCGGCCATCGAGGCCATCCGGGCGGCGGTCTTGCGCCGCCACGGTGTGCCGGTCGCCGACGTGCGTTTCCTGCCGGCCGGCGCCATTCCGCGCACCACCAGCGGCAAGTTGGCGCGCCGGGCCTGCCGCGCCCAATACCTCGGCGACACGCTCGGCGCCCACTGAACCCGCCCGGGCGGGACGGCCCGAAAACCCGGTCCTCGCGGGGCGGCTGACTTAGTCTCCATTCGGAGGCGACCATGGTGCTCAAGATTGCGGTGTCGGCGGATCAGATTCACGGCGACGTGGACACGGGCTACGGAAAGGTCGCCGACGCCTTCCGCGCCAGTTTCCGCGACGGCACCGAGGTCGGGGCCGCCGTCGCCGTCTACCGCGACGGGGTCAAGGTCGTCGACCTGTGGGGCGGCTACCGAAACGGGTTGACGAAAGACCCCTGGCAGCCCGACACCATGGTCAACATGTTCTCCACGACCAAAGGGGTCGCCGCCCTGGTCGTGGCCGCCGCGGTGTCGCGCGGGCTCATCTCCTATGACGCCAAGATCGCCGATTACTGGCCGGAATTCGCGCAGGCGGGCAAGGGCGACGTGACGGTACGCCAACTCCTGGGGCATCAGGCCGGACTGTGCGCGCTCAAACCGAAGCCGACGCTGGCCGACGTCGCCGACCCCGCCAGGCTCTCGCCGATCCTGGCCGCGCAAGCGCCCGCGTGGCGACCGGGTTCTCGGCACGGTTACCACGCGATCACGCTCGGCTGGTACGAATCGGAATTGATCCGCCGGACCGACCCGGCCGGCCGCACGCTGGGCCGGTTCATGGCCGACGAGATCGCCCGGCCGCTGGGACTCGACCTCCACATCGGCCTGCCGGACGAGGTCAACCGTGAACGGGTCGCGCACGTCCACAACTGGGTGCGCGCGGAAACGCTGCTGCATCTGAACGTGATGCCGCCCGGCTTTGTGGGCGCCTCGCTCAACCCGATCGGCCTGACGGCGCGCGCCATCGCCGTCCCGCGCGGCGTCAACCCGTTCAACGGCGACTACAACCGCGACGATGTGCGAGCGGTCGAGATCCCGTCGGCCAACGGCATCGGCACCGCCCGGTCGGTGGCCCGCATGTACGGCAGCGTCGCCACCGGCGGAGCCGAGCTCGGCCTAGGCGGCGACACCGTCGAGGCGCTGGCGGCGCCGGCGCTCTCGCCAAGCCGGGGCGTTCGCGACAAGGTGATGAACGTGGACGTGGCATATTCGCTCGGCTTCTGTAAACCGGTGCCGCACTTCGTGTTCGGATCCTCGGACAAGGCCTTCGGAACGCCGGGCTTCGGCGGCTCGTTCGGTTGTGCCGACCCGGACACCGGCGTCGGCTTCGCCTACGTCATGAACCGGCTGGGTTTTCACCTGTGGAGCGACCCGCGCGAACTCGCGTTGCGGCAGGCGCTGTTTCGCGATGTCCTCGGGGTGCGGCCGCAGACGTGACGCCGGTGGAAATCCTTTCCGTCCGTCACGGTGGGGGCACCGAGTTACCTGGGGGACAGCCGGGATATCCGCTGCACCAACACCAGGAGGCGCCATGGTCAACCTGCCCCGCGGGAAACGCACGGTTCGACGGGTTCATCAACCCACCGGCGGCAGACCCACGCCGGTAAGACCGTCGATCGTCTATCCGCCCGCCGGCGCGCCCAACGTCGTCGTGGTGTTGCTCGACGACGTCGGGTTCGGCGCCGCGTCGACATTTGGTGGCCCGGTGCCGACACCCGCACTGGACCGCGTCGCCGGCGCCGGGTTGCGCTACAACCAATTTCACACGACCGCGCTGTGCTCACCGACGCGCGCCGCGCTGCTGACCGGTCGAAATCACCACAGCGCGCACATGGGCACCATCTGCGAGATCGCCTACGGGTTCCCGGGTTACGACAGCGTGATACCGCAGAGCACCGCCACTGTCGCCCAGGTACTGCGGATGAACGGCTACAGCACGGCGCTGTTCGGCAAGGCGCATTTCACCCCAACCTGGGAGATCGGGCCCGCCGGCCCATTCGACCGCTGGCCGACCGGACTCGGGTTCGAACGTTTCTACGGATTTCTGGGCGGGGACACCTCGCAGTACGAACCCACGCTCTACGATCAGATCACGCCCGTCGAGCCGTACCTGGAACGCGACGACTACCACTTGACCGAAGACCTCGCCGACAAGGCGATCGACTGGATCCGGCTGCAGAAATCGTCCGCGCCGGAAAAGCCGTTCTTCCTGTACTTCGCGCCCGGCGCCACCCACAGCCCCCACCAGGTGTGGCCGGAATGGTCGGACCGGTTCGCCGACCAATTCGACGACGGTTGGGATGCCCTGCGGGAACGCATATACGCCCGCCAGCTGGAAATGGGGATCATCCCCGCCGGTGCCGCGTTGACCCCGCGCCCCGAGCAGATACCCGCGTGGGCGGACTACGACAACCGCTACAAGCCGGTGGCCCGGCGGCTGATGGAGGTCTATGCCGGGTTTTTGGCCCATACCGACGCGCAGGTCGCACGGGTCATCGACGCGGTCGACGCGTTAGGTCATTGGGAGAACACGTTGTTCATCTACCTGTGCGGCGACAACGGCGCGTCCGCGGAAGGAACGGTACACGGCGCGTGGAGCTCACCCGCGTTTCAGAATGGGCTGCCCGAAGATCCGGAATGGCTGCTGGCCCACGTGGCCGACTTCGGCACGCCACGATGCGAAAACCACTACAACGTCGGCTGGGCGTGGGCACTCGACGCACCGTTTCAGTGGATGAAACAGGTGGCATCGCATTTCGGGGGAACCCGCAACGGACTGGCGATCTCATGGCCGCAGGGCATCACCGCGGCGGGGGAGCAGCGCAGTCAGTTCCACCACGTCATCGACATCGTCCCCACCATCCTCGAAGCCGCCGGCATCGAGATGCCCGCGCGTGTCAACGGCGTCGAACAGAAGCCGATCGAGGGTGTCAGCATGAGGTACTCGTTCGACGACGCCGCCGCTGCCAGCCGGCGAACCACACAGTATTTCGAGATCTTCGGCAATCGCGCCGTCTACCAAGACGGTTGGATCGCCTCATGTTTTCACGGTCGACTGCCCTGGGTCCGCGCCCAGCGCGCAACGCCATTCGGCGACACCGAACGCTGGGAGCTCTACCACGTCGCCGACGATTTCAGCCAGGGCATCGACCTGGCCGCGCAACTACCCGACAAGCTTGCGGAGCTGCAGGCTGTATTCGACACCGAGGCGCAGAAATACGACGTCTATCCGCTCAGCGACGCGACGCTGGCCCGCGCGTTGCCCGCCAACCGGCCAAGCCTGCTGGCCGGGCGTACCTCGGTTACTTACTTCGCCGGGCAAGTGCGCATCCCGGAACCGGTGACTTTGGGCTTCACCAGCACTTCCTTCGAGCTGCGGGCGCAGCTGACCATTCCGGCGGGCGGCGCGCAGGGGGTGGTCATCAGCATCGGCGGCGCGATGGCCGGATGGAGTTTGTACCTGCGCGGCGGCATTCCGCGGTTTGTCTACAACTATCTGGGGCGTGAGCTCACCACTGTTGCGGCCGCCGAGCTGCTACCGGAAGGCCCTGTTGCGCTGGGGCTTTCGTTCGATTACGACGGTGGGGGACTGGGCAGGGGCGCGTCGGTGTCGCTGCACGTCGACGACGCCGAGATCGCCCGTGGCCGCGTCGAGCGGACGGTGCCGTTCCGATTCTCGATGAGCGGCGAAACCTTGGATGTCGGCACCGATACCGGCTCCCCGGTTGCCCCGTATGGGCACGACTTCCGGTTCACCGGCCGGATTGACCGGATCGACGCCACCGTGTGCCCGCAGCCCGCCGATCTGGCCGCGGCGATCGCCGAGGCGGAGCTGCGGGCGGCGCTTGGGGCGCAATAGTGCTCGCGATGTGGGGCAGCCTGGTCCCGTTGATCCTTGGCTGCGCACTCGAACCAGTCGAGATCGTCATCACGATCATGCTGCTGGGCACCCCGTCGCGCGTGCGGGCGGCCGGCGCCTGGGTCGCAGGACATGTCAGCACGCGCCTGCTGCAAGGCCTCATCTTCGGCCCGATCCTGCATTGGGGAGCCCGCAGCGCCGACTCGAATCACCCACACCGCTGGATCGTGTCCACCGTGCTATTGGTGGTCGCCGTGCTGTTGCTGGTCACCGCGACACGGGCGCTGCTCAGCGACGACGATCCCAACGCGCCGCCGCCGAAGTGGATGACCATGCTGACGTCGGCCACCCCCGCCAAGGCCTTCCTCATCGGCGCGGGCGTCATCACCGTGTCAGTAAAAGCCTGGGTCTTCACGCTGGCCGCGATCAGCGTGATCGGCGGCGCCGGTCTGAGCGGACGACCAACGTGCTTACCTACGTCGCCTTTGTGGCGCTCGCCGCGAGCGGCAACCTCATTGTCGTTGGCCTGGCCGCACTCTTTCCGGAAAGGTCGCGCTCCGTACTGGATCGGGTCCTGCGCTGGCTGCAGGCCAACGACCGCGTCATCATGGTCGGCGTGGGCCTGGTGTTCGGCGTTTGGTTCGGATTCAAGGCACTGCGCGGCTTCGGAATTGTGTGATCCAACCCTGACTGCTGGCCGTCGCGCACAATCACACGAGAGGGGACCGCCATGAGAGTCGCGCTCACGGTACTTTTGACGCTGTACTGCCTGCAATCACTTGCGAAGTCCGCGATCCACTTCTTGGTGCCATACGACAAGCGAATTCGCCGGATGGCTGCCAACTACCGCCAAGACCACCGGCTGATCAGCCGCTATGACACGATCACCCTAGTCGTCCAGATCGCCATGGTGGCTCTGCTGTTCGCGACCCACGCGGATGCCTATAGCTTCCTTACCGGCTTGTTCGTCGGCATGAGCCTCATCCAGGTGTATCTTCACCGGTTCATCCAACCGCTACCACCCGACAAGATGCCCGAAAGCCCAATGCTCCCAGTCAAACTGGTTTCCTATGCAATCCAGGCCAGGCCGGCGCTGGCGTGGCGTGAATATTTGCTGATGTCGATCGCTGCGGTCTGGGGGCTCTACGTCGTGATGGCCGACGGTTGGTTGGCCCGCTGACATTGCTACCGGCGCGCTTACGTGACTTTAGCCTCTATGACGGCGCAAACCGCCCCGAGATGATCAATTCGACCGACCGATGCGAATGATCATGGAGGACTTCGTGATCGAGATGCTGACCGGCTTTCACGACAACATCGTTGCGTTCAAGTGCCACGGTCGTGTGACGAAGGACGATTACGACAAGGTGTTGATACCCGAAGTGGAAAAGTGCCTCAAGGAGCACGAGAAGCTGCGGATCTACTACGAGTTCGCACCGGATTTCGACGGGATCGATCCCGGCGCCGCCTGGGAGGATACCAAGGTGGGTTTCAGTCACTTCCTTCGTTGGGAACGCGTTGCCGTCGTCACAGACGCGGAATGGATCAAGCAGACGATGAAATTTTTCGGTTTCCTGATGCCGGCCGAAGTACGGGCATTTGCGCTTGCCGAGGCGGGCCAGGCGCGCGAATGGATTGCCGAACCGCAAACCGCGTGAGGAATGGCCGGCGGCTGTTGTAACGGCCCCTTTTGTTCAGCTGGCCGCGGAGTGTGCGAACAGCTGACGCAGCAGGCGTTGCGGCGATTTGCGAAGCACAATCGAGAGCAGGGGGAGCAGGAGCGGCGAGCCGGCGACCAGCGCCGAGGTGCTGGCGATCCCGGCGAACCTGCCTCAAGAGCGGGCCGACGAATTTCAGGCGTGGCAGCGGGGGATCGTGGCGAGCGCCGCGTCGGCCCGCACGGCCTTGGGGCCCGCCGACGCGACTGTCGAACTGCCTGGTGGCGGCATCCTCGAACACGAGACCACTGCCGACGCATCAACCTCACGTTCCCGTGCGCGTTAGGCGTGCGACCCGCACCCAACCACAACCCGCAGCGTGAGGGCGCACCGTATGGTCCTGAGGATGGCATTCTGGCCGTGTGGGGTTGCTGATCCGGTTTTTGGAACTCCTGGTTGTGCTCGTGCCGCTGACAGGGGTGATCGTCGCTGCGGTAAGAGCGTTCGGCGCCAACAGACGGCCGACCGTGGAACCGCAACAGCAACCGCCGATCGGGGATGCGTCCGTCACTGCGGGCGCCGGCAACAACCAGGCAGCGCAGTGGCGGTCGCTGCGCCGCGTCCTCGAGGAGCACAGCCGCACCGACGCGCGATGGCTCGAGTACGAACTCGACGTCGCCAAGCTGCTCGACTTCCCGCTCATGACCGACATGCGCGATCCACTCACGGTCGCCTTCCACAAAGCCAAGCTCCGAGCCGACTTCCTGCGCCCCGTCAAAGCCGAGGACCTTCTCGACGACCGGGAAGCGGCGGCACAATACCGGGGCGCGGTCGAGGATTACGTGACCGCGTTCAACGCCGCCGAGACGGAAGCGATGCGCAGACGCCGCAGCGACTTCTCCCGAGCGGACCAACAGCGAATCGCGCGCGCCCAGAACCTGCTAAGGGTCGCGTCGGACCCCGCCGCGACACCTCAGGAACGCCGGCACGCCCACGAGTTGGCGCGTCAGGAACTCGACGGGCTCCTCGTGTTACCGGCCACCACGCAAGCCAGCATCGAGCGCGGGATCTCCGGCGAGCTGGAGAAATAGGACACTCCGCATCCGCGTCGGTGACTTTGGCCCCTTACGCGCCACGCGTGCGATCGGCAGGATGGAGTCATCGCCAATTCGGCTTAACGCAGCGATCTGCTTGGAGCACAACATGATTGAATACGACTTGGATAGCGAACACTCCATCCTGGAGGTGCGTCCAAAATCCGCGCTCGACAAACACGACTTCGAAGAACTCGCCAAGGCCGTTGACCCCGAGATCGAGGCCAAGGGAGACCTCGCCGGCCTCATTCTCAATGTCGCGTCATTCCCGGGATGGGACAGTTTCGGGGCCATGGTCACCCATTTCCGCTTTGTCCGGGACCATCAGAAGCATGTCAAGAAGATCGCCGTCGTCACCGACTCTCATCTCGGGGACGTTGCTGAGCACCTGACGTCACATTTCGTGTCAGCCACGATCGAGCATTTCCCGGCCGCCGACATCGAGAAGGCGCGAGAGTGGATCATCAGCGGTTGACAGTGCGTTGAGCCGAGCGGCCGGTCCGCGTGCCACGATGGTCCTATGACCGCGTCGCCCGGCCCGCCGGTCGCCGAACCCGACGGCGGCGAAGGCCTCGCGGGATACCCGGTCACGCCGCCGCCGCTACGCGGTCCGGTCACCATCGATCAGCGCTGGCGTGATCTGACCTTCATCCATTGGCCGGTGCGGCCCGACACCGTCGAATCGATGTACCCGCCCGGCACCCGCCCCGACGTCTTCGCCGACGGGATGACCTACGTCGGGTTGGTCCCGTTTGTCATGGAGAGCACCAAAGTCGGTTCCGTGCTTCGGCTTCCGTACTTCGGCAGCTTCGCAGAGACGAACGTCCGGCTGTACTCCGTCGACGACTCCGGCCGGCACGGTGTGCTGTTCCGGTCGCTGGAAACGGCTCGGCTGGCCGTCGTGCCGGTCACCCGGGTCGGCCTCGGCGTCCCCTACACCTGGGCGAGGATGCGGACGAGCCGGCACGGCGACCGCGTCACGTACCGCAGCGTGCGCCGGTGGCCCCGCCGCGGCTTGCGCAGCCGGATCGAGATCGCCATCGGCGCCCCGGTGGAACCGACGCCGCTGGAAGTCTGGCTCACCGCGCGCTGGGGCGCGCACACGCGCAAGGCCGGCCGAACCTGGTGGGTACCGAACGAGCACGAGACCTGGCCGTTGCGCGCGGCCGACGTCGTCGAGCTGGACGACGAACTGGTGGCGGCCGGCATGGTGCGCCCCGCCGGCGAGCGGTTGCGCGCGCTCTTTTCGTCCGGTGTGCGAACCCGTTTCGGCCGCCCGAGCCGGGTCGGGTAACTATGGGCAGGTGTATCCGCCGTCGATCACGACGTCGGAACCGGTCATGTAGCTGGACGCCTCGCTGGCCAGGTAGAGGTACAGCCCGGTGAGCTCCTCGGGCCGGCCTATGCGCCCGAGCGGTATCTTCGGCTCCCACAGACGGTGGTATTCCGTCAACGGCTCGACGAGTTCGGTGAGGATGTAACCGGGGCTGACGCTGTTGACCCGGATGTTGTGCGGCGCGAGTTCCACGGCCATGGCCTTGGTCAGGTGGATCACCGCCGCCTTGGACGTGCAGTAGTGACCCACTTGCTGCGGGACGTTGATGATGTGGCCCGACATCGAGGCCGTGGTGATGATGGTGCCGCCCTGACCCTGCCGGACCATCGCCCTGGCCGCCGCTTGCGCGGTGAGGAAAACGCCTGTGACATTGGTGGTTTGGATGCGCTCGAACTCCTCCAGCGACATGTCGAGCATCCCGTTCACGGTGATGATGCCGGCGTTGCAGACCGCGATGTCAACGCCACCCAACTCCGTGGTGACCCGATCGAACATCTCGGTCACCTGATCGGGTTGGGTCACGTCGCACCGGATGGGCACGACCCTGCCGTCACCGTCGGCGGCGATCTCCCGGGCGACCTGTTCCAAACCCTCGGCACGCCGCGCCGCGATGGCCACGTCGGCGCCCGCTTGCAGATAAGCCTGTGCCACCTTCTTGCCGATGCCGCTGGATGCCCCGGTCACCAGCGCCCGCTTGCCGCGCAGATCGAACAACTTCAACACGTTCATGCGATCAATCCAACTATCTCAAGACCAGCGACCTTAAACCGGAACACGTTCTAGTGTGTCCGCCATGGGCAAATTCACCAGGGCAGAAATCGAGCAGGCCGTCGAGAACTACACGCGGGTCGTGGAGGGATGCAGCGCCTCGGGCGACTGGCGACCCTTCGCCGATCTGTTCACCGAGGATGTCGTCTACACCGAACATCACTACGGGGTGTTCCACGGCCGCGAGGCCGTGCGGGACTGGATCGTCGCCGTCATGGCGCCGTTCCCGCACATGCGATTTCCGTCCGACTGGACCGCCTACGACGAGGACAACGACGCTGTCGTCGTGATGATCAAGAATCTGCTCGATCATCCGACGGACCCCGAGGGTGAACCCTTCTGGTTTCCGAACTGGACCCGGCTGGTCTACGCCGGGGACGGCTTGTTCTCCAGCGAGGAGGACGTCTACAACCCCAACCGGGATGCACCGGGTGTGGTGACCGCGTGGCTGCAGGCGGGCGGCCAGCTCGCGTCCGACGAAATCCTGCAGCCCGGCGCCTGACTGGTGGCGATCGCAAGCGCGGCTAAGCCGGGCGAAGCGGGTCGCCACCATCGGATTAGGCGATCGCAAGCGCGGCTTAGCCGGGCGAAGCGGGTCGCCACCATCGGATTAGGCGATCGCAAGCGCGGCTTAGCCGGGCGAAGCGGGTCGCCACCATCGGATTAGGCGATCGCAAGCGCGGCTTAGCCGGGCGAAGCGGGTCGCCACCATCGGATTAGGCGATCGCAAGCGCGGCTTAGCCGGGCGAAGCGGGTCGCCACTGTCTGTCTAGGCGGACGACAGATCCGGTCGTCGCCCCCGCCGTCGCGACCGCACGGCTGCCAACGCCTGCTCCCACGCCAGCATGGTTGCCGCCTTCATGTTGGCCGGCTTCACGCTGTCCCTGGACAGGAGCGCGGTTGCGGCCGCCTTGGTGGCGGCCGAAGCCTTCGACATATGGCCGGAGTCAAAGGGCGGCTGGGGGTCGTATTCGATCGCCAACTGGATCGCCTTGGCGCGGCCTTCGCCGCCTATCTCGCCGGCCAGCCACAGCGCCAGGTCGAGCCCGGCCGACACCCCGGCACAGGTGACGACGTTGTCCTGCCGCACGATTCGCTCATCGCCCACGGGGACTGCCCCGAACGCCTTCAACGCCGGAACGGTCAGCCAGTGCGACGTGGCGCGCCGGCCCGCGAGCAGGCCGGCGGCCGCCAGGATCACCGACCCGGAGCACACCGACGTCGTCCATCGGGCGCTCCGATGGGCCTGGCGCAGCCAGTCCAGCAGCGCCTCGTCGCGGGCATGCACAGGGGTCGACGGGCCACCCGGCACGAGGACCACGTCGGGGGAAGGCGTTTCGGCCAGCGAATGGGTCGCCCCGATGACCAGCACACCCGAATCAGCGGTGATCGGACCCGTCTCGTGCCAGACGAACCGCACCTCGGCATCCGGCAGATTACGCAGCACCTCATACGGGCCGATCATGTCCAGCGCGGTGAATCCTGGATAGGTCACGATCGCGATTTGGGTCATGAGTGTCGTCCTTTCGGTTTCAGGCGAAGGCCTTGCGGTATTGGTCGGGAGGGATGCCAACCCGGCGAAGGAAGTTGCGCCGCATGGTTTCCGCGGTGCCGAAGCCGCATCGGGTAGCGATCGCGACGACGGTGTCGTCGGTCTCCTCCAGCTGCCGGCGCGCGGCTTCCGTGCGGATCCGCTCGACGTACTGGCCGGGCGCCTCACCGACCTCGGCGGTGAACACACGGGTGAAGTGACGCGGACTCATCGCCGCCCGACGGGCCAGCTCGTCGATACTGTGCTCCCCGCCCGGTTCCGCCTCGATCGCCTCCTGCACCGCACGGATCGAGCTCCGTTTCGCGCGCGGCATCCACACCGGCGCCGCGAACTGCGTCTGTCCGCCGGGGCGGCGCAGATACAGCACGAGCCAGCGGGCCACCGTCTGCGCGACCTCGGTGCCGTGGTCGTCCTCGACCAGCGAGAGGGCGAGGTCGATTCCCGCGGTGACACCCGCGGCCGTCCACACGGTGTTCGAGCTGCGGACGAATATCGGGTCGGCGTCGACGTCGATGCCGGGGAATTCGCGGGCCAACCGCCCCGCGAAGGCCCAGTGGGTGGTCACCCGGCATCCGTCCAGCAGCCCCGCCTCGGCCGCCAGGAACGCACCGGTGCAGACCGTGATCACGCGGCGGGCGGATCCGGCGACGGCCTTGATCCAGTCGATCAGCTCGGCGTCCGACCGCGCCCCTTCGACACCCCCGCCGCCGGGCAGCACGACCGTGTCAATCTTCTCGCTGGGGTCGTTCGGGTCAGGCAGCGGCGCGGCGGCGAAGGCCAGTCCGGTCAGGGTGGTCACGGGTTGGCCGTCAACGGAAGCCACGACGACGTCGTATCCACCCCCGGTGAGCAACGCTGCGCCGATGAAGACGTCGTGTGGTCCCACCACGTCGAGGGCCTGCACGCCGGGAAAACCGGCGATGACCACCTTGCGAGTCATGGAATCAAGTGTTCGCCAGACTGTGGTATGTCGTCTACGCCCTACACCCCACGAATTAGGACATGGGCCCTGACCCACGGCGCCCGCGGCAGGCTTGGCAGACTGTCGGGATGGCACAGATAACGTTGCGTGGAAACCCGATCAACACCGTCGGCGAGCTGCCTGCGGTCGGATCTTCGGCCCCGTCCTTCACTTTGACCGGTGTAGACCTGGGTGCGGTGAAAAGCGACCAGTTCCGCGGCAAGCCCGTGGTGCTGAACATCTTCCCGTCCGTCGACACGCCGGTGTGCGCGGCGAGCGTGCGGACCTTCAACGAGCGCGCCACCGCGAGCGGTGCCGCCGTGGTGTGCGTGTCCAAGGATCTGCCGTTTGCCTTTGCCCGATTCTGCGGCGCGGAGGGCATCGAGAACGTCAAGACCGCGTCGGCGTTCCGGGACAGCTTCGGCGACGACTACGGCGTCACCCTGACCGACGGTCCCATGGCGGGGCTGCTGGCCCGGGCCATCGTGGTGATCGGCGCCGACGGCAACGTCGCGTACACCGAGTTGGTACCCGAGATCGGGCAGGAGCCCAACTACGACGCGGCCCTGGCCGCGGCGGGCTGACCCTGTTCCGGAGCTAACCGCGATTTCACGAGCCGCCCAAGCTAGGGACCTGGGGACCCGAGTCGGTCCGCGGTGGCCGTCAGCACTTCGCGGCAACCCGCCCACATCCGCTTGATGATCTGCGCGGCCGGCGGAAGATCCTGGATCCGCCCGGCCACCTGACCGGTGTTGGCGACGCTGGCGTCCATGTCGCCGTCGAAATAGAGCCGCTGCACCCGTTGCAGCGCCGCGGCGCCATCGCCGGAAGACCTTGCC
Organism: uncultured Actinomycetota bacterium; assembly: GCA_963732835.1. GTDB lineage: Bacteria > Actinomycetota > Actinomycetes > Mycobacteriales > Mycobacteriaceae > Mycobacterium. Next base: position 207,706 of record CAVTBA010000010.1, read on the forward strand.
GCATCCAGCCTTTCGGCGGCGGCCGTCCGGATGACACGCATCATGCGGGTGCCGTCGAGGGGGAGCAGCACGGTGGACGTTTCGTCGGCCGAGACGACCGCGTGCTTGAGGTTGCCGTGCACCGGGGAATCGGCCGAGGCCAGTAGCCGCGTGCCCATCTGCACGCCTTCGGCGCCGAGAACGAGAGCGGCCGCCATCGAGCGCGCGTCGCAGATCCCTCCGGCGGCCACGATCGGCACGTCGACGTGCGCCGCCACCAACGGCAGCAGCACCATGGTCGACGCGCCGAATCGGTTCTTGAACCCGCCACCCTCGACGCCTTCGACCACCAGCCCGTCCACGCCGGCGTCGACGGCTTTCCGGGCCGCCGCGAGGGTGCCCACCACATGGAACACGGTGATGCCGGCAGCGTGGAGCCGGCCGGTGAAGAGCGCGGGATCGCCCGCGGAGGTGGTGACGAAGCGAATGTCGTTGGCTACCAAGAGGTCCACGGTGGCCGGGTCGCGGTTCATGATCAGCGCGATGTTCGCACCCACCGGACGGTCGGTGAGGTCGCGCACGCGCCGCAGATCCGCCCGGCCCTGCTCGGATGTGGTCTCGACGATGCCCAGCGCGCCCGCGTTGGAGACCGCCGCGGCCAGCTGGGCACCGGCGATATAGGTCATCGGCGCGCCGATGATCGGGATGTCGATCCCGGCGAGCGCGCAGACCCGGTTGACTGTGGGGCCACCGCGGCCGGCGTTCACGGAAGCCTTGGGTCGACGAGGTCGCGGAAGCTCGCGGCGGGATGGACCGAGGCACCCAGGCTCACCACCCGGTCGCTCAGCCCTTTGTCCGACGTCACCACCCGAATGTCGTGCGGCCGGGGGTCGGCTTGTACGCGCCGGACGATCTCGTCGTCGGCAGAGTTCGCGGCCGCCCTGGGCGCATAGGCGATCTCGATCACCGACGCGGGGATGGCGGTCGACGGCGGCCGCTCAAACACCACCGTCACGGGGTCTGCTTGCGTGGCGGCCCATCGGTCGAGGCGGTCCGCCAACGCGACCATGGCGCGGCCGCGGTCCTTCCACCAACCGTCCGGGCGGCTCCCGATCACATTCATGCCGTCCACGATCCACCGCACGACCCCTACGTTAAGGCCGAAATTAGCCGCCGCGCTCACGGCCCCGCATTTCGGGGGCGCGCGATTTCGTTCTTTCCAACGTCAAGCGGTTGGTACGGTCACCGATATCAGTTTCCCGCTGATGCGTCGCAATGATGGGACAGGTGGATGACGTCGATAGCCGACACCGATAACCGGGTTGTCTCGCTGGCCCGCGGAATGCGCGAGCTGGTGCGCGCCGAGGCCGCCGAATCCGAGCGGATGCGCACCCTCACCCCGGCGATCGTCGACGAGATGTGGGCGACCGGGCTGATGTCCGCCTTCAACCCGGTCGCGGCCGGCGGTGTGGAACCGACGTTCACCGAGATGATCGAGACCTGGATCGAAATGGCTTGGCAGGATGGCTCTTTCGGCTGGGTCGGCATCGCCAACCTGCCGTCCTCGTTCGCCGCGGCGGCGTATCTGCCCGACGAGGGTTTCGCCGAGGTATTCACGGCGCACGACAACCGCGTCACGATGGGCGGCCAATTCTTCCCCAACGGACAGGGATCCGCCGTCGATGGCGGTTACCTGGTGAGCGGATCGTGGAACTTCGGCTCGGGCACCGGTCACTCCCAGTACATCGCCGCCGGGTTCTTGCCCATGGACAACGGCGAGATGCGCTGGATCAGCGAAGGCTTCCCCGAGATGCGGGTCGCGGTGATTCCCCGCGATCAGATCAGCTTCAACGACGGCTGGTTTGTGCAGGGGCTCAAGGGAACCGGGTCCTACGACTACAGCGCCCAAGAGGTGTTCGTGCCGGCGAGCCGAACCTTCGAGCTGTTCGTGCGTCAGCCGCATCGTGGGATGTCGCCGGCCACCCGGATGGGACTGATGGCGGTCACCGCCGCCGGCCACGCGTCGTGGGCACTCGGCGTCGCCAAAAGCATGCTCGACGACGTCCAGGAGCTGGCGGCGACGAAGTTCCGGATGAGTGACATGGCGTCGCTGGCGAGCCGCCCGACTTTTCAGAAGGGGCTGGCCCACCACCGCGCGGCCTGGCGCGCCGCCCGTCTGCTGGTGCTCGACGCCTTCACCACCGCCGAGGCCGCGGTCGCGTCGGGGGAGGAGCTGACGCCCGCCCTGCGCGCGGACATGCGGGTGGCGGCGGTCTACGCGACCGACACGGCCCGAAGCTGCGCCGAGTGGGCGCACCTGGTCGCGGGCACCAGCTCGATCCGTGAGGGCAGCCGGCTGGAGCGCGCCTTCCGGGACATCTACACCGGGACGCAGCACGCATTCATCAGCGAGAAAGTCGCCATCGATGTCGCGCAGATATGGCTCGGCATCATCGACGACCAGCCGGGCCTGTGAGTCGCTGACGCCGCGCCGGCGGCTATACCAGGCTTTCGCCCGGCCGTTGGTCGCCCGGCTCGTCGCGCCGGCCTTCCTCCGGGTCGCCGGCGAGCGAAGAGGCCAGGCCCGGTCCGGCGGCGCCGCCGGCCGACGCGCCCTGCGCAACCGAGCCCAGCGAACTCAACGGGGCGGCGCCGGCGCCCAGTAACGTCGACGCGGCGTTGACCGCGCCGGGCATCGCGGAGGCGGGGCCGGGCACCGTCGGCGAGGTGGTCGGCACCGTCGGTGACGGGGTGACGACCGGGCCGCCCTCGACCAGGTTGGCCAGCGGCGCCGTGCCGTCCGCGCTGAGAGGAGCCTCAGCGCGCATCAGTCCGCCGCCCGTCGGGCCGACGAAGGTCTGGCCTGCGATTCGGCCGCCGGCGGAGTGCAAGGAACCGGCCGCCTCGCCGTCGACCTGGGCGTACATTCGGGCGATGTCGGTCAACGCCACGCCCGTCCGGGCGACCTCTTCCTGAGCCGCGGTGTTCAAGGCCAGCATCGCGGCGCCCTCCGCGGCGAATGCCGCCACGGCTTGAAGCGAGACCTCGTCGGCCCCGGCGGGAGCCAGCGCGGTCACCGGCCCCGACGCCATCGCGCCGGAAGTCAAACCGCGGGTGGCGATGTCGACCACGTGCAACCCGATGGCGCCGGCCGCCGGGTCATGTGACATCGATTCCATGTGCGTTCTGCTCCTGTGCGAGCGATTAGCGCCGGTGAGCGGAAACCGGCCGCGCTGGCAGTGAGACCAATTCTAAAGGCGCTCTTGGGGTGCTGCCCACACTTTTATGTGGCCGCCCCGCGAAAGTCCGACCCCGTCTGTCGCGGTGGCTCAATCGAGTGGCAGATTGGCCGCGGGCCTCGAGATCCCAAACCTGGACCTCAACGGTCGCCACCCATCATGGGGCAGGTGCCCGGCGTGCCGCCTGGCCCCATCATCTGCCCCGTGTGATGCCACCCCGCAGGACCGCCGTAGCCGCCCCAGCCTCCACCCAAGAAGAACCCGGCGAAGAAAACCACCGCGACAACGAAAACGATGCCGACAACGATTGCCACCACGGCCACCGCCTGACCCAGCCCGCCGGGCCGTTCGGCGTCGTGGCGGTACAGAGCTTGTCCAGTTGCGCGGGCCGGTTCTGCTGTGGATTCGGCGGGTTGAGTCATGCTGTGAATGATTTCGCAGACGCGCCGTACAAGGTAGGGACCATCGGCCCTAACCGCTCAGTAGCGTCCGATTCGAGCAGACTTGGACCTGGCGATCACGGGGCTCGCTACCATAAGCCCATGCGCGGCTCGAAGATCCTGATCACCGGTCCCACCGGTCAAATCGCCACCCCCATTGCGCGGGCGCTCGCGGCCGACAACGAGGTGTGGGGCATCGCCCGCTTCACCGATCCGGCCGCGCGCGAGGGCCTGGAGAAGGCCGGCGTCCGGTGTCAGACGGTCAATTTGGCGGCTGGCGACTTCGCTGACCTGCCAAGCGATTTCGAGTATGTACTCAACCTGGCGGTGGCCAAGAGCGGGGACTGGGACAAGGACCTCGCGGCCAATGCGGAGTCGGTGGGGCTGCTCATGGCGCACTGCCGCGACGCGAAGGCGTTTCTGCATTGCTCTTCCGCCGCGGTCTACGACCCGCCCGACGACAATCCCCGAACCGAGGGCGCCGCCCTGGGCGACAACCACAAGTGTCTGTTCCCCACCTATTCCATTTCCAAGATCGCGGGGGAGGTCGTCGCCCGGTCGATGGCGCGGGCCTTGGGACTGCCCACCACGATCGCCCGGCTCAACGTTCCGTATGGCGACAACGGCGGGTGGCCGTTCTACCACATGGAGATGATGCTGGCGGGCATACCGATCCCGGTCCCACCCGGGGGGCCCGCCCACTACAACCCGATTCACGAGGACGACATCATCGCGACCATCCCGAAGTTGCTGGAGGTGGCCGCGGTACCGGCGACCACGGTCAACTGGTGCGGAGACCAAACGGTCAGCATCCAGGAGTGGTGCGGCTACCTCGGTTCACTGGTCGGCAAGGAACCGGTCTTCGAGGCGAGCGCTCAAGCGCTGCGCGGCAATCCCACCGACAGCGGCCGGATGCATGAGCTCATCGGCGGCACGACGGTCGACTGGCGTGACGGGCTGCGCCGCATGGCGGCCAAGTTCCATCCAGAACTGGTCGGCACGTAGGAATCACAGGTGCGCCAAGGGCCTGACGCCGCGCAGCGGCTGCGCAACCTCGCGCTGCTCCGGCGCGTCCGTGACCGGATCGATCGGGAGTACGCGCAACCGCTGGATGTGGAGGCGCTCGCCCGTGACGTGCACATGTCCGCCGGCCACCTGAGCCGCGAGTTCCGCCGGGCGTACGGCGAGTCGCCCTACTCCTATCTGATGACGCGGCGCATCGAGCGTGCGACGGCGCTGCTGCGGCGCGGCGACCTGAGCGTCACTGACGTGTGTTTCGCCGTCGGGTGCTCGTCGCTGGGCACCTTCAGCACTCGCTTCACCGAACTGGTCGGCGTGCCGCCGAGCACCTACCGGCGCCGGGCGGTCGACACGTTGGCCGGGATGCCCCCTCGCCTTCTATCGCGACACCCTCGGCTTCGACGTCCGCCTCGACGTCGGAAAGGGAGAGATGCGCTGGATCACCGTTGGACCACCGAACCAGCCCGACACGTCGATCGTCCTGAACCCGCCCGCCGCCAACCCCGGCCTCACCGAACAGGAGCGGCGCACCATCGCCGAGATGATGGCCAAGGGCAGCTACGCCACGTTGCTCCTGGCGACCAAAGACCTCGACCGCACCTTCGAGCAGCTGCAGGCCAACGACGCCGACATCGTCCAGGAGCCAACGGAACAGCCGTACGGCCTGCGGGACTGCGCCGTCCGCGATCCCGCGGGAAACCTGATCCGCATCCAAGAACTGCGCTGACTGCCGCTGTGGCGTCGATAGCGCGGCAGTCCTAACCGTTTTCGCGGCCCGCGCGCGCGGTCTCATCCGTGAACGCGACCCTTGACCGCGCCGCGCGCCAATGCTAAGCAAGTGCTCAGCATTGGCGCTTTGGGCGTGGGACGGATGGTCCCGCGATACGGAAGGGATCAGATGACGCTGCAGACGGTATTGGACGACATCCGCAATCGCCCGGGAACGGGTGACGCCATCGCGGTCATCGACCCCGCCACCGAGGAGACGATCACCGAATTCACCGACTGCGGACAGGCGGCGGTCGACGACGCCGCCGCGCGGGCGAGGGCATCCTTCGAGTCGGGGGTGTGGTCCCAGCTCCCGGGCCGTGAGCGGGCCAAGATCATGTGGCGCATCGCGGACTTGATCGACGAACACGCCGAAGAGTTCGCCCAACTCGACTCGCTCAACACCGGCATGCCGTTGATGCAGGCACGGCTGCAGATGTCCACCTGCTCGGAGTTCTTCCGCTACTACGCCGGCTGGTGTTCCAAGCTCAACGGCGTCGCGTACGACGTCAAGACCGACGGCATCGCGACGGACGCCTTCGTCAGCATGCACGCCTACACCCTCAAGGAGCCCTTCGGTGTGGTGGGGCTGATCTTCCCGTGGAACGGCCCGATCTTCAATGCCAGCGCGAAGCTGGCGCCCGCGCTGGCCGCCGGCTGCAGCATGCTCGTCAAACCCGCCGAGGAAACCCCGTTGTCGGCGCTCCTGCTGGACAGGCTCATCCACGAGGCCGGCGTGCCCGAGGGTGTGGTCAACCTGCTGACCGGCTACGGCCACACCGCCGGTGCCGCGATCACTGCGCACCCCGACGTCGAGAAGGTCGCCTTCACCGGGTCGACCGAGGTGGGCAAGGAGATCGTGCGCGCCTCGGCCGGAAACCTGAAGAAGGTCATGCTCGAACTCGGCGGAAAGTCGCCGGTGCTGATCTTCGACGACGCCGACCTGGACAAGGCCGTCATGATGGCATCGCTGGGCATCTTCGTGCACTCCGGGCAGGGATGCGTTTGTGGCTCAAGGATTTTCGTGCAGCGCGGGGTGTACGACCGGGTGGTGGAAGGCGTTGCGCTGATGGCGAACACGTTCAAGCTGGGCGCTCCCGACGAGGAGGGCTGCGTCAGCGGCCCGTTGATCAGCCAGAAGCAGCTGACCCGCGTCATGGGCTTCATCGACGAGGGGAGGAACGACGGCGTCGAAGTGGTCGCCGGCGGGTACCGCCTGGACCGCAAGGGCTATTTCGTTCACCCGACGGTGCTCACCAACGTCGACCCCGGCATGCGGCTGTATCAGCAGGAGATCTTCGGCCCGGTGGTCAGCATCCTGCCGTTCGACGACGAAGACGAGGCCGTGGCGATGGCCAACGACACCACGTACGGCCTGGCGGCCACCGCGTGGACGGAGAACCTGGGCCGCGCTCACCGGATCGTCAAGCGGCTGCAGGCGGGCAGCGTCCAGGTCAACTGCCAGTTGGTGTTCGACCACGACGTCCCGTTTGGGGGTTACAAGCAGTCCGGCTGGGGTCACGAGTTCGGGCGCGAGGGTATCGAGGCCTACATGAAGACGAAGTCGGTCTGGGCGCAGCTCTAGGTGCCCCTGCCTTAAGGTCGGCGCTTCCCGCCGGCCGCGGCCCCCCCGTCCGCCGCCGAGCGGTCGACGACTTTAGACCGTTCCGCGCTGATCGCCTGGGGGACCGGAGACCGGTTCTTTTTCCGGTCAGCGAGCGCAGCGCAAACGCAAGAGTTCCGAACCTGCAGAAGGTTCGGAACTTTCCGCCGCGCTGACGGCGGAGTCAAGATCCCTTGGCGTAGCGGGTCAGGAACCCGACGGCCGCGATCGCCGCGACCGCACCGATAACGCCCCACAGCACCAGCTGGAAGACCATCGACCCCAAGAGCCAGCCGAACGTCATCCCGATGTAGAGGGCCCAGATCAGACGGAAGGCACTCCACAGCGCTACGGCGCCGGCGCTGAGTCCGATGTAGAGGCTGCGCTGCCGGTCGACCCGATTGATCTGCTCTTCGATGCTGGCCGGGACGAGCTTCATTTCTGACTTCCTTTCGTGGGGCGCCGCCGGATTGGCGTCGTCGTTGCGCCAAGTACAGACCGCCAACCGGCTACCGATCCCAATCAGGAATGCACCATCACCCGGTGCGTGAGCACCCGATGGGGATGGTGGGCGAGTCGTCCCGGCGATAGCCTGATCGGGCAACAAGAAGGCCCAGGTGAAGCCGATGATGAACCCGACTAAGCTCGCCGAGCAAGTCCTGGAGGCGGTCCTTGCCGTCGTCGGCATCCGCGTCGGCACCGAAGAGCCGAACTACACCTCTCATCCGCTCACCGCCACCGTTGAAATACGGCGGTACGGTCCGCGCATAGCTGCGGAGACGACGGTCGTCGCCGACGAGAACCGTGCCCGCGACGTCGGCTTCCGTCGGTTGGCGAGGTACATCTTCGGTGGCAACCACGCCGCTCAGGCCATCTCGATGACTGCTCCCGTCAGCCAGCACATGGCGCAGGGTTCGGAGCGTATCGCGATGACGGCACCGGTCGTTCAGTCCACCGGCGCAGATGGCGGCTGGGTGATCCGATTCTTCATGCCCGCGAAGTGGACCATGGACACGCTCCCCACACCCGACGACGATGGGGTCCGGCTCGTCACCGTGCCGCCCGAAACCATGGCGGTGTTGCGATTCAGCGGTGATCGCAGTCCCAAAGCCGTCGCCGCCCGCACCGCCGAGCTGCGTGAGGCTTTGTACGGCAACGGTATTAAGACCAGGGGAGAGGCCGATGCCTGGTTTTACGATCCGCCCTGGACGCTGCCGATGCGGCGGCGCAACGAGATCGCGATTCCCGTCGACCCGGAATCCGTGACTTGAATCCTGGCGACGATACTTTTCGCCGCCTTGCCCGACGTGGTTCGTCGATAGCGTACGGTTTGTGCCGATGGGTCACAAAGTGAATGCCACGCTGCTGACCGGTGTTTCGGAGACGGCGCTTCTGACCCTCTACGGCAGGGCCCATCAGGCCCGCCTCCCGAACCCGCTCATCGATGATCCGATGGCCATCAAGCTCGTCGAGTCCATCGACTTCGATTTCGAGAAATTCCGGCGCAACGGCCAGGAGATGGCACTGCGCTCACTGGCTGTGGACCGGTGTGCGATCAGATACCTCACCAACCATCCCGAGGCGACCATCGTGGCGCTCGCAGAAGGTTTCCAAACCAGCTTCTGGCGCCTGAGCAGCGCGCTCCCGGAAAGCCGATTCCGTTGGCTATCAGTCGATTTGCCACCCGTCATGGAAATTCGGCGGCGCCTACTACCGGATTCGCCGCGGATCACCCACCTGGCGCAATCGGCCCTCGACTACTCCTGGACCAAGAAGGTCGACAGCACCAACGGTGTGTTCGTCACCGCCGAGGGCCTGCTGATGTATTTGCAGCCCCACCAGGCAATGGGCCTAATCGGCGAGTGCGCCAAAGCTTTTCCCGGCGGCCAGATGTTCTTCGACCTGCCCCCGATCCTGGTCAAGAAGTTCGCGCCGAAGGGGCTGCGTTCTTCCCAGCGCTACCGGGTTCCGCCGATGCCGTTCAGCCTGTCGGTGCGTCAACTGGCGAACCTGGTCAACAGCGTGCCCGGAATCAGCGCGGTGCACGACGTGCCGATGCCGAAAGGACGGGGCCTCTTCTTCGGCGCCATCTTCCCCGCGTTCTGGCAATTCGCTCCGGCCAAGCCGTTCCGCGGGGCCTACACCTTGCTTGAATTCGGCTGATCGTCGCTTCGCCCGATCAGGTGATTTTGACCGCGAGCTTGCCGACGTTCTTGCCGTCGAAGAGCATGTTGATCGCCGTGGGCAGCTGCTCGAATCCCTCGACGATCGTCTCCAGCGGTCGGAGCCGGCCGTCTTTGATCAGGTCGCCGATCTCGCTTCTGGCCTGCGGCGCGCGCCCGAAATGGTCGAGCACGATGAAGCCCTGCAGCGTGACGCGCTGGACGAGCAGGTTGCCGAACGCGCGCGGTCCCGGCGGGGGGTCGGCCGCGTTATAGCCCGAGATCAGGCCACACAACGCGACGCGTGCGTGCATGTTGAGCCGTGCGAAGACCGCATCCATGATCTTGCCGCCGACATTCTCGAAGTCGACGTCGATGCCGTCGGGAGTCGCCGCGGCGAGCTGGTTGGCCCAGTCGTCGGCGCGGTAGTCGACGGCCGCATCGAAGCCGAGTTGGTCGGTGAGCAGCGCGCACTTCTCGGGTCCACCCGCGATCCCCACGACGCGCGCGCCGTCGGCCTTGGCAAGCTGGCCGGCCACTGATCCGACCGCGCCCGCGGCCGCCGAGACGACGACCGTCTCGCCCGGCTGTGGCTTGCCGATGTCGCGGATCCCGATCCAGGCGGTGAGCCCGGTCGAACCGAGCGCGCCGAGATAGGCGCTGGGGGCGACGCCGTCGGCGATCTCGACCGGCGTCAGGAACGACGCGTCCGAAACGACCGCGTACTCCTGCCAGCCCAGGAGACCCTGCACGTGTTGGCCGACTGGATAATTCGGATTCTTCGACGCGACGACCTCGCCCATCGCGGCCGCGCGCATCACCTCGCCGATAGCGACCGGCGGCAGGTAGCTCGGGGTGTCGTTGATCCACATGCGATTCGTCGGGTCGAGCGAAATCCAGTCGACACGGACGAGCGCCTCCCCGTCGGCGAGCTCGGGGACCGACTCTTCGCTCAGTTCGAACGTGCCGGGGCCGATGCGTCCGGTGGGCCGCTCGCGGAGCAGGAAGCGACGATTTCTTTCGGCCATGAGCGCACCGTACCCCGCGGCACCGCAGTCCGGGCGAAGCCGGCGCGCGAATCCGGGACGCGACGTCTGGTCGGCGCTCTACCCTTCGAACAGGGGGCCCTCGGACGGGAAGGTACGGCCGGTGAACGCGATGTCACGAATTGCCCTGGTGCCGATCACAGTGGTGGCGTGGGCGTTGTCCGCGCAAGCCGGACCCGCGGTCGCCGACCCGCCGCCCACGCGGGTGATCACCGCGGTGGCCGTCGGGCCCAGCGGCCAACCGATCAACGGCTACAGGGAGACGCCCCCGGAGGGCAACGTCTTCGTCGTCACCGACTGCAGCACCCCGTCGCCGTCGGCGGTGGCCGAGAACGTCTACTCCTGCTCGCCCAGCGCCGCCGGCGCGGGCACCTGCTGGCCGTCGACGCCCGGATCGCTCTTGTGCGTGGACGATCCCTGGGACCAGCGCCTGCATCGTGTGAGCTACGACGGTCCGCTCCCGCCCGTCCAGCCGACCGCGACGCCGGACCCGTTCGCGCTGGCCCTCGATGACGGCACCCACTGCCTGCTGCGCAACGGCGGTGCGTGGGGCGGACGGGCCGACGGCTACGTCGGCGTCTACGGCTGCGGTATGAACGGCGCCGCAAATCTTGCGGTGCTGTGGCAGCCCAGCCAGGGCGCCGGAACATGCATCGACCGCACCTCGCCGGCATGGACGGTCAAAGTCGGTCAACTCGGCGCACCCGACGCCACCCTGCCGCCGCCCCAGACCCGCGCGGTGACCAGCGCTTGGGTCGCCGGGGGCAAGGCCGGTCAATAGCGCGACGCCGGTGCTGCTATAACGCAAGCTATGGCAGGCACCGGCGGCTCGATCACCCACGTTTCGGACACGGCCCGGTGGACGGCGTTGCACCGGGCGACCGAATCGGCCCGGCGCGATGCGCTGTTTTACGACCCGCTCGCCGAACGCCTCGCCGGCGAGCACGGCCGGGCGATCGTCGCCGAAGCGCCAAGGGGCAATCGCAACGGTTGGTGGCTCGTCGCGCGGACCAAGATCATCGACGACGCCATCGCCGAGGCGATCGCCGACGGGTGCGACCGGGTGCTGAACCTGGCCGCCGGCCTTGACACCCGCCCGTATCGGTTGGACCTTCCGCCAGACTTCACCTGGGTCGAGGCGGATCTGCCGGCGCTGCTCGCGGAGAAAACTCGCGTGCTCGCCGACCAGGTCCCGCGATGTCGATTGACCCGGACGGCGGTCGACCTTGCCGATGCTGCGGCCCGGGACGCCTTTCTCGATGAGGCGCTGAAAGGTGCGACCAAAGCGCTCGTGCTGACCGAAGGCCTGCTCGTGTATCTCGACCAACGGGACGTGGTTGCGCTTTCCGCGGCGTTCGCGCGAACCGAGGTCGCGTGGTGGATGCTCGACTTCACCGGTCCGGGCCTGAATCGCATGATGAACAAGAAGATGGCCGGCATGCTGCAAAACGCGCCGTTCAAGTTCGGGCCCGAAAACGGGCTGGCGTTCTTCGAAGAGCTGGGCTGGCGCACCGTCGAAGTGCAGGCGCTCTATCTCGCCGCCCACAGGTTGCATCGCTTGCCGGTGTGGATGCGCCCGCTAACCTGGCTGCCCCAACCGGACCCGCGGCACCCGGGCGGCAGGGCCTGGAGTGCGACCGCCCTGCTCACGCACTGAGCCCGCTTACCAGACGCGGATCCAGTCGACGAGCATGTCGGCGGGATAGGTCCCCGGTCCGGGATCGCCGCCACCGGAACCCGCCACCGCCAGATTGAACACCGGATAGACCGTGTAGCCGGGTCCGTTGAACGGCCAATCCGGCAGCGAGCTCGCCGGCACGTCAAAGTAAGGTTGCGCGCCGTCGGCGTAGTCCTTCCAGAACCGGATGCCGGCCTCGTCCCACTGCGTGCGCCAGGTGTGCCAGGCGCTGTCCACCGCGATGTTGTGGGTCTTCCACTCGCCGCCGTTGGCTTTCGCGTGGACGGTGGTGGCCGAGGGCCAACTGCCGTTGCCGTACCACTCCATGACGTCGATCTCGCCCTGGTCGTCGTTACCCAGCCAGTAGGCCGGCCAGGCGCCGGCGGTCAGGCAGTTGAGTTTGATACGGGCTTCCCAGGTGTGGCCGACGCCGCCGCGCCAGAGGCTTTGAACCTTGCCGCTGAAGTAGGTGGGGCCATCCTTGGCCGCGCGCAGCACGAGGTTGGAGTTGCCGTCGAGGAACACGTTGCGTCGATCGTCGCGGTACTGCCCGATGTGCTCCGGCTGCTCCCAATACGTCGGGTCTTTGATGGTCTCGCGGGCCTTGGCCACCGTCCACTTCGACGAATCGGGTGCCGAGCCGGCGGAGCCGTCGAATTCGTCGTGGAAAATGTAGGTGCCCGTTTGGCCGCTGGGCGCGGCAGGAGCGGGGGTGCGGTCCGCTGGCAGGTCCCGTCCCGAGGGGTGGGCCCGGGCCTCCGGCGCAGGCAGCGCGGCTGCCAGCACGCCGATCCCGGTCGTCAACATCATGCGGCGGCGATCCATCTCGGGCATACGCAAGGGACCATAGCAGCCGCTGCGGTACGAAACCGAAACGGGAAATGTGTCAGTGCCCCCCGCTAACGTTTCGGATCACCGGCGGGCCAGCACGGACGGCGGCGCGGTATCGGCAGGAGGATTAGTCAAAATTCATGGCTAATTCTCACCTTCCCGGGTGGTTTGGTCTCAGGATCGGTCGGGCATTCTTGAGATCACAAGCCGATAACCACAAGTCGTAGCTTTTGCGGGTTGCACTGAGAGGAGTTAACGATCGTGGCTAATACAACGGGAGCGACGGTTATTTTCCTTCAGTCCCATCCGGTATGGACTGCGGCTCAGCGTTACGAACGCGAACGCAGGGAGGCGATGCGCCGTCATCCCGCTTTCCAGGCCCACCAGCGTGCCGCGGTGTCCGGCGGCGAGGTCATCCCGCTGATCCGCGACTTCAAGCTGTACTCGAGCACCGACACCCCGGCCTGAATATTCCGTTCGCGAATTGCACAACAGGCGGGCTCCTGATGGCCCGACGAGCTAGTCAGAAAACGATGCGATAACTGCGTTATCTGTGTAACTCCGTATCTGTGCGGGGGAGCGCTCGCGGCTCCGCCATCCCGACCCGGCCGCCCCGCTCAGAGCCACCACCTCATCGCGACTTTTCTAATTCCGATCGATCGTTTACATCGAGGCGTCCTACTACCGAGGGTAGTAGAAGTCGATGGGGAAGCGATGTCCGACAATTTGTTTTCGGGCACGTGCTGCGTCCGCTCACCGCGACGATTGGTGATCCGAGCGCATCTCGCCAACACCTGCGAAGCAGCGAAGGCCGAGGTACGCGACGACTGGGAAGCCGAACGCATCGGATCCCCCTGGCAGCCACGCGCTGACGGGCATTTGGACCCGCTACGGACCAGCTACGACACCGTGGTGGCGAAGAAGCGCGACTACGGAGCGCCGGCTGGGCGTGATGCGCCCTAGCTGTAGCGGGCCATGCACGTTGTGACGCACCGGTGCGGGCGATCAGAAAAAGGTCCGCTGAAATCGGGGCGTTCGGCCCTAGTTGGTCTCCGGTGACGCTGCGAGTGTTGAACCGACACGCGATGAGCCGCGAGGGGAGACGGGGTTGACCGAGACCACCGACAAGCTGACCGAGTTGCCGCTGCCTCAGCTGCTGACCGAATTGGACAGCTCCGCAGCGGGTTTGGCGACAGCCGAGGCCCAGCAAAGGCTGGAGCGCTACGGGCCCAACGAGATCACCGAACGGCACCGCAATCCGGTGCTGGAGTTTCTAGGCTATTTCTGGGCGCCGATCCCGTGGATGATCGAGGTCGCGCTGGTGTTGTCGGTGGCCGCCCAGCACTGGACCGACGCGGCGATCATCGGGGTACTGCTGGCGATGAACGGATTGGTCGCCTATTTCGAGGAACACCAGGCGGCCAACGCGATCGCCGCGCTCAAGCAGCGGCTGGCCTCCTCGGCGCGGGTGTTGCGCGACGGCGCATGGCTGACGGTGGCGGTGCGCGAATTGGTGCCCGGCGACGTGGTGCGGGTGCGCCTCGGCGATGTGGTGCCCGCGGACCTGCGGGTGCTCGACGACGTCACGCTCGAAGTGGATCAGTCGGCGCTGACCGGTGAATCACTGGCTGTGAGCCGCGGGCGGGGCGAGACCTTGTATTCCGGAGCGGTGATCGTGCGCGGCGAGGCCGACGCGCTGGTGTGTACCACCGGGGCGTCGTCATTTATGGGGAAGACCACCGCGCTGGTGGAGAGCGCGGGCACCGTCAGCCACTTCCAGCGCGCGGTGCTGCGCATCGCCAACTACCTGATCGTCATCGCGCTCGCCCTGGTCACCCTGACGGTCGTGGTCTCGCTGATCCGCGGCAATCCCGTGCTGCAAACCCTGGAGTTCGCCCTGGTGGTCACGATCGCCTCGATCCCGGTGGCGCTGCCGGCGGTGCTGTCGGTGACCATGGCCATCGGCGCACGCCAGCTCGCGCGGCACGAAGCCGTGGTCAGCCACCTGCCCGCGGTCGAGGAACTGGGCGGCATCGACCTGTTGTGCTCGGACAAAACCGGCACCCTGACCCAGAACCGTCTCGCGCTCGCCGCCCGCTGGACCGCCACCGCCGTCAGTGACGACGAGCTGCTCACCGCCGCCGCGGTGGCCTCGCGCGTCGAGGACAACGACCTCATCGACCTGGCGGTGATCGCCGCCGCGGGCCAACGATCGGCGGCGCGGGTGGACCAGTTCATTCCGTTCGACCCGGTCAGCAAACGCACCGAGGCGACGGTTGCGGACTCCGACGGTCAGACCTTTCGGGTCAGCAAGGGGGCACCGCAGGTCATCGCCGCCTTGTGTGACGGTGACGGCGCCGCCGCCGAGGTCAACGACGTGGTGGAACGGTTCGCCACCCGCGGGTACCGATCCCTCGGTGTGGCCAAGACGGACGGCGACGGCTGCTGGCGGATGATGGGTGTGCTGGCGCTGGCCGACCCGCCGCGCGAAGATTCCGCGGCGACCATCACCGCCGCCAAGGAACTCGGCATCGACGTCAAGATGGTCACCGGTGACCAGGTTGCCATTGGCCGCGAGATCGCCCGTCAGGTCGGCCTGGGCGAGCACATACTCGATGCCGGCATGCTCGACGAGGCCGCTGACGGTGACGATCTCGGCGCCCGGGTGGAAACGACCGACGGGTTCGCGCAGGTGTTTCCCGAACACAAGTACCGCATCGTGCGGCTGTTGCAGGCCCGCGGGCACATCGTCGGGATGACCGGCGACGGTGTCAACGACGCCCCCGCGCTCAAACAGGCCGACGCCGGGATCGCGGTGTCCGGGGCGACCGACGCGGCCCGCGCGGCCGCCGACGTGGTCCTGCTGGCGCCCGGGTTGTCGGTGATCGTGTCGGCGATCGGGTTGGCCCGCGAAATCTTCGCCCGGCTGACGAGCTACGCCACCTACCGCATCGCCGAAACCATCCGGGTCCTGCTGCTGATCACCCTGGCCGTGGTGTTGATGAACTTCTTCCCGGTCACCGCCGCGATGATCGTGTTCCTGGCACTGCTCAACGACGGCGCGATCCTGTCCATCGCCTACGATCACGTGCGCGGCTCACCCAAGCCCGTCAAGTGGGACATGCGCGCCGTGCTGACCATCGCGACCGTGCTGGGGGTCATCGGCGTCGTCGCGACCTTCACGCTGTTCTTCATCGCCGACAAGGTCTTCGGCCTCAACCACGACTTGATCCGCACCATGATCTACCTGAAGTTGTCGGTCGCCGGCCAGCTGACCATCTTCCTGACCCGCTCCCGCGGACCCTTCTGGTCGCCGCCGGCACCCGCACGGCTGCTGCTGGGTGCGGTCATCACCGCGCAAACCATCGCCACCCTGATCGCCGTGTACGGCGTGGCGATGACCCCGCTCGGGTGGCGCTGGGCCGGCGTCGTGTGGGCCTACGCGGTGGTGTGGTTCCTGTTCAACGACCGCGTCAAGCTGGCTGCTTACCACTGGCTTGATCACCATCCGCGTCGCGCCGACCGAAATCAGTCACGCTCGAACCAGTTTCGGCGACACCCGGTGTCCTGACCGCAGGCCCTTCCGGGTCGGTCAGAGCTTGCCGGCTACGAAGTCGGCGGCTTGATTGGCCATGCCGGCATTGATGTACGCGCTGGCCAGGTGTTGTGGCCAGTTCGCTTTCCAGGTGTTCGGGTCGGCCGGGCTGCAGATGGGATCCGCGCCGTGACATAGCTCGATGGTCCGGTCGTTGTAGGTCGGGTTGAGGTTCGTGATCGGACCGGCCCACTGGCTGCCGTTACCGAATAACGCCACGGCGGCGATGTGCTGATCGGTGCCCGGCGGCAAGGGACTGTCGAAGCCGAACGCACTGATGGGCGCCGCGAGCACCACGTCGGTCACCGCCGCGCCGAGCGAGTAGCCGCCCAGCACCAGCCGGGTGTCCGGGCAGTTGTTCACCATGTCCTGAATGTGGTGGCTCATGTCGTTGGCGCCCTGAGCGACCTCGGTGTCGGCGGGGTAATTGACGGCATACACGCCGATGTTCTTGTTGACCTTGGACCGCAGCGCACCGATGAACGCGTTGCCCAGCGCCCCCACGCCGGGCGATTCCATTCGGCCGCGGGCGAATACCACCTGCACCGGGGGGCAGCTCGCGGCGACGGCCGGCGCGACCGCCCCCGGTGTGCCGGGCGGGAGAATCACGGCAACCTGTATCAGCGCGGCGACGGTCAGGACCGCAGCGAGGACAGCGTCAACACATCTACGAGCAGGTAAGGCGCGCACAGCATGATGGTAAGGCGGTCCCGCCCCGGCCGCTGGGCTTAGGCATAGGAGCGCACCCGGGCCCGCGGCGCCGACGTCGACCACCGTGCCGGCGCCGTCGATGGAAACGATAGGTTCAGCTGATGAGTCACGTCGACGCGAATGCGCCTGAGCGGTTGTTTGCGTTGGCCGACCAGGTGCGGGGATTCCTGCCCGCCGACGAGGGGCGCGCCCTTTACGACGCCGCGCTGCGGTACCTCGACGGTGGCGTCGGTGTAGAGATCGGCACGTACTGTGGCAAATCCACGCTGCTGCTCGGTGCGGCGGCCCAACAGACGGCCGGTGTGCTCTACACGATCGACCACCACCACGGCTCCGAGGAGCACCAGGCCGGCTGGGAATACCATGATGCCTCGCTGGTCGACGAGGTCACGGGTTTGTTCGACACGCTGCCGACGTTCCGCCGCACCCTCGATGCCGCCGGGCTGGACGACCACGTCGTTGCCATCGTGGGCAAGTCGCCGATCGTGGCCTCCGGGTGGCGGTCGCCGCTGAAGTTCTTGTTCATCGACGGCGGCCACAGCGAGGCCGCCGCGAACCGGGACTTCGACGGATGGGCGAAGTGGGTGGCCGTCGGCGGCGCGCTGGCCATCCACGACGTGTTCCCGGATCCCCGCGACGGCGGGCGGCCCCCGTACTACATCTACTGTCGCGCAATCGATTCCGGCCAGTTCCGGGAGGTTTCGGCCACCGGGTCGCTGCGGGTGCTCGAACGTGTCAGCGGTCAGCCGGGCGAGCCGCTCTAACCGGACTCACGTCACCGCCCGGTAGCGACGCATTCGCAGTCGAAGTCCGTCTGCAGTCCCATCGGCAAGCCCGCACCGCGGAAAATGCCGGCGCCCGCCGTGGTATTCGACAGCGCATCCGCGGCGAGGATCATCGCCGCTCCCGTCCACGTGGTGCGCTCCTCGGGCCACCGTTTCCCGTCCGCGAACACCAGACCCGTCCAGTACGAGCCGTCCCGCTCACGCAGGTGCTGCATCGCGCCGAACTGTCGGTGGGCGGCCGACCGCTGGCCGATGGCGTCCAGCGCCATCACCAGTTCGCAGGTCTCGGCGCCGGTCACCCAGGGCCGGTCGACCACACAGCGAATGCCCATGCCACCGACCACGAATTCGTCCCAGCGCTGTTTGATCCTCGCGGCCGCCTCCGGCCCGCGCAGCGCGCTACCGAGGATGGGGTAGTACCAGTCCATCGAGTAGCGGTCCTTCTCGGTGAAAGCGTCGGGGTGCGCGGCTATCGCATGCCCGAGTCGGCCCAGCGCCAGTTCCCACTCCGGCTGCGGGTCGCCCACCAGGGCGGCGAGCGCCAGGGCGCACCTGATGCTGTGGAACACGCTCGCGCAGCCGGTGAGCAGCGCTTCCTCCAAAGGACCGGCTTCGCTTCGGGCCCAACAGATCTCGCCATAGCCGACCTGCAAGTCGATGACGAAGTCGATCGCGTTGCGCACTACCGGCCACATCTGAGCGGCGAACCGCCGGTCTCCGGTGACGAGCACGTGGTGCCAGACGCCGGTGGCGATGTAGGCGCAGAAGTTGCTGTCGCTGTTGACGTCTTCTATGACCCCCGCGCGGAACTGGATCGGCCAGGATCCGTCGGGCCGCTGGGTACGGCGGCTCCAGTCGAACGCTGCGCGCGCCGGTTCCAGCAGTCCGGCGGCGGTGAGCGCCATCGCGCACTCCACGTGATCCCACGGATCGGTGTGGCCGCCCTCAGACCAGGGGATGGCGCCCGAGGGCTCCTGAGTGGCTGCGATCGACTGCGCGGTTTGCCGGCATTGCTCGGGGCTCACGACGCCAGCGACCGAGGGTGGGTTAGACCGACGCAACTGAATATCCCACAGTCGCTGGGCTTTCGGCCGTCGGCTGTTTGACGAAATACATCGCTACGCTCTTACCCACCAGCGGATTGAGCAGCGACTCCGCCACCTGCGTGATCTTGGGTCGCCGCATCAGGTCCCACACCAGGAGTTGGTGGTACGCGGACACGGCGCGGTGATTGGTATTCGACACGCCCACAGCGCATTTCAGCCACCAGAAAGGGGAGTGCAGCGCGTGCGCATGGTGGGCATGCGTCAATTCCATCCCGCCATCGAGGATCTTCGCGCGCAATTCGCTGGCCCGGTAGATGCGTACGTGGCCGCCCTCATTGCTGTGGTATTCGTCGGACAGTAGCCAACACACCCGCTCCGGAAGCCAACGCGGCACACTGACCGCCAGCGCGCCGCCGGCCTTGAGGACCCTGATCAATTCGGCGATGGCGGCGTCGTCGTGCGGTATGTGCTCCAGGATTTCGGACGCGATCACGCAATCGAATGTCTCGTCGGCGTACGGCAATTTCAGCGCGTCGCCCACCACCACCTTCGCCGACGCTCCGGGAGGTGCCTCACCGGCCTCGGCCATCGCGCGCAGAAGGGTGTCGACCGAACGCAATTCGGCCGCATCGCGGTCGAATGCGACCACGTCGGCACCGCGTCGATACGCTTCGAAGGCGTGCCGGCCCGCCCCGCACCCGACGTCGATGACCTTGGTGGCCGGCCCGATCCGAAGCCGGTCGAAATCGACTGTCAGCATTACTCTTCGCCTCCAGAGGATGCCCCAGCGGCGGCCCGTGCGATCGCCCGCTCGTACACCCGAACGGTCTGAGCGGCCACGGCTTCCCAGCTGAACACGTCGACCGCGCGGGTGCGTCCGGCCTTGCCCAGACTCCGTCGCTTCTCCGGAGAGTCCAGCAGGTCGCCGAGCGCGCGGGTGAGCGCGTCGACGTCGGCGGGCGGCACCAGCTCGGCACAGGCTCCGTCGGTGCCAAGCACTTCGGGAAGCGCGCCCACCCGGCTCGCCACGATCGGCGTGCCGCTGGACATGGCCTCCACCGCGGGCAGCGAAAACCCTTCGTAGAGCGACGGAATGCAGGCGACTTCGGCCGAAGCGAACAACGCGGCCAGCTCGGCGTCGGAAAGCCCGCTGGTGATGTGGACGATGTCGGAGATGCCCAGCTCGGCGATGAGTTTGTGGGTGGGGCCGTTGGGTTCCACCTTGGCGACGAGCCGCAGCTCGAGGTCCCTGATTGTGCGCAGCCGGGCGACCGCCTGCAGCAGGGTGCGCACACCCTTGAGCGGGGTGTCCGCGCTGGCGATCGCGATGATCCGCCCGGGTTGCCGCGGGCGCGATCCGGGCCTGAACAACTCGGTGTTCACGCCCAGCGGCACCACGTGCAGCTGCTCCGGCGAGACGCCGAAGTCGCTCACGATGTCCGCGGCCGACGACGATGAAACCGTCAGCAGGTCAGGGATCTGGCGCGCCACCTGCTGCTGCATCGCCAGAAATCCATACCAGCGCTGCACCAAGGGTTTCCGCCACCAACGCGCGGCGGCCAGGTCGAGCACCCGGTCGCGGGTGATGGGATGGTGCACGGTGGCCACCACGGGCAGTCCCGCGCCGGCGATCGTGAGGAGTCCGGTGCCCAGGCTCTGGTTGTCGTGGACGACGTCGAAATCGGCCCTCCGGCTGGCCAGTAACCGCGCGGCGCGCATGGTGAACGTCCGCGGTTCCGGGAAGCCCGCGGTCCACGTGGTGAGCAGTTCCACCAGGTCGATCGAGTCGCGAATCTCGCTCGGCCGCGGCACGCGGAACGGGTCGGGTTCGCGGTAGAGATCGAGACTTGGCACCTTGGTCAGCCGCACCCGCGGGTCCAGCAGGTCGGGATAGGGCTGGCCGGAAAACACCTCGACGTCATGACCGAGTTCCACCAGACCGTGGCTGAGATGGCGCACGTAGACGCCCTGTCCGCCGCAATGGGTTTTACTACGGTAGGACAGCAGGGCAATTCGCATACTCAACTCTTCTTTGCCGGTGAATGACCGCGGAATGGCGCCGAACCCATCGCCGTCAACGGACTCCCGAACTCCGTGACAGCAAACTGGACATGTGTCCAGACTATAGTTCGATCACCTAATCGAGCGCAACGAGCCCGGATGTCGCCGGCTCCCGCGTAATCGGTCTCACGGAAATCCGGCACGCAAAGATCATGCCACTCGGGCCCGAGGGGACTGAACCGTTGCCTCGCCTCGCACGCATCAAGTAATACGGCGCTATACCCAGCCCGCGATTGGGGAGCACCCGTGGGCCGGCGCCGTGCCGCAGCCCCGCCGCGCCCAGTTCATCAAGGCCAACCATCGGTTTTGAGCGGTTTGTTAGCATCACGCCCGTGCAGGATTCGGCTGCATCAGGCCAATGCGGCGGGCGACCGGTATCGCGGCGCGACGTCCTCAAGTTCGCGGTCGCGCCCGTCTTCCTGGGGCTGAGCGCGGCAGCCGCACCCCTTGACGACCGGAAGGCCTTCGCCGCCGACATGCGGTTGATCGATTTCGCCGAGCGCCGGATTCCGCCGGACGAGATCAAATCCGCGGGCTATGACGGCGTGGTGAACTACGTGTCGGAGTCGCGGCCGGGGGCCAACTTCGAGGCGAAGCCGCTCACCCGCGAATACGCCGACGCGCTGCGCGCGGCGGGCCTGCATATCGTCAGCAACTTCCAGTACGGCAAACCGGGGTGGCCCGACCCGTCGGACTACACCCGCGGCTTCGACGGCGGTGTGGCGGATGCGCAGACCGCCCAGCGGTTGCACGGCGCGGCCGGGGGACCTGCATCGGCCCCGATCTTTTTCAGCGTCGATGACGACATCGACGAAAACACCTGGAATAGCGTGGCCGTCCAATGGTTTCGGGGAATCAACTCCACATTGGGCGTGGCCCGCACCGGCATCTACGGGCATGCCAACGCGTGCGGCTGGGCGATCCGAGACGGCGTCATCGGAAACTCAACCACCGCGGGGCACCGGTGGGCGTGGCAGACGAAATCGTGGTCGCATGGCGCGCGGGAACCCGCGGCGGTGCTCTATCAGGCCGTGGTCAACAGCCCGTCGAACCCGAGTCCGCTTCTCGGCGGGATCAACGTCGACATCGACGATGTGCTGGCGCCCGACTTCGGCCAGTGGGACTTCGCGCGCTGACCTGACGCACGACGCCCCGCGAGCCGAGGGCTCGCGGGGCGCCGCTTGGTATCCGGGTCCTACTTCAGATCGAATCGGTCGCCGTTCATGACCTTGACCCACGCCGCGACGAAGTCCTCCACGAACTTACCCTTGGCGTCGTCCTGCGCGTATACCTCCGCGATCGCACGCAGTATCGAATTCGACCCGAAGACAAGGTCGTTCGCGGTCGCGGTCCACTTCGGAGCGCCCGAGACCCGGTCGTGGCCCTCATAGACGTTCTCCGTGGTCTCCGAGACCTTCCACTGCGTGCCCATGTCGAGCAGATTGACGAAGAAATCGTTGGTCAACGCGCCCGGCGTGCCGGTGAACACCCCGTGTTTGGTGCCGCCGTGATTGGCACCGAGGGCGCGCATGCCGCCGATGAGCACCGTCATTTCTGGCGCGGACACACCCAGCAAGCACGCCCGCTCCAGCAACAGCTGCTCCACCTGACCCTTTTCGCCGGGACGGATGTAGTTTCGGAACCCGTCGGCCCGCGGTTCGAGCACCGCGAACGACTCCACGTCCGTGGTCTCCTGCGAGGCGTCGGTGCGCCCGGGCGAGAAGTGCACCGAGATCTCATAGCCCGCGTCCTTGGCGGCCTTTTCCACCGCCGCGGACCCGGCCAGCACGATCAGGTCGGCGAGCGAGATCTTCTTGCCACCCGAGGCCGAGCCGTTGAAGTCCTGCTGGATGCGCTCCAGCACGGGCAGCACCTTGTCCAGCTCGGAGGGCTCGTTGACCTCCCAGTTCCGTTGCGGCTCAAGGCGCAACCGCCCGCCGTTCGCACCGCCGCGCTTGTCGGTATTGCGGTAGCTCGCCGCCGCCGACCAGGCCGTCTTGACCAGCTGCGGAACGGACAGGCCCGACTCGAGGACCTTGCTCTTCAGGGCCGCGACGTCCTGTTCGTCGACCAGCTCGTGGTCGACGGCCGGAACCGGGTCCTGCCACAACTGCGGCTCGGGGATCCACGGCCCCAGATAGCGCGAGACCGGGCCCATGTCGCGATGCATCAGCTTGAACCACGCCTTGGCGAACGCATCCGCGAGTTCCTCGGGGTGGTCCAGCCAGCGCCGCGTGATCTCGCGGTAGATCGGGTCCTCCCGCAACGAGATGTCCGTGACCAGCATCGTCGGGGCTCGTCCGGGCCCACCGAACGGGTCGGGGATGGTGCCGGCGCCGGCGCCGTCCTTCGCCACGAACTGCCAGGCTTCGCCCGGGCTCTTGGTCAGCTCCCACTCGTAGCCGTAGAGGTTCTGCAGGAACCCGTTGCCCCACTTGGTTGGGGTGGTCGTCCAGACCACCTCCAGGCCGCTGGTGATGGCGTCCTTGCCCTTGCCGCTGCCAAAGGAGCTCTTCCAGCCGAACCCCTGCTGTTCGATCGGGGCGGCCTCCGGCTCGGGGCCGACCAGGTCGCCGCTGCCGGCGCCGTGGGTCTTCCCGAAGCTGTGGCCTCCGACGATCAGTGCGGCGGTCTCTTCGTCGTTCATCGCCATCCGCAAGAACGTCTCCCGGATGTCGTGCGCCGCGGCGACCGGATCCGGCTTGCCTTCGGGCCCTTCCGGATTCACATAGATCAGGCCCATGGTGGTCGCACCGTATGGCTTTGCGAGATCCCGTTGTCCCGAATAGCGCTTGTCGGTGCCCAGCCATTCCTCTTCCTCGCCGAACAGGATCTCTTCGGGTTCCCAGATGTCTTCGCGGCCGAACGCGAAGCCCATGGTCTTGAAGCCGAACGACTCCAGCGCACAGTTGCCGGCGAAGGCGACAAGGTCCGCCCAGGAGATCTTGTTGCCGTACTTCTGCTTGACCGGCCACAGCAGCCGGCGGGCCTTGTCCAGGCTCACGTTGTCCGGCCAGCTGTTGATCGGGGCGAAGCGCTGGGCGCCCTGCCCGCCGCCACCGCGGCCGTCGTTGATGCGGTAGGTACCGGCGGAATGCCAGCTCATCCGGATGAACAGGCCGCCGTAGGTGCCGAAGTCGGCCGGCCACCAGTCCTGCGAGTTGGTCATGACCGACATCATGTCGGCCTTGAGCGCCTCGACGTCGAGTTTGGCGAACTCCTCGGCGTAGTCGAAGTCCGCGCCCAGCGGGTTGGACTGCACGGGGTGGGCGTGCAGCTTGGACACGTCGATCTGGTTAGGCCACCAGTCCTGATTGGTCAGGGGCCGATGCGCCTTGGGCTCGGGGGACGGGATTACCGGGTTTTCGCTCTCGCTGGTGCTCGCCGTCGTCTTCGCTGGTTCGGGCGGGCGGCTATGGGAGATATCGGATGACACAACATTCCTTTCCTGGAGGGTTGATTTGGGCTGTGATCTAGGAACCTGCAGTCGAACAATCGGGGCACACGCCCCAGTAGATGACCTCGGCCTCGTCCAGGACGAAGCCGTCCAAAACGTCGTTGCCGTCCGACGGGGTGAGGCACGGCGCCGCACCGACCGCACAATCGATGTCGGCGATCACGCCGCAGGACCGGCACACGACGTGATGGTGGTTGTCGCCGACCCGCGATTCGTAGCGGGCGACCGACCCCGAGGGTTGGAGCCGGCGGACCAAGCCGACGGTGCTCAGCGCGTTGAGGACGTCGTATACGGCCTGGCGGGAGACATCGGGCAGGCCGACGCGCACCGCCGAGAAGATGGTCTCGGTGTCGGCGTGGGGGTGGGCGTCCACCGCCTCCAACACGGCGATCCTGGGGCGGGTCACCCGTAGGTCGGCCATCCGCAGTCGTTCCGCGTAATCGGCCGTCGATGACACTGCACCAATATGACGCACTTATTTGGAACGAGTCAAGACTTTACTGTGAAGTGGCGCACAACTGCAGGTGACGAATGAGCTGCGTCACGTGGGCTTCAGCGCGCTGCCTTTGCGCCACTCGTCCCAGCTGATCGTCCAGTCGCCGTTCTGCGCCAACGTCAACGGCGGGCCGCCGCTGTGGCGAACCTCGACCACATCACCGGGTACCGAGAAGTCGTAGAACCACTTCGCGTTGTCGGCGTTGAGATTGAGGCATCCGTGCGACGTGTCCTGATGCCCCTGCGCCCACACCGTGGCGTCGAGCTCATGCAGGTATATGCCGTCGGTGCTGATCCGCGTGGCGTAGTTGATGGTTTCGCGATAGCCCAGGCGGGAGTTCTTGGGCAGCCCGAAGGTCGAGGAGTCCATGACGACCGGGTTGCCCTTGTCGAGGACGGTATAGACGCCCGGCGGCGTCCACAACGAGATGCTCTTGCCGCCGACGTTTTCGGTGCCGCCCATGCCCATCGAGGTGGGCATGGTGCGCATCAACGTTCCGTTGCTGAAGACGCTGACCTGTTTGGTGGCGTCGTCTGCGATGGACACGTGCGCGTCGCCGATCCGGAACGAGACCTTGGTGTCTTCTTGCCCGAATAAGCCCTCGCCCAAGGGGATTCCGTAGATGTTGGCTTCGGCGGTGACGGTCGTGCCCGGCGCGTAGTAGTGCTCCGGTCGCCAGTGGGCGGTTTGGTCGTCGACCCAGAACCACGAACCCTGCACCTTGGGGTCGGTGGTCACCGCGAGGTGCCGCTCGGCTTCGGCCCGGTCGGCGATCTGCTCGTCGAAGCGCGCCACGACCACTGTCCCGACGCCGTAGGTGCCGCCGACTTTGAGTGCGGCCTCCGACGTCGTGGTGAACGAGACCTTGGTCTGGTTGGACGGTTTGAGCGTCGAGAAAGACGAAACTTGAGTGGACGCAACGCCGTTGGGGCCGCGGGTGGTGACCGTCAGGGTGTAGGTGCGGCCGTAGCCAAGCGGGACGGTGGGCTTCCATACGGTGTTGTCCGGTGTCATCACGCCCTCCACCGACTTGCCGCTCTCGTTGACCATGCGGACATCGGTCAGCGTCCCCGCGTCGGCCTTGACCATGACGTGTGCGACCGGATCGACGTCGCGCGCATCTGGACCGGGAGTGATCGTGACCTGCGCCGGTCCGGAGGTTTTCGACGAGGCGCCGCGGTGACCGCAGCCGTCACCGAAGCAACCAAGTGATGCCGCGACCAGGACGGCGCCCGCCACCGCCACGACCGCCAGCACGGCGATCAGCAATCGGCGGGGCCTGCGGTCTGCGAGGATCCGGCGGGCGGGCCGATCACTGTTCTCGGACGTCATTGAGCTGTCGGATCCTTGCGTTCTGTTGGTTGCCGGGTCCAAGTCACTGCCCAGCGCGACGATGTTGTCCATCAGATGCCACGGACGTGCGGTTTCTAAACCGACGGGCGCAGGCGCGTTGTCGTGTCGACGGCGCCGAACGTGTCGCCAGCGCGAAAGCGTGCCCGCCAGATTCTCGCAGTGAGTTCACGTTCGACCCGAAGGACTCAGTCCGCCTTTTCGTAGACGAGCCAGTGCAACGAGATCGGTGAGTGCTCGCGCTCGACGTCGAACACATCGAGACCACTGGCCCATCCCTCGAACCAGCCCGTGGGCGGCCAGCCGCCCTCGGGCAGGTGAGCCTTCTCGTATTCGTACGCGGAATCGTCGGCCACCAGCTCGAGGGGGAGCCCGGCCGCCGCACTCGCCATCTGCTCGCGTGTGAAGATCATGGTGTTGCACTGCTGACCGAGTTCCACCGCGGCATTGTCGGGGACGTACCCGTCGCGGGGCAAGAAGGCGTTGAACACCAAACGCCCGCCAGGGGCCAGGCAATCGGCGGCCAGTTCGAACACGCCCCGCAATTCGTGGGTCGTCCGGAAGTCGGGCACCACCTCGGACAGCACCATCAGCTGGTATTTCTCGTGAACGCTTTCCATCGCGGTGAAGACATCGCTCTGAATTACCTGCACGGCCAGCGATTCGCTTTGCACCTCCGAGCGCATGACATCGGCAAGCTTCGCCGCCATCTCGACCGCATCCACCGGGTGGCCGCGGCGGGCGAGAGCCAGGGCGTTGCGCCCGGTTCCCGCGCCGACGTCCAGGACTCGGTAGGTCGTGGGGTCGGCTGCTTCGGCGGCCAGCGCCAACACGCGCGCGTCGGGCTCCGTTCCGAACAACGGCGGCGGACGGACGGCTACCCATTCGTCGTAATCGGCTTCCAGTGTCCGCCATTCGGCTTTGATGCGGAAGTTCACGCCCGCCCCGAAGGGGGCGTTGAACGAGATGACGATGTCCGAACGGGGGGAGGCCTTGAAACCCTTCACCAGCTCGGCCTCCAGCGTGGCCCGCAGCTGAGCCGACTGTTCGGGTGTGTACCAAACGCCCAGGGTGGCGCAGACGTTGCCGCACAACTGCACGTATTCGTCGATCAAGGCGGGTACGGCAGGCACCCTGATGTGCCCCTCGGCCATCGATCGGCGATACAACCGCCTAGCCATCGCTTCGTGGAGCATCGACGGATCGAAAGAGCTAGGGGGCGGATCCTGCACCAGAATCTTTTACACGACCCGGCGGCTTTGCACCACTGATCTAAGGCGCCGATCAGCCCGAGCGGGCGGCGTCTTCGAGGAGATCGGCGGCCTTCGCGACGCTTTCGGCGGGTTTGGTCATCGCGGTCGCGACCTCGCGGGCTCGGGCGACGTAATCCGCGGCGAGCAGCGAGCGCAGATCCGCGACCAGTGAATCGTAGGTGGACTCCGAAAAAGGCCTGGCGATGCCCACTTCCAACTGACTGACCGCGGATGCCCAGATCGGCTGATCGAGCCAGAGCCAGAGGACCAGCATGGGCACTCCGGCCCGCAGGCCCGCGGCGGTGGTGCCGGCGCCCCCGTGGTGCACGATCGCGCGGCAGGCCGGAAAGACCGCCGCGTGGTTGACCGCGTCCACGATCTTGGTGTGGCCCGCCGGTGCGATGTGGGTGAAATCGTTTGGGCCGCTGCAGATCAACGCCCGTTCGCCCAACTGTTCGCACGCCCCGGTGATCACCGCGACCGTCTCGGGGGGCGAGGTGACCGGCGTGCTGCCGAAGCCGAAGTAGATGGGCGGGGGTCCCTCGGCAACCCACGACAACACCTCGTCGTCGGCATCGGTCGGCATTTCCAGCGTCAGGGACCCGACGAACGGCCGTCGCTGCCCGGATTTCGCCCCTTCGGCCGCCAGCTCGGGCACGCAGAGCTCCTCGTAGGCCTGGATCTCCAGCACTTGTCCGGTAGACGATCCGGTGCCGTCGGGCAAGCCAAGCGCCTCGCGTTGCGCGCCTTCGGCGACGTTGGTCACGTGCGCCTGGAACCCGCCGAGTTCCAACGCGCGCGCGGGGAAGAAGTGCAGCGCGGCGAACGGCATGCCGTGGAACTCCGCGACGTTGGCGGCCAGGCGCTGCTCGTTCATTCCGGCCACCAGCAGGTCGGCGCCGTCTGCCAACGACGCCAGCGCCGCGCCCTTCTCCACCCACACCCGGGTGACCCGCTCCATGACTTGGGGTAACGCGCTGATCGGGTCTTGGACGCGGTGAACGAAATCCGTGGCCGCGTTG
Source organism: uncultured Actinomycetota bacterium (assembly GCA_963732835.1). Lineage (GTDB taxonomy): Bacteria > Actinomycetota > Actinomycetes > Mycobacteriales > Mycobacteriaceae > Mycobacterium. Next base: position 236,248 of record CAVTBA010000010.1, read on the forward strand.
ATCTGCTCTCGCGTGTCCGGCCCGTAGGCGACGGCGGTCAGCCCGGCCGATTCGACGAAGCGGAGCCTGTCGGGCGGGACCGCCATGCGGACGTCGTGACCCCGACGGAGCAGCTCGCGACCGACGGCGGCGCAGGGCTCTACGTCGCCCCGGCTTCCGTAGCCTGCGAGGACAAATTTCATCGGCGAGACCTCATTAGTCATTAGTCGCGGTCATGCTACAGGTCCCCGGCTAACTGCAACCCGGCCCAACGGTCATCGCTTCAGCGCCCGAGCAACTGGTTCTTCAGCTTCTCGTATTCCTCGGCGGTCAGCCGACCCGCATCCCGGAGCTGTGTGATCTCGCGAATCTTGGCCGCGACTCCTGTGACCACGATCCGCGGCTTGACGTGCGATTGTTCGCCTTCCCCGTCAAGCGCGGCGTTGCCGAAGCGAGCGACCACACGCTGACCGGTCACTCTGCTGCCATCCCCGCCGCCGCTGGGCGGTCCGGCCATGGCGCGCCCGGTCATGGCCGCCGATCCCACGTCGCCGAATGCGGCGCTCGAGCCGACTTCCATGGGCGCCGCCGCGGCGGAGTCGACGCCGATCATCGGCGACGCCAACGCCATGGCGCGCACCTCCGGCGCGGCGACGGTCCATGCCTGCGGCACAGACAATGCCCCGACCGCCTTGGCCTCGGCCAGACCGGCCGACACCGTCGGCATCGTGCCGGGGCTCAGGTTCGTCAGGGTCGCCGGGAAATTCCAGACGGGCGCCGGCCCGGTCCCCGGCCAAACCTCTTCCCCGTTCCACCCGCTGACGATGTCATCGGTGTGGAAACCGTAGAGTGTGCCGAGGGCGGCGATGGGAAGATCAACCGGGCCGGCGATGATCACCAGCGGGATGATTACCCCGAGGGTGATCAAGCTGGCCGGGGCGCTGACGAAGATTGTTTCCAGGTCGGCCAACGTCGCCAGCGGGTCTGACGCGGCCGCCGGCGCCGCGGTCGCCAGGTTCTGGAGCGCGGCGGGCACCGCGGAAAATGTCTGGCCGACATCGGATACGGCGCCTTGTGCATCGCCCGCTGGCGCGCTGACCGCTTGGCTGACCGCGGCTGCCTGGTGGGCCGGGCCGGCCGGAGTGGTGTTCTGCCGTGGCGAGGTCAACGGTGTCAGCGCCGTCGCGGCTGCCGACGAACCGGCGTAGGTGTACATCGCCCCGGCGTCCTGTGCCCACATCTCGGCGTACTGCGCCTCGGTGGCCGCGATCGCCGGAGTGTTCTGCCCCAAGAAGTTGGTCGCCACCAACGCCGCCAGCAGGCTCCGGTTGGCTGCGATGATCGGTGGCGGGACCGTCGCGGCGAACGCCGCCTCGTAGGCGGCGACCGCGGATGTTGCCCGGGCGGCGGTCTCCTCCGCCAGCGCAGCAGTGCCGCTGAGCCATTCCATATGGGGCGCGACCGCAGCAGCCATCGACGCCGACGCGGGGCCCGACCACGGTCCGGCGGTCAGCTCCGCCACCACCGATCGATACGCGCCGGCCGCCGTGTAGAGTTCGTCGGCCAGCTGCGCCCAGGCCTGCGCCGCGGCCGACAACGGCGCCGCACCCGGACCGGCATACATCCGACCGGAGTTGACCTCCGGCGGAAACATCCCGAAATCCATTGCAGCGCATTCCTTTTCAGACGGTCGTGATTCAGCCGAACGGCGACTCAGCGACCGAGCAGCCGGTTCTTCTGCTCGGTGTACTCTTCCTCGGTCAGAATTCCCTCGTCGCGGAGCTTGGCGAATTCGCGCAGCTCGGCTGCCACTCCCGTCACCACCGCCCGAGGCGGGGTTTCCGGCGCTGCGGCTTCATCGTCCGCCGCCGCGCCTGGCGCGGTGTTGGCCTCACCCGCGGCGGCCGGCACGCGTTCGCCTCCGGGCGCCTTGCCGCCACCTTTACCGCCACCGGCGCCTAGGGTGCCGGCCATGGCTCGCCCGGCCAGACCCGCCAATGCCATCTGGCCAAAGGTGCTCGACCCCGGTGCGGACCCTTCCTCGACCACACCGGCGGGGGAGGCAGGCAACGCGGGCAGGGTGTAGGAGATGGGACGTACCGACGGCGTGGCGACGGTCCACGTCGCCGGCACCGACAGAGTCCCGACCGTGTTGGCCTCGCCGAAACCGGCGGAGACCGTCGACGGCGGCATCGCGCCGGGGCGCAGGTTCAACAGCGGCGCGGGGAAGGGTTTGACGGGCGCGGGCCCACTGCCGGGCCAACTCTCTTCTCCGTTCCAGCCACTGACGATGTCATCGGTGTGGACACCGGTGTAATAACCGCCGATGTCGAACGGAAGGGCCACCAGGCCGAGGGTGCTCAGCGGGACGTCGACGAAAATGCTCGCAAGCCCGGCCGGCAGGTCGACGAAGATGGCGACCAGGTCGGCCAATGTATTCAGCGGGCTCGTGGCGGAAGGGGCCGCGACCGCGAGACCCTGCAACGCGTTGGGTACCGCGGAGAAGCTTTGCTGGAGCGACGAAACGGCGTTTTGCGCCTCGCCGACCGAGGTGCCGGCGGCCTGGCTGACGGCGGCCGTTTGGCCGGCAGACCCGCTCGGGTCGGTGTTCTGTTGCGCGGCGACGAACGGTGTCAATGTCGTCGCGGCTGCCGACGCACCCGCGTATCCGTACATCGCTGCGGCGTCTTGGGCCCACATCTCGACGTACTGCGTCTCGGTGGTCGCGATCGCGGAGGTGTTCTGTCCGAACAGGTTGTTCGCCACCAGCCTCGCGAACAGAGCGCGGTTGGCGGCGACCAGTTGCGGCGGAACGGTCGATGCGAACGCTTCGTCGTAGGCCGCGACCGCGGCCCTGGCCTGCATAGCGGTTTCCTCTGCCTGCACGGCAGCGCTACTTAGCCAACTGACGTAGGACGCGGCCGCAGCCGCCATGGACGCCGACGACGGACCCAGCCACGGGCCGGCGGTCAGACCTGATATCACCGACTGATACGCATTGGCGGTCGTGTGCAGCTCGGACGCCAATCCCTCCCAGGCTTCGGCCGCGGCCACCATCGATTCCGATCCGGCGCCGATATACATCCGGCCGGAGTTGACCTCCGGGGGAAAGATCGCGAAATCCATGTCGATCCCTTAACTGAAGTTGAGCCGAGAAACCACGGCGGTGGACGCATCCCGGCGGACGCATGTGAGCATGGCACCTCGGATCTCACGGCCGGCGTCGGGAAGCACCCGAAACGGGCTTAACGCATTTGCTGCACGCACCGGATAACCAGTCCCTTCCCGTTGCTGACTCGACCCAGTTTGCCGCCAGGAGAATCGCCGCCGAAAGCGCTGCGGCGCGTCTTACGCGATACAGCGGACGGCCCGACCAGCTCTGGGATGATCGGCGCAAAATACGCTGCCCACCAGCGCAAAGTCCTAACCCCCTCCCTAGCCCATTATGCAGCCCCGGGCAGTGTCTGGCGATCCAAAGTCAATTCCCAAGGGTCGCAATGCTAAACCAAAGGGCGGTGGCGAGGAAGTTGTGTCACCAGGCACCTGTTTCCCCGGTCCGGGGACTTGCGGACAGCGCCAGATTGCTGGCTACTGCACGCGCGGGCTAGCTGCCTTTCCTTCCTGGGTACCGCCGCCACACCTTGGAAGGCTTGGAGCGGTTCAGCCCCCACCCCGGAAAACGGAATCCTCTGGCGATCAATCCGCAGCGGTGGCCCAAGCCACAATCGCCCCGCCGCCAACGAGTAGAAACAGCGCCTGCTTACGCAGTGAGCTCCGAGCAAAGTATCGGCGCCTTGATCGCGTTAGCGTCGTTGTAGCCCAACTCTCGTCCCCGAACTGCGTTACTTGACCACCAATCCGCTCTCCATCTCTTTCATGTCCGGTTGCATTGGTGGGCGGTAAGCGATCGTCTAACAAAATAGCGTCCCAATAGCATCAGACGCCGATGGAAACTATTTTCGTATGATCGGTATCTATACGCCCCGAGCTGAAGATCGCTGCATTTCGATTGCGGCCATATTCGGCGCTAATGTTTCCCGCTATCCAATTCCTGGACCGGCCCCCTCCCACCATCATGCTCAATATGCGCATGGCATCCGCAGCGCGCACCGCGGTGGCGTCCGCGTGCGTCGGCATCGCCGGCATCTCGCTGTTTCGGTCTGCGGGCCGGCCGCGTCGTCGCCGGCGACGCGGGCGGCGGTCCGTCGCCATCCTCCGCCAGAGGCGTCTACGGCGATCCGCCTGCGGCCGGCAAGTACTGGCAGGCGCTGTCACTTGAAGGACAACTGCGGGCTGATGTCCCATCCCGACCTTCATGACCGGCTGGCGAACCGGGAAGGACTCGATCGTCGTTACCGCGGCGGCCGGTTGAGCGCCGCGCGGTAAGCCCCGCGACAGTGGGACCACCTGGAGCCGCATTCCGTGGCACTCCGCCATCGACGCGCCGATAAAGATTCCCAAGAACGGCGGTCCGCGATCAGCCGATCATGCTCGGCAAGGCTCAAGGTAATTTTCGTACATTTAATAACCGCCGCCTCCCCTCACTCATATACTGACCCCACCTCGACACCGACAACAAAAGAAGGGCACGAAATGCTTCCACCGCGTTGGCTGGCCAGGCTGACAATTCCCGTCATGGTCGGCGCTGCCCTGACCGCAAGCACTGCGATCGCGATGGCCGACGCCACTGACGACACATTTATCGCAAAAATGCACAACCTCGGTTTCACCTGGCCGGCGGGGGACGACTCCGACATCGTCGCCATGGGACATCAGATCTGCGCCGACCGCATGGCCGGCAAAACACCTGACGGCATCGCCTCTGACATCCACAACACTTTGGGGCCGAAAGGCATCACGTTCGCGGACGTCACCTCGATGGTGAGTGCCGCCGAATCCACTTACTGCCCGGGTTGATCGCCTGCCGCCGTCCACCGGTTTCCGCGCCCTTCCCGCATACTCTGAGCCGGATGGTTCTCGCGATCTCGCCGAGTGAGGGTGGCAGTGGAGGATTCGACGGCGTTTTCAGGCCTCGCCGCGGTCGACATGCAGGTGCAAAGCCTGCTCCGCTATCCCGTGAAGTCGATGCTCGGCGAAACCGTGCCCAGCATGTTCGTCGACGAGCACGGTGCCGCAGGGGACCGGCGCCTGGCGCTGCTCGACGCCGCCACCGGACACGTGGCCAGCGCCAAGAATGCCCGGCTGTGGCGGGGCCTGCTGAAGTGCACCGCCAACGGCGACGCCGGCCAGGTGAACATCGGCCTACCCGATGGGACAAGTGTGGCATCGGACGACCCGGGCGTCGACGACCTGCTTTCGCGGCTATTGGGGCGAGTGGTCCGACTGATCGCCCAGCGCCCAGAGGGCGCCACGTTGGTGCGTCCGGATCCGGAGAAGTTGCTCGAGCTGGGTTTGGACGCCGAGGTCAGCGGCCGCATTTTGGAGATCTCCCAGGCCACCCCGGGTGACGCGTTCACCGACGAGGCCCCACTGCACGCGATCACCACCGCCACGCTCGAGCACATCGGCGTCGAGGCGCTGCGCTACCGACCCAACGTCGTGATCTCGACGCCACCGGGCTACCCGCCCTACGCCGAAAACCACTGGGTCGGCAAGGAAATCGCCGTCGGCGACGCGCGGATGCGGGTCCTGACGGCCACGTCACGGTGCGTCGTACCGACGCTCGAGCACGGCCCACTGCCACGCGCTCCGCAGGCGCTCCGCACACCTGCGGCCGAGAACCGTTGGGCGGGGGGTCACGGCGCTCAGCCGTGCGCGGGCGCTTATCTCGCGGTGGTGGCGGAGGGCGTCATCCACGTCGGCGACCGCGTCACCATCGGCCGGTAACCAAGCTTTTCGCGGCGGCTGAGGACCCGTTGCCTACGCCTCCGAGTGCGGGGTGGGGCTTTGCGCAGACTCCCACTTGGACTCGAGAGACCTCGTCACCGTAGTGCCGGCGGCCAGGTCGAGCTGGAAGGTCTCGCCGTCGTCGTCCTCGAACGTGACGACGTAACCCGCGTCGGTGGCGTCTTTGAACACCACTTTGTATGGCCGTTCACCAGAGCCGCGGTCGACGACGATGGTGTCGCCGGGGGAGACGTCGTCGATCAGATCGCTACCGGAGGCTTTGGACATACCGTCGACGGTAGCCGATCGGCCGATGGCACCGAGTCGACGGCGGCGGAACGATGTCGCTGGTGCATCGGCACCTCAGCGCCACTTGATCCCGCACCCGATCGAGGGCCGCTGGTCGGGGTTGACCGGCCGCCCGCAGAGAAGCACCAGCGGCCCGAGGAACGGGCGAAGACTTACGCGTCAGACGCGCGGCGCCGGACCTTGGTTGACCTTGTTGGCCGCGAACGTCGCGGCCTGGGCGGTCATCCCGGCGTCAATGTAGGAAACGTGCGCCATGATGTTGCCGCCTGCCGAGCAGATCGGATCGTCGGGGGCGCACAGGCTGATGGTCTTGGATCCATACGCCGGATTGATCGTCGGCAGTGGCTGACCGCCCCACAACATGGTCGAGAATCCACTGCTCGGCTCGCCGAAAAGGGCCACGGCGGCGACGTGATCGGCGACCGAGACCGGCATCGCGTTGGTGGCCAGATCGATCACCGTAGAGCCTTGGGAGTATCCGCCGAGCACGATCCTCGAGTTCGGGCAGCTGGCGACAGTGTCTTGGATGTGTGTGCTCGCGTCGTTGGAGCCGGCGTTCGCGCTGTTGTGGTAGTCGTCGTTGGCCGGGTAGTTGACCGCGTAGACATCGACCGACTTGCCGCCGAGCTGCGAGGTGAGCGAGTCCACGAATGCCTGGCCGATGTTGCCGAGACCGGGCTCTTGGTGAGTGCCGCGAGCGAAAACCACCGAGACGTCGGAGCACGCATCAGCAACGGCGGTGGGAAGGGTGACGGGTGAGCTGAGCCCCGCCCACGTCGCCACCACCGGGACACCAACAATGCGAACGAATCTGCGTGCACTCATGCCGAAATCCTGTCACATCACCGGCCACGGCGGTCCCGACGGTAGGCGCAACGGCGGGGACGCGAGCGCAGGTAGGCGAGTCGCGTTGCGGGACAAGGGATCAACCGGAGGCGGTTAGGTCGCGAATCGGCCGGTCAATCGTCATCCGGATCGACAAGCTCCGCGTTCTGGTACCTACCGGCCGCGCCACTGGGGCTTGCGTTTCTCGGCCCATGCCCGAAGCCCCTCGGCGACGTCCTCGGTCGCCCCGGCCACCTTGCGCATGGTCTCGCCGAAGCGGACGGACTCGATCCAGCCCATGTCCGCCGTTCGCCACGCCACTTCCTTGGTCGCACGCTGCGCCAGGGGAGCGGCTTCGGTGAGGGTCCGCGCCCAGGCCCGGGCCTCGGCCTGCAGGTCGTCGGGCTCCACGAGCTTCCACACCAGGCCGATCTCCTTGGCGCGCCCGGCGCTCATCGGCTTGCCGGTCAAGAGCAGTTCCATGGCGTTGGCCCAGCCGACGCGCTGTGGCAGCCGGATGGCCCCGACGATGGTGGGCACACCGATCGACACCTCGGGATAGCAGAAGCTGGCCTCGGTGCTGGCGATGACGAAGTCGCAGAACAGCACTCCGGTCAGGCCGTAGCCGATGCATGGCCCGTGCACGGCGGCGATGGTCGGCTTGAACAGCTCCATCCCACTTTCGAAGGAGTTGATCGTCGGCTTCTCCCAGAAGGTGCCGCCGAAAGTGCCGACCGAGCCCTCGCCGTCCTTGAGGTCGCCGCCGGCGCAGTAGACGCTGCCGTTGGCCGTCAGGATCCCGACCCACGCGTCCAGGTCGTCGCGGAACCGCTCCCATGCCGCGTTCAGGTCCTGGCGCAGCGCGCCGTTGATGGCGTTGCGGGCCTCAGGACGGTTGAGGGTGATGGTGGCGACGTGATCTTCCAGCTCATAGGTCACGAGGCTCATGGGTTCACCGTAATTTCGTCGCGCGCTCCGGCCGGACGGCTCAGTCAGGCGGCTCTTTCTCCGACCCGCGGACCTCGGCATCCTTGCGGTCGCTGGGCTTGCCGGGAACGCCCTCCGCCTCCCGCTCGCGGGCGACCTTCGCGTCGAGCTGATCGACGATGTTTTCCAGCTGCTCAGTGCGACTGAGCGGCGCTTTGTGGGGTTCCGTCATATCGCTTTTCGTTGATCTCCGCTCGTACGACGCCGCCTCCCGCCGACGCGAGGAGGCCGCTATCCGATACCCTGCCGTGCTCTTGCTGATCCGGCAAAGCATACGGCTGACCGCGGCGGCGTGCCCCATCGAGAGGCTACGTGGGGTAATGCCGGCGGCGCTTAGCCGAGCCCGCAGCCGCCGGTCAGGGAGATCGTTTGTGCTTGATGGCGTACAGATCGGTGTCGGCAGCCCCATGCAGCGCGGCGATGTCGGCGCTCTCGCCGCCACACGACGCGCGCCCGATACTCGTGCCCGGTGTCCGGGCCAGGACGTCGGCGATGAACTGCTCCGCCGTGGCCGGTGTCGCAGCGGCGCGCTCAGCGATGCACACCGCGAACTCGTCGCCCCCAAGTCTGGCAAGAACAGCCTTGGGGGGCAACGCTTCTCGCCAGAGGCTCGCCCGGCCGATCAGATGCTCATCCCCGGCCAGATGCCCCCTGGTGTCGTTGATTTGTTTGAAGTTGTCGATGTCGAGGGCCAGCACCGTGACAGTGCACGATGCCGACCGCGTTCGCGCCAGCAGGTCCGCGGTGGCAATCTCCCAGCCGGCACGGTTGAGCAGGCCGGTCAGCGGATCGGTGCACGCCGCGGTGACCAGGGCCCGCATGAGCAACCCGAACGACTCGGCGGCTCCGAGGATCGCGATCACGAAGATGGCGTAGTCGATGAACAGTTTCGGAGCGGGCGCGGCCGCCAGCGCGACCACGCAGGCCGCCGTAAGAACAGCGACCAGGGTCGCGCCGCGGCGCGCCGGGTAGAACGCACGCAGATACATGGCCAGGAACATCGGGCCGATCAGGCACGCGAATTCGGCGGTGATCGTTCGGTGGAACGCCATCACGATGGGTGTGGCCGCGATCGCAGCGGCTGTCGCCGGCCCCGTCTTGTCGGGCCGGACCGCCAGCAAGGCCAGCGCCGCCACACCGAGGCCGATCGCCACGATGCCGCCGCTGGGATTCGACAGCGTCAGCCCCCGGCGGACGGGGAACAACGTGAAGACCACACCGTAGAGGTAGAGGAACGTGGTGGCACCGAAGTAGATCCGGAGCAACCGAACCTGTTGCCTGTGGTAGAAGACGCTTCCCGCGTCGGTGCGCAGCGTCACCCGGTTTCGGCGAGGGGCCCGACCGCCGAAAGGGCCGACCAGGGTAAGACCCATCCCGTCAACTCCTCGTCGCGCACGGTGATGCGGAGTGCGGCCAATTCTGGCACTACCTGCTCGGGAGCGCATCATCGCCTCGGCGACAGCCGCACCCCACCTGTCCTGGCCTATCCTGACCCGAGTGGCCGAACCGTCTGTCGCGCAGTTGCGCAAACGCCTTGACGGCCTCACCCTCCGCGACGCGGCGCGCCTGGGCAGGCGCCTGAAGGGTCTCCGCGGCGCCACACCCGACAAGCTGCGGCAGCTGGCCGACCAGATCGGCGCAGCCGAGGGGCTCATCGCCGCCCGGCGCGCGGCGGTCCCGTCGATCGCCTACCCCGACCTGCCGGTCAGCGAGCGACGCCACGAACTCGCCGACGCGATCAGGGCGCACCAGGTGGTCGTCGTCGCCGGTGAAACCGGTTCGGGCAAGACCACCCAGCTGCCCAAGATCTGCCTGGAGTCGGGACGTGGCATCCGCGGCACCATCGGACACACCCAACCCCGGCGGCTGGCCGCGCGCACGGTCGCGCAGCGCATCGCCGACGAACTGGGCAGCCCCCTCGGCGAGACGGTCGGCTACACCGTCCGGTTCACCGACCAAGTCAGCGACCGCACCCTGGTCAAGCTCATGACCGACGGCATCCTGCTGGCCGAGATTCAACGCGACCGCCGCCTGCAGCGCTACGACACGCTGATACTCGACGAGGCCCACGAGCGCAGCCTGAACATCGACTTCCTGTTGGGCTATCTGCGCGAGCTGCTGCCGCGCCGCCCGGACCTGAAGGTGATCATCACCTCGGCGACCATCGACCCGCAACGGTTCGCGGACCACTTCGGTGGCGCGCCGATCGTGGAGGTATCCGGTCGGACATACCCGGTGGAGGTCCGGTATCGCCCGTTGGAGATCCCGATTGCCCCTGGGCCCGGGGATGATCCCGATGACCCCGACCACGAGATCGTGCGCACCGAGACCCGTGACGAGGTCGAGGCGATCGTCGACGCGATCGCCGAACTCGAGGCGGAGCCACCGGGGGACGTCCTGGTGTTCCTCTCGGGTGAACGTGAAATCCGGGACACCGCCGAGGCTTTGGGTGGGCTGAAGCACACGGAAGTCCTTCCGCTGTATGCCCGGCTGCCGACCGCCGAGCAGCAGAAGGTGTTCGCACCTCACAGCGGTCGCAGGATCGTGCTGGCGACCAACGTCGCCGAGACATCGCTGACCGTGCCCGGCATCCGCTACGTCGTCGACCCCGGCAGCGCCCGCATCTCGCGCTATAGCCGCCGCCTGAAAGTGCAGCGGCTGCCGATCGAGCCCATCTCCCAGGCGTCCGCCGCGCAGCGGGCCGGCCGCTGCGGCCGGGTCGCGGCCGGCGTGTGCATCCGTTTGTACTCCGAGGAGGACTTCGCTGCCCGTCCGCGCTATACCGAGCCCGAGATCCTGCGGACCAACCTTGCCGCGGTGCTGTTGCAGATGGCGGCGCTGGGCCTCGGCGAGGTGGAGAAGTTCCCGTTTCTCGATCCGCCGGACCGGCGCAGTATCCGCGACGGTGTGCAGCTGCTGCAGGAGTTGGGAGCGTTCGACGCCCGCGGCGCCATCACCGAACTGGGTCGTCGACTGGCACGGCTGCCCGTCGACCCCCGCCTGGGGCGGATGGTTCTGCAGGCCGAGACCGAGGGATGCGTGCGAGAGGTGCTGGTGTTGGCCGCGGCGCTGACCGTCAACGACCCGCGGGAGCGGCCCACCGACCGCGAGGAGGCCGCTCGCCAGAAGCATGCCCGCTTCGCCGACGAGAACTCCGACTTCCTGTCCTACCTCAACCTCTGGCGCTACCTGCGCGAGCGACGGAAAACATTGTCGGGCAGCGGATTTCGGCGGATGTGCCGCGACGAGTTTCTGCACTATCTGCGCATCCGCGAGTGGCAGGACCTGGTCGGGCAGCTGCGCGGCATCGCCCGCGAACTGGGCGTCGTTGAAGACACCGCATCCGATGAGCCGGCCGATCCGGCGCGGGTGCACGCGGCGCTGCTGGCCGGGTTGCTGTCCCACGTGGGCATGCGCCGCGAGGACGGGCGCGAGTACCTGGGCGCGCGCAACTCGCGCTTCGTCCTCGCGCCGGGCTCGATGCTCGCCAAGCGGCCACCGCGGTGGGTGGTGGTGGCGGAACTGGTCGAAACCAGCCGCCTGTACGGGCGCACCGCCGCGCGCATCCAGCCGGAGGTTGTCGAGCGGGTCGCGGGCGACCTGGTGCAGCGCACCCACAGCGAACCGCACTGGGACGCCGAGCGCGGCGAGGTGCTGGCCTACGAGCGGGTGACCCTCTACGGCCTGCCGCTGGCCGCGCGCCGCCGGGTCGGATATGCGAAGGTCGAGCCCGCGGTGGCGCGCGAATTGTTCATCCGGCATGCGCTGGTGGAGGGCGACTGGCAGACCCGCCACCACTTCTTCCGCGACAACACGCGGCTGCGCACCGAACTCGAAGAGCTGGAGGAACGGGCCCGTCGCCGTGACCTGCTCGTCGGTGACGACGAGGTGTTCGCGTTTTACGACGCGCGGATCCCCGCCGAAGCCGTTTCCGCGCGGCACTTCGACGCGTGGTGGAAGAAGCAGCGCCACCAGACACCAGAACTGCTGACTTTCACTCGCGACGACCTGTTACGCACTGCCGACACCGCCGACGCCGAGCGGCCGACCGCCTGGCATTCCGGCGATCTCACGCTGCCCCTGAGCTACCGGTTCGAACCGGGCGCCGCCGACGACGGCGTGACGGTGCACGTGCCGATCGACGTGCTCGCGCGGCTGGGCGGCGACGAGTTTGCCTGGCAGGTGCCGGCGCTGCGCGAGGAGCTCGTGACCGCGCTCATCCGCTCGCTACCAAAGGACTTGCGCCGCAACTTCGTTCCCGCCCCTGACACCGCCCGCGCCGTGCTGGCTGGGATCGACCCGGCGGGGGAGCCGCTGCTGGCTGCGTTGCAGCGCGAATTGCGCCGTCGCACCGGTGTTTTGGTGCCCATCGACGCCTTCGACCTCGACAAGCTGCCGGCGCATTTGCGGGTGACCTTCGCCGTCGAGTCCGCCGACGGTACCGAGGTCGCCCGCGGTAAGGACCTCGACGCGTTGCAACAACGGTTGGCCGCACCCGCTCGCCGCGCCGTCGCCCAGGCGGTCGCCGGTGAGCTGGAACGGACGGGCCTGCGCACCTGGCCCGACGACCTCGACGCGCTGCCACGTGCTGTCGAGCGAACGGTCGACGGACGCGCGGTGCGCGGCTTTCCCGGTTTCGTCGACGCGGGTAGCGCGGTCAATCTGCGGATGTTCGCGACGTCCATGGAACGGGACTGCATGCTTCGACCGGGCATGCGCCGATTGGTACGGCTGAGTGTAGCGTCGCCCGTCAAAGCGGTTGAGCGACAATTGAGCCCACGGACACGCCTGGCGCTGGGCGCGAACCCGGATGGCTCCCTGACCGCGCTGCTGGAGGACTGCGCCGACGCCGCGGTGGATGCGTTGGTGCCCGGGCCGGTGTGGACCCGCGACGAGTTCGCCACGCTGCGCGACCGGGTGGGCAAGGATCTGGTGTCGGTGACCGCCGACATCGTGGCGCGCGTGGAGCGGGTCTTGACCGCCGCGCAGGAAGTGCAACTACTGCTGCCCGGCCAGCCGCCGCCCGCGCAGACCGACGCGATCGTCGACGTCCGCGCTCAGCTGGATCGACTGCTGCCGCCGGGGTTCGTCACAGCGGCCGGACGCGCGCACCTGGCCGATCTCACCCGCTACCTGACCGCCATTCGCCGGCGCCTCGATCGGCTGCCGTACGGGATCGACGCGGACCGGGAGCGCATGCAGCGGGTGCAGGCCGTGCAGCGCGCCTACGACGAACTGGCGCGCTCGCTGCCACCCGCACGGCGGGCGATGGAAGACGTCCGCGACGTTGCGTGGCACATCGAGGAATTGCGAGTGAGCCTGTGGGCCCAGCAGTTGGGCACCCCGCGGCCGGTGAGCGAGCAGCGGATCTATCGCGCGATCGACGCGCTGCCGGATCGTTCGGCGCCCCACCCGGCACTTAGGTCCTAATCCGGCGGTTCATCGTCCGAGCCGCGGATGGGGGCGCGTTCCCGGTCGCTGGGCTTGCCGGCAACGCCTTCGGCCTCCCGGTCGTCGGCGACCTTCTCCTCGAGTTGGTCGACGATCTGCTCCAGCTCCTCGGAGTGCCCCCGTGGGTCGTTGTCGGGTTTCGTCATATCGCTTTCCGTTGACTGTGCTCGGCTACCGCCTCGGTATCCCGTACCCCGTCGGCCGGGCGCTAACCGGGCGGGGATTGTGATCCTCGGTTCATGGCGGAAAGGGCCGGTTGACCGAGCTAGGGGTGACGGACGCGACATAACGCCGCGGCGATGGAAGTATCGCAGGAGTGGCCGACAAGAAACCGCAGACCATCTCTTACCCGGCGGCCGACGGACGTCCGCGCCGCCACGAGACCGAACGGCTCGACCCCCACGTCATCGTCCTGTTCGGCGCGACCGGGGATCTGGCGAAGCGCAAGCTCCTCCCCGGCCTTGCCTACCTGGACCAGTCCGAGCTCGCACCCGACATCCACATCGTCGCAACGTCGCTGGAAGAGCTGAGCGACGACGAATTCCGCGAGCTCGCCAAAGAAGCGATCGAATCGTTCGGCTCGCACAACCTCACGTCCGAACAGTGGGCCAACTTCGCGAAGATCATCACCTATGTCCCGCAGGGCGCCGGACCCGAAGCGCTGGCCGCGGCGGTCGCCGAAGCCGAAGCCCAACTGGGTACCGACGTCAGGCGGCTGCATTACCTGTCGGTGCCCCCGAAAGCCGCGCGCGAAGTCATCACCATGCTGAGCGACGCCAAGCTCGTCGAGCGCTCGCGGGTGGTCATGGAGAAGCCGTTCGGGACCGATTTCGCCAGCGCGGTCGCGCTCAACGACTTCGTGCACGAAACATTCGAGGAATCCCAGATCTTCCGCATCGACCACTTCCTGGGCAAGGAGGCCGCCCAGAATATCTTGGCGTTCCGCTTTGCCAATGGCTTATTCGAGCCGATCTGGAACCGCAACTTCATCGACCATATCCAGATCGACATCCCCGAAGCCCTCGGCCTGGATCAGCGGGCAAACTTCTATGAGGAGACTGGCGCCTACAAGGACATGGTGGTGACGCACCTGTTCCAGGTGATGGCATTCGTGGTCATGGAGCCGCCGACGGCGCTTGAACCCTTTGCAATCAGCGAAGAAAAAAACAAGGTGTTCCGGTCGATGCTGCCGGTCAAACCTTCCAACGTGGTGCGCGGCCAGTACAACGGCTACCGCGAAGAAAAAGGCGTGGCAAAGGATTCCGACACCGAGACGTTCATCGCCCTCAAGGTCGGCATCGACAACTGGCGCTGGGCGGGCGTTCCCATCTATCTGCGTACCGGCAAGAAGATGGCCGAGGGCATCCGGATCATCTCGATCGCATTCAGAGAGGCGCCCCGGACGATGTTTCCGCCCGGCTCGGGGGTCGGGACCCAGGGTCCCGATCACCTCACGTTCGACCTCGCCGACAACTCGAAGGTTTCGCTGTCTTTCTACGGCAAGCGGCCGGGGCCCGGCATGAAGCTGGACAAGCTGTCCATGCAGTTCTCGTCGCAGGAGATCGACACCGTCGTGGACGTGCTGGAGGCGTACGAACGGCTCATCCTCGACGCGATGCGGGGTGATCACACGCTGTTCAACACCGCAGAGGGCATCGAATCGTTGTGGGAGCGTTCACAAGAGCTGCTCGACGACCCCCCGCCGGCGAAGCTGTATCAGCCAGGCACGTGGGGTCCCAACGCAATTCATCAATTGATCGCACCCAATGCGTGGCGGTTGCCGTTCGAGCGGGAGTGGCGCGATCGCAGGCCCGACTGCTAGGAGGCGGCTTCAGCCCCGTTCGGCGCTGATGTAGGTGATGGCGTGCCGAAATGTCTTGAGGATCTCGTTGTCAGGAACGACGAAGCCGTAGTCGGCGTATAGCTCCTCGGTGGGGTAGGGGGTGACGACCCAGCCGGCCCCGGCCAGGTGCTCCCCGGCGGGCTGCCGTTCCCCGTGCCATACGAGTTCGGCGACGTCGATATCCAGTCCGTGCTTACGCCAGGTGGTGCGCATCGCCCTGGCGCGCTCGTCGCTGAACACGCCCATGTCCGTGATGTTCTCGGTCGCCAGGCGGCTGCCCGGTGCGCTGAGCGCCGTGATGCTGTCCAAGAGCCGGTCCTGGGCCGGCGGCGGCAGGTAGGGGAGCAACCCCTCAGCGATCCAGGCCGTCGGCGCCGCTGTGTCAAAGCCATTGTCGCGCAGGGCGGTTGGCCAATCGTCGCGCAGGTCGATGCCTACGGTCCGGCGTTCGGCGGTCGGTTCGGCGCCGATCCCGGCCAGCGTCTCGCTCTTGAAGGCGATGACCTGGGGCTGATCGACCTCGTAAACCACCGTGCCCACCGACCAGGGCAGCCGGTAGGCCCGGGCGTCAAGTCCGGCGGCCAAGATGACGGCCTGACGGATCCCGGCGCTGGCCGCCGATGTGAGGAAGTCGTCGAAAAACCTGGTACGCACGGCGATCTGCTCGCGCCGCTGCTGCAGGGTCAGAGGCATATCGTCGCTGTCGAGCGGGATCTGGCCGTCGAGCATGCGGACAAAGAATGGGTGCCCGACCGCGCGCACCAAAGGCTCGGCGAACCGGTCATCGAGCAGCGGATCCGGCCCGCGGGAGGCTAGCGCTCGGGACGCGGCAACCATCGTCGCGGTCGCCCCGACGCTGGAAGCCAAATCCCAGCTGTCGCCCTCGGCGCGCGCCGAACCGAGTGATGACACTGCCACTCCCTCCTGGGATTCGGCCGCCGCCGCGGCCAACTCGCGTTCCGGGGGTTCGCCGCCGATGGCCTGCGCGACTACACCACCTGAGATCGAAGGGTACTTTCTGCCTATGCCGCGCTCACCACGCACCCACTGAGCTCGACGACAGGAAGCGAATCACTTGATGGCACCGACCCTGCGCCCGCGCCGCTCCGCCTTGTACCTACCCGGCAACAAGCCCAGGGCGTTGGAGAAGGGCAAATCGCTGGCGGCGGACGTGGTCATCTTCGACCTCGAGGACGCCGTGGGACCCGACGCCAAAGCCGATTCGAGGACGACGGTGTGCGACGCGATCTCGTCGGACAGCTACGGGCCGCGAGAGGTCGTGGTGCGCATCAATGGCTTAGGCACCGAGTGGCACGACGACGACTTGAAAGCCGTGGCCGGTTCGAGCGCGAACGGGGTGCTGGTGCCGAAGGTCGAGGCGGGTGACCAGGTGCGAGCGCTGGCCGCGAAACTGGACAAGCTCCACGCACCGGATTCGCTGCAGCTGTGGGTGATGATCGAAACGCCGCGCTCCTTTCTGAGGGCCGAGGAGATCGCCTCGGCCAGCGATCGATTGGCGGCGCTGGTGGTCGGCACCAACGACCTGGTGAACGATCTGCACGGATTGCACGTGCCCGGGCGCGCGCCGGTCGTGCCCGCCTTGTCGTTGGCGGTGCTGGGCGCCAGGGCGGCCGGAAAGGTGATCCTCGACGGCGTGTTCAACGACATCAGCGACGAAGACGGCTTTCGAGCCGAGGCTCGACAAGGCCGCGAGATGGGTTTCGACGGCAAAACTTTGATCCATCCATCGCAGATCGGACCCGCCAACGAGCTGTTCGGCCCCTCGCAACACGAACTCGCCGACGCCCGCAAGGTTGTCGCGGCCTACGAGGAGGCGCGGGCCGCGGGAACCAGCGTGATCACGGTGGACGATCGCATGATCGAGAGCCTGCACGTCCGCAACGCGGAGCGGATCCTCGCGCTCGCGGACCTCATCGCGGAGCTGGCATCCGCCTCCTAGGCGTGCGACCTCAGCGGCGCGAGCGGTTCACTGCTTGTCGACCTTGCCGGCGATCTGACCGGCGAGCTTGACAGCCAAGTCCGCGGGGTCCTTGCGGACCGCGCCGACGTCGATCGCAACGTTGTTGCGTACCGTCAGCGCACGCTGGCAGGTCATGGTCAGCAGGACGTTGCCGTTGTCGCGCAATGTCATCGTCAGGGTGGTGCTCAACATTCCGTTGGTGTTGGAGACCGGTCCCACCTGCCACCCCGTCTCGGGGGTGTCCGCTCCCGCCGGGGTGGTGAACTGGCGGTTGGCGCACGCCGGCCAGCGCTGCGCCGAGGTGGTGAAGAAGGCGTTCGCCTCTTTGGCGGACGGGAACAGCACCACTACCTGGTCCACCTGAGGGTCCGGTTCGTTGGAATTCGGGGGAAGGGAGGCAACGTCCTCGTCGCCGCTGGCCGCGGTGTAACCGCTGCCGGCATAAACGGGTGCCTCCCCGGGGCCCATGGCGTAAAGGCAGTCGTCGGGGAATTTCCAGCCTGCGGGCCACGGCTGCTTCGCGTTGTCGTCTTGCAGCTTGTCGCTCTTCTCCTTGCTCTTCGATCCGGTGACGCCCAGCGCGCTGTCCATCTCCGCTGAGGTGAGCAGGAACCCCGTCAGCGCGGCCTGCGCGACCGGGGGGCGGGTCGAGGTCGTGGTAGATGAGCCGGCAGCGCCGTCGTTGCTGCTGCCGCATGCGGCAACCAGAATTCCGACGGCGGCAGCGCAGACTGCGGCTGATAGTTGACGCATGGCTTGCTCGTCCTTCGTGGTCGCGTTGAGCCCATGAGCTTCCGCGCGGAAGGCGCATCCGCTGTCAAAAGCTGAGGGGTGGACGGAAGCATAACCGTTGAGACAGCAAATTGTACAAACCCGCGCGAAACGTTCATCGGGAAATTGTTTCGAGCGCTCGCGGTCTTCACGGACATGGGATGGCCCGCGCCGAGTCCCGACCGGTAGTGAGGATTTCGCGCGGCCGGTGCCGCAAAACAATCCGCAGTTCAAAGGGTTTCCTTAGGCAACAAAAGAGCATGGTATGTGTCGGTCAACTCGCGCCCTTCGCAGCGTCTCCGATGTAAACAACGGTGGAAATCGCGCCGGGCAGGATACAAGCCGCCGTAACGTGCGTTCAGCAAACACATTTTCGCGACAAAGGAGTGCCCGGTGCGGCTAGACCGAACTACGTTCGCAGCAATGCTCGCCGTCGCGGTCGTCACCGCGGGATGCTCGAGCGGCACATCGCCGTCCGGCCCGACGTCGAGCCAGACGCCGTCCTCGAGCTCCCAGGTGCCCGCGTCGCCGGCAGCCACGCCACCCGGGTCCTCCACACAGGCCGGGCCGTTCGACCAACCCACCTGCCTGGACATCTCCTTCACCAAAGACAACTTGATGGTCGCGCAGAAACCCGAGGATGCACGCAGGTTCGCCGACACGCTGGAGAAGTACAGTCCGCCCGACCCCGTGAAGGCGGCGATCGAGCACTTCGTCACCACCGTCGGCGCGCAGCCCAACGATCCCGATCTCACCACCAACAGGGACGCGCTTACCGGTTGGATCAAGCAGGTGTGTCCCAACGTGAACCCTTGAGCCGCTACGTCCGCTACTTGCGCGACCGCATTGGGTTGCGCCAACGGGCGTCCGGATACGAACTGCTCTACCGTGTTGACAGCGGGGCACAGGGTGCCCTCTTGCGGCGCGGGTCTCGCGGCCCGGGCCGGTGGATCAACGGTGACCACGCGGTAGGTTGAACGCGGTCCCGGACGATTCGAGAGGAGACACCTTGCACCAAACCGCGGTCATGACCGAGGTCGACCGCACGTGGATGGTCGACACGCTGCTCGCGCTGCTGCAGACACCCAGCCCTGCCGGGCGGACGGACGCGGTGATGCAGCACATCGGCGACATCTTCGATGGCTTCGGTGTGCCGTTCTCGTTGACGCGCCGCGGGGCACTGACCGCTGAACTCCCGGGGGAGTCGGCGACCACCGACCGCGCGCTCGTTGTGCACGCCGACACCATCGGCTGCATGGTGCGTCGGCTCAAGGACAACGGCCGCCTCGAGGTGATTCCGGTCGGCACCTTCTCGGCCCGGTTCGCCGCGGGCGCCCGGGTACGAATCTTCTCCGATGACCCCGACGAATTCATCACCGGCACGGTCCTGCCACTGAAGGCCAGTGGGCACGCGTTCGGTGACGAGATCGACCTGCAGCCCACCGACTGGGAGCACGTTGAGGTCCGCGTCGACCGCAAGGTCGCCTCCCGGGAGGACCTGATCCGTCTCGGCCTGCAGATCGGCGACTTCGTCGCCTTCATCGCCAGCCCCGAATTGACCGCCGACGGCTACATCGTTTCCCGACACCTCGACGGCAAGGCGGGCGTCGCGGTCGCGCTCGCGCTGGCCAAGAATGTCGCGGAGAACAAGGTGGTGCTGCCGCACCGCACCATGGTCATGATCACCATCACCGAGGAGGTCGGCCACGGGGCGAGCCATGGCTTGCCCGCCGACGTCGCCGAATTGGTCTCGGTGGACAACGCGGTGTGCGCACCCGGCCAGCACTCCATCGAGGATGGGGTGACGATCCCGATGGCCGATCTGCACGGTCCGTTCGACTACCACCTGACCCGGAAGCTGTGCCGGCTCGCCGAGGAGCAGGGCATCCCCTGCGCGCGGGACGTGTTCCGCTTTTACCGCTCCGACGCCGCAGCTGCGATCGAGGCGGGCGCGGGCACCCGCGCAGCGCTAGTCGGCTTCGGGCTAGACGGCAGCCACGGTTGGGAGCGCACCCATCTGGATTCCCTGCAGGCGGTGTACTGCCTGCTCCACACCTGGCTGCAGACGCCGCTGACCTTCGCCAAATGGGACGCCCAGCCGTCGGGCCAGCTGCGGGACTTCCCGTCGTCCGAGCAACCCGCCCCGAGCGAGCGGTGGGTGCCGCTGGCCCGTGGTGAACTCGATTCACCCGGCGAGGCCTCGCCGGGTTCGCACTGGCCGCCCGCGGAAGGACCCCAGGCCTGAGGCGCTGCCTAATGGTGCCGTCGCGGGGGATCCGATCCGGTCGGCGCACCACCACCCGGCGGCACTTGAAACAATCGTGCTTCACCACAGCGCACTGTGGTTGACGAGAGCATCAGCCACCAGCCCGATTCCGAAGACCAGGAACAACAGCCGGACCGATATCGGGCCGTAGCGGGTGAGGGCGCGTACGAGCCGGCGCTGAATGCGGTTGGCCCGTACGGTTCGTCGCATCGACAGGGCAAGGATCAGCAGCGGTGGGGAAAGCGCGATCGCCCAATAGACGACGATGACCAACGGCCAGAGCGGCGGCCTCGGGTGCAGGGCGGCGAGCATCGCCAACCCGGTGAGATAGGGGATGGCGGTCGGCGCTTGGCCACTACCCACCGCCAACCCAAGGAACCCCAGCAGCCACGGACGCTGGCGCATCGCCGCCAATGCCCAGCCGGGAGCCGACGATTGGGCGGTCAACGGGAAGTAAGCCAGGCCGGTCAGCACCAGGCCGAGCACCAGCTCGCCGCGAAAACGGATCGCCGGCGTCACGTGGAAGCCAACGACATGGGTTAAGAAGCTGAGGCCCAGTACCGTGCACAGCCCGAATGTGGTTGTCACGGCGAACACGCCCGCGATGAAGCTCAGGGCGCCCGGAATCGGCGACCGGCGACTCAACCGGCTGTCGAAAATGACCGCGGAGACCACGCCCACGTTGAGGACGTTCATCGAATCGAGAAACGCCAGGCCCGCAAGCGCCAGCACAAGAGGACCCACGCGCCTGAACCCGCTTACCGTGGGTGTTCGCCGGCGGCCCACAGATGGCTGACCGCAGCCCGGGGCGCGAACATCGAAGCGGGGATCATGCTGCAGACAATACGAGCCGCAGAGCGGCATGTCTGTTTGAAGCTGCGTCCGATGGATTTCGGCGCATACATCACCGCGGCAGCTCGTATCCATGTCGATCCGGTCACACGGCATGGGGCATCGCGGTTTTCGTTGTCGCGCGTTTGACAATGCGGGACATGAGGCAGACGCGGGAGCCCGACGGTGGCGCGTGAAATCTCACGCCAGACGTTTCTGCGGGGTACCGCCGGGGCGTTGGCCGCCGGCGCGGTCTTCGGCTCCGCCCGGGCCACCGCCGCGCCCAATCCAACCGGCTGGGAGGGTCTCTCCACCACCATCGGCGGGCAGGTGCTGCTACCGGACAACGGCGCTTTCGGGGCGGCCAAGCAGGTGTTCAACACCAACTACAACGGGTTGACGCCCGCAGCGATCGTCACCCCGACATCGCCGGCGGACGTGCAAAAGGCCATGGCTTTCGCCGCCGCCCACAACCTGAAGGTGGCGCCACGAAGCGGCGGGCATTCCTATATCGGCGCGTCCACGGCAAACGGCGTCATGGTGCTCGACCTGCGCCAGCTTCCCGGGGGAGTCAACTACGACGCCGGCACCGGGCATGTCACGGTAACTCCCGCGACCAGTTTGTATGCGATGCACCAGACGTTGGCCGGCGCCGGGCGGGGCATTCCGACGGGAACCTGCCCGTCGGTCGGTGCCTCCGGGCACGCTCTCGGCGGCGGACTGGGCGCCAATTCCCGCCACGCGGGACTGCTCAGTGACCAGTTGGTGTCGGCGTCGGTGGTGCTGCCCGGCGGCCAGGCGGTGACCGCGTCCAACGCCAGCAACCCCGACCTCTTTTGGGCGTTGCGCGGTGGCGGCGGCGGCAACTTCGGCGTGACCACCTCGCTGACTTTCGCCACGTTCCCGACCACCGACCTCGACGTGGTGAACCTCAACTTCCCGCCCGAATCGTTCGCGCAGGTCCTGGTGGGCTGGCAGAACTGGCTGCGCACCGCCGATCGGAACAGCTGGGCGCTGGCGGACGCCACCGTCGACTCGACGGGGACGCATTGCCGAATCATGGCGACGTGCCCGGTCGGGTCGGGCGGCAGCGTCGGGGCCGCGATCACCAAAGCCGTTGGGGTGCAACCCACGGGGACCGAGAACCACAGCTTCAACTATCTGGACCTGGTGAGGTACCTGGCAGTAGGGAACCTCAACCCGTCACCACTGGGATATGTCGGCGGATCCGACGTGTTGCCCGTCGTCAACGCGGCCACCGCGCAGGGAATCGCCAAGGCGGTCGAGGCATTCCCCCGTGGAGCGGGCCGCATGTTGGCGATCATGCACGCGCTCGACGGCGCCCTCGCCGATGTGGCGCCGGGGGCCACCGCATTCCCATGGCGTCGGCAGTACGCGCTGGTGCAGTGGTACGTCGAAACCGGCGATGCGGCAGCGGCGACCAACTGGCTCAACACCGCACACCAAGCCGTGCAACCGTACTCGGTCGGCGGGTACGTGAACTACATCGAGGCGAACCAACCGGCCTCGAGGTACTTCAGCTCGAACCTGTCCCGGCTGACCGCCGTGCGACAAAAGTACGATCCGAGCCGAATCATGTTCTCAGGGCTCAACTTTTGAGGTAATCCTCCGTCTAGCCGTAGGGCTGGTCCCCGCCGCGCTCGCGGCTATAGGAGGAATTCTGCTCCCAATGCTGTTGGAGCATTCACGCCGCTGAGCCGTTGAGCGACAGGGGATTTGGCGGCCGAGCTAGCTCGAGGCGCTGAGGATCTTGATCGCGAAGACGAGCGAGTCACCCGGCCGGATTCCAGCGCTGGGCTGACCGTTCGGGTAGCCATCCGCGGAAGTCATCGCGACGGCCACCGTGGAACCGACCTTTTGTCCCGCGATGGCCTTCTGGAAACCTGGCACGACTCCGCCGAGCGGGAAGTCAACCGGGGCGCCCCGTGCGTAGCTGTTGTCGAACACCGACCCGTCACGCCCGTTGACTCCCATGTAGCAGACGGAAACCCTGGCCGTGCCGGGGACCACCGGCCCATCTCCTGCGTGCAGCGTGTGGACCTGGGTCTGAGTGACGCTGAACGGTGCCGTCACATCCACGCGCGGAGCCGTCGTATCCGTCGATCCCGTAACCGCGACGCTGCCGGTGCTGCCGGCCAGCGTCCAGTCAGGCGTTCCACCGTTGGGCGCCGCGGTTGGGCAGGAGCCGGCCGCGCCCGCCGTACCCGACCCAGCGACCGTCAGGACGGTTGCCGCGGCACTGACCGCGAGCGCGATGAAGCAATACATCCGTGAAGAGTTCACGGGCGTCACGCTACAGCCAACTATGGCGTCCGCTACCGGTAACCCTTAACCGGGTCACCGGGCGAAGAGTCCGATGGCTAGTTAGTGGCGACCCGTGCGGGTCCAAGGTTGACGGGAAGGTGTGTCATTCCGTGCAGCAGCGTGCTGTCGTTCGAGAGGCGTAGGTGGCGATCAAATCGCAGTGGGTGTCGTCGTCGAGATCGTCGAGCAGGGTGTTGGTGATCTCCTGGATGCGGTCACGAAGTCCGTCGATCGCCCGCGGGGTAAACGCCCGCGACACCAGGCGCCGCAACCGCGCATGCTCGGGTGGATCGATGACGAGCAGCGACGGCGGTTCCACCGGATTCAGCATGCCGAGATCGGTTTTGGCGAGCATCCGCTGAACGCCACGAAACTGTGACCGGTCGCGTGGTTTAACGGTCCGAAACCTGCTATCACGCAACACGTTACGGACAATCTGCGCATCCGCGGTGACCCACCCGTTACCGACCACCGCAGAGATGCGCCCCCGTTGGCGTATCTGCTCAACAAGGCGATACACGTTGTGGGGCTGACTGTTGTCGATCAACAGCTGGGCAAAGGGATCACCCCGGACAGCGAGCAGTTTCAGCGTCGCACGGGGCAGGCCATATCCCAGGAGCCAATGCGACCGGGCTTTGATTTCCACGTTCACATTGTTCGCCCTCACCTCCCGGTACAGATAGAGGCGTCCACCGACGTGGTCGGTGACGCTTCCGCCGTTTCCGCACCTCCGGCGGGTGAATAACGTGGGCGACTCAGATTACGAAGAGGGCCACCCTTTCGGGTTTTCGTTATTCTGCATATTCTGCTGCTTTTCGACCCGAAAACTACCGGCGGCCCCGCAGAAACGGAGCGAAACGAATGCCCTCACCCCGCTGGGCGGCCAGACTTACCGTCCCCATGATTGCCGGCGCTGCCCTATTTGGCAGTGCTGCCATTGCGGCTGCCACTCCCCAAGATGACGCATACCTCGCGCAACTGCGCGCCGTCGGCCTCTCTTGGCCACCCAAGACGGAAGAGGCACTCATCGGGGAGGCGCACCTCATCTGTTACGACCTCACTTGGGGTTGGACGCCACAACAGATCGCCGACGACGTGCACGCCCACTTGAACGCGAGGGGCGTCACGTTGTTGGACGTCGGGACCATGGTCGACGCCGCCCACTCGATCTATTGCCCGGGCAATGTCTGCGACGCCCCTACCCTTTGCACATGACGGCAATTTTTGAACACAACAGCCGATGGCCCTGTGCCGCCCCGCGTTAGCGGACCCAGTCCACGCCGAGGCGGCGGATGGAAAGACTGGGGGAGTCGACGGGACGTCCGGGGCGCCGGGTGCGGTGTTCAGCTCAGGTCCATAGAAGTAACGCCTGAGAAACACGCCACGCTTAGCCGAACTGCTGTGACGGTGTCCCCTAGCCATATCCTGCTTGCGAACCCGAGTCGACCGGTTAAGGAGAATGTTGTCACTGACACGCAGCCGACTAGTGGTGGTCGTGTTGGCGACTGTCGGTCTGCTGGTGTTCGCGGCAGTGTTGGTCGGCGGGAGCGATGCCCCGCGTCGCGCGCTAATCGCTCCGGCGGCAACAGTGATCGCGGGCGTGTTCGCCACGGCATGTTCGGTCAGTGCCGCCCGCGGGTCTCGAGACCGCCAACGTTTTGCGTGGACCGTCATGTCACTCGCATTGGTCGGTTGGACGGTCGGCGAAGCGGTGTGGTGTTACGTCGTTGTGCTTGGCGTTCCTCCGGCCGCGCAAGTCTCGGCGGCCAACTTGGGCTACCTGATCTTGCCGCTGTGCGCGCTGGCCGCCGCGGTCGCAATCCCCAGTCGGGACGATTCCCAATTCGGAATCGGCCTCCTGCTTGACGGCATCCTCGTCGCAGCATCGCTATTGGTGATCCTGATCATTCTGCCGCTGGGGCGCTCCGCATACCCGTCACAGACGGTCAGCCTTCCACGGATCTTGTTGGCCACCGCCGCGGGCGTATATGTCGGGCTTGTCGCCACGACCTTCATCATCACGAGGAAGGCCGAGCCGGGCCGCAGGCTGTCACCAACGCTGATGATGCTCGGCTGGGCAGTCATCGCAGCGGCCGGGGTAGTCCACGTCTATGAGGATTACGCCGACCAGGTGCCCAATGACCTCGTCATTCTTGGATGGGCCGGCGGAATGTACTTCATCGGGCTGTCCGGAATCACGTCTCGGCCGGGACTAGAACCCGACCTCGGCTTTTCGCTGCCTTCGTCGAGGGCGTCGCTGTGGTTGCCGTACCTGCCCGTACTGCTGGCAATTGTCGTTGGCGCGGTGCACTTTTGGCCCGCATACCGGGGAGAGTCGATTATCTTCTTGGTTTGTGTGGTGCTGTTCGTTACCACCCTTGCCCGTCATGTAATGCTGCTCGACCGAAAGCAGCGCCTACTTCTCGCGGTGTCCGACGCCGCCCTGCGAGACCCGCTGACCGGGTTGGCAAATCAGCGACTGTTTGATGATCGCCTGGCGCATGCGCTGCGTTTACATGTCCACCACAGCGTGCCGGTCAGCGTGCTCACGGTGGGCGTCGATGACTTCAAGTTGGTGAACGACACGCTCGGTTATGGCGTGGGCGACGAACTATTGCGCGGCGTCGGCGAACGGATCCAGGCCAATGTCAACGACAGCCACACCGTTGCGCGGATGAGCGGGGACGAATTCGCCATCCTGGTCGAGGACCGTCCCGACGTGGCACTGCAGGTCGCCACCGGGCTAGCCGGATCCTTCGAAGAGCCCATGGATATCGAGGATCACCGCCTGGACGTACGCCTGAGTATCGGCGTGGCCTCTGCTGGATCAGAATTCGTAGCCGCCGCCCTGGCGCCGGACGATCTCCTCAAACAGGCCGATGCGGCACGCTCCTGCGCCCGGATGGCGAGCTCGACCAATGTGCGGACATTCACAACTGAGATGGACGCTCAGCTCGGCGAAGCGCCCGCGCACGACGGTGCCATCGCCCGATTACAACTGCTCGGCGAACTGCGACGCGCCATTGAGAGCGGCTCGCTGACCCTGCTGTACCAGCCGAAATTCAGCATGTCGACCGGTTCCGTAAGCGGAGTAGAGGCGCTCGTCCGATGGCAGCACCCGCGATTTGGCGTGCTGGGTCCCGACCAGTTCCTACCCCTCGTCCGCGAACACGGGCTGATGGGTGCGCTCACCGATCTGGTGCTGTCACGGGCCTTGGCTGACGCTGCCGCGTGGCACGCGGCGGACGCTGCGATCCCCGTCGCGGTCAACCTGGGGGCGCCCTCCCTCGACCAGGATGCGCTGCCCGACCGCATCATGTCGGTCCTCGACACGAACGGAATGTCTCCTAGTTCCCTCACGATTGAGATCACCGAGGATGTGGTGGTGGCCGACCTGGCGAAGGCCCGCACGGTGCTCAATCGTCTTCGTGAGAACGGCATTCGGGTGGCAATCGACGACTTCGGCAGCGGCTATGCCACGCTGACCTATCTGCGCGAGCTACCGGCCGATGAGATCAAACTCGGCCGCGAATTCATCGCACCGATCCTGCACGACGACCGGGCCGCGACCATTGCACGTTCGCTCATCGAGTTGGTGTCTGCGTTCGGCATCACCAGCGTTGCGGAAGGCGTCGAAGACCTCGCAACGGCCCTACGGCTAAGGGACTACGGCTGTGACGCCGTGCAAGGAAACTTCTTCTGCCGCCCACTACCCGCTTCCGAGATCCCGGGCGTCCCCAGGAATCCGACGCTCACGGCGCAGTAGTCGTCGTGTCGGCCCGGACAAGCTCGTACGAGATCTATTGGGCCGGTGGACAGCCTTGACCGATCAGCCCGTGAGCGATCGCTCCAGAGCGGCCAGCGACGCGGCGAGGTAATCCTCAGAGAAAATCGGCACCTTGCCGACGCGGTCCCGGAAATCCTGCGACGTGGCGCTCCAGTCGTAAGTCAGGGTGACGTCCGTGCGGGCCCCACTCGGGGCGAGGTCGTAACGCCAAAACCAGCCACCGGGACTGTGATTACCCGCCCCGTCGAGCCCGCCCGGCATCCACCCAATCGCCCGGTTCGTGTCGAACACGTTGACCAAGTTGTACGTGACGTAGTCGCCGCCGGCCTGTGTGAGGAACATGTTCATCGCGAACATCTGTCCGGTGGCCGTGATTGGCGCGGTCTCCACCGCGTCGCGGACCCAGTCGGTGGGCTCGGTGTTCTGATGGCGGGACGGGTCGGCGAGGACGGCGAAGATCTCGGCCGGGGTGGCGGCGATGGTGCGGATGACGACGTAACGTTCGGCGGTGCCGCTCATGTGCTGCCCTCACTTGTCCCTGGGTCCGTAGGCGGCTGCGATAGCGGCCGAGTCGAGCCACCCCGAGTACGTGGGTCGCGAGGGCCAGCCTTCAGGCGAATCGAGCCATTCCTCTTGGCGGCCCCACGGCAGGATGTCGATCAAGCCAAACGTGTGACTGAGTTGCTCGGTGCCTCGCCCGTTCGTGTGCCATGTGCGGTACGCGGTGTCGCCATCGCGTAGGAACACGTTGACCCCGAAGCCGCCGCCGGGCGGCGCGTCCATGTCGGCGGCGAACGGGCTCTGCGATGACGAGTACCACTCCATGCGGTTGCCGACCTTGCGCTTGTACGCGAGGGCTTCCTCGATCGGTCCGTTGGTGACGACGACGAACCGCGCGTCGTAGTTATCGAGGAACTCCAGCCGGGTGAATTGCGACGTAAAGCCCGTGCATCCGCTGCACTGCCACTCCGCGCCGTCGGACCACATGTGGTGGTAGACGATCAGCTGCGACCGCCTGTCGAACACATCGACCAGGCGGATGGGGCCGTCAGCACCGATCAGCATGTAGTCAGGCAATTCGACCATCGGCAGACGGCGGCGTTGGGCGGCGATCGCATCCAATTCGCGGGTGGCCGCCTTCTCGCGCTTGCGCAATTCATCGAGCGCGGCGCGCCAGGTTCGCTGATCGACGACAGGCGGCAGGGCCGCGTTCTCGGGGGGCATGGGATCCACCTTTGCTTTCGATTTGTTCCTCTGGAAGGTCTGACTGATGGGGTGTCCGGAATTCATCGGAGGACCGCCGCCGCCGCGGAAGCGTGTGCGCGTTGCACCTTGATCTTGACCCGCATGCCCGGGCTCGCTTCGATGATGGATAGCACGAGGGGAGGCCCATAGTGAGGACGTTCTTTCGCCACCTTGTAGTCATCGCCCTGATGGCGTTCGCGTCGATGGCAGCCGTGACGATCGCGACGCCGGCGGTGAGCTCGGCCGACTGCGCGGACGGCGAGTGGTGGGACCCCACGGGGAAGGTCTGCCGACCGCTCGGTGTCGGGCCACAACCCTTGGCATGCGACCCGGGCCAGTGGTGGGACCCGACGGCGAATGTATGCCGGCCCCTCGGTGTCGGGCCACAACCGCTCGCGTGCGACAACGGCTGGTGGTGGGATCCCGGCGCCAACCTGTGCCGTCCGCCCGTGGCACCGCCGGGCGGCTAGTACCGCCGCGCTGCTTCCGACAGCTCCGCTTAGTAGACGCTAGCGTTCATTACTATTGCATAGTATGCTCGTAGCCAATAGTGGACGTAATCGTCTACAATCTACCGGCGAACGAAGGCACTATGTACACCGCACCATCGCCCTTTGACGAGCCTACCGCGCCGATCGATGTTCAAACTCTGCGGGCATGGTGGGCGCACCAACGTCCGCAACCGCGAGCAATCGAGCGACGCCCACGAGAGCGCGGCCCAATCGTCCGTCAGCGATAGGAGTCGCCGCCGGGATCTGGCAGGAGAGCGCATGCCGGCCGGTAGCCTTGCGGCGTGAACGACTGCGTCGTCGTCAGGGTCAAGCCCGGCAGTCGCAAAGGACCCCTCGTCGAGGTCGGCGCTGACGGAGAGCTGACGATCTACGTTCGCGAGCCGGCGGTTGACGGCAAGGCCAACGACGCTGTCACCCGGCTACTGGCAGCCCACCTTGAATTACCAAGGAGCCGGGTCGAATTGATCGCGGGAACGACGTCACGAATCAAACGTTTCCGCGTGAGCCGTTGAGCATTGCGGCGTGGTGGGGTCAAGGCAGCCCGCCGGTACCGTTGCTCGTCATGTCACATACCGATGCCCTACTCCGTCTAGCCACCGGGAAGAGAAAAAGAAGCATTGTCGGAAGGGTGGCCTGATGAATCGCTTGAGTACGCCGGCACAGATATATGTGGTCGCGGTGACAGCGGCCGTGGGAGCGGTCACCGCCGGGATCGGGATCTGGTGCCTAATCGATCCGAATTCCTTCGCCGACGCCGTCGGATTCGATGCGCACCGGCACTTCCTGCATGACGTGGGCGCCTTCCAACTGGGCCTGGGCGTCACGCTGCTACTCGCACTTGTCTGGGCGGACGCGCTGGCCACGGCGCTCGCCGGATTCGTTGCGGCGAACACCGTGCACACCGTAAACCACGTCGTGGATCTCAACGTGGGTGGTTCCGTCGCGCAAGCGTGGGTGCTCGGTGTGGTGTCAGTTGCCCTGGCCCTGGCATTCGTCCTGCGGTTACGCCAGCTCGGCTATGTTCTGGGCTCCGTTGGCACGGCAGCCAATCCGACGTTGGCGCCATTCGTGCGCCAGAAGACAGTCAGGCTCACCACTTTTCGCAAGGACGGCACTCCCGGCTCCAGCCCGGTCAGCATCGTGGTGGAAGGCGATCTCGCCTACTTTCGAAGTTTCGAACGGGCGGTCAAAGTACGCCGAATTCGCCGTAACCCGAGCGTCGAATTTGGCGCCGCAACGGCGTCGGGCAAGCCGACGGGATTAGCACTACCCGGGCGCGTGCGCCTGCTAGAGGGAGCGGAATCTCAGAAGGCGGCGCGTCTGCTCCGGCAGAAATATCCTCTCCTGCATGGCGTGCTGGTGCCGTCCGCACACCGGCTCATGCGGTCCAAGTTCGGCCGCACCATCCACGCAGAGTTGACTCCGTCTTCTGAATCTCGGAGCTAGCCAGTAATCCGCCAGCCCGACCGCACGACCAAAGAGCATTTCTGCGTTGAGGCGCCGACCGTATGACCGGTCTCCAAATCGGGGCCCAAATGAGTTCTCGGCGACCGGGCAGCAACAATGCCCGCTCGCATGTCTCGTGGGTTTACGATGTCGCCGTGGCCGATGTGACGGTGGCGATATTTACGTTCACCAGGAACGAAGCGACCGCCGTAACCGAGTTGCTAACCCGCCTTCATGTCGATCTACCGGCATTCGGAACAACGGTATGGACGCCGACAAATCAGGGGGAAGCGGCTCTGGAGGGCCGCCTGTCTGACGGCCGGACAGCCAGAGTGGAGCACCATCCACTGAGTGCCCAGGGGAATGTCGTTGCAGCGGCCGCTCTCAGCAGGTCGACCCGGGAGAATCGGGCCGACTACTACGTCTTCTACGGCTGCTGCGGAACTGTCGACTCGAAACTGGTTGGTCAGGTGTTTCGGGCCGCAAGGGTGTCATACCTGTCATTGGGAGTGGTGGTCGCCTCACCCGACGGCGAGGTCGTCAAGCTGAAGAACAAGTGGATCGTCCGCACGCAACCGAACGAGCAAGCCCCACTTGACGCGATTGAGTTCCGGGCCGGGTCAGCGGGCGCTCCGGGTTCAGTGTCGGGGCTGGACCTTCCCGACGCCCACGTTCTTGCCACCGACAAGGTGATCAAGGTCTCGCCAGGTGTGGCGCCGGTGCCTATAGATACGCCGTCCAGCGGTCCCGTCTATGCCAGCGAGGACTGGACGTATTCTCTGGCGCTTGCGCTGTACTCCGGAATGGGGACTCACCCTGTCCTCGTCGACATGGAGTCCTTCGGAATCGCTTCCGCGATGCGCTCGTTGGGCTTGTGCGAGCGCGTGCTTGTCCTGCGCGTTGTCACAGACGCCTTGAGCGATAAAGCGGATCAACGCGATCAGGATCAACTCGACTTCCTGAGAGCGGGTCTGCCCGAGCTGGCTGGCGCGATAGCGACCCTATTGGGAATCTTGGTCACGCCGGAGCGGAATCCACGGACGCTCGAGGACGAGGTGCGCAGGTTGCGCGCGGGCGTTGTGATGGCCGCGCCTTCCACGCGTAACGCAGAGGAATCAGAGATGGTTCGCGTGGTCTCGGCCGCGTCCCTGGCCTGGGACGGTCAGCTGGACCGGGTCGATCGCTTTTCCCGTCCGCTCCTGCCATCGGGCACTCTGACCGGGGAGCGAGCTAACCCGGGGATGACGTCACGTCTTTTCTTAGAACAGGTGGCTTCCGACTATCGACGCGTAGCGTCCCTCGAAGTTGATCTTTGCGAGGTGGAAACACAGCGCAATTCCGCTGAGGGGGAGGCGGCCCTAAAGCGCGCCCGTGTGGTGAGCCGACCGGTGGCGCCGCTAGTTGTCGGGCAATACCTTGCGTCACATGTAGGTGCCGCGGATGCGGACTTGGCGAGTGCGTTGGAGCCATGGATGTTGCCCGCCGACGATGCAGATCGCGAATCGCAATGCGCCGCGGCGTTCGGCGAGGTCCTCGGCCCCCTGGTTCAGGTCGCGTTGGACAAGGCGCGTGATCCCAGGTCGATGGTGCTGCCTGACTGGTCTAGCGGCGTTGGGGATTTGTGGTGCAAAGAGTTCCTGGTAGCGGGTGCCGAGATCCTCAAAGATCCGAGTTTGCTTAGCTCGTCATAATGCGGCGGGGGGGTGGCGTCCCAGGGGCGGTGTAAAAGAGGCCTGACATAGGCTCCGCTCGCTTGCGTTCATAATTTTTTCCGATGGCGGTGGAAGCCGTTGGCGCCGCCACGGAATCTACGGAGATTTCGGATGAAGCGAGTCGTCGTCCTTGGTCGTGGCGGAGCGGGCAAATCCACCTTTGCTACCCGGCTTGCCGCCGCCACCGCATTGCCGGTGGTCGAACTCGACAAGCACTTCTGGGCGGCGGACCTCGCGCCGATGCCACGGGACCGATGGGCCGCGATCCAACAGAAGCTGATCAGCGGCAAGGGCTGGATCCTCGATGGCGACCTCGGTCCCTATGATGCACCGGACGTCCGGCTGCGGGCCGCTGACACCGTGATTGTGATGGACTTTTCGTTGTGGCGCTGTGCGTGGCGAGCCCTCCGGCGCTCCCGAGAGAATCTGGTCTTCTGGCGCTGGCTGATCAACTATCGCCGCCGCAGTCTCCCTTTTCTCATGGCCGCCATCGCCGACAACGCTGGTGATGCAGATGTTCACCTGTTGCGAAACCCCCATGACGCCGAACGGTTCCTCGCCCATGCACAGGACACCGCCGCAGCCGGTTGAAGGCTGATAACGTCGCCAGCTCAAATCTGGACTCACCTGCATTTGCGATTTCATGTGGCGGCTGCGGAACAACTCGGTTCTGTCATGTAGCGAGGTGAGTTAGCGTCAGTTACACGACGGAACAACGCGCTTCGACATCGAAGCGATGCCCGGATCTCATGCGTTGCCCGGAAGAGGGGCCAGAACGTCGACGCTTGCCTAGCGCGTTGGTTCTCGTCTGTCGGCGAACTGTTTAACGAGCAGTTGGAGACGGTCCGAGCCGTAGCCATGGCGTAGTCGGCCGGCACGGTTAAGGGTCACCAATCCGTGCAGCGCGGCCCAGAACACTTCGGTGAGAGTGTCGGCATCCTGTTCGCCTGCAACGAGGCCGACCGCTTGGTGCAGTTCGGCGAAGGCGGCCTCGAGCTGCGGCGGTGTGTCTTCGGCGGCGAAACGCAAGGTGGTCGCGCGGGTGAACATCGTGTCGTAAACCGCCGGGTTGTCGCGGGCGAAGTCGAGATACGCATGCGCAGTCCGGGTCAGGATGTCCTCGGCCACGTCGGCGCCCGAGCGGGCGACCCGAATCGCATCGGCGAGCTCGCCGAACCCGTCGACGGCGACGGCGTCAGCGATTTGTTCCATGCCGGTGAAGTGCTTGTACAACACGGGCTGGCTGTACTCGATCTCGCTGGACAGCCGACGAGTGGTGACGGCATCCCATCCCTCGGCCTCAGCCAACCTGCGGGCGGTTGTGACGATCAGCCGCCGCCGGGCGGCCCGCTCGCGCTCGCGACGATCCTCAATAGCCATACCTGATGATAGCACCGATAATAAATCTAGCGCCGCTATTGACGCGAAGCAGAGTGGGAGTTAGCGTTGCTAGCAGTTGCGAGTGAGGGGAGTTAGACATGAGCTTGGAAGTCATCACACGTGCCGCCGCACTTATTGCGGTGCTGGGTACCGGGGTGGTCTACGGCACCGACGTGTTCTGCGCGATCGTGCTGCGACCGGCCTTGGCGTGGGTCGATGACAGTGCCTTGGTCGCGGTCGTGGGGAGTGTCCATCGATACGGCGATCGGCGCATGCCGTTGCCCGGGGTGCTCGGGGTTGTCGCCGCCGCGACAAGCGCGGTGCTGGCCACGATCGACGCACAGTGGGCGCAGGCCATCGGGGCGGGCACCGCCCTGGCCCTGCTGCTGGTGTGGATTGTGCTCTACACACAGGTCAGCGCGCCCATCAATCGACAACTGACAGCGGCCGCCAAAGCCGGACAACCATTCCCGAGTGGGCCTGCGCTGCAAGCGAAGTGGGATTCGATCATCGATGCCCGCGCTGTGCTGCAAGGCCTGGCCGTGGCCGCCCTGTGCGTGGTGCTGATGAGCTGATACGCCCCGCCCGTAGATCACGCCAGTCGACTTGAACCGAAGGACAACAGGATCCGATGTTTCACCTCAGGATCTACACCCTGCGAACACCAGAAGCGCTGCAGCAGTATGCGACAGTTCACTGGGCTCGCCACCTGGAAACCTTCCGGACATTCGGAGTCACCACCCACGGTGTGTGGACCGAGCAAAGCGGTGACTTAAACCGACTCGTCGCGCTGATTCGCTACCCACCGGGGGCGGACCCCGAGCGACTCACGCGGCACATCATGACCAGCCCGGAATTCGCCGCCGACATGGCCGGCTTCGACGTCGGCGACATCGTCGACGTCCAGACGACTCTGCTTGACCCGGCGTCGTTCTCACCAATTCACTAACGAAAACGAGGAGTGCTCGACATGACCATCACCACCATCGGCTACACGCTCGCCGGGCTACTCGCCGCGGGCATCATCTTCATCGGCGCGCGCTTCCTCGTCGCCCCGCGCGTCGCCGCTGCCGGCTACGGCGTGCTAACCGATCTCCACCACCCGGGTGCGGGCGCCTACTTGAGCGTGAAGGGCGTGCGCGACATCGCAACAGGGCTATTCGTGATCATCCTGATGGTTGCGGGCGCGACCCACCTGGTCGGCTGGATCATGCTGGCCGCCACCATCATTCCGCTCGCCGACGCGGCCATCGTGCTGCGCAACGGCGGCTCCAAGTCCGTCGCCTGGGGAGTCCACGGCGTCACCGCGGTCGTCATGCTCATCACCACTGCGCTCTTGCTCGCGTCCTAAAGAGGGGCGAGAGCGTTCTTGGCCTCGCCGACCGGCGCATACTCCGGCCCCAAGGTCGATTCAGCGCAGTCACGCTCGACGCGATGTGGCCAGCAAGCGAAGGCGTTCGCCCTGGCGGGTAGCTAGTACGGGACACCCTGTAGGCGGCGCCTGAACGGCTTTGTATGCGGGCGGATCGGGCAGGGCCTGGGGTTGGTGCGCCGCTTCATGAAGTGCCGCTTAGGCATTCGGCGCGACGCAGCTTTACCCCGCGGCGACCCCGAGGGGCGGTCCCACACTGGCCGCGGGAACGCATCCGCTGGCGGTTACGGCGGTAAATGTGAGGATCGCCGCAACGACGACCTTCGTGGCTAAGCGTGACACGACGACTCCATTCATCCGGCCCCCTGGCAGAACCGTAGATGAATCGCGCATTTATTTCAATACCTATTGAAAAACTTAGAGTTTGCGGGCATAGTTCTTACGTGACCGGTTCGATCGGTCGCGCAGTAGGAGCGCGCGGTGAACAAGTTGCTTTCGGCGCGTTGGTGTGTGCGCTGGCGTGCCGATGCGGGTCGCCGCTAGCGCTGGCATCGACGGCTCTGCCGTTACTGCCCGAGCGACTGAGAGAACTCAGCCGTGGAAACGCGTCCATCGTGGCGAATATGAACGAGAAGGGGAGTGACTTGACGTCTAAGGTTCCGCCGGCCAAGGTCGCGCGGGCCGTTGAACGGGCCCGCCACCGCCTGTCGCGGCTGCGCCAACGCTTCGCTCCGCCTGCGGCGGTGATGCTGGAAATGATCATGAGCGCGTGGGTCGCTCAGGCGATCACGTCCGCAGCGGATCTTGGCGTGGCGGATGCCCTGGCAGGTGGCCCTCTGTCCGGCGAGCAGCTGGCAGACCGGGTCGGCGCCGACGCCGACGCCCTAGGGCGACTCATGCGCGCGTTGATCGGCATCGGGATTTTCCGCCAGCGCAGCGACGGGCGTTACGCACTCACCCTGCTCGCGGAAACACTGCGCACCGACGCGCCCGTGTCAATGGCCGGGATGGCGCGGTGGGCCGGGTCGCCTCAGCATCGCGAGCACTGGAGCCACTTGACCGACGCGATCAGGACCGGGCATCCGGTGGTCCCAGAGCTTCGCGGCAAACCAATCTTCGAGTACCTGGCCGACGAAAGGGAGCTAGGTGGGATTTTCAACTCTGCCATGACCAATCTGTCCGAGTTCGCGACCGTACCCTTGACCGCCGCCTACGACTTCGGCGCGTTCGGCACGATCGTCGATGTCGGCGGCGGACGCGGTCGGCTGTTGGCGGCGATCCTGGAGACGGCTCCGAATTCGCGCGGCGTGCTGTTCGATCTTCCGGAGGTCGTGGCGTGCGCCCCGGAGTTGTTCCGCGAGCACCGTGTTGACGACCGCGTCCGGATCGAAGAGGGCTCGTTCTTCGATTCCGCGCCGGGGGGCGGCGACGCGTATGTGCTCAAGAACGTCATCCACGACTGGCCCGACGAAGACGCGGTCCACATCCTGGGGAACGTCCGCACCGCGGCCCGCGCCGGCGCGCGACTGTTGCTCTGCGAGTTCGTCATTCCCGACCACGACCGCGACTTCCACGGCAAGTGGGTGGACATCGAGATGCTGGTCGTCGCCGGCGCGCGCGAGCGCACCGCGGACGAGTACGGCCGGCTGCTCGACCAAGCCGGTTTCCGGTTGAACCGCGTCGTCGACACCGTGTCGCCGCTCAGCATCGTCGAGGCGACCGCGGTGTAGCCGGGGCGACTTCGGTGGCTGCGCGGCAGGCACAGACGCGATCGGTACACCCGTGACGCATCCTCACGGACGACGAGGTGGCGTCGCGAGTGGTAACAAGGTCGAAATATGCGGTGTCACAGCTTATTTCGGCGCGTTGGCCGGGGTTATTGCGACGGCAGGTCCAGCCCCAGCTCGTCGGCGGGGGCGGTCAAGAACCGGTGCACTGCAGGCCCCACCAACCTGACCACCCCATCAACCCCGAGCGTCGACAGAGGCGGCACCCGCATGATGTACCGCAGCATCGCGATGCCGACGAGGTTGGTCGCGGCCAGCATCGCGCGCAGCCGCGCTTCGTCGCCACCGCCCAAAGCGTCGGACACCGCAGTGAGCAGATAGTCGTGCAGGAAACTGCGAAACGCATCGTTGGCATCGCTGTTCGACGTCGCCGACTGCACCATCGAGGCCATGCTCGCGGCCGTGTCGGGCTGCTCCCAGAGACCAAGATAGGCCCGCACCACGCGGCAGCCTAAGTCGTCTTCTTTCTTGGCGATCTCACTCGTCAGCAGGTCAGACGGCAGCACCAACTTCATCGACTCGCGAAACAATGCCGCCTTCGATCCGAAAAGATAGAGGACCATCGCCGGATCTACTCGCGCATCGTCGGCAATCGCTCGCAGCGTCGTCTTGTCATAGCCATGCATAGCGAACTGCTGCTTTGCCGCCCGAAGGACCGCGTCGCGCGATACCGGCTCGCCTTGGCGTCTACCCCGGCGTTTCATCATTTCCCCAGGTGACGACACGTGCGAACCATATCATTTCAACCCATATTCCCCACGGGTCACGTCTCTGTGCCCATCCGCTGATCCTTCCTGTCACGCAGCGTTTACGTCGATTGCTGGTGCCCGACCACCACCAGAGTTATTCTATGCCCGTTGAAAAACTATTCCATACCGGTTGAAATAGCGACCGCCGTCCGCGAAAGGGGACTGACGACATGGACTTTGCGTCGCTGCCTCCGGAGGTCAACTCCGGGCTGATGTATGCCGGCCCCGGGGCGGCGCCGATGCTGGCGGCCGCGGCGGGTTGGGACGCGTTGGCGGCCCAGCTGGAGTCCACCGCCAGTGGCTACGCAGCCGAGCTGGCCGGATTGACCGGCCAGGCGTGGTCCGGCCCTTCGTCGCTGCTGATGACAGCCGCGGCCACACCCTATGTCGACTGGCTGTCTACTGCCGCCGCTCAGGCCGCGCAGACCGGCATCCAGGCATACGCGGCGGCCGCGGCGTATGAGGCAGCGTTTGCGATGACGGTGCCCCCGCCGGTGATCGCGACCAACCGGGCGCAGTTGATGGCGCTGATCGCAACCAATTTCTTCGGGCAGAACGCCCCGGCGATCGCGGCCACCGAAGCTCAATACACGCAGATGTGGCTTCAAGACGCCACGGCGATGTATGGCTATGCCGCAGCGTGTGAGACCGCGAGCACCCTGACCCCGTTCGACGAGCCCCCGCAGACCACCAACCCGGCAGGGGCGGGCGCCCAGGCTCAGACGGCGGCCCAGGCCACCGGCAATGCCGCCGGCGCCACACAGCAGCTGGCTTCGACCCATGCCACGATGCAAACCCTCAGCTCGACCACCGTCGGGCCCGTCGCTCCGGGCCAAACGGTGGCCGCCCCGCCGGGCAGCACCATCACCGTCGGGGCCAACACGGGCATGTACCTCAACAGCGGCTCGATCACGATCACGGGCCCCGGCACTGACCTCATCAGCTTCGGCACCGTTATCGTCAACCCCGGCAGCACAATTCACACGATCATCGACTGTTCCGAGGGCGGTGTCCTGATCCCAAGCGGCGTTGACGTCACTGCCGGCTCCAGCCCCCTCATCCTCACCCCCGGTTCGTTCCAGGAGGTTCTTGTCACCCTCGTCAACGGCTCCGCCACACTCCCCGTGGTCGGCGCGGAACAGGTCGCCGTCGAGACCCTTGCAAACACCGCCACCGCCATCGTCGGCCCCGCCGGCGCGTCCATCACCAACGTCTTCGGCACCGTCACCATCGTCTCCGCCACCCCCAGCTCGTCGAGCGCACTGGGGGCTTCTGCGTTAAGCGGGCTGGCCGCGCCAGGCCTGGCGGGTACCGCAGGAATCCAGCCTCAGCTCAATGTGGATGGGCTGCTGGAATGGGCTCAAACCGTTTCTGGTGCCGGTGGGGGGTAGGCAAATCGTGGTAGGCGGGAACATGCCGGGGGCCGAGCCCCGGGTGGCGTGGCCGTTCCACCCCTCGTCCGATGTCGGCGCGCCGTCCGCAGGAGTCGGCGAGGCGGCCTCGCTCGGTCCGCTGTCGGTGCCGCCCGCCTGGACGATGATCGCCTCGGTGGCCGAATCGGCTCCGCCCCCTCTACCGGCTCTCAGCATCAATGCCGCCACCGCGCCGGCCACCCGAGAAATGTTGCCGTGGCGCACCTTCCAGCGGGCAATGATGGCAACGACGACCGGACGAGATGCTTTGCCGCGAGTGTGAAGAGCGTCGGGTTCCTCGGCGCCGACGAGCTGCGCCGCGTTGATGCGGCACTGCGCATCGTCCTCGATCTCTGAGCCGTTCTGTCTTTCCCCGTCGGCAAGTTCGCGTTCGGCCGCGCCGATACATCGTTCAGGGTGGATCGAGGCAAAAATTTCATGACGGTTTCAGTTGAGCAAAGGTACCGCAGCGTACCCGCGATGCGAGGGCCGATATCGCCTGTTTGGCTTTACTGTTGGTTGCTATGGCCGCACTGAACAATTACGTGAATCGCTGGCGCACAGCGCTTCACGTAACCGTGTCGGCATTGATGGTTGCCATCCTCGGACTCACCGTCACTCCCGTCGCTCATGCGGCCGCGGCCGCGGCGACGTTGTCAGTGGAACATACGTGGCAGACCGGTTTCATCGCCCACTTCACCGTCACCAACTCGAGCACGGCGCCGCTAGCCGATTGGAAGCTTGAATTCGACTTGCCGGCGGGAGAATCCGTCTCACACACGTGGAATAGCACCATTACCCAATCTGGCACCCACTACGTCCTCACCCCCGCGAATTGGAATCGCATCATTGCACCCGGGGGTTCAGCCACGGGTGGCCTCAGGGGCGTGCTGACCGGTTCCTACTCGCCACCGTCGAATTGTGTGCTCAACGGCCAATATCGTTGCACCTAGAGGCGACTGCGCACTGAGGCTCGACCGCTCCATCAGTGACCCTCTGTGTCGACGGCGCGGTGACCGTCAACGGCCCGCGGCGACACCCAGCGCGACTGCGACGCCGCCGTAGTCAGTCGCCCCGGTCCGGGCCGCCGACCGCCCGGCCGAGATCA
Organism: uncultured Actinomycetota bacterium; assembly: GCA_963732835.1. Taxonomy (GTDB): domain Bacteria; phylum Actinomycetota; class Actinomycetes; order Mycobacteriales; family Mycobacteriaceae; genus Mycobacterium. The sequence continues at coordinate 276,173 of CAVTBA010000010.1, forward strand.
CTGATCCTCGTCAGGCCGTGGCGCGCCGCGGTCGCGGCGGTCACGACGATGCCGTTCTTGTTCTCGGCTGGCGCCGGCTGCAGAGCGACGAGGCCCGTTCCCTGCAGCGCCTGGGCGAGCGCCGCATGGGCTTGATGCGGATCCGAGATCCCGCCCCGGCTGCCGTCCAGGTAGGCGAGGAGGCTACCAACGTACTCGGGGACGAGGTCGACTGCGCCGTCGCGGAGTAGCGGAAAGTATGTGTCGCGGTTGCCGATCCCGAGGCGCCGCTCGACCGGGAAGCCGGCGCGCGCCAGCGCGTGGGCGTAAAGCTCGGCCACGGTCAGGCTCTCGGCGAAGTTGGCCGAGCCGACGACAATCGCCGGTCGGTTGCTCCGCGGTGCGCGCGGCGCCGGGCCGAGCTGCCGCTCGGTGAGGAATTCAGCCGCCGCCGCCGCTGGAGATGACCCGAGAAGGACGCGGCGATTGAGCTCGGCGAGGCGCTCGGTCGTGAGTTCCGCGCTCACGGCATCGATGGTCGCGGCAAGGCCGGCGCCGTGCGCCACGCGCAACTCGTCGCGCAGGATCGGCGTCACACTCTCGGCGGGCTGGGCGTGCCTGTCATCCTCGAGCAGGACGAAGTCGCCGGCGAGGAGGCGTGGATCGGTCGTGAAGAGCACGCCAACCTGAATCGCTCCCGTTTCAAGTGCGTCAACGGTGCACGGCCCTCCGGCGTCGGTGACACGAAACTCCTTGAAGGTGAGCCCATACCGCGCGCGCAGCAGCGGCAGACAGAGCAATTCGGTTGGACACTCGGGACCAGAGCCGAACACCAACGTTTCGGCCGGGATCACGTGGGCTCCGCCTTCACGGGTCGAGCTTGCTGCTTTGGAAGACCAGGAAGCTCGCCCCCTGCGGGTCGCGCAGCAAGCTGAAACGGCCCTTCGGCTGCTCGGTCGGCCCCTCGAGGACCGCGCCGCCGGCGGCGACGGCGGCGGCGCTGGCCTCGGCGACGTCCGTCACGACGAAGTAGGGCAGCCAGCGCGGCAGCAGGCCGGCGTCAGCCGCTGTCAGACTGCGCATCCCGCCGTTGTCGCCCGAAAGCACCGGCACCGCGGGCGTTCCCACACGGATCACCCAGTAAGGCACGGGCATGCCGGCGAGGAACTCCATGCGCCAGCCGAACAGCCGCGAGTAGAAGGCGATCGCGGCATCGACATCCGGGATCGCGAGCTCGTTCCACGTCAGGCATCCAGGCTCGTTCACGCAGGTCGCGCCGAAGTGCCGGCCGGGCTGACAGAGGTGGATGACGGCCCCGTGCGGATCGCGCACGACCACCAACCTCCCTCGGTCTCCGAAATCCAGCGGCCCGGCGAGGACGGCGCCTCCCAACGCGCGGGCGCGGGCGGCCGCCGCGTCGACGTCGGCGACCGAGACGTGGCAGTTCCAGCGCGCCTCATCACCGGCGGGGTCGGTCGCATCGAGCGCATAGAGCCCGGCGACCTCCTGCTGTTCGCGACGCAACACCGTGTACGCGCGACCGTCCGCCATGCGCCCCTCGTCCGGCGTCCAGCCGAAGAGCGTCCCATAGAACGCTGTGGCCGCCGCCGGGTCCGTCGTGGCGAGGTCAACCCAGCTGAACGTCCCCTCCGCGTACCCGGTGCGCGCTCCCATCCGCCGCAGCCTACCCACGCGCCAGCCGCGCGACAATCGCGCATGCAGGTCGGAACCGAGATGCGGGGGCTGGGATCCAACCCCACTGGGGGTCGCCCGCCAAGGGGTCTAAAGTCCTTTGGTGTCTTGGCATTCCACCGGGAACACGAGGAGATGGGCGGCGGAGAGCACTAGCACCAATGGTGATTCATCTGCTGCAATATGCGGTGGTTTACTGATAACCCTCCATATTCGATTCGTGCATATTTCTCCCTTGCAGCAGGCCCGCGCTGACGTTGGGGCGCGCTTGGCGTCCCACGGCCGCTCCGGCCCAGGTCTTCGCCCGAGACGGTACGAGGCGCTGGAGCCCATGGTGGATTTCATCGAGCGTCGCGGATCCTTACTCGGTGCTCCAGCTCGCTGTCTATGACCGCGCCGTAAGGTCGTTCGGAGCTACGAAGGCCGCGACCGCCTGCGCCACTCAAGTGGTTCGATCGTAGTCCCGGCCGGGCAAGGGGGTCGGCCGCAACTTGGCCCCACACCACAGCAAGAGCCGAGGGGGAAGCCCATGAGAACCATCGCATACCGCCGCGCGGCAGTCGTCGGCCTAGGAGTCTGCTGAATAACGGGTGCTTGGGGGCGGGGTGCCTCGCGGCGCTCTGTGGCGCTGATTTGAAGTCAGACCCGGAGGTCGACAAAAGAGGTCACCCCGCCATTGGTCAGGTTGGCAGCTTGTAGCGGTTCGGGCAAGTACTTCGGTTGGTGTCAGGCCAGCGCCCAGGTGTCGGCGGTGCGGGTCAATCCCATCGCGACCATTGTGCGTAGGTTCAGGGCGGCGACGCGGTGATGCAGCCACTGGTCGTTGCTGGCGGTACCTCGGTAACGCAACTTGCGGTTACCGCGGGTCAGCCAGGCGATGGCACGTTCGACCATGGGTCGGTGCTGGCGATACTCGTTGAGCCACTGCGGGTTTCGGGACTCCACTCGGGCCGATCGTTGTAGCGCGTCGTGTCGTCGGGTACGCAGGGCCTTGCCCTTGGCGGCGGTGGTGCATCGCGACCGAAGGTCACACGCGTGACAGCTCACCCCGAACACGGCATTGCCGGCCGCGCTGATCCGGCGCCTCAGCCCGGCCGGGCAGACGGCGATGCCGGCGGCGTGATCGACCTGGAAGTCATCCACGGTGAACCCACCGGGCACCGCGGGGCGCAGCGGAGCCGACTTCACCCGATCACGGTGGCCGCGTTCGGCGAGCGCGGCGCGGAATTCACCGGTGCCGTAAGCCGAGTCCGCCAGCACCGTCACCGCGGTGTCCTCCAAATCGAGCAGCTGCAGCCCGACGGTGGCTTCGTGGTTGGCTGCGCCGTTGGCCTGGGTCAGGGCGCAGTCGGTGATGATCCCGGTGTCGGGTTCCACCGCGACATGGGCTTTATAGCCGTCTTGGCGGCGCTGCACGCTCTTGTGGACGTGACGGGACTGCTCATCGACGGTGGAGATCACCCGATCGCTGGCGACCTGGCGGGCGATGCGCCAGCGTCCGTCGGTGCCATCAGAGCCCTCGACCGGTTCGACGTCCTGGCCGGCGACCAATGCCAGCAGTGCAACCGCCTCAGCCCCACGCGGCCCCAGTTGCTGGTCGGGCAGATACCCCAGCAGCCGATGAGCATCGGTCACCAGCGCGTCGACCAATGCCTCTCGGGCGCCAGCGTCGTCCCAGGTGATGGTGGGTTTGCCCGGATCGCGGTAGTCATGGGCGCTGCAGTGGGCGGCGATGACCTCAGTGGCGCCGGGAACCTCGCGGCCGACGCGCCGGATCGCACCGATGAGCTGGGTCACGGTGTCCTGGGTGGCCACCGCATCATCGAGGACCGTGGAGTCCAACGCTCGCCGCGTCTTTCTCGACAACGCCCCCGATTGGGCGACCACCGTCTTGACCGTCTCGAATATCCGGTTCGGGCGATCCGATTCGGCCAGCCGGCGTCGCCAATAGGTCAGCGTCGTGGAATGAAACGCCGGCGCGGTCACCGGCAGCCCGCAGGCCGCCTTCCAGCGCAGATCAAACGTGACCGCATCGACGGTCTCGTTATCGGACAGACCGTGCAAGGCCTGCAAGGTGATCACCGAGGCCATCACCTCGGCCGGCACACTCGGACGCCCCCGCCGCGACGGGAACAGATCGGCGAACATCTCCTCGGGAAACAACTCATGCCTATGCGCCGCCAAAAACGCAAAGACACTGTCGCCCTTCAGAAGATGACCGGCAACCGACTCCGCATCCAACAATTCACGCTGATCATCGGATCGACCCTGCACCCACCAATCATCCCGAAAACCCCAGGCAAAGCACCCCCCGCCACGCGGATTAATTCAGCAGACTCCTAGCCGCCGTCGCGCTGATCACTGCGGGCTGCAGCAGTAGCAAGACCGGCGACGCGTCGGCACCGCCTCAAGTCGAGGTGAACGCCACCTCAACCTCTAAAGCCCCAGCGCCGCCCACTGAGGTGAAGCTCATCGGGGAGAGAGACGTCGAGGTCACTCTGACCGGCCCGATCGCCGCCAAATACTCGTCGGCAACCGAGGATCAGAAAAAGGCTCTCGGCAAGCCATTGACGGGTGACCGCAACGCGGGGACTCGGGACAGCGGCGTGGTGTTCCAGCAGTTCCAAGGCGGCGCGATCACCGCCAAGAACGGCCAGGCCGGTACGCCCGCATATATCACCCTGGGCAAGATCCGGGAGGCCTGGAATGTCCCACGCGACCCGAACGGCGCGCCAGCCGTCACCGGCAGCAACGGCTCGGCAGGTCCGCTGGGCTTACCCACCAGCGACGTGAACGCCGTCGGCGATCTGCTCGTGTCGACCTTCGAGCACGGCAAGATCGAGTACAACCCGACGACCGGCCAGGTCGCGGTGAAGGTAAACGGCCAGGCCGTACCATCCGGACTGTAGCTCTAATAATGTTGCTGCACAACATTATTAGAGAAGACGTAGGTCCAGCGGCGCAGGGGAGCGGCTCGCGCGTCATTCCACGATCGCTCGCGCTGCGCGCTCTGCGATGAGCATGACCGGCGCGTTGGTGTTCCCGGAAGTGATAGTGGGCATGGCCGAAGCATCGACCACTCGAAGGCCGGCGACGCGATATACGCGGCAGTCGGTGTCGAGCACCGTGGCGGCCGACCGCGGCCGACCGTGTCCGTCAAAGGCTCCCATCGCGCAGGTGCCCACCGGATGGAAAATGGTCGTGCCGAGTTCACCGGCCGCCTGCTGCAGCTCTTCGTCGCTCACCAGTTGCGGGCCAGGAAGAAATTCCTGGGGGCGGTAGCGGGCCAGAGCCGGCGCCGCCATGATCTGCCGGGTCATCCGGAGGCCGGTGACAGCGATTTGACGATCGGCATCAGTCGACAGGTAATTACAGGAAATCTTCGGGTAGGTGAGTGGATCTGCATTGGCCATGCGCACATGGCCACGCGAGCTGGGCCGCAAATTGCAGACCGAGGGAGTGATCGCTCCGAAGGGGTGCAGGGGTTCGCCGAACTTGGCCAAAGACAAGGGCTGCACGTGCCACTCCAGATCGGGACTGCTTAGCTCGGGGTCACTCTTGGCGAAAGCCCCCAGGGTGGAAGGTGGCATGGTCAGAGGTCCCGATCGCAAAGCCAGGTACTGAAGTCCCATGCCCGCACGGGTGATCCAATTCCGGTATAGCGTGTTGACGGTCGTGGCACCCCGGATCCGGTAGATCGTTCGAATCTGCAGGTGGTCCTGGAGGTTTTCGCCCACTCCTGGCACATCGACGGCCACCGGCACCTGATGCTGGGCAAGCAGGTCAGCCGGGCCGAGACCCGAGACTTGCATCAGGTGCGGAGAACCGATAGCTCCGGCGCTCAGGATCACCTCCCGGTGGGCTTGGACGTCGACGATTTGGCCGCCTCTAAGCAGCCGCAGGCCGGTGACGCGGTGCTGCGCGGTGGTCCAGGCACCGCGACGCTGATCCGCGTGGACCTGGTCGTCCATCAAAAGCCGCAAGCCCTGCGTCTGTGTGTAGACGGTGAGATTGGGTCGGTGGGCGACGGGATGCAAGAAAGCATCAGCCATCGACCAGCGACGGCCTCGCCGTTGGTTGACATGAAAGTACGCACTGCCCGCGTTGTCGCCGCGGTTGAACTCCTCGATCGGGGGGATGCCCACCTGGTCGGCGGCGGCCTGCCAGGCGTTCAAGATCTTCCAACGCACACGCGGCCGCTCGACGCGGATCTCACCACCGGCGCCGTGCCACTCGTCGGCGCCGCCGAAGTAGTCTTCCAGCTCTTTGTAGATCGCCAGCGTCTCGCCTGGACATTCCGAGCCGCCCCACAGCCATCGCTCGTCGCCGGTAGCCTGCGCCCACAGGTCGTAGTCGCTGGCCTGTCCGCGCATGTGGATGGTCGCGTTGATCGACGAGCAGCCACCGATCACACGGCCCCGCGCGTAGTGAATGCTGCGGCCGGCCAGGCCTGGGTCGGGCTCGGTCGTGAAGCACCAGTCGGTGCGCGGGTTGGCGATTGTGTACAGATAGCCCACCGGCACCTTGATCCAGAACCAGTTATCTGTGCCGCCTGCCTCGATCAGGAGGACACGGCGATCGGGGTTGGCGCTCAGCCGATTGGCGAGCAGGCAGCCCGCGCTGCCTGCCCCCACGATGATGTAGTCGAATTCGGCGACCGGACTCATTCCGATTTTGGACCTCCAGGCGTCGGATGCGTGTCCTAGTGTGCGCGATGACCACCACATCTCGTCGAGGAATGATTGCTTTCGCAACAGAAACAGACCATCGACCAAGCACTGCACGTTGTCTTCGACTTCTGAAGATCGTTGTGACACATGCACAACGGAATCTTCTACGTGCATATTCCTCTCTCGCGTGCTGAAGCGAGAGAAGTCTTCCGTCACGATGGCAGCTTGACGGCGGCTCACACGATTGTGTGCCGTGACCGTTAAGGATCGTTACCGCAATCGTGATCTCGCACTCGTACCTTCGGATACAGGAGAAGGCCGAAGCTTTCGACCTTCCGACACCGCCTATCGGCGTCCGTAAGCCTGGGGGCTGTATGACCACCGCAATCGCCGCGCACAACCCCGTCGACCAAGACGCGGCCGACGGGCATGACGATGTCCTTTTGGCGGTTGCAAAAATGAACGCATTTGCCCGTCGAGGGGACACCGTGGTCGTCGAGTTCAAGCCGCGCTGGCGCCTCACGGAAGAAGTGATCGTGCGCGCGGCGATCACGGTGATTTGGGTGGCGCTTGTGGCGATGATTGGCGCCGCCGCGTGCGCGATTTTGACAATGGGTTAGCAGCGGATACGGCTGGGCCACACTTCCTACGCTCGCTGCGATCAGCTGCGAGTGGTCTCCGTCGAACGACTGCATCTCGCCAGAGAATGATTAGTCCAGAACAGACGCGATGCGAACCCAAAGTTGCCGCAGGCTCTCGGTGGCAGGCCTCACCTCACTATGACCGGGCCACCGGAAGGGCGCTGATTCGTCAGATGCAGTACACACAAGTTTGCTGGTAACCCGCCGTATTCGATCACGCCGTATTCATCCGGATGTTGAGCGAGGGGAGAGCGGTCAGGCAGACTGCAGCCGTTTACGCAGCACAGGCAGTCCAGGCCCGTCGAGGTTGTCCAGCAGTGCGTTGCGGCCGCTAACGGCCATCATCAAGGCTGACACGGGCCCGCGGATTTCGGCTCCCTTACCCCAGGATCGATCAATGTCGCTGCCGTGCAATGAGATGCCCCGCAGTCGGCCCAGGGGCACGAAGCCAAACGGCCATGGCCCGGTCAGAAAATCCAGTGCAAGCCCCACCTGTTCAGGGTCGGGCGCAAATGGGAGGCTTAGGGGAATCCTGATGTCGCCGCCATGGTTCAAGATATCGGCGAAGGGGGCCACCGGCCCGAACACCGGCGGACTCAAGCGGTGATCGGCGCCCTGACGCAGGATGGTGACGATGTCGGTGGCCGGCAACCGCGCACGACGGCATGCGAGCTCATCGATCGCGCGGGCCAGGCTGCCGCAGCGCAAAGCCATCCTCATAACCCCGGACAAGCCATCGGCCACAGAGCAGGCGAGATGCGCGGCCACGGTCTTGACATCCCAGCCTGAACACAGGCTGGGCGTTGCCAACTGCGCCACGTCTAAGCCCTCGATCAGCGTCGTGATCTGGCGCCGCTCGTCCGCGACAGCGGCGAAGACACGCTCGCGGTCCAATGGCACGCGAAAGACTCTAGGCCCCACCGGGGGACCGGAGTCGCTACGCTGCTGTGCTATGCGCCTGGACACGGCTCGGATCCGGGCGGCTCGTCGGGCGATCGACCCGATGTTTCTCGACACCCCGCTGTACCGCTGCGAGGCGCTGGAACCCGACCTCGGCCACGGTGAACATCAAGCTCGAAACGGCGAACCCGGTCCGTAGCTTCAAGGCTCGCGGCACCGAGGTAGTCGCGAGCCAGCTCGCCGACAAGGGCTCGCCCGCCGTGGTGTGTGGCAGCGCGGGCAACCTCGGGCAAGCCCTGGCTTGGTCTGGTCGCGCCAGGGGTCTCGAGGTCACGGTCGTGGCATCCCGGTTTGCACCTGCGGTCAAGCTCGATCGCATCCGCGCACTCAGCGCGAGATTGGAGTTAGTGGACGGCGATAACGAGATGGCCCGTGCCCGGGCGGCAGCCATCGCGCGGCATGAAGGCATCGGGCTGCTCGATGACAGCTTGGACATCGAAACCTGTGAGGGCGCGGCGACCATTGGCCTGGAACTGGTGGAGGCCATGTCGTCGTTCGACGCTGTGCTGATCGCTCTCGGGGGCGGAGCGCTGGCTACCGGTGTCGGGCTTGTGATGAAGGCCCTCGCGCCCGACATCGAGGTGATCTGTGTTCAGCCGGCTGGCGCACCGGCGATGACGCGTTCGTGGCATCAGCGGCGCGTTGTCACCACCGACTCGACTGACACCATCGCAGACGCTGTCGCCGGCCGGTGTCCAATTCCGGAGGTCCTCAACGACCTCCTCCTCGTCGGCGACGACGCCGTCTTGGTCCAGGAAGAATCGATCATCGCCGGTATGCGGGTACTTCTGGAGGACGCTGGCCTCGTTGTCGAGCCGTCGGCCGCGCTCGGCATCGCCGCCATCCTCGAAGACCGCGACCGCTTCGCTGGCCGCCACGTAGTCACCATCGTGTGCGGCAGCAACGTCGACGTAGGCGCCTATCACCGCTGGATCGGTGCGTGAATCACGCGGCGGTCCTGCCTCAAGCTGTTACGGAATACGCACAAGTTTACTGGTAACCCTCCATATTCGATTCGTGCATATTCCTCGAAACGCGTCTCCGGCAGGGGAGCGGCGCGTCGAAACGGAAGGCTTCATTACGGTCGGCTACTGCCGCGCTCAGGGCCGCGGGCGCGGCGGCCGTAACTGGACTGTGTGTCGCGCGGTGCTGAGCTGAAACTGGCGACCAGCGCAGCATCTACGGCAATTACCCGCCCGCGGTCTGACTTAATGCCAGCGCAGCGGCAAACTCGACAGCCGGACGGCCTCCTCGAGGATAACCGGCGGCACGGACTCAGCATCTAACCCGAACGCGGGGATGGTGCGTAACCATTCGCTGACCAACACAGTCAACGCTGGTTTCGCCAGACTGACGGCCACACAGCGGTGCGGGCCCCCGCCGAACGCCCAGTAGTCCGCCCGCGACCCGTGGCCCTCCGCCATGTCTTCTTGGATGGCCGCCCCTACGCACAGCCCGACCCAGGCCCCTGCCGGTATCTCGACACCCGCCACGGTGACGTTCTGGGCGGCCCTGCGGATAATCACCGGGGCCGGCGGCTCCCGGCGCAGCACGTCTTCGACGAATCCCTCGATCCCTGCGGGGTTTTCGCGGAGCGAAGCGCATAGCCGCGGGTCGCGGGCAAGGTCAAGAAACACGAAACCCACCGCGCTCCTAAACGGCGTAATGCCCGCAGCGATCAGCATCTCAACTACCGCGCACGCGTCAGCTTCGTCGAACCCGTCGTCACCGGCAACCAACCGGGACATAACACCCGCAATATCAGGGCTGGCGCGGCGCTGCGCGAAAGCCTCCGTCAAATAGGTGAGCATCTCAACTTTTTGCACCAAATCCTCGAAACGGACACCTGTGACCGCGGCCAGAGGCGCCCGCTGGATCGCCCAAAGCGCTTTCTCCCAGCGCAGCAACCTATCCCCGTCTTGCGGCGGCAACCCCAACACTGTGAGAAGAACCCGAGCCGCGAATGGCTCCGCAACATCGGCGATCACCTCACAACTACCCTGCAGCGCGACCGCTTCGACCACCGCCGCGGCCTGATCTTGCAACGCGGGTTGCATCTGTTTCACCGCGCCGGAATTCAATAACGGCTGCAAGATTGCGCGCCAACGCGCATGGTCCGGCCGATCCAAAGCGTTATGCGAAAACACTTCCGGGTTACGCAGCGCTGCGAGCACGTCATCGGCCCGTGTGAGGCAATAGCCATTCATAAACGCGCCGTCTTCGATAAACACGACCGGCCCGCGCTTGCGCAGCGCGTCCCAAAGCTCGCTGCGATCCTCTGTGAAGAAATCAGGCAGCAACTTGTCGCCGATCGGTGAGAGGTGATCTATCCCAGGCCGCACCTGCGCCGGCACACTCACACATCGCCGAAGTACTCGCGGATCTGGTCGAACTCGTCCAACAGGTACAGCCGCTCCCGCGCACGCCCCTCCCCCCGTAAGGCAACCCGGCGCGCGCAAGCTCACTCCCGGACAGCACAACCGACTCACCAGCGTTCAACGCACGCTCGAGCTCACACATCCGGCCTTCAATGCGCCACCGGTCCCACGACGCCTGCATGGTGTCGATCAGCCGTTGCCGCGGCGATTCAATGGCATCTAGCGTATTCGGCGCGACCTTGCGCATGATCCCTGCAGTTCTCCATGCTGATCCATCCAACCACGAGGAAACCAACGACGAGAGCTACGACGAGAGCTCCCACGATGCCAATCAACGTAACGAACAGGAGTCCAAGCTTTAGGCCAGGGCTGCGCGGACGATTGCCGGGAGGAGGCGGCGGGTAAGGCCCCGGGTGCGGCTGCCAGCCTTGAGACCCTTGACCGTACTGACCTGGAGGGATCGACGGAGGCTCGCTCATGACTGACACTTCCGATCTAAACGCCGAATGGTGCTGCCCTCGCACATCCTTCCCTTGCGAGGTCGCGCCCGCAAGCGAAGCCTACATCCTGGCGGTGACAAGGTCCTCTTGCCAGTTTCGGCTGGTCTGTGTCGCGAGCAGCCGCATCGGAAGGGGGCGCACGAGCCTGGTGCAGCTGCCGTAAGCCGTTGGTGTCGAGGCGCTTTGGGGAAGTTGATCCGATGCGACAGGAGCGAGGTTGCTTGAGACGTCCGTGATTTATCAGATGAAAACGGCGACGTTAACTTGACATAATGTCGCTTATCGGCACAGCGGGTACCAGGACATCAGGTGAAGGGCTGGCACTTCACCTGATCCGGATCTCCTGGGTCCAGACATGCCGGACCGCTCCAGCGCGTTTCCGGACGCGGTCGCTGGTTCCGCTTTGATGGCCTTGAGCCATGACGTGCGTGCTGTTGGATAGATCAGGTCGAACGCCGAAGACGGCATCCGCCGACTGGGGCGCCCGGCTATCCGGCGGTCGACGCCCCCGGCCGCCTTCCGGGTCCATGGCTTCAATACGTCACTGTGACGAATTGTCCAGCGCCCGAGCGGTATTGGCGCGGTATTGATTGGATTACTCCATAGGCGGGTTAAGCGCCGTGCCCGCCCGCCCCCAGGATTGGGCGGCCGGCGCTAGCCCCCCGAAATGACCTCGACCGACCGCGGCCCCCCTCCCGGCGTGCATGGCATTGATACGTCACCGTGACGAATCGAGCACCGCCCCAGCGGTATTGGCGGTATGGATGCAAACACGCCACCACCGGACGGGCTCCGCGTAATTGGTTCGCCGACTAGCCACGTCAGGTTGCGTCATCGTCATTGGCCGGTGCGCCGGTTCGTGCCGGCATAGCGCAAGGCGGGAACGGATGCATCGCCTGGTTTGATCCGCAGATACAGAAATGTCACAGCTTTAGAAGCGCATCTGCGCATTAAGGTCGGGCTTAGTATCGCGCTGTCACCGGCCTGCCGACAGCCGACCGTCGCATGCATCGCGGCTCGGCCATGAACGGGGGCTCCGGCAGAAAGGAGGCGGCGGTGATTCCCTCCCATGATGAAACTCGGCTGCGCCGGCGGCCCGGACGAACGGACCGGCGATGACGGCGCCGATCTGGATGGCCTTCCCGCCGGAGGTCCATTCGACGCTGTTATCCAGCGGGCCGGGGCCCGGACCGCTGCTGGCCGCGGCGGGCGCCTGGAACTCACTGAGCACCGAGTATGCCGCGGTCGCCGGCGAACTCAGCTCGCTGCTCGGCTCGGTTCAGGCCGGCGCGTGGGACGGGCCAAGCTTCGCGCAGTACGCGGCCGCCCACGTGCCGTATGTCGGGTGGCTACTGCAGGCCAGCGCAGCCAGCGCCGGCATGGCCGCCCAACAAGAGGTGGCGGCGACCGCTTACATGACGGCGTTGGCCGCGATGCCCACGCCTGGCGAGTTGGCCGCCAACCACGCCATGCATGCCGTACTGGTGGCGACGAACTTCTTTGGCATCAACACGGTCCCGATAGCACTGAACGAGGCCGACTACTCGCGAATGTGGGTGCAGGCCGCGGCGACGATGAGCGGCTACCAGGCGGTCTCGACTGCGGCGGTTGCAGCGGCCCCCCGCACCACGGTCGCGCCGCAAATCGTCAGAGCGGACATGAGCACGGGAAGCGCGGATTCCGGTTCGGGGATGAGCGGCGGCTCGAGTATGAGCGGCGGCAATCCCTACATCATGGGGACCTCACTCCCCCAAAACCTCCAGGAGTGGCTGGAGGCGTTATTCCCCTTCAATCCCTTTTCGCCGCAGGGCTGGTCGATGCACCCGAGTTTGTCGATGTTCCTTTCGCGCGTGGAGACCTTGATTCCGATGTATGCGCATAATCCTGCGCAGCTGCTTGACACGATCGTGATGCTCGCTCTGCAATTCGTCATTCACCGAACGCTCATGCTGATCAACCTGCTGCTGTTCAACCCGGCGGGGTTGCTGAGCTTCCTCCTGAGCAATCCGGTCTACACCCTCGGACTGTTTACCCCGCTAGTGGTGATCCCCGCCGGGGCGGCGGGCGGCTTGGCCGGGCTGGCCGGCCTCGCGGCAACAGCGCCCGTCGCCGCACCGATCCCGTTGCCGGCAGCCACAATTCCCCTCACCCAGGCACCTTCGATTCCCGGGGTCACCACCACACCGACGGTCAGCTCGACGCCGTTGCAGGCGTCGGCTCCGGTACCGGCGCCTGCGCCGGTGGCTGCGTTGCGCCAACTGCGCCGCCGGCCGCGCCACCGACGATCGTGGGACCGGAAAGTGCGATGGGCGCGCAGAATTTCGTGTTCCCATACCTCGTGGGTGTACTCGGCGCCGGGTCGGAGTCCAGCGTTGCCGGCAAGGCGCGGAAGGCGACTGCCGCAAACGCAGCAACCGAGGCGACCGCGCCGGGTCCGGCAGGACAGCAGCAACAAGCCCGGCGGCGGCGGCGCGCGGCGCCCGTCAGCACGACCCGGGGCTACCGCTACGAATTCCTGGACCTGGAACAAGAATTCGGTGGCTCGAGCGACGTGCCTTTGAGTTCCGCGCTGGCCTCCGCGCAGGCAGCGGGAACTCTGGGTGCTGCCGGCTCCGTGGCGGACGCCGCCACGCGGCGCGCCGCCGGATTGACCAGGCTGGCCGGCGACGGCTTCGGCGGCGGACCGACGGTCCCGATGTTGCCCGGTGGCCGGCAGGCTGACCCCACCTGAACGCAACGTAATGCCCCCGGTCAGTCGCCGGGCGCCGACCAGTGCACAACCTTCATGGCGGTCATCTCGTCGAGAAGTTCGGGTCCGAAGCCGAAGCCGGTGCCGCTGACACGGCGGGGTTCGGAGGCTCCGCCGGGCGCACCGCCGAAGACGGCGTTGATCTTTACGGTGCCCACCGGGAGGCCGCGCCACGCCTCCTGCGCATGCGCCATGCTGCCGGTCAGCACGGTGGCAGCCAACCCATAACGGTCATCGGCGGCTTCCTTCAGCGCGGCAGCGAAGTCCGGCACCACCCGCACCGGCGCGATCGGACCGAAGGTTTCCTCGCGCATGACGAGCATGTCGGATGTGCAGTCGGTCAACACCGTGGGTGGGTAGAACGAGCCCGTCCCCGGTTGCGGCTCGCCACCGACCAGAACGTGGGCCCCACCGCGGGTTGCGTCTTCGACATGCGCGTGCACGTGTTCACGGTGACGCTCGTCGACCAGCGGTCCGATGCGGTCGGCCCACGAGATCGCCTGGTCGACCAACGCATTGAGGAACGCGTCGGCGATCGACCGCACGACGTAGACCCGCTCCACCGAGACGCAGATCTGTCCGGCGTTGGCGAAGGCACCCAGCGCGGCCTGGCCGGCCGCCCAGGCCGGGTCCACATCGGCGTCGACGATCAAAGCGTCGTTTCCGCCATTCTCCAGCAGTGCCTTGGCCCCGCGTTCGGCGCAGGCCCGCGCGATCTCGCGGCCAGTCGCGCTGCTGCCCACGTGCGCGACAACGTCGACCAGCTCCGCGGCTGCCAACCCTTCCCCGACGGTCCCGTCGCCGTCCACGATCTCGAGCACACCTTCGGGCAGCCGGGCGGCCAGCAGTTCGGCGAACCGCCGGCCGGTCTGCGGGGAGCGCTCGCTGGGCTTGTGCACCACCGTGTTTCCGGTCACGAGGGCCGCGCCGAGCAATCCCGCCGCCACCGCGACGGGATCGTTCCACGGCGTGATCACCGCGACCACGCCGCGCGGCTGAGGAACCATCAGATCGGTTGCGGACCATCCGCCCTGCAGGGCGGAGCCGCGATGTAGTGGCCCGAGTTGGGCGTACTGCAAGAGCGTGTCGATTCCGGCGTCCACGCCGCCGCGTGCATCGTCGCGCAGCTTGCCGGTCTCTCGTTCGTTCAGTTCGGCGAGTTCGTCGGCCGCGGCGCGGACGTCGCCCGCTGCGGCCGCTACCGCGGCGGCCCTTTCGGCCGGCGGGGTGCGTGCCCACGTGTCGGCAGCGGCCGCGGCGCGCCTGACCGCTTCATCACAGTCGGCCGGCTCGGTGATGGGCACCTGCGTCACCGTGTCGCCGGTGCGCGGATCCAGAACGCTGATGATTTTGGTAAGGGTCGAAGCCACGTCAGCGAATACCCGGTCCCCACCCCGACCAATCAGCCGCCCCCAAGCACCCCTGGTCAGCGAGGTGAAGATGCCCCAGGACACAATCCAAGTCCTGTATGGTCAGCGTGTCCGCCAGCGCAACGAAGTGAGGGCACCGATGGCAGATAGGTTCGCCGACAACGTCTTTACCTCACGACAGGCCGTGAATCCGGGTCTACGCAAGGTTGCCCGGTTCCTGCCCCGCGGGTATGCCCTGCACCGGGGACTCAAGGTTCAGCGGGCGATCATGAACCTACTGGGCAACACGGGCCGGTTGCGTGACGTCCCGGTGAGCGCGGTCAACGAGCACGTCACCGTTCGCCTGCATCGTCCGGTCGGTCTTCTCGACCGGGCGCCGGCACTGTTGTGGGTTCACGGCGGCGGCACAGTCATGGGGCACGCGGCCCAGGACGACAAATACCTTCGCGTTCTGTCCCACCGCACGCGTGTCGCGATCGCGGCGGTGGAGCACCGACTGGCACCCGAGCACCCGTATCCGATCCCGATCGAAGACTGTTATGCGGCGCTGCTGTGGCTCGCGCGTCAACCGTGGGTGGACCCGGATCGGGTCGCCGTCGGCGGGGCCAGTGCCGGTGGGCACTTCGCGGCGGCGCTGGCGCAACGGGCTCACGACCGCAACGACGTCAAACTGGCCTTCCAAATGCTGGTGTATCCGATGCTCGACGATCGGACCGGCGCCAAAGGCGACGGCAAGAGGCGCATCATGTGGACCGGAACCGACAACCAGTTGGCCTGGCGCTGGTACCTCAACGGAGCCGACCCCAAAGAAGCCGCCCCGGCGCGCCGAGACGATTTGTCCGGCCTGCCGCCGGCGTGGATTGGGGTCGGGACATTGGACCTCTTCTATGAGGAGTGCCTGCAGTACGCCCGGCGCCTGCGCGACGCGGGTGTTCCCGTGCACGAGGAAATCGCCCCGGGCGCCTTTCATGCGTTCGACCAGATCGTGGACAAGGCGCCGGTGTCGGTGACATTTTTCGCCAGTCAGTGCGATCACCTTCGGGACGCCCTCGCCGCCCCCGGCGCTTAGCCGAAGCGGACTGTCCACGAATGGTTTTGCGCCGCGTTGCCGCAGACGAGGTAGCTTCCTGCGAATCCTCGAATGACCCGACACCACGCCTTTTAACTGCAAAGTGTGCAGAATGTGCAACTATGGAGGCCGTGGTCGTCAATCAGATGGGTCTGCGCGAGCGCCGTCGCCGCCAAACGAGCGCGGATATCCGCGACGCCGCCGTGCGCCTCACGCTGGATCGCGGATTCGACAAGGTCACCGTCGACGAGATCTGCGCCGAAGCCGGAATATCGACGCGCACTTTTTTCAACTACTTCCCCAACAAAGAGTCCGCGATCGCCTACGGCCCCTCGGACATACCCCCCGAGCTGGTGGCGGACTTCGTCGCTGCCGGCCCGGCCCCCTACTCGGTGGTGCTCGCGGAGCTGATCACGCTGGCCGCGCACCACCTTCGGGACGTACCTCCTCGGCGCGAACATGCCGCCCACATGCTGGAACTCGCCAAGACCTCGCCCGCGGTGTTAGCGGCGTTTCTCGCCGATCTGGAGCGGTTTCAAACTCACTTGACCGACGTGGTCGCCCGCCGCCAGGGCGTGCGCCCCGACGACGAGATAGTCGCGTTGATCGCCGCGCTGGCGCTGACCGCGGTGCGCTCGGGCATCGAGCGATGGTCGAGGGGCGAGGGAGACGATGCCGACGACACGCCGATGCCCCACGTCGAGCGAGCCGCCGCGCTGGTGAACAGCATCTTCACGAAGTGATCTGAAACACCGATAGCGATTGTTGCATGGTGTGCAACATATGCACATTATGTACTATGCTCTCTTTGCGGTACCCGAGAACGCGTTTCGCATCACAAGGCACGTGTCGGCATTGGGGGCGATAACCGGTGTGCTCGGGTGGCCGCTACTCCTGGCCATCGAACCTGTACGGACCATGGTGACCGCCGAAACCATTGCGGTGCACCGTAAGTCGTTGCGCACAGCTGACCACATCACGCTCCGGTGATGAGGAGGGAATCCACTAGGTGCAGATATCCAAGGTTGTGCGCAACGCGTGGTTGCCCCTGCTGATCGTCGCGGTCCTGGTGGTCGGCGGCTTTGCCGTCGCCCGGGTCAAGACCTTCTTCGGCGCCCACGACACGGGCGTCTTGACGGCCCCACGGCTGGATGACTCCAAGCCGTTCAAGCCAAAAGTCGTCAAGTACGAGGTCTTCGGCTCGGCCAGCAAGGCCAACGTGAACTACCTGGATCTGTCCGCCGACCCGAAGCGGGTCGACGGCGCACCGCTGCCCTGGACACTGGTGCTCAGCACAACCGCCCCATCGGTCTTCCCGAACCTCTCGGCACAAAGCGACGGTGATTCCCTCGGTTGCCGCATCACCATCGACGACGAAGTCAAGGCCGAGAATTTAACCAACGGCGTGCACGCCCTGACCTTCTGCATGGTGAAATCCGCATGAGCGCACACATTGATGACGCCCGCACCGACACCATCCCCGTCACGGAAGAACCGGTACGGGAGAAGATTCCGCGGATCATCCGAAGATTCGCCGTGCCCATCATCCTGGGCTGGATCGCGATCATCGCTGTGCTCAACGTCGTCGTCCCCCAGCTCGACGAGGTCGGCAAGATGCGCTCGGTGTCGATGGCCCCCGACGATGCGCAATCGGTGGTCGCGACAAAGCGCATGGGCGCGATCTTCAACGAGTACAAGTCCAACAGCTCGGTGATGATCGTGCTGGAGGGCCAAAACCCCTTGGGCGCCGACGCCCACGCTTACTACGACCAGATCGTCAGAAAGCTCGACGCCGACACCAAACACGTTGAGCACGTACAGGATATGTGGAGCGATCCGCTGACCGGGGCGGGTGCGCAGAGCAACGACGGCAAGGCCGCCTACGTCCAGGTGTATCTGGCGGGTAATCAGGGCGAAGCCTTGGCCAACGAATCGGTCGAGTCCGTGCAGAGCATCGTCAAGAGTGTGCCCCCACCCAAAGGGGTGAAGGCCTATGTCACGGGGCCCGCGGCCCTGTCAGCGGATCAGCACACGGCCGGCGACCGCAGCCTGCAGCTCATCACGGCGGCCACGTTCACGGTGATCATCGGGATGCTGCTGTTGGTCTATCGGTCGATCGTCACGGTGTTGCTCACGTTGGTCATGGTGGTCTTCGAGCTCTCGGCCGCGCGCGGCATGGTGGCTTTCCTGGGCTACTACAAGATCATTGGGCTTTCGACCTTCGCCACCAACCTCCTGGTCACGTTGGCGATCGCGGCCGCCACCGATTATGCGATCTTCTTGATCGGCCGATATCAGGAAGCCCGCGCGGTTGGCGAGTCGCGCGAAGACGCGTACTACACCATGTACAAGGGCACCGCACACGTGGTGCTCGGGTCGGGTCTGACCATCGCCGGCGCGACCTTCTGCCTGCACTTCACCAATTTGCCCTATTTCCAGACGCTGGGCATCCCGCTGGCGATCGGCATGGTGGTGGTCGTGGCGGCGGCGTTGACGCTTGGCCCCGCGGTCATCTCGGTGGTGACGCGTTTCCGTAAGACACTGGAGCCCAAGCGAACGCAGCGGATTCGCGGGTGGCGCAAAGTCGGCGCTCTCGTCGTCCGGTGGCCCGCCCCGATCCTGGTGGTGACGATCGGCATCGCACTCGTCGGGCTGCTGACCTTGCCCGGATACCGCACCAACTACAACGACCGCAACTACCTGCCCGCCGATCTGCCCGCGAACGAGGGTTACGCGGCCGCGGATCGACACTTCTCCCAGGCGCGGATGAATCCCGAAGTGCTGATGATCGAAAGCGACCACGATCTGCGCAACTCCGCGGACTTCCTGGTCATCGACAAGATCGCCAAGGCGGTGTTCCGGGTGCCCGGAATCGCCCGCGTGCAAGCCATCACGCGGCCGCAGGGCACGCCGATCGAGCACACCTCGATCCCCTTCCAGATCAGCATGCAGGGCGTCACCCAGCAGATGAACCAGAAGTACCAGGAAGACCAGATGGCCGACATGCTGCATCAGGCGGACATGATGCAGACGACCATCGACAGCATGGAAAAGATGTCCAGCATCACCGCGCAGATGGCCAACGACATGCATCAGATGGTAAAAAAGATGCACGACATGACCATCGACATCAACGAATTGCGGCAGCACATGGCCGATTTCGAGGACTTCTTCCGACCCATCCGCAGCTACCTCTATTGGGAACGGCACTGCTACGACATCCCGGTGTGTTGGTCGCTGCGCTCGGTCTTCGACGGCCTGGACGGCATCGACATCATGACCGACGACATCGAGAGCCTGCTGCCAATCATGGATCACCTCGACACGCTGATGCCCCAGATGGTGGCGCTGATGCCGTCGATGATCGAAAACATGAAGGCCATGAAAACGACGATGCTGACCATGTATTCAACGCAGAAGGGCCTGCAGGATCAGCAGAACGAGGCGCAGAAGAACTCCAACGCGATGGGCAAGGCGTTCGATGCGTCCAAGAACGACGACTCGTTCTACCTGCCACCGGAGACCTTCAACAACGCCGAGTTCAAGAAGGGGATGAAGAACTTCATCTCCCCCGACGGCCACGCCGTGCGCTTCATCATCAGCCACGACGGCGATCCGATGTCGCAGGAGGGCATTTCGCACATCAGTGCCATCAAGAAGGCGGCTTACGAATCGCTCAAGGGCACTCCGCTGGAGGGCTCGAAGATCTATCTCGCGGGCACCGCGTCGATTTACAAAGACCTCAGCGACGGCAACACCTATGACTTGTTGATCGCCGGGATCTCTTCGCTGTGCCTGATTTTCATCATCATGCTGCTCATTACCCGGGGCGTGGTGGCGTCGGCCGTGATCGTGGGCACCGTCTTGGTGTCGCTGGGCGCGTCGTTCGGCCTGTCAGTGCTGATCTGGCAGCACCTCATCGGCATCGAGCTGCACTGGATGGTGCTCGCGATGTCGGTCATCATCCTGCTGGCCGTGGGCGCGGACTACAACCTGTTGTTGGTGGCACGGTTCAAGGAGGAGATCCACGCCGGCCTGAACACCGGAATCATCCGGTCGATGGGCGGTACCGGCTCGGTCGTCACCTCGGCGGGCCTGGTATTCGCCTTCACGATGATGACGATGGCGGTCAGTGAGCTGACGGTCATCGGCCAGGTCGGGACCACCATCGGACTGGGTCTGTTGTTCGACACCCTGATCGTCCGGTCGCTGATGACGCCGTCGATCGCCGCGCTGCTGGGCAAGTGGTTCTGGTGGCCCCAGCGGGTGCGGCAGCGCCCGGTTCCGTCACCGTGGCCCAAGCCAACTGAGAAGGTGGCCCAGGAGACCGAATCCCTGACTCCCGCTAGGTAACCCAATCCGGCTGCCCGGCCACGTCGACCGCGGAGAAGTCCTTGTGGCCCAGGCCGGCGGTGGTGCCGCCGTCGACCACGAACTCCGAGCCGGTCGAATAGCTCGACTCGTCGCTGGCCAGGTAGACGACGAGGTTAGAGACCTCCTTGGGCTCGGCGATCCGCCCCAGAGCGGTCTGGAAGATGTCCTCAGGGACCCACTCGGTCATCGGCGTCTTGATGAGCCCCGGGTGGATCGAGTTCACCCGGATCCCGCTGGGCCCGAGCTCCAGTGCCGCCGACTTGGTCAGGCCCCGAACGGCGAACTTGGTGGCGGTGTACCCGTGGCAGGCGATTGTGCCGGCGATGCCCTCGATGGAGGAGATGTTGATGATCGATCCCCGCCCGGCGTCCTTCATGGGTTTGACCACGGCGCGGATGCCGAGGAACACGCCCGTCAGGTTGATGTCGAGGATCCGCTGCCACTCCGAAAGCGCGTAGTCCTCGAAGGTGCCGATGTTGATGATGCCCGCGTTGTTGACGAGGATGTCGATGCCGCCGAACTCGCTGAGGGCGGTGGCCACCGCCGCATCCCAATCCTCGGGCTTGGTCACGTCGAGGTGCAGATAGCGCGCCGCGTCCCCGACCTCGGCCGCGACCGCCTTGCCCTCATCGTCGAGGATGTCGCCGAACACCACCTTGGCCCCCTCGGCCGCCAGCGTCCGCACGTGCGAGGCCCCCATCCCCCGCGCGCCCCCGCTGATGAGCGCGACCTTCCCGGCCAAACGTTCTGCCACTGCGATTCTCCTGTCGTGTCGGTTCGTCCCTGCACCATACGTACCGGAGGTGATGTATGGCCAGAACCTCCGAGCACCGAGGGCAATCAGCGCACCTGTCGCACCCTCCGCAGGCGAATTCAAAGGCCTTGTGGCACTGAGTCGGGCCGCAGCCGGATCTCCCCCAGGAATGGTGGCAACGTACGCAACGTAAGTGGCGTCGTTTAGGCACCACGAAATTAACCGTTCCAAAGACCGGCGTCGCTAGGCTGACCAGGTGGCGAGCGAACCGAAACGATCTAAATACGACCCGAGGACGGCCGACACAAAGCGCAACCTGGCGATCCGGATCGGACTGACCTCGATCGTGGTGATATTTGCCGTCGTGCTGGTGGGTTACATCGTGGTGTCCAACAACAAGAAACAGCCTTCCGGTCAGGCAAAGGCAATCCGTGTCGAGTCGAGCAACGTCATCAAGAAGGAGGGCAGCTCCGACCCGAAGGTCGTGGTGTCGCTCTACGAGGACTTCTTGTGCCCGCATTGCGGCACGTTCGAGCAGCAGTTCGGACCGACGGTGAGCGAGCTCATCGGCTCTGGTGCGGTCGCCGCCGACTACTACACGGTCGCCATCCTGGATCGTCAAGGCGACGGGTATTCGTCGCGAGCGGCGAACGCCGCATACTGCGTTGCCGACGAATCCATCGACGCATTCCGGCGCTTCCACGCCGCGCTTTTTGCGCAACAGCCGCAAGAGGGCGCAGGCGCGTACCCCGACAACGCGCGGCTGATTGAGATCGCGCGCCAGGCGGGCGCTACGGGCGGCGTCCCGGACTGCATCAACAAGGGCCGATACACCGAGATGTCGCTGGGGCTGGCGGCGGCCACCCGCATTCAGTCCACCCCGACCATCCGCATCAATGGGCAGGACTACGAAACCAGCACGCCCGCCGCGTTGGTCAGCAAGATCAAGGAACTCGTCGGCTGATCCCAACGGCTAAGTGCCGCGGCAGTTGACGCCATAACGAACTCGACGGATCGGCCGGCGGTGAACTCCTGGGTGGGTTCCCTAGATGTGGTTTCTCATCGAGTTCGTTAGACGCCGAACCGCGCCGGCGTGTCCGAAGAGCGCAAAGCCAGGAGTACTATTTCGTGATGGCTCACCTCGAGCACGGGCAGTCTAGGTCCCCTAATCAGCCTCTGGGCCCACTCGACGCAACGGTGAAACCGCGCAATCGGGCGGCGATGGTGGCGCTGGTGTTGGCGTTGCTGGCCTGGCTGGCCGGGGCCATCGCTGTGTGGCTGATTGTGGCCAGCCACGCCTGGACCACTGGATGCCTCGTCGATGGGTCATTGCGGGGCGCGGGAGCGGCGTGCTTGGTTGTCGGTTGTGTGTTGAGTGTCGGCGCGGGTGTGGCGGGGTTGATCAGCCTCGTCAAGCCGCGAGCGCGCGGTGCTTACCTTGCTATCGGCGTGGCTGCGGTGGTGATGAGCACGCTCAGCCTGGTGTTTGGTCTATTTTTATTCAGCGCTGAAATTTCTCCGCGGGCGATCGACCCCGCTTACTTGCATCCGTGCTAGCTCCCCGCTCGAGGAACGCCTCAGCTGCGCCGCCGTGACTCAAAGGTTGTTTCGCGCAATCGGTTACACGGGCCATCCATGCGTCGTATGCGCGCGCCCCGCAAGTGAAGCGCATTGCGCACAAGCAACGTCTGGACACCCGCTGGCACACACCTGCAGCTGGACGCAGATCTAGCACGGCTCGACCTGAGACGAAAGCTGTCCCGTCTAGCAGACACGATGGGTCTGCGGTTCAACGCTGCAATGCGGTATGGGTGTCAGTACAACCGCGAGGACCATGACGACGAGCGCAACTGCAGCGATACCAATTCCGGCTACCGCAGCTGCCGCCCCGCTTTTACGGCGCCCAGCCCGCACCAGACCGACCACACCGCACACAAGGGCAGCAAGCATCAGAGCGACTGTCGCCAACACCAACGCGTCGGAAACCGCGATCGTCGAGCTGTTGGCACCGCGAAACATTCGCGCCCGGATCAGCAGCAGCGTGCTCGCGGCTAGACATAGCGCGAGCCCACCGAGAATTAGGCTCGTCCAAGCGACGGCATTTCGCCGAGAGTTGGGCTGTGCGGCGCTGCCGGGTTTCACTACACGCGTGGCCACCGGTTCATCGGGGAGCCTGGTCATTCTCTCGCGCCTCCTTCGACGGACCGGCACGTCATTCGTCGCAGACGATTTCGCGAACCGTACCAGCATTCTGCCATCAGCACCGATATGGGCCATCGCGAGCGGGCGGACTTTCACACCACGCCTCCGCGTTGTGTCAGTCGAGCCCGGGCGTTCGGCCGGGTCGGTGTGCCGGAGCCTGTCAGCGTGACCACGGGCAGCGGCGGCGGCCCGGTCATGGGCTAGCAAGCCAGAAGTAGCGCCGCGAGAGTTGGCCGGGCGGCGGCAAATCCACCAAGTTAGCTGCCTCTCCGCGATGCCCTGACGCATATCAGGGTTTGCGAAACAACGGCGGCAGCTTACGAGATCCTCCATAATGCAGCCATGGCCATCGCCCAGCCCCCAGGCCGCCGAAGGCATAATTCCGCGACGGTTGCGCTAGTCGCTCTACACGGGGCGCTGGCGCTTTTCACGCTGCTGGTATGTGCATACACTCTGATTTCGAGCTTGGACGACCCGCATGAGGCGTGTAAATATCACGGTTTGTACTGTAATCGGGGCGCCCATATGCGAGAGGCCGTCTTGACTGGTGTGGTGGGAAGCGCCGTCCTGGTGATGCTCGAGTTCCTTCTGCTGACTCCTCTACTCCGCAAGCACCGCGAACTAGCCGTTGTCGTCCCACTTGTTTGCTTCATCGGTCAGTTCGTCCTCTTGGGCGTAGTTTTTATGTCAGACGATGCGACCCCGGCGAGCGGATGACCTGAATCCCCGAACGACCGCGACGTGGTTCCACCGCCGAAGACGGCATGGCTCAGCGAAGCCCGAATGCTATACATCTCGCCGCCGCGTAGCGACCCGTGACTTGTTGCGCGCAGTCATTAACGACGATGTCCGGATGCTCTCCGCAGCACCCGTATCCGACCCAGCAACAGCGGAAGAAACCCCCTAATCGATTGCGCGCCGGCACTCTTTGCCGATGAGCGGGCTGGTCTAGGTTGCGGGGCTTGTGGATGCGCCCCCGCATCGACGATCATCAGCCAGAGTGGCCCCGCGGAGTCAGCGACATCTCGAGAAGCCGTCCTTCAAGCCAAAACCCCATACGGCACGATCGAATATGGCGGGTTGCGAGTAAAGTACTCAATAATTCTGGATTATGCTGTACCGCAGGATATTTCAGTCCTGCGTAACCGCCGATAATCCAGCGTATCGATGTCCTATCCACTACCCCCCGGGCATAACCGGGCGGGGCGATTCGAGTCGACGCGGTTGATGCGGCCCGTGCTCGCTCGCGATGAACCTCGGCGCGCGCTTCGGCGCGGCTGGCACTTTCCGGTCGCCGGGCGGGCAATCTTTCGAGCATGGCGGTGAGGGGCAGCTGTTGGTATTCTTGCAGGTCAGTATTGGCTGACGAGCGCCTTTGCTGCATGTCGGACAATTGCAGGGGCCAGGTGACCAGCGTGAGTGATAACTCGGCGGAAGACAATGCCGAACCCGACCCCGGTCGGCGGCGTCCCGAAGTTCCTGACGTTCCGCGAAAGATCAGTCCCGCCAAGGTCGCTGGGGGCGGCGGCCTGATTTTCGTCGGGGCTGGGATCGTTTACGTGGCACTGCATTGGCACAGTTGGACCCATCCCGACAAGCCGGTGCCCACCTTTCCCTCCATCCATATCCCGACTCCGTCCATCCAGTTCCCTGCGCGGTGAGGATACGGACGTGCCCCGGATCCCGATCGAGATCCGGGGCACGCGGCGGCTTAGTTGGCGGTGAGTTGTCCGGTTTCGGAGGGGCAGTAGGTCTTGACCGACTGGACCAGGAAGACGGCGGCCTGCCGGCGTGTCAGATTGGTGTGGGAGGTGATGTCGTTGACCAGCTGTCCCCCGGTGCTGTCGCCGGCCAGCGACTGGCACACGCTGTGTGCGTCGGCGATCGCGTCCTGGGGCGTGTCATAGCCGATTCCTTCCTTGCTGATGGTGGAGAGGAACTGCTGATCGGCGCCGCTGATCTGTGGCTTTTCGGCGTTCGCGGTGCTGGCGACGACCAGTGCCCCGGCGGGGATAGCCACGAGAGCGGCGAGGGCGCCCAGGATGTTGCGGATCGTAGCGGTGGTGTTCATATCGACTCCTAATACCGTTGGTGATGATCGGCAGCCGACGGCTGCTGCAGGATGTGAGGGTCTGCGGCAGCGAAAGGTTCTCGCGGGGTTCGTCTAGCGGATCAGGGCCGCAGCCACGCCTGCCGTTGGGCGGCGGCGCGCTCCTCGGCACTTCCGTTGGCAACGGCATAGCGTCGGCGCGCCAACGTCGAACACCTCGCCCACCACGTTTTGAGGTCGGCAGCTAGCTCGGTCATGTTGATTCCGTTATCCAGCGTCAGCGCAACGGCGGGAAAGCTTTTCGCATCGGACAACACCCGTTTCAGCTCGACGGCGGCTCGGGCGGCATAGCCCGCGGCGCCGGCGACGACGGCGAGCTGCCAGCGGGAATGCAGCGTGCACAGGTTGCGGGGGCCCAGCACCCGGGTGCGCGCGGCCGCGACGGCCTCGAGTTCGGCGAGCGCCTCGGCGTAGCGCTTGTCGTCGGCCAGCCAGACGGCATGGGCGTGGGCGGCATAGAGCGTGCCCGGGTGATCGGGCCCCAAGGTGCCGTCTGAGTCGTGAAGTATCGATGCCCAGTCGGCGGCGCTGGCTGGCGCCCCGTACGCGAGGCCGGACCTCTCGGCCAGCTGCACCCGCGCGAACAAGGTGTCGGGATCGTCGGCTCCGCGCGATGTGGTCAGTGCGGCAACCACGGCCTGCAGCTCCGACAACCCGGCGTCCATATCGTTGATCGATCGGAGAACCACGCCCAGCCGCAAGCGCAGCCGCAAGGTGTCCGAATGCTCGGCGCCGCGGAGTTTCGACATCGCCTCGACCAGGTGCCGGTACTCATCAGCGATTGTCCGACGATAATCATCGAGCTCATACAGCTGGACCAGCGCGAGGCGCGCTGACACCGTCTCGGTGGAGTCGGGAGCGAACTGTTCCACGTACTGCGCGCACAACTTGGCTGCGGCCTGCTGCAGCCGCTTCAGGTAATCGACGTCGACCGCGACGCTCCTGTCGCACTGCGAATGGTAGTAATCGCACACCAGCGCCCAGGGATCGTGCAGACTCCGGTACGTCTTGGATACCTCGGCGAATTCCCCTGCCGCACGCTCAGTTTCGCCCGACAGCATCCGGAACTGCGCCAACAATCGACGGGAGCCCAGGGTGTCAAGGTGCTGCGCACCCAGCGCTGCGGTGCGTTCTCTGACGACGGCCTCGAATTCGCTGCAGGCCAGGCCGTAATCCCCCACCAGCGCAGCGGTCACAGCGTGATCGTGACGGGCGGTCAGCTTGTGCGGCAACGGCATTCGCGCCAATTGGATGGCGGCGCTCGATGAGAGCTCTGGATCGGCGCCGGCGGCCAGACGTTCGAGCGATCGGGCGGCGGCGGTGGGGTCGGATGCCGCCAGCGCGTTTGATGCCGGCGGAAGGTCAGTGGTCGCGCGCCTCGGCACCGATCGCTTTCGATTCTCCGTCCGCTCCGCGGGCGCCGTCACGGCTCCCAGGGCAACCACGAGCTTCCAATGATCGTCATCCTCCTGCACCGGAGAACCTAGGTCGTCGAGTGCGGCTCGGACGAGTGGTGTTCTGGCCGCCCCGCCGATGCGATAGATGACGCTGACGTCGTCAATCTCAAGTCCTGCGTCGGAGATCGTTTCGCTTAGTTCGGTGATCGTGTCCGCGACATGACCACGGATCAGCGCCTCGTAGTCGGAGCGGGTGACCGATACCGGTTCACCGACGCCCGGCAGGCCCAACGCGAATTCCGTCGACGTCGTCAACAGGTGCTTCAGCCGTCGGGCCCGATCACGCAGCTGGCGTCGTTGCCGCAGTGCATTGGGATCGTTGGTGGCGGGGTCCGCCAGAGCGGTCCACAGCCCAGGGTCGGCGGGGTGGATGTAGCGCTCACCGAGATAGGCGAACAGCGCCTGATCGAAATCGAACCCGCCCAACGGATCGATCACTCCCGAGGCCAACTCCTCGAACCCGCCGTCGGGCTGGGCTCGCAACACCGTGCTGTCGAACGTTTCTCCGCCAAGGTCATAAACGGCGACGCAGTCGCCGGGTCGTGGCGGGTTCCGCCGGGCGAACCAGTGCGCCGCGGCCACCGGCTCGCTGACGAACTGGGGCTTGGGTAGCCCCCCACCGTCGTTCTCGGGAAACCCTACGACTACAGCGTCGGCGAGGAGCTCTTGGTGGGCCTTCCGCCAGGAGACCGGATGCGTAAGGACCAATCGTGCGGGCGGCTGGCCGTCTCGTTGTCGGACGGCCTCGGCGATGACGGGGCAAATCACCGCGCCGATCAGCTGTGCCGGGCTGAATTCGTTGTCGCCCAGGAGGATACGGTCGGTGTCGATGCGACGTTTGGGCGTCGGCTCATAGGCTTGCCAGTCGTCCGCGGCGAAATTGTCGGCGTCATCTCCGGCCAGTAGCGCGCCGCGCTCGGCGAAGACCGACGAGGGCACGGCCGTGTCGCCGTTCGGCCATTCCACGGCCGCCGGTTCAGCTCCGGGTATCCCGACGGCCGCCGCGGTCGACGTGGTCCCGAGGTCCACCCCCAACGACCACATATCAGCGACCCACCTGGCAATCGGGCATGACTGAAATATAGGTCGGCCCGGTCGATCCCGCGTGGCTTGCGGCGAATGCCGTCCGCGGCGTCAGCTGAGCCGATACCCGTCATGCGAGAGCGAAAAGCCGTGCCCGGTCGTCGTATCGGTACATGTCATTCCAGACGGCTCGCTCGCACAAGTGATCGGGCCGGCGGAGCGGCTGTGGCCGTACGGCAGGACCGGATCGTTCGAGGGAAGCATAGTGTCCGTGTGGCACTGCATCGACGCCGGCCGCCCCTGTGTCACAACGACGCTGTCGCCCCAGCCACCCGCACAAGCGCCAGGGCGGGGCGGCGCGGCGAAGGCGTGTTCGCCGACCTGACACGCCGCGGTCGCCCGCGGCCCGCCGTTTTCGGAGACGGTGCCCACCAGGCAGGCGATGTTTCCCGAAGGGGATCGGAAAAACTGGTAGTCGTCATCGGCGTGGGCCGCGGGTGCCCCGGCGACCACCGCCAGCGCCACCGCAGCCTGAACCCATAAGCGCGCGGCCCGTGTCTTCACAACGCCCGCCGCTACTCGGTGCGCTCGGGAAGCGTCAGCACCGCGCCCGCCACGATGTGATCGGGATCGGTGATGCCGTTGGCCGCTGCGATGGCGGTGTAGAGGGCACCGCTGCCGTAGGCGCGTTCGGCGATGTCCCACAGCGTGTCACCCGCCTGCACCGCGTAGCTCTGACCCGGCTGCGCCAGGCCGTCGGGCACTTCGGGATTCGCGAGTGGCGGAACGCTGTGTGTCGGGAGGTGGGCGGGGAACGGGTGCAGGGTCAGCGGCATCAGCACCGGTCCCGGATGATGGGCGACCGCGGAGTCGGTGACCACCAGCTGGTTGCCCTGTTCGCCCCACGCGTACATGAAGACGTTCAGGGGCACCCGCTCCTCGTTGCCCCCATGGGGGTTGCCGGTGTCGGAGAGCGTGACGGTGCCGGTCGATTCGTCGATCGAGGTGATCATCACGGCGTGTGGGGCAGGGCCCTGGGATGCGCCGTCCTGGTAGTGCCAGATCGGATCGGCGTCGACACCCAGGATGACACTGCGCCCCTGGTCCAGATAGCCCTCCAGCCGAGCCAGGGTGACGTGGTGCTCCTGGTGCGACGAGATCCCGAAGCTGTCCAGCAGCCTTTCGGCGTCGTCGAACGGAACGCCCTGCGTGCTGGTCGGCAGTTGCATGCCGAGTGCTGTCATTCGTTGCAACACCTCGGACTCGGGCACCCGATGACCTACGGCTTCACTGAGGACCTGGGTCACCGAGGCGGGCACACAGTCGCTGCCGTGCTGGGCGAACCAGTAGGTCACGGCCTGCGCCGGATCGCCGTGCTCCGCTCCGGCGCCGACCGGCGGCGGATAGGGGTCGCCGGGCACGAAGTCATGGCTGTGGTGCGGGTCGTGCGATCCAAAGTGGGGGTGGTCGTCATGGCCGCCGTGAGAAGCTCCGACGCCAAATATGTGCTCGGCGTGATCGCTCATCGAACGCATCCCTTCGTGGTGGGTTGGGCCTCTGCTGTGCCCGCTGCTTGGTAGACAGGGCGACAGCGGTGAAAGGTTCCCTTCGCGCGGCGCCGGCTCAGAAATGCCAGCCGTCGTCGTGTCCGTGGCGGCCGTCGTCGCCGGGCTGCTCGTGCCCACCGTGAGAGTCGTCGTGCCCGTAGGCGCCGTGGCCGGGATGCACCTCATCAGACCACGGGTGATCGGACGCGATGTCGTGGGGCGGGAAGGGATCGTCGCTGTCTTCCCGCGCGATCTGCTCCGCGCTCGGCGGGCTGTCATCGGGCCAGGCCGCGCTGACGGCGCGATCGATCTCGGCCAGGGCTTCGGCGGGAATCTCACCCGTCTCGTCGGGGGTGTGCGGGATCTGGGTCAGCACATCTCGCAGGATCTGATCCACGATGGCGTCGTCGGGGGGGACGAGATCGTCGTCGAAGCCACCGTCGTCGTGATCACTCATTCGATCATCACCTCGGCTGGTCGCGGTGCGTTGCGCTGTTCGGAAGTCGGGTTCATCCCGAACCCTGGTTGGACAATGCCATCGGGTCGTCAGGTTCTCCTAACAGCTGAGCCAGTTGTGCCTTGCCTTTGAACAGTCTGGTCTTGACCGTGTTCACCGGGATATCCAGCTGGGTGGCGATGTCGGCGAGGGTCATGTCTCCGAAGAACCACATCACTAACACCGAGTGGTAGGCCGGGCTGACCTCGCGCATGGCCGCGTCGATATCGAGGCGCTGCGAGATGCGTCCGACATCGTCTGCGGACACGGGACGGCGCGGCACCTGCATCCGGTCATGGCGCAGGCTGCCGACCGGGGCCACCGACCCGTCGAACTGGTCGGCGAACGGTGTCGTCGGGTGGCGGGTTGCCTTCTTGATCTCGTTCAAACAGACATGGCGCGTCACCGCGTAGATCCAGGTGCCGAACGACGACCGGCCCTGAAACGTCGAGATCCGCCGGGCCGCCTGCAACAACGCCTCCTGTCGCGCGTCCTCGGCGTCCAGGGCATTGCGCAACATGCGGCGGCACAGCGTATCGACGGTCTTCCAGTGTCTCGCGAGCAACTGGTTCATCGCCTGCCGGTCACCCTGCTGGGCGGCCTCGACCAGGGCGCCCTCCTCGGACGTGTCCGGTCCGGACACCTCGCTCATCGGCGCCTCCGCACCATGCAGACCTGCGGTGACCCACCCACGCGTCCGGTTGCACGTCTCCCGCAGCATACGGCGCAAGGGCTCGGGCGGCAGACGAACCGAGAACGGACTCAGCGAATCCGCGCCGCACGGCGGTAGGGAGCCCATGCAGTGCAGGAAACCAGGCCCCCATCGACGGTTCCGCCCTATCATTCCGCTATGCCGGTTGCCAGGACTCGTCGCCGGTGTCACCCGCGCGCATGCCGATCCAGGAGAACTTGAATGGGCCTGGCGCTGTCGAATACGGGCATGGCAGGTATGTCGACACCACCGCAGGTGCGGCGGTGACAGGGGCGCTGACGTCGGACGTGTCGGAACTGATCGCCGACGCCGTTCGACTGCTCGGCGACCCGGATGGTGAATTGGCTAGCTTGGAGGCCACTCTGGCGGAGCCGCTGACGATGGCGGTCGCAGGACATACCAGCGCCGGTAAGTCGACGTTGGTCAACGCCCTGATCGGTCACCGGGTCGCGCCTACGGCCGCCACTGAATGTACCCGCGTAGTCACCTGGTACCGGTTCGGGCCGCAACGACTTGAAGTCATCTGTCGCGACGGTAGTCGCCAGCCGCAGCGGCTTGTCGCCGATCCACATTCCGGTGAGCGTCGATTGCCCGATGATCTGCCGGTCCCTGAAGCCACCGTCGAGCGCCTCGATGTCGGACTGTCGTTCGAGCGGCTGCGCGCATTGACCGTCATCGACACTCCGGGTCTGTCCGGCGATGAGGGACTTGCCCGGCAGACCGAGACGTTGCTGGCGAGCGGTGCGGCCGACGTCTTGCTCTTTGTGTTCGGCGGTGCAGAGATCCGCGCTAGTGAAAACGACGTCGTCAACGCGTTCCGCCGCCGAACCCGCTCGCGCTACACCTTTCCCGCAAACGCGATCGGAGTGCTCAGCCGCGCCGACACCTATCCCGGTCCCGATCCCCTAGTTGCGGCAGGTGCCGTAGCGGACGGCCACGCGGCCATGTTCAGGCGCCAGCTCGCCGGCGTGCTGCCAGTGATGGGGCGCCTCGCCGAAACCACCGAGGCGGGCGCGTTCAACCAAACTCACGCCGATGCGCTGCACACGATCGCGGCACTGCCCGAGGACCAACGCGTGTCGATGCTGCGCACCGCTTCGCGCTTTCAGGAGTCCGCGGTTCTCACCCAAGCCGAGTTGCCCCGGGCTCGCAGGGCAGCACTCGTGGAAAGACTTGCGATACAGGGCATCCGTGAGTTCAGCGCACCCGGCTACGGGTCGAGTTCGACACATGCGTTGTACTCCGCGATGCGCAGGACTTCTGGCATGGCCGTGTTGCAGCGATGGATCAACAGCCTTTTCGTGCAGCCAGCCGCTGTCCACAAGGCCACGCGCATCCTCGCCGAAGTGGAAAGGCTCGCGCGGCGGCCCGAGGTAACGGAGCACGTCCGAGAAGAGATACTTGACGGAATTGAGGTTCTGCGGTCCAGCGACGCCCTGCACAAGCTGAACGAGCTCCGCGCGCTGTCCGCCCTGTATTCCGGAGCGTGCACGGTGGGTGATGACACCACCCGCGGCGCCCTCCTGAGGCTCTTCGAGGAAGCCGACCCGGCAAGCCGATTAGGCTGCGCCACCGACGATCCTGCGCAGATCGCCAGTGTCGCCGCTACGGCGGTCAACGTCTGGCAGGCGTACGCGAACACCGCTGTAGACAGCCTGGCACGCGAAATCGCCCGCACCGCCGTGCGTTCCGCTTCTATTATCCGCCGCCGCCTCGAGGATCCGCCGTGACGCAATTCAGTGCCTCAATCGTCGCATCAGCGAGGCTCGCCGCCGACATCGACTGGCCCCCGACACTAACGTTGCTGACCCTCGCGGCACTGCTGCTGGCGGCGGCGGGTGTGCTGATCGGCCTCATCGTCCGGCGACGATCCCGAAAGCTGCCCGCCCCCGCGATCACCGAACAACGCGGCGCACTGGTCAGCGGATGCGTGAAAGTCCGTGGTCTGCTTGATGATCCGCTGCTGGCCGACATCCTCGACGGGGCCCTTCGCGACGCTGGCGTGTCGGTGTTCGACCCGACCGGTCAATTCAAGGACGCCACCCGCCACCGCGTCGACCACACCGTGCCGGCCGCCGACGCCGCCGACGACGGCCTGGTTGCGCGCACCCTTACTCCCGGCTACCTCGACGGCGACCGGCTGCTGGCGCCAGCCGAAGTGGTCGTATACAACTGGGTGCGCCCATGACCGCGCCCGCACCGTCCCTGGACGACAAGATCGGCACGCTGGCTGCCGACCTGGACATGGTCTACACCAACCATGAGATCGTATTGGCCCTGCGTCAGTTGCCCTTCGCCACACCGCAACCATCGGAGCGGGCCAAGATCGTGTTCGTCGGAGAGGTGGGGGCGGGCAAAACCACCTTGATCAACGCGGTACTCGCTCGCACAGACCTGCCCGTGCTTCCGACCCGGCTGCCGTTCGCGGTGGGGGCCGGCAGCCCCGAACACGTGCGGTTAGGCCTCGTCGATGGCCGGACCGAAACCGTCAGCGTGGAGGAGCTCGCCTCGGTGACGGTCGAACGCGATCCCGCCGATGTCGCCGTCGACTTCGTGGAAGTGGTGATCGACGACCCGATGCTGGCACAGATGACATTGTTCGACACACCGGGTGTCGGTGGCCTCGACCCCGCGACGACGTCAATGACATTGTCGGCGCTCGACAGTGCGGCTGCGCTGGTATTCGTGTGCGCTGCGGGCGAAAAGCTTTCCCTGGCCGCGGCCGGTTTTCTTGTCGAAGCCGCGTCCTGCATCGACCACGTGGTGTTCGTGCTGTCCAAGACGGACAACACCGACGACGGCGGAGCCGCCAATCTCGACGAGAACATCGCCGTGATCAAAAGGCGCCTGCCCCCCGACCAGGTCACGGGCCTGACGTTCCTTGCAGTCTCCGCGGAGCTGGCCGCCGAGGGTGCACTCGGCGACGCGGACTCACTGGCCGAATCCGGCATCGAGTCGCTGCGCACGGTATTGCGCGAGATCGCCGCCAGCCAGCACGTCCACACCCAGCGCAACGCCTTGCGACAGATCAAGCAGTCTCTCGCGACCGCGTATGGCACGCTCGCACAACGCCGTAGCGTCCTGAAGGAACGCACCGCCGATGATCTCGGCGTCGTCACTGTCCGGCTGGCGGCGCTGCGCCAACATCGCGGGGGCTGGCAAGCACTGATGAACGAACTGATGACCGAGGCGCAGTGGGCCGCTGACGACGCCCGCACGGGGCGTGCAAAGGAGCTGCGGGACCAGTACGCCGATCGCGTCGCTACTGCCAAAGCTCGCGACGATCTTCAGCCACTGGAAGCGCAGATCGTCGAAGACCTGCGCGAGTGGCAGCAAGACACCATTGCAGACGTGCATCGGCGAGTGATGGAACTCGCCGAAAATCTGGTCCAGGGACTGTTTTTCGTCGATATCGACGCACTGACCGATCAGATGGCTGCCCCCGGCAGCAGCGCCGCCGACTGCCTGGCCCAGGCCACCCGCACTGCACGGAACGCGGCCGACGCCATGGTCGCGCTGCAGCAGTCATACCTCGGCACCATGATGGCATCCAATATCAGCAACGCGGTCGTCCACACTGTCGGCATCGCCGCCGGGGTCAGTCTGGCGCCCATGATGTTGCCCGGCCTGGGCTGGTACCTGCTTCAGCGGTTCTTCCGCAACCGGGCCCAGAAGCGCGACGATCTGGCCCGCAGGATCAAAGACGCGATCACCGAGGCGACGGAGCTCATCAGCATCGACACCGGCCGTCGATTCAAACGCCTGTCCTGGTCCCTGAGCAAGGCCATGGACTCCGCGGTCGATGCTGCCATCGCCGAGGTGGAGGACCAACGAAAGGCGATCAGCCAAGCCGACGGAGACCGCCGCAAACAGCTGGAACGCACCGACAAACTCGCGTTGTCGCTCGACCCGCTGCAACGCAGGTGGAAAGCGTTGCACGGCGAGCTACTGGCATTGACCGGGCCGCCGCCCACGCATTAGCCGCAACCGGGCTGCCGTTGTCCTTATGCGCTTCACGGGCGCGCCCCTCGCCTGGAAAGCCGCAACCGCCGCAGCAAGCCGCTGAATCCGCGGTCCATGCCGGCACACATCATCTCGACGGCCGCTGTACTGGTCAGGTGCCGCAGACGCCGCGCCCGCCTGAGATGCGCGTGGCAGAAGAGGCCCACGCCCGGCGGTGCCGTGATGCCCAGCGAGTTCGACCACCCGACGATCAGTGACCCGTCGGCGGACCGCGGATGCGGCCAATCGGGCGCGTAGTCGGCGAAGGTCACTTCTTCGACCTGCTGGTAACCGCGTTCGAATCCGCAGACCACGCAGTGCGGCATGATCGCCACCGGGCTACCTCCTACCCATGAGCCAGGAGTCTAGTTCGGCGGCGGTCGGCGGCAGTGGGCGCGCCGTCAGCTCCTCCACGAGCGCCACCGAGGCGGCCACGACGACTGATATCCACCGGTCGAACAGCGCCGAGGGAAACTCGCTGTCCATCAACCAGCTGCACTCGCCGAGGACTTCCGGTGCGCCGTCGGCGCCGACCACCGTGAACGCCTTCGGCCAGCGTCTCGTGCGGTTCCACTCGTCAACGAACTCCGTCAGCCTTGCGTGTTGATCGGGCCCGAAAACCGCCGAGCTGCGGGCGCGCACCACAACAATGTTGCCGTCAGTTCCTTCCATGGAGAAGACGATTGCCGTGACGGCGGCCCGCTCGCCGTTCGCGAATTTCACACAGAACTCCCCGTCGCCGCCCACGAGGTACACCAGACCGCGCTCACGCAAGTAGTGCTCAATGAGCATCCGGCCGAATTCCGCAATGTCCATGACGTTCTCCTCTGTCAGGTTGGTGTGTCCGCCAACGTTGGACATCCGGGAAAGGCACCAGGTTTCCGAGAATCGTGAGATTTCCGGGGACAGCTGCCACCTCCTTTCTTGGGAAGGTGCCTTTCACGCCGAGCAAGCACGACCCGGAGACGCGGGCGAAGGCCGTCCGGTTGGTGCTGGAGCACCGCGACGACTATCCCAGTGAGTGGGCCGCGGTCACCGCGGTGTCCAAACGGCTGGGAATGAACGCCGAGAAGCTGCGGAACTGGATCCGCAACAGCAGGTCGACGACGCGGCAAACGCGATGGTCTCAGTAGCGAGGCTGCCGCGCAGGTACGGGCGTTGAAACGGCGCAATGCCGAGCGAGAGCAGGCCATCGAAATCCTCAAGGCGGCAACGTGTTTCTTCGTGCGGGACAGCGACCCGCGCAACCGCCGCTGACCGGTTCGGTCTGCGCGTTCATCGCCGAGAACAAGCACCGCTTCGGGGTCGCTCGATCTGCCGCGTGCTCACCGAGCACGGCGTCCTGATCGCCCCGCGCACGTTCTATTCCTGGGCGGTGCGGGCGCCCTTCGAAGCGGTCCTTGTGGGATGCCGCCATCGCCGAGGTCCTGGCCGGCTTCTACGAGCCCGACGAACACGGCCGCCGCCAGCCCGAATCGTTGTACGGGTCAGTGAAGATGTGGGCGCACCTGCAGCGGCAGGGTGCGGAGTCCGCGATCCGCCAAGGCGCGGCGCGGCGTGCCCGGCAAGGACACCGGATCGACGGCGCCATCCACCACTCCGATGCCGGATCTCGATACACCGCAATACATTTCGGTGCGGGCGTGCCGTGTGGGCGTAGGGCAGGGCCTTGGTCGTTACTCCCCGTTTGTGCGCAGTTCCCAGGGCTGCATGCCGATTGCACCCGCGAGGTTGCGCTGCAGCGCGACGCCGGCCGGCAGCGTGCGGTAAAAGATGCTCACCTCGGCGATCTTGCCGTCCTCGTCGAGCAGGACGAAGAAGATTCCGTTGACCGCGGCGTCGCCGATTTGCAGCCGGAAGTGTGCGGCGTGGTGGGTCTCGCCGCTGAGGACCTCCAGATAGGTGTCGTCGTCCGCTAGTCCATTGACGGTCTTAATGGTCTCGACAGCGGTCTCGCGGCCGGAGACTGGTTCATCGCCGAACGGGCCGTACAGCCGCACGTTCTCGGCGAGCAAACCGGTGAGGGCGTCTTTGTCTGCGCCACCGTTAATACAGTCGACGAAGGACTCCAAGGTGTCGCGGTGCGGGGCGAACGTGGTCATCGTTACT
Source organism: uncultured Actinomycetota bacterium (assembly GCA_963732835.1). GTDB lineage: Bacteria > Actinomycetota > Actinomycetes > Mycobacteriales > Mycobacteriaceae > Mycobacterium. Next base: position 312,967 of record CAVTBA010000010.1, read on the forward strand.
CCTCGTAGCGGGTGAGACTGGGTCGGTGCGCCTAGGCCGTCAGCCGGCCGGGAAGTAATGGCCGTTGTCCAAATCGGCGAACAGGCCGGGCTGAGCGGGTTCCCAGCCCAGCGTCTGGCGCGTGATGAGGCTGGTCGCCGGGAAGGATCCGGTGACCAGATTCGTCAGGGGCCCAAAGTATCCCGGCAACATCAGGACGTCCACGGGAACGCTCACGGCGGGCAGGTCCAGATGGCTGCCAATGGCCTCGGCGATCTCGCGGAACGGGATTTCCCCTTCCGCGATCGCGTGCCAATATTTGCCGGCCGGACCCTTCTCCAGCGCCAAGCGGAACACGGAGGCGACATCGCGGATGTGCACGGCGCACCACGGGTTCGCGCCGTCTCCGGGGTAGCCGGCGAAGCCCTTCTCCTTCGCGGTCCCGATCAGCCCTGGGAGGAAGCCGGCACTATCGCTGGTGCTGTGTGCGATGAGCGGCAGCCGCACGATCGACGATCGGACTCCCTGCTCGGCGAGGCCGACGACGGCGCGTTCCACGACGTTGCGAACACGCAGGGTGCCCTTGTGCTCATCGCCGCTGGGAAGGGCCGGGTCCTCCTCGGTGGCGGGCCGGCCCAGGTTGCCGGCCGAGCCTATGCTGCCCGCCGCGACCAGCGGCTTTCCGGTCCCCGCCAGTGCCTCACCGTAGGCGAGCATGATCGGCAGCTCCGCAGCGGCCACGGCGTCCATCCCGCCGGATGGGAGCAGGTCTTGCCTGTGGGCGACGTGGATGACGCCGTCGGAGTCCGCGGCCGCCGCCTTGAGCCCGTCGAGATCCTCGAGGTCGCCGCGATGCACCTGGGCGCCGAGCCCGGACAGGGCCGCCGCGGCGGTGTCCGACCGGGCCAGGCTGGTGACCTCGTGCCCGGCGGCGATGAGTTCGGAGATGATGTGCGAGCCGGCATGGCCGGTCCCACCAGCGATGAAAACGCGCATGTGAGTGTCCTTCCGAGGATAGGTGGAGTGGGTATTGTTCTCGTGCCGTAGATCAACTGAGGTGATGTGGCGCGAGACGTGGTGGTGCGGGGCCGCTCAGCTGAGCATGTTGACGCCGAGGAAGAAGTCGGTGTGGTTGAGGGAGTGCGTCATCAGGCCCATCTCCAGCAGGCCCGCGTTCTCCAATGCCTGCGCCATGGACAGCGGCCCGGCGTCGAACGGGCGCAGTCCCAGGCTCTCGATGAACACCGATACTTGGGCCTTGGCCTGCGCGTCGTCGCCGGCGATGAACACATCCAAAGGGCGCCCCTCGGCTGGGCCGGCCGCCAGGACGTTGGCGAACAGAGTATTGAATGCCTTGACGACATGCGCGCCGGCGGGGGCGGCCTTGGCGATCTCCTGTGCGCCGGAGCTGCCGTAAGGGGTGACAAGGCCGGTGATATCGGGGGTGACGGGGTTGGTGATATCGATGATGATTTTGCCGTCTAACGCGTCTCCGTAGTCGCTCACCGCCTCCGCCGCATTGGCGTAGGGCACAGCGAGGATGACGATGTCTCCGGCCGGGGCGGTGCCGGCCGCCCCGACAGTGGCGCCGCCGAGCGATCGGGCCAATTCGTTGGCTTTGGCCGGGTCGCGGCCGATGAGCTCGACGGTGTCGCCGCCAGCGAGCGCCCGTTCGGCCAAGGCGCCGGCCATGTTCCCCAGGCCGATGATGCTGATGCTGCTCATGAGATATCCCCTCTCGGATGACGATCAAAGGTTGACTCCTCAACCATACGACGAATTGGTGATGCGTCAACCAACGGGGGTAGGATGGCGCCGATGGCACCGAACTGGCTCAGCCCCCGAGAGGACCGCGCCTGGCGGGCTTTCGTGTATGCGAATTATCAGCTCGTCGCGCATCTGAACCGGGGCCTGCAGAAATCGGGCCTGTCCGGGGCCGACTACGCGGTCCTGGCGGTGCTCTCGGAGCACGACGGAGACCGCATGCCCGCCCGCGAGCTGTGCAACGCACTGGGCTGGGAGAAGAGCCGTCTGTCCCACCAGCTGCGACGCATGCAGAAGGATGGGCTGATCTGCCGCGAGCCCAACCCCGACGACGCCCGCAGCAACCTGGTCTGCCTGCTGCCGGCCGGCCGCGCCGCCATCGAGAACGCCGCACCCGGGCACGCGGAGGACGTCCGCCGCAACTTCATCGACCTGCTGACCCCGGCTGAGCTCGACCTGCTCGCCAACCTCAACGAACGAATCCTGCACCACCTGGCCGCAAACCACGACTCCCCCGACGAAGACGAGCCCTTATAACCTTCATCAGCTGTGAGCGGTCCGCATGGCGCGATCTAGCGATCGCCACGGTGCCCAACTGGATGGATGATCCGGACGTGCTGCGATCCGTTGGTCAAGGCGGTCCTAGTCGCGCACGCATCACGGTCGACGGGGGGAGCCGGTGGGCTAACCCGACTCGGCGATCCGGTCGGTAATGGCCTGCGCCGCCCTGCCGAGCCTCATCAGCTCGGCCTTCGTCAACGGCTCCACCACCAGTTCGCGGACCTTCGCGACGTGCAAGGGGGCCGCGGCGGAGACCCGCCGCAATCCCGCGTTCGTGAGCTCGACCACGCTCACCCTGCCGTCCTCGGCACAGACGCGCTTCACCACCAACCCGTTGCCTGCGAGGCGCCTGACCACGTGCGACAACCGCGACAACGAGGAGTTCGCACTGGCGGCGAGCTCCGACATCCGCAGGGTCCTCTCGTCGGCTTCCGAGAGATTCGCCAGCACGAGGTACTCGAACGTCGTCAGTCCGGTGGTGCGCTGCAGATCGCTTTCCAGGGCCGCCGGAAGCTCCATAATCATCGAAAGGAGCTGACGCCACGCACGCTGCTGATCGTCGTCGAGCCACACCGTTTCGGGTTGACGACGCTCACGCTCGGGCCGCGTCACCGCGACGACCCGATGGTTTCCGATCGCCCAGCTGTCATCCGGACCTCCTGCATCTGAAGGATAGTTCAACCGTCAACCGTTAAACGTCAGCCGCCGACCGGCGACGGCTCCGTCGTGGCAACCCCGCGCCACCGGCGACGGCGTCCGGTCGTTGTCGAGGCGTCACGGTCTGCATCACCGCGGGAATGACTCCGATGGAGCAGATTTAGTTGACGCATCACATTAACACCCGATAGGGTAATTGATGCATCAACTAATGACTCGTCCACGTGACTGCGAGATTCGCAAGTGCGAGCGGTCGGGTCGTCGCCCCTATTCGTATACACACGCCTTCGAGGAGCCCACGTGAACATCGCGGTATGGATCGCGTCCGGATTACTCGCCGCCGCATATCTCCTTGTCGGTGGCACGAAACTGCTGACGTCCAAGGAGCGCCTAGCGGAGAACCCCTCCATGGCTGGCGCCGCCGAGGCGTTGTCTGCGACGTCGATCAAACTCATCGGCGGCGTCGAGGTGGCCGGCGCTCTCGGGCTGATCCTGCCGTGGCTCACCGGCATCGCGCCCATCCTGACGCCTGCCGCTGCCGTGGGTCTGGCGCTGCTGCAGGTGGGCGCGGCGGTGTTCCACGGTCGACGAGCGGAGTACAGCAAGTGGCCCGTGAACGCCGTGTTCCTGGCGCTGGCGGTCTTCATCGCGGCCGCTCGGATCTCGTAGGTCGTGCGATGAGCAGCGCTGTGCAGTATGCCGTCGTGGGCACCGGCAGCGTCGGCTCGGTTCTGGCGCAACGGTTTTCCGACCACCACGTCCCAGCACTCTGGGCCAACACGCGAGGTCCGGGGACGATCGACGTCACCGAACTGTCCGCCTCGATCACACCGGCCACCCTCGACACGGCCCTGGATGCGGACGTTATCATCTTGGCCATTCCGTTCTTGCAGGTCCGTGAGCTGGGTGAGCGCCGCGCAGACTGGTCGGGCAAGATCGTCGTCGACGCGACGAACGCGTTTCTGGTGCCTAATTCCGAGCAAATCCTCGGCGGCCGCTTGTCGACCGAGTTCAACGCCGAGGCGTTTCCGGGCGCCGCGGTGGTCAAGTCGTTCAACCAAACCGCCGCCAGGCAGCTCGCCGAGAAGCGCCCACCCGAATTCGGGAAACGCGTGGTCTTCGTGTCGAGCAACGACTCCGCGGCAAGCGCGGTGGTAGCCGGGCTGTGCACCGAGCTCGGCTTCGCCCCAATCGAACTCGGACGTCTCGACGAGGGTGGCGTGCTCATCCAAGCCCGCAACGCCCTGGTCTTACGCGAACTCTACGAGCTGCCGTCCGAACTCGAGAAGAACACTCAGGTGACGTCGGCGATTGGGCGGGATCTCACCCCCGGCACGTGGACGATCGACCCCGTCCACTCTTCCATCACGTTCTCGGTTCGCCACCTGATGGTCGGCAGAGTACGTGGGCGATTCGGCGACTTCTCCGGGGCGATCACCGTGCCCGAGAACGGAACTCCGAGCATTACGGCCACCATCGCGGTCGGGTCGGTTGACACCGGCAACCCAACCCGCGACGAGCACCTGCGGGCACCCGACGTCTTCGACGCCGACGAGTTCCCCACCGCGACCCTCGTCTCGGTCGACATGCACGGCACCGGGCAGAACGACTGGGTGCTCATAATCGACTTCACCCTGCGCGGAATCACCAAACGCCTACCACTGGCGTTCTCATTTATCGGCGTGAGCCCCGGCATGGGTCACGGTGAGGTTGCCGGGTTCGAAGGTGAAATCAAGCTGAAGCGCAGTGATTTCGGCGTCCTGAACAACACTCCCGTGCTGGCTGGAGGCGGCCCGGTAGTTGGGGACACCGTCGACGTCACCGTCTGCTTGGAGGCGATCAAGGACCCCTCCGCGCCGACGGAATGAGGTGAACGAAGCCTCCGGGCGGCGAACGTCACCGACGCGTCTCGGGCTTCATCATTACTCCGCGCTGGTGCGCAGTTCCCAGGGCTGCATGCCGAGTGCATCCGCAAGGTTTCGCTGCAGCGCGACGCCGGACGGCAGAGGGCGCCAAAATATGGTCACCTCGGCGATCTTGCCGTGCGCGTCGAGCAGGATGTAGTCCATTCCGTTGACAGCGGTGTCTTCGATCTGCAGCCGGAAGTACGCGGCGTGGTGCGTCTGGCCGCTGAGGACCTCCTTATAGGTGAGGTCGGCCGCTGCGCCGACCCCTCGTACGGCTTCCACGACTGCGTCGCGGCCAGTGGTTGGCTCATCGCCGAGCGGGCTGTATAGCACCACGTCCTCGGCGAGGATGCCGGAAAGAGCGTCTTTGTCTGCGCCGCCGTGCATGCAGTCGACGAAGGATTCCACGGTGTCGCGGTGCGGGGCGAAGGTGGTCATGGCTACTCCTTGTGTGCTTCTTGTTGTGTGCTTCTTGCTTGTTGTGTGTGAGACCTGGTCGGTGCGCCCACCCGTAGGGTTGAGTCGGTGCCCGGGTCATCAAGGTGAGGTGAACGCGCCGAATGAGAATCAATTTCATCGATTCCCGCTGGCGCCCGGCATCGGTCGGCAGCTCAGCTATTGAGTCGCCTTCCGTCTCAGGTGGAACCGCGTTCCCCGGTACCCTTCTGCCGCGGTGGTCACGGTCCGGTGCGACGACGTCTTTGTCGGCGCACGTCCCGGTGTCTGGCACTTAGATCACTGTGGTGCCGCCATCGACCACCAGCTCCATGCCATTGACATAGCTCGAGTCGTCGGAGGCGAGGAACAACGCAGCCGAAGCGATCTCCTCGGGGCGGCCCATCTCTCGCCGCGGGATCACGGACTCGAACTGTGCTTTCATCTCCTCGTCCATCACCTCTTCCAGCATCGGTGAGGCGACCTGGCCGGGGGTCAGCACGTTCACCCGGATCTTCCTGTCCCTCAACTCCGACACCCACACCCGTGCGTAGGCGGGCAGCACGGCCTTGCTTCCCGCGTACACACTCCAATTCGGGTAGCCCCGCAGCGAAGCGTTTGACCCTGTCATGAAGATCGAGCCGCCATCGTTGAACAGCGGCAGCGCCTTCTGGACCGTGAACAGCGTGCCGCGCGCGTTCAACCAGAAGGCGTCATGGAAGTCCTCCTCGGTGATCTCGCCGAGCCGGCTCTGCTTGCCCACCCCGGCGCTCGCCCATAAAACGTCGATCGCGCCCTTCTCCTTCTTCACCGTGTCGAACAAACGGTCCAGATCGTCGAGGTCGGCCGAATCGCCCTGCACGCCGGTCACATTCCGGCCGATCTGTTCGACGGCCTGGTCCAGCGCGTCCTTCCGTCGGCCCGAGATGAAGACGTGAGCGCCTTCGTCAACGAACAACTTGGCACCGGCCAGCGCCATCCCACTCGTCGCGCCGGTGATCACCGCGACCTTGCCATCGAGTTTTCCCACGATCACTCCACCCTTTCGATAGTGCCGATGTTATGTATACCGATCCGTATGCTTAACGTATCGAACCGCTACGCGGAATGCAAGCTATGCACACCGATCGGTACCCATCTCGGCTACGCTGGGTGTATGACGGAGTTGGAGAAGGGGCCGCGAGGCCTGCGCCGCGGCAGGGGCGCACGGGAGCGCATCCTCGGCGCTTCGCGACAACTGTTCCGCGATCAAGGCATCAACGGCACCGGCCTGGACCAGCTCTGCGCGGTGGCCCAGGTGTCCAAACGCACCTTCTACCAGCACTTCACCGGCAAGGATCAGCTGATCGCCGAACACCTACGCCGATTCGATCCCGACATCCTGCCCGAGGTGTTCGACCGCACCGACCTCACACCCCGCGAACGGCTCCTCGCCGCCTTCGACATTCACGCGCCGCTGTGCCCGTTCATCGCGGCGGCCGTTGAAATCCACGACCCGGACCACCCGGCACGCGTACACGCCGCCGACTACAAGAAGGCATTTGCCGCGCGGCTCACCGAAACCGCGCGCGAGGCCGGCGCCACCAATCCCGAACAGCTCGGCGAACAACTGGCGCTGCTCTTGGATGGCGCTTCGGCCCGCAACCGAGTCCTCAACACCGAAACCTTCGCCACCGCCGCCGCCATCGCAGTCGTGCTCATCGACAACGCCCTCCCCACGGCAGCGGTATCGCCCGGCAGCGAGCTCAGCCGAAGTTGACGACAAGGGAGGAGTTGAAGTCCCCCACGCCAGAGCGGCCCACGGCTATCGACAGCAGGCCCGCGCCACATAGACGGGTTCGTTCGGCCTGATCCCGCCGCACTTCTGCAAGACGGGCCATGCTGCGTTGGCTGATCCTGGAAGCCGAGCTGGCTTGACCCCTCTATGCCGTAGCCGCGTGCTTGCTCGTCGCCGCCGCTGTCTGCCCTGACCCGAACGCCGCCACCCTGGCCGCGGCGCTCGGCGTCGACCCGCAGACTTTCCGCGATGCCTACCATCGTGCCCGCCAGCGCCACCCGGTACGTCCTGTTGACCTGCCCCGGTGCATCTGGCCGATCCATAAACCGTTGGGTTAGTTCGGTGTTTGCGCTATGCCGGACCACATCCCGCAGGCTGTAGCGCCGCCTCTAAGCCTGGGAGCGTCGCCGAAACTCGCAGGCAACCAACAATATTGCGCGCCCGTTACGCGTGGCACCAACACCGCCGCCTCAACAGGTTCTAAAAATTCTGACTTTTGGCTGATCGCCTCGGCACGCATCGTAGACACGCCGGTCATCAGCTGAGCCAGCTTTTGTCAGGACCGAGTGCGCCGGCGCGCGGCTTCCAACGTTTTGGTCAGATTGGGATCGTCCCAGCCTCGTATTCGCGGTCCAGCACTGGAGTGCTTGTTGTAGGGCCGGTCGAACACGATGTGGCACCAGGTGGCTTGGCCGTTGTTAGTGTCGACTTCAGGCCGGTCGTCGATCAAGGCAAGTCCGTTATAGCGGTATTTCTCTTTATCGATGATCGCGTCGCTAACCACCAGTTCACCGAAGCGAGGCACGAAGTGGCGCCGCAACCAAGCCAGCTTGTGTTGAACGGACTGGGAGTCTCGCGACAGCGGTGCGGTACAAACACGCGGTTGGTATCCAGCGTCGATCAGACGCTGCCAACCCAGTAGCGCGTTATCAACCAGCGGCAGGTTCAGAAGGAAATCTGGATGCCCGGTGATGTACTCGACATCGTCGACATGGCGCGGGTAGTCCTCAGCGATATAAAAATGCGAGCGAACGACGCGCTCGATGTCCGGCGGAAGCCGATCCAGCACCGCGGCGTCGAAATCAGCCAAAACCCCATCCATGTCAACGAGCACGACGTTGTCACTTCCGCGGCTTGCCATCACGTCATTGTGACACCGCGGCGCCCCGGAACCGACGGCGTCGACCGCCTAGGCAGCAGCCGTACTTCGCAAAGCGACGCAGCGGACGCTTCAGTAGCTCGGAACCGTTCCACTGTGCGGTTCTTTGGTTACTGACGCCGGTCTTGACCGCTTCACCGTCGATCGAGCAGCCGACGTGAAAAGTCCACGCCTACAGCAACTTTAGTCGATCTGCACACACCCCAGGGTAAGACTGCGGTGCGGCGGGGGTGTGCACACCTCCTGGCCGTGTAAGAACACTGCAGTGCGTGGCTGTCTTAGGACCCTGGGTTAGCGCGAAGCGTGCGGGCCAGGAATGCTCGTCCCTCCTGAAGGACCGTCTCGCTGGTCTTGGTCGTCGTGTCGATGAAGATGGCGGGGATGCCCGCGAAAGGCGCCAAGACCTGCCGTCCTGCCTTCACAGATTCATAAAACCGCAACGTTTCTCGCTGCTGCTCGGCAATGAAGTCGAGCGTCTCGTATTTGTCGCCGTTGCGGTCCGCTGCGATCCGGCTAAAGGCGACCTGCGGCTCGGCAGTCAGGTAGATGATCGCGGATGGGCGTTCGAGCTCCGAAGGCCGCAGCAGCTCGTCAGCCTCCTCATAACTGACGCCTTGCACAGCACCGAAGATGAAGTTGTCCATCCAGCCCCGCTGGGACAGCAGTAGCGGGTGCGTCTGCCGCCATTCCCGGATTAAACAGTTGGTTAATCGGGCATCCGTCGCGAAGAGCAAGCGATCCGTATGCACGTCACCGAACGCTGTCCCGGCCCCCGATACATTCAAGAATTGCCGCACGAACTGGTGATAAGGCAACCGGAACTGGAATCCGCCCAGTTGCCCCGCCAAGGCCCGCAGTAGCGTCGTCTTGCCGGAGCCGTCCAACCCGGTAATCGTTACCCAGGGCGCGGAAGACCGCGTCACCGGCGCGGCTTTCTGTGTCGGTTCGCGGACGCCGGTGCACCGAGACAACGGCGAAAGTCTGACAATCCGTCTAGACCCATCCGAACTTTTATGCACTGAACGCAGCAGACGCTGTGAACACCCCACCGTATCCGACCGCGCATGGCCCTCATTGTCCTCCAGGAACACGGGCTACATCGGCGAAGCGTGACATGCCGCCTGGCGGGACCCTCGCTCCCCCAGCGTTCCAGCAAACGGGCACCCGCTCGCCCCGTTCCCGCGCACCACCACTCCCTGCGCCCCCGCGACCCAGCCGCCCGTCGAGCTTTTCGAGGGTGTTGCGATTGGGGACGCATTCATCTTTGCCGAGCAAGTTCCCTGACGCCGATCTTGCACTCCCGGCCTAGGCATCGTCCGATGTAAGCCTGCTAGCCCACGACGTCGAAGATCGCGGCGGCCGACGTGACGGCCTTGTCCGCGTTCCCCTCGTCGTGCAGCAACATGCGCACGCCCACGCGTCCCGGCCCGCCGGCATATGCGGTGCCCTCGACGCGGAAGGGACCCACCTTGCCGCGTGACATGAACATGACGTGCCAGCTGACCACCTGCAGCCTGCGTGTTCCGGCGACGTCGGCGGCAAGATCGATCGCGGCGGTCTCGAGGACGACGTGTTGCGGTCCGATGTGCAGCGCGGCGTCCGGCGAAGCGAGTTCGGTACCCAGCTCGGGCAGCACCCAACGGCCGTCGCCGCGCCTGCTCGCACCGAAGGCCTGCCATAGCGGCGGCAGGTCCGGCGAGTCCTCGATCACCAGCTCCGTGCCCGAAACATCCATCCTGTCAAGGCCTTCCGGCGGAATGCCGATGATCGCGCCCTGCCCCTCGTTGAAGGCGATCACCCGGTCCGGGTTGTCGGCGTCGACTATCTTGCACCGCCCGTAGCCCATGGTTCGGCCCTGGTGCACAATGCCGGACCCGACGATCTCGACTCGGTTGACGTCGCAGCCGGGATCGATGATCTGCACCGAAGCGATGACCGGGTTGGGCACCGCGACCATGTCGGTCTGGCAGCCCTCCGGTGAGGAAATGGCCAACGGCGCCACCATGATTCCCCCGGCCTCGTTGCGCATGTCGCGGCGAATGACGACGGTGTCGTCGGCCTCCCCGAGGTCCATCGAGGAGTGTTTGCGGCCGATGTAGCGGTAGCTGAGCAGACCGGTCCAACGTCGGTAGAGTTCGTCCCGGTAGGCCGCGGAGTCTCCTGCCAACTCCCGGATGTCACGAAGCCGGTCGCTCAATTCAGCCCCCTTTCAGGATTTTCCGTGCCGCACCTGGTTGAACGGCACGCCGCGGTCGGCGGCGTACTCGCGCGGGAAGTTCAGGAACCGCTCGCCGATCACGTTGCGCGCCATCTCGGTGGTTCCCCCACCGATGCTGGCGATCTGGCGGCCGAGGTAGCGGGTGCCGATGTCGAGCAGCCCCGCCTGGTCGTCGACGACTGCCGACGGCCCGCAGACTGTCAGCGCGGTGTCGATTTCAACGTCGTGCACTTCGGCCATGTACAGGCGGATGATCGAACCGGCGGCGGGCGGCAGGGACCCGTTGGCCACGGCATGAAAGACATGCTCGCTGAGTTGTCCGTGCACGGCCCGGTGGACCAGGGCCCGCCCCACCATCTCGCGGATTCGTTCGCTGCCGCCCTGGCTCGTCTTCTCGACCAGGGACAGCAGGTCGACCGAGACATCTTCAGCCTCAGCGATTCCCGGACCGCTGGTGTACTCCGATCCATCCCCCATCGTGCGGCGCTCGTGGTAGAGCTGGCGCGACGCGACGTCCCAGCCATTCCCCTGCTCTCCGACGACGGCGTCGTCACCGACGTCGACGTCGTCGAAGAACTCCTCGCAGAACTCGACCGAGCCGTTGACCTGGCGGATGCGGTTGATCGTGACGCCGGGATGCCGAAGCGGCACCAGGAACATCGTCAGCCCTTGGTGTTTGGGCGCGTTCCAGTCGGTCCGGGCCAGGCACAGGCCGTAGTCGGCGGCAAACGCCCACGTGCTCCACGTCTTGGCGCCGTTGATGATCCATCGTCCGTCCCGGCGGTCGGCGCGGGTGAGGACGCCCGCGAGATCCGATCCCCCGCTGGGTTCGGACAGCAGCTGCACCAGCACTTCGTCGCCGCGCAGCGCGGCCGTGATGTGTGCGCGCTTTTGTTCCTCGCTGCCCATGTCGAGGATCGTCGCGCAGCAGATGGCGAAGGACGGGACGTTGAGCATCAGCGGCGTCTCATAGGCCAGGGCCTCGGCGTCGAAAGCCTTCTTGTATTCGTAGCCCAGTCCGATGCCGCCGTATTCGCGCGGGAAGCAGATGCCAGCGAATCCGCCGTCGTACAGCTTCTTTTGCAGTTCGCGGGCGCGCCGCCAGGACGCCAGTTCGTCGCGCTGCAGGACCATGGCGTCCCCGGAATCCAGCCGCGGCAGGTTCTCGGCCAGCCATGCCTTGGCCCGGCTCCGGAATTCCTCAACGGACTCCGACGTCACCGGATGGCCTCCCCATTCGAGCGTCGACTTTGTGCTGGGCGACTGTACAGCACCGCTACCGCGGCTGTACAGGTTGGCGCCACCCGACCGGCGCCAGACCAGCACACACGTCAGGCGTGGCCGCACCCATCCGGCATGGGCCAACATGGTGGGTCCTTTCGGCGGAATCACCGCCGCCGCCATGCTGCACGCCGTCGAGTCACACCCCGATCGCATCGGCGAGCCGCTGGCGCTGACGGTCAACTACGCCGCCCCGATCGGCGACGGCGACTACGACATCTCGCTGCGGGCCGCGCGCACCAACCGCACCAACCAGCACTGGATCGCCGAACTGTGCCAGGACGGCGACGTCAAGACCACGGCAACCGCGCTGTTCGCCGTCCGCCGCGACGGTTGGGCCGATACCGAAAGTCGCCCACCGCGCTCACCGGACCCCGACGAGCTGCCCCCTACCGATCCGGGCCTCGTTCGCTGGACGAGCCTCTACGACATGCGGTTCGTCGAAGGCGCCATGCCCGGCAAAGACGGGCATGGCAGCCCCTCGTCGACGACCACCCTGTGGGTGCGCGACGCCGCGCAACGCGCCGTCGACTACCCGGCGCTGGCCGCGCTGTGCGACATCTTCTACCCCCGGGTGTTCCTGCGACGCGGGGGTTTCGTGCCGTCCGGGACGATCTCGCTGACCACGTACTTCCACGCCGACCAGCAGCAACTCGACGACCTGGGGAACGACTTCGTCCTGTGCACCGCCCATGCCAACAGATTCAGCCGCGGCTACTTCGACCAGAGCGCCCAGGTGTGGACACGGGATGGGGCGCTGCTGGCCACCACACATCAGGTCGTCTACTTCAAAGGCTGAGAGGTTTACACTTCGCCAGGGAAACGTCACGCCGGGATGCTCACGCAAAGAATCGAGCCGCAATGACAGAGCGCACGGAGGGCATGGTCGCCGACACCGATGCCGCCACGCTGCTGGCGATCGAATCCATCAAGCAGCTCAAGGCCCGCTACTGCCGGCATCTCGACTCCAAGGACTGGGCGGCGTGGCGAACCATCTTCACCGATGACTTCGTCAGCGACACGGCCGAGGCCGGCGGCAAGGTGATCGACGGCGCGGACGAGTTCGTGGCGTTCACACGCAAAGCCCTCGGGCGGCCGGGCCAGGCCACCGCCCACCAGGTGCACGCCCCCGAAATCACGCTCACGTCGGCGACCACCGCGCGCGGAGTGTGGGCGCTGCAGGACGTCGTCCGATTCGGACCGGGGGTGACCTTGGTGGGCTACGGGCATTACCACGAGACCTACGAGAACATCTCCGGTCAGTGGTTCATCAAGAGCTCCAAGCTAACTCGGCTGCGAGAGGATATCGTCACTCCCGTGTTCTCCGTCTACGTCTCCGACCGGATCCGCCGCGCGATCGGCAGGATCGCCAGCGGGCTGATGGGACAGTGACACGGCAATGACCTCCTCCCAGACTGCCTCCACCGTTCTGGTCACCGGCGCATTCGGACAAATCGGCAAGCGTTGCACGCAGATCCTGCTCGGCCGGGGGCGCACCGTCGTCGCGATGGATCTGCGCAACGACAACACCGCCGCCGTCGAAAACGAACTGGCCGCCGGCCGCCACCCCGGGACGCTGATTCCGGCCTATACCGATCTGCTGGACGCCGAGGCGGTGCGCGACCTCGTCGCGACCCACCGACCCGAAGCGGTCGTTCACCTCGCCGCGATCGTGTCCCCGCTGTCGTATCGCAAACCCGCGCTGGCCCGCAAGGTGAACGTGGGCGGTACCGAGAATCTCTTGGCGGCCTGCGCCGCACTCCCCCACCCACCGTTGTTCCTCATGGCGTCCAGCGCCGCGGTATACGGATCGCGCAACCCCTACCGCCAGCCCGAGCGGATCACCCCGGACACCCCCGTGAACCCCATCGATCAATACGGTCAGGACAAGGTCCTCGCCGAGGCGGCGATCCGCGCCAGCGGCCTCCCATATGCGCTCTTCCGCCTGGGCGGGGTCATCTCACCGGATACGCACACGACGGTCAACGGCGACTCCCTGCTGCTGATGCGATCGATGCCCGGCGACAACCGCATGCACGCGGTCGATGCGCGCGACGTGGCGCTGGCTTTCGCCAACGGCGTCGACCGGGAAGCGGCCATCTCCGGCAAGGTCATACTGATCGGCGGCAACGAGTCGTACGTGCTCACCCAACGCGAGCTCGAGGACGGCCTGATGGATGCCGTCGGCCTGGGTCGCCTCGGCCCCTCCGCCAGCCTGCCCGGGGACCCCGGCGACGATCGCGGCTGGAGCTTCACGGGCTGGTACGACACCACGCAGGCGCAGGCTCTGCTCGACTTCCAGGAGCACGACTGGTCCCAGACCCTGGCCTGGATCGCCGAAACGCAGGGAAGGATGCGGACCGTGGTGCGGCTGTTCAGCCCGATATTGCGGCCGGTTCTGCGTGCCGTCCTGATGGTGCAGCGCCGGCTCGAGGGACGCGGCCCATACGCCGACCCGTGGGCGCTGGTCGAAAAGAAATACGGCACAGCGGCGCTCGCCGGCGCCGACTAACACCTTCTTTTCGCCGGTCGTCAGCGGTCGATCCATCCCATCTGCGCTTCCGCGTGATGGCCCCCCTTGGGCGGGGTGAGTCGGTCGAGCCGGGACAGTTGGTCGGGTGTCAGTTCGACGGCGTCGGCGCCGACGTTTTCCTCGAGCCGCGCCACGCGCTTGGTTCCCGGGATCGGCACGATGTCGGGGCCTTTCGCCAACAGCCAGGCCAGGGCGACCTGAGCTGGGGTGGCGCCGACGTCCGCGCTGATGTTGCGTAATTCGTCCGCGCTCTTGAGGTTGTGCTGGAAGTTCTCGTCGAAGAACCGCGGATTGGTCTTGCGATAGTCGCTGTCGGGCAACCCCTCGGTGGAGCGGATGGCGCCGGTTAGGAAGCCGCGGCCCAACGGCGAGTAGGCGACGAACCCGATCCCCAGTTCGCGCAGCAGAGGCAATACCTCGTCTTCTTGGTCGCGCGTCCACAGCGAATATTCCGACTGCACCGCCGTGATGGGATGCGCCGCATGCGCGCGCCGGATGGTGTTCACCCCGACCTCCGAAAGGCCGATGTGCCGGATCTTCCCGGCAGCGACCAGTTCCGCCAACGCACCGACCGTGTCTTCGATCGGGGTCTCGCGGTCGAGGCGGTGCTGATAGTAGAGGTCGATCCGATCGGTCCCCAGCCTTTGCAGCGAGCCATCCACGGCGATACGGACGTTGGCCGGGCTGCTGTCCAGGCCACCGCGTCCCGTGTGGGAGATCAGGCCGAACTTGGTGGCCAACACCACTTGGTCGCGCCGACCTTGCAGGGCCCTGGCGAGCAGTTCCTCGTTGACGTAGGGGCCGTAGACCTCGGCGGTGTCGATCAGCGTGACGCCCAGGTCGATGGCGCGATGAACGGTACGGATCGACTCGGCGTCGTCGCTGCCGGCGCCGGCGTAGGCCACGGACATGCCCATCGCGCCCAGACCCAGGCGGCCGACCTCCAGGTTGGCGAGGCGAACGTGTTTCATGGCGTCATTGTGCGCGCAGCGACTTCACGCGATGGGACAGGTACCGTTGCGCGAGTGCGCCGCATCGACCTTGCCGCGATCCGATGGACGACGTAGAAACCGCGCGACCGGCCCGCAATCTGGCGGTGGACTTCTACCGCGCGTCAGGCGTGGTCCTCATCGTGCTGGGCCACTGGCTGGCGGCTTCGGTGACCTATCACGACGGGCAATTCGGCCGCGAGAACCCGCTGCTCGACATGCCGTGGACGCAGTGGCTGACCTGGATTTTCCAGGCGGTTCCCGTGTTCTTCTTCGTGGCGGGTTACGCCGGAGCCGTGTCGTGGGCTCACCGGCGCGACGCTGACAGTTTCTCGCGCCAGGCCTGGATTCGGCACCGACTGGCTCGGGTGCTGGGACCGACCGCGGTCTACGTCGCGCTGGTTTCGGCGATCGTGGTGGTCCTCGAGGCCCGGCATGTCCCGAGCACGGTGCTGGAATACGCCGGTTGGGCGGTGGCCATGCACCTGTGGTTCCTCGCCGTGTACGTGCTGGTGGTGTCGCTGACGCCGATTGCTGTTGCGGCACAGAGTCGTTGGGGCCTCATGGTGCCGGTGGTATTGGCCGCTGGCGTCGTGCTGGTCGACGCCGTCTCGCTCGCGGGCCACGTCCCATATATCGGCTGGCTGAACTACCTGCTGTGCTGGGGCCTGCTCTACCAGCTCGGGATCGCTTGGCAGGGTGGGCTGTTGGCCGGGCGCAGACCGGTGCTGCTCGCCGCGGGTTCGGCCGCCGCTCTGGCGCTGCTGATCCGAGTGGGACCGTATCCGGTCAGCATGATCGGCGTTCCGGGCCAAGCGATCGAGAACACGACGCCCCCCACGGTGGCGATGATGGCTTTCGCGTGCACGCAAGCCGGGTTGGCGATGGCGCTCGCGGCGCTGCTCGACCGGGCCCTGCACCACCGCCCGGTACAGCGCGTGTTGTCGACCGCCAATGACAACGTGATGGCTCTGTACCTGTGGCACATGATTCCGGTCGTCATCGTCGCGATCGTGGCTTATCCGGCCGGGCTGATACCGCAGCCAGACGAGGGTTCGGCGGCGTGGTGGCTGGTCCGCCTGGAGTGGATCACCATCCTCAGCGTGGTGACCGCCGTCGAAATGCTGCTGCTGTGGTGGCAGCGGCGGTTCTTCGCGGTTCCGCTGCCCACGTTCGGCTTACCGCTCGGCGATCGCTGGGCCGAGGCCATCATGCTGACAGGTGCCGTCCTGGCCGCCGTTGGACTGCACCTATTGGCCCAGGGAGGCTTCGCTCCCGACGGCCGGTTCTCGTGGCCGGCCGCATGCGTGTTCGCCGCCGGGGCGGTGTTGGTGGCCGCGCGGCCCAAAGCCCCGGCCCCGGTTACCGACCAGAATTTGCAGAGGCGCCCGAGCGCTTAACGGTGGGCCGGCGGCACGTGGTCGGCCAGCTTGTCGGTGGACAGGCAGAGCGAGCAGACATGCGCGTCGTGCGTCTCGCAAGCCACTACGTCCGGCCGCTCGTAGTCGTGGTGGCAGACATGGCATTTCAATTGTGCGGCTGACGGGTTGCCGTATTCGTCATACATGGGCAAGTCGATGCCGTCGTGGGTACGGCGCAGGTAGTACTTACCCTTGGTCGCGACCGCCAGGATCGGCGGCATGACCAGCGCGATGACTATTGCCACCAACGGCGAGTACGGCCTCAGCGCCGCACCGAGGCCGCCGAAGAAAGCGATGATCGACAGTCCAGCGGCCAACAGCATCGACCCGAAGCCCACCGGGTTGATGGCATACAGCATGCCGCGGCGAAACTCCGGCGTCTTCGGTGACAACTTGAGCAAGTACTTGTTGAAGACGATGTCCGAGGCCACGGCCACCACCCACGCCATACCGCAGTTGGCATAGAACCCGAGAATCGTGTTCAGGACGTCGAACATGTCGGCTTCCATCATGATCAACGCGATGACGAGGTTCACGGCGAGGAACGCGACGCGCCCGGGGTAATGCTTGGTGACGCGGGTGAACGAATTGGTCCATGCCAACGAGCCGGAGTATGCGTTCGTCACGTTGATCTTGATCTGGCTGAGCACCACCAAGATCACCGCGAGAGTCAGGGCGAGCCAACCCGGCATGAAGTTGCGGTAGATCGACAAGAATTGATGTACCGGCTGATTGGCCACCGCCGTGGAGCCGGCAACACGAGAGATCAAGTAGACGGCCAGAAACAGGCCGATGATCTGTTTGATCGCTCCGAACACGACCCAGCCGGGCCCCGCGAGCAGCACCCAGCTCCACCAGCTGCGCGAGTTCGCCGGTGTCCGCGGGGGCATGAAACGCAGGTAGTCGATCTGTTCGGCGATCTGGGCGATCAGCGACAGGCACACCCCCGCCGCCAACAAACTGGAGCCGATGTTCACCGCCCCCGCTCCGCCACGGCCGCTGTACCCGAAGAACTGGTGGATTGAGTCGGGGTGCCGCACCACGAGGTAGACGAACGGAACGACCATCAGGATCAACCACAGCGGTGTGGTCCAAAGTTGGAGCTGGGACAGGACTTTCATGCCATAGATCACCAGCGGGAAGATGATCAGGGTCGAGCAGGCGTAGCCGACCCAGAGCGGGATGTGCAGGCCGAGCTTGAGGCCCTGCGCCATGATGGAACCCTCGAGCGCGAAGAAGATGAAGGTGAAGGTCGCGAAGATCACGTTGGTGACCACCGAGCCGTAGTAGCCGAAACCGCTGCCCCGAGTGATCAGATCCAGGTCGAGGTTGTAGCGCGCCGCGTAATAGGCCAACGGCAAACCGGTCGTGAAGATCACCATGGCAAAAATCCCGATGCCGCACAGCGCGTTGCCGGTGCCGTACGAGATGCCGACGTTGGCGCCGATCGCAAAGTCGGCCAGATAGGCGATGCCGCCGAGCGCCGAGATGCCCACCACCGCCGTGGACCAACGTCGATAACTGCGCGGCGCGAACCGCAGCGTGTAGTCCTCGAGCGTCTCTTTGGTGGCCGTCATGGTGTCCAGGTCCACCTCGGCCGCGGACGGATTCCCGATCTCGGACTCGGTTTCCTGCGTCATGCCCACCCCTTCCTAGCGTTAGAGTCCCGCCGAAGATAGCCGACCCGGGTTGCCAGAAAGTGACGCCCGGCTTCTGCGAAGCCGGCTCGCCACCATGTCCGACTGCCCCGCGAAATCACGGTCTCTTTCGGCTAAACGACCTACGACCCCTTGATTGGGGCCGTAGTGCCCTGGCCGGGGCGGCACGCTGGGAGAAACGTTTTCGCGAAGGCTCGCATTATATGAGCAGTTGAGCCTAGGGTTAGACGCAGACACCCTCGCTAAGGGAGTACACAGATGTCACACGCTACGCTCCACACCAGCCACGTCCCTGAGCAGCGCGAGCAGGATGCCCAGCTTTTGAAGGAATCCGGGGTGCACAAGCTCGTCATCGCGGACCGCGACGGCAATTGCTTGGCCTTCGTATTAGCTTGGGACAGCTTCGATTACGACGCTGAGACGGATACCTATGTGTGCGTCGTCGACGGCGACGGCAGAGAGCTGATGACCGTGTACACCGCCGGTGAGATGAAGCCGGCGGCCAATGCCAACACCTATGTCGTAACAGCGCCGGACAGGTTCGGTGGCCCCAGGCCGCTGTAGCCACGCCGACCGACGGGCCGACCTGCTCGCAGCGGATGTGACGCCATTCGTAAGGGCAGGTTGACGGATTTTCCCATCTCATCGCCAGCGCCGCCAACGGCACTTCGGGTTCGGGTAGCCGCGCCCGCAAAATATCTCTCGTCCTTGGCGCACCCCTTACGGGGATCTTGACATCGCGAAACTTATGATAGACCGTTCGTACGGTTAGTTTGAGCGAAGGTGAAAGATGCCCCGATCGCCTGGCAGACGCGGCGAGATTTTCGACGCATTTGTCCGCTACGTCGCCGAACGCGGCTATGACAGAACGAATATGGGCGACATCGCCGACGAGCTTGGCATGTCGAAGGGCACCATCGTTCATCACTTCGGAACCAAAGCGCAGATGTTGCGGGAACTTGAAGAAACCCACCTTGCCCGCCAACTCGATGCGCTACAGATGGCATGGGCTCGTCTGGCCGCGCCGCACGACCGCATCGCCGCAGTCATCTACGCCTCCGCACTGCTACAAGTGGTCGCCCGCGATGCGACCGTGGCGAGCCAGCGCGAGGTGGTTCAGTTGTTCGACGACCCGGCGATGGAGCAAGTGCGTAAGCTGCGTCATCAATTGCAAGCCCTGGTGATTGACGAGATCCGCAGCGGGATCGAGAGCGGCGTGTTCCGAGGCGTCGACATCGAACTGGCCGCACTGCAGTTGTGGGGATCGCTGCAGTGGATGTGGGTATGGTTCGATCCCACCGACTCCCGGACGCCCGAGCAAGTCGGGGCCGCCTTCGTGGACGTGTTTCTCGGCGGACTGCTGCTCGACCGCTTGGGGCTCAGCAAGTGGGCGGACCCTTCCGCGGACGTCGTCTCGGTGGTACGCGACTGTCTCGCCGCGGTCACGGGTTCGGCAGATTGACCGCGTAACGCCGGATACCTTGGGCGAGCAGCTAATTAGTCCCGGCCAATTCCCCTTGATGCGCTGAGCCCTCCCCTAGCTGATATTCGCCGAGCAAATGGGCAAGCTGCCGTTACTGTACGGGCGGTCGGTTTTGCCCGGAATGTGCTGGCGCTTTCTGCCGAACGCGACGTAAGGACCGTGTGGCGGCCATGCGATGACGCGCGTCGAAAGTCCTGGTAATAAGCCGAATAACGGCGCCGCCGCGGAGATTAAGTTCGAGCGGCTCCCTTGGGCAGCTCCAGCCGACGGCCGGGGTTATTGACTGACCGTACGGTCTAATGCAATAGTGACTGCGTGGCGCAAACGAGGGCGGCATGGAGCTGAGGGCACGGTCCCGGAGTGCCGGTGGGGGGGATCCTATGGTCGACGGGCATCGGGAACGAGGTGATGCGGCACGCCGGGGGGAATGCCAAGCCTCGTTGCACCGAAACCCGGAGCAACAACTTCAGCAGTCGCCGTCACTCCGGTTGGGATCGAGATACTGTGCGGTGCAGTACTTTTCGGATTACAGCCGCTCGATGAGCGGGCCCGCGGATCGGGATCGCGATCTTTATCTCGCGACTATGCGGGACTCGTTTGAAAAATCAGGCCAAACATTGCGACTCGTCGCTTGGTCGCGTCAAGGGCGGAGCGGATGACCACCTCGCACGTATTTGCCAGCAAAGTAGGCGAGCGGATTCGCCCGGGCACGGAGGTGGCCGGCGGGTTCTTCCGCATGTGCGTGCTGACCGGTAAAGCACTGAGGCAGCCGTTCGAATGGCGCGAGTTCATTTGGAATGGCTGGTTTCTGATGCGGGTATCGCTGCTGCCCACCATCGCGGTGTCCATCCCGGAAACCGTGCTTCTGATATTCACGCTCAACCTCCTGCTGGCCGAGATCGGCGCCAGCGACGTTTCCGGCGCCGGTGCCGCGATCGGCGCGGTCACCCAGCTCGGCCCGATCGTGACGGTGCTGGTGGTCGCCGGCGCCGGCGGCACCGCCATCTGCGCCGACCTCGGCGCGCGCACCATCCGCGAGGAAATCGATGCGCTCGAGGTGCTCGGCATCGACCCGATCCACCGGCTGGTGGTGCCCCGCGTCGTCGCCTCGACACTCGTCGCCGTGCTGCTCAACGGCCTCGTCGTCGCCGTCGGCCTGGGGGGCGGCTACCTCTTCAGCGTGTACCTGCAGAACGTCTCGAGCGGTGCGTACCTTTCCACGTTGACGGCGCTCACCGGCCTGCCCGAGGTGGTGATCGCGTTTGTCAAGGCCGCGACGTTCGGGCTGATCGCAGGCCTGGTCGGCTGTTACCGCGGGCTGATCGTCCGCGGCGGATCCAAAGGCCTGGGCACTGCCGTCAACGAGACGGTGGTGCTGTGTTTCATCGCGCTGTTCGCGGTCAACGCGGCACTGACCACCATCGGCGTCCGGTTCGGAACGGGGCGCTGACATGGCCACGGCTGCAGCACTACGCGTTCGCTTCCCGCGGACTTCCGCCCTGCTGATTCGATACGGGGACGTCCCGTCCCGGCCACTGGTCGAGATCGGGCAGATTGTCTGGTTCGCACTGACCGCAGTCGGGCAAATCCCCTTCGCCATGCACCGCTATCGCCGAGAGCTACTGCGAATGGTTGCCCAGATGGGAATGGGCACCGGCGCGATGGCCGTGGTCGGTGGCACCGCCGCCATCGTCGGCTTCATCACCCTGTCCGCGGGGTCACTGGTCGCCATACAGGGCTACGCGACGCTGGGCAATATCGGCGTCGAGGCATTCACCGGATTTCTGGCCGCACTGATCAATGTGCGGTTTGTGGCGCCGGTAGCCGCCGGTCAGGCGCTGGCCGCCACGGTCGGCGCCGGCGCCACGGCCGAACTGGGCGCCATGCGCATCAGCGAGGAGATCGACGCGCTCGAGGTGATGAGTATTCGGGCGGTCGCCTACCTGGTGTCCACCCGTGTGGTGGCGGGTCTGATCGTCATCATCCCGCTCTACGGGCTGGCGATGACCATGGCCTTCCTGTCCCAGCAGGTCACCACGGTTTTCCTCTACGGGCAGTCCATCGGCACGTACAACCACTACTTCCACACGTTCCTGCGCCTCAACGACGTGGGCTGGTCGTTCGCGGAGGTGATCCTGGTTGCGGTGGTCGTGATGACCACCCACTGCTACTACGGTTTCACCGCCACCGGCGGGCCGGTCGGCGTCGGTGAAGCGGTCGGCCGGGCGATGCGGCTGTCGTTGATCACCATCGTTGTCGTGGTCGTCCTGACCGCGATGTCGGTTTACGGCAAAAACCCCAACTTCAACCTCACCGTGTGACCGTGATGACGGCCCCGGTGAAGGAGAACCCGCAACGCATCCCGCCGTACAGGACGGCGGCGTCGGTGTTCTTGATAGTCTTCGCCGCGGTATTGGCCTTCGTGTGGTTGCAGTTTCGCGGCGAGCTCTCGCCGACGACAAGCTTGACGATGTTGGCTCCCCGAGCCGGTCTGGTGATGGATCCGGGGTCGAAGGTCACCTACAACGGCGTGGAAATCGGCCGGGTGGCCAGCATTTCGGAGATCGAGCGTGACGGCATACCGGCGGCCAAGTTCGTCTTGAACGTGAAACCGAAGTACATCGAGCTGATTCCGGCCAACGTGGACGCCAACATCAAGGCGACCACGGTGTTCGGTAACAAATATGTGTCGTTGACCTCACCGAAAAAGCCTACGCCGCAACGCATCACATCGCAGCACGTGATCGATGCGAGGTCGGTGACGACCGAGTTCAATACGCTGTTCGAGACGCTCACCTCGATCACGGAGAAGGTGGATCCGGTCAAGGTCAACCTGACGCTGGCCGCGGCCGCGCAGGCGCTGACCGGGTTGGGCGACAAGTTCGGGCAATCGATCGTCAACGCCAACGCCATCCTCGACGACATCAACCCGCAAATGCCGCAGATCCGGCATGACATTCAGCAGTTCGCGGCCCTGGGCGACATCTACGCCAACGCCGCACCTGATCTGTTCGACTCCCTCAACAACGCCGTGATCACGGCGCGCACACTGCACCGGCAGGAAGCCGACCTCGATGCCGCGTTGTTGGCCGCGGCCGGGTTGGGCAACACCGGCGCAGACATCTTCGCCCGCGGCGGGCCCTACCTGCAACGGGGGGCCGCCGATCTGGTGCCCACCGCCCAGCTGCTCGACACCTACAGTCCCGAGATCTTCTGCACCATCCGCAACTACTACGACGAAGAACCGGCGGCCTATGCGACGACCGGCGGCGGCAATGGCTACGCGCTGAGAACCATGACCGAGCTGACATCAGGGTTGGGAGGCATACTCACGCTTCCGGGGTTGGCCGGCACCGCCGCCACCATGGGGCTCCTGGGGCTGGCCGGGCTGGTCGGCGGGGCGCCGAATCCCTTTGTGTATCCGGACAATCTGCCGCGGGTGAACGCCCGCGGCGGGCCCGGGGGCGCGCCGGGTTGCTGGCAGGCCATCACCCATGACCTGTGGCCGGCTCCGAGCCTGGTGGTGGACACCGGCGCCAGCCTCGCGCCCTACAACCACTTAGACACCGGCTCACCGTACGCAATCGAGTACGTGTGGGGCCGTCAGGTCGGGGACAACACGATCAACCCATGAAAATCACCGGCTCCGCTATCAAGCTCGGCATCGTCTCGCTGGTGCTGGTGCTGATCACCCTGTCGATCGTCGTCGTGTTCGCTCAGATGCGCTTCAACAGCACCAACAGCTATTCCGCGGAGTTCAGGAATGCCAGCGGGCTGAAGAACGGCCAGTTCGTCCGCGCCGCCGGAGTGGAGATCGGCAAGGTCAAATCGGTGCGGCTGATCGATGGCGGCCAGCGGGTACGGGTGGACTTCGATGTCGACCGCTCGATACCCCTCTACCAGTCGACGACCGCGCAGATCCGCTATCTCAACCTGTTCGCCGACCGCTATCTGGAGCTCAAGCGCGGCGAGGGCGAGGGCGTTGACCGGGTGCTGCCGCCGGGCGGATTCATCCCGCTGTCTCGAACCGCATCCGCGCTGGACCTCGACGCGCTGATCGGCGGTTTCAAGCCGCTGTTCCGGGCGCTCGATCCGGAAAAGGTCAACACCATCGCCTCGGCCATCATCACCGTGTTTCAGGGTCAGGGCGGCACCATCAACGACATCCTCGACCAGACCGCGCAGCTGACCGCGCACATCGCTGAACGCGACCAGGCGATCGGCGAGGTGATCAAGAACCTGAACATCGTGCTGGACACCACGGTCAGGCATCGCAAGGAGTTCGACCAGACCGTCGACAACTTCGAGAGATTGATCACCGGGCTGCAAAAGCACGCCGACCCGCTGGCCGCCGGCACCGCGAACATCAGCAACGCCGCCGGAACGGTGGCCGACCTACTCGCCGACAACCGCGCTCTGCTGCACAAGGCGATCAACTACCTGCAGGCTCTTCAGCAGCCGCTCGTCGACCAACGCGATCAGCTCGGCGATCTGATCCACAAGACGCCGACCGCGCTCAACCTGATCGGACGCAGCATCGGCCTCTACGGAGACTGGGTGAACTTCTACGTCTGCGACCTCACGATCAAGTGGAACGGACTGCAAGCCGGCGGCCCGGTACGCACGGTTCGGATCTGGCAGCAGCCCACCGGCAGGTGCACGCCGCAATGAGAACACTGACGGAATTCAATCGCAGCCGGGTCGGGCTTATGGGCATCACCGTGCTGCTGCTCGTAGTCGCCGTCGGCCAAAGCTTCACCAGTGTCCCGATGATGTTCGCCAGCCCGAGCTACTACGGGCAGTTCACCGACAGCGGTCAACTGAACAAGGGCGACAAGGTGCGCATCTCCGGCGTGAACGTCGGCAAGGTGGAGGGGTTCGAGATCGACGGCGACCACGTCGTGATCAAGTTCTCCATCGGCAGCAACACCATCGGCACCGAGAGCCGGCTGGCGATCAAGACCGACACCATCCTGGGTAAGAAGGTGCTCGAGATCGAGCCGCGGGGAACCCAGACGTTGCGGCCCGGGGGCGTGTTGCCGCTGGGCCAGAGCACCACCCCCTATCAGCTCTACGACGCGGCCTTCGACATCACCAAGGCCGCCGCCGGCTGGAACATCGACACCGTCAAGCAGTCGCTGAATGTGTTGTCGCAGACCGTCAATCAGACCTACCCGCATCTGAGTGCCGCCCTCGACGGGTTGGCCAAATTCTCCGACACCATCGGCAAACGCGACGAAGCAGATCAAGCACCTGCTCGCTCAGGCCAACCAGGTGGCCAGCGTGCTCGGTGACCGCAGCGAACAAATCAACCGGCTGCTGGTCAACGCGAAGACGCTGCTGGCCGCGTTCAACGAACGCGGCCGCGCCATCGACGCCCTGCTGCAGCAACATTTCCGCCTTCTCGGCCCAGGTGCAGGGGTTCATCAACGACAACCCGAATCTGAATCCCGTGCTGGAGCAGTTGCGCACCATCAGCGACGTGCTGGTGGCACGCAAGGACGACCTGGCTCAAACCCTCACGTATGTCAGCCAATTCGCCGCATCGCTAGGGGAATCCGTCGCGTCGGGACCGTACTTCAAGATAGTCCTGTCCAATCTGCTGCCGTACTGGATCTTGCAGCCGTTCGTCGACGCCGCCTTCAAGAAGCGCGGTATCGACCCCGAGGATTTCTGGCGCAGCGCCGGACTTCCCGCGTTCCGCTGGCCCGACCCCAACGGCACCCGGTTCCCCAACGGCGCACCGCCGCCCGCACCCCCGGTGCTGGAAGGCACGCCGGATCATCCGGGACCTGCCGTCCCGCCCGGCACAGCGTGTTCGTACACGCCACCGCGTGACTCGCTGCCGCGGCCGTGGAATCCGCTGCCCTGCGCGGGCGTAGACGTCGGCCCGTTCGGCGGCAGTTTCCCGGCGCCGATCGACGTCGCGACGTCGCCGCCGAACCCGAATGGGCTGCCACCGACACCGGGAATCCCGATCGCCGGGCGGCCGGGCGACCCGCCACCGGACGTCCCGGGCATCCCCGTGCCGCTGCCCACCCAAGCACCACCGGGCGCGCGCACAGAGGACCTGCAACCCGCCGGCCCCACCCCCCCACCGTCGACGTTCGCGCCCGGGCTGCCGCCTGGGCCGCCCGCGCCGCCGGGACCCGGGCAGCAGTTGCCGGCACCGTTCATCAACCCCGGCGGCGCGGGAGGCAGCGGCATCACGGGAGGTAGCCAGAATTGAGCAGCGTCTTCCCTATCCGCAAACTGCGGCCCCGGACGGTTATCGGAGCGCTGGTGGTCTTGCTGGCCCTGGTCGCCGGGTTCGTCGGCTGGCGGTTCTACCAGAACTTGACCACCAACACCGTGGTCGCCTACCTGCCGTCGGCGAACGCGCTCTATTCCGGGGACAAAGTCCAGATCATGGGCGTTCGCGTTGGTTCAGTCGACAAGATCGAGCCAGCCGGCGACAAGATGAAGGTGACGTTTCACTACGACAACAAGTACAAGGTGCCCGCCAACGCGTCCGCCGTCGTCGTGAACCCCACCCTGGTGGCGTCACGGAGCATTCAGCTGGAGCCACCCTACAAAGGTGGTCCGGTGATGGCCGATAACGCGGTCATCCCGATCGAGCGCACGCAGGTGCCGACCGAGTGGGACGAACTGCGCGAAAGCGTCGCCAACATCATCTCCAAACTCGGCCCGACGCCCGAGCAACCCAAGGGTCCGTTCGGCGAGGCCATCGAGTCGTTCGCGGATGGGCTGGCCGGTAAGGGCAAGCAGATCAACACCACGCTGAACAGCCTGTCGCGGTCGTTGACCGCGCTGAACGAAGGCCGTGGTGACTTTTTCGCGGTGGTGCGCAGCCTGGCGCAGTTCGTCAACGCCCTGCACAAAGACGACCAGCAGTTCGTGGCGCTGAACAAGAACCTGGCCCAGTTCACCGACGAGTTGACCGGGTCCGATCGCGACCTCTCCAATGCGATACGGCAGTTCGACAGCCTGCTCTCCACGCTGCGCCCGTTCTTGACCAAGAACCGCGGGGTGCTCGCGCACGACATCGACAACCTCTCCAGTCTGACCACCACGCTGGTCCAACCCGACCCGCTGAACGGTTTGGAGACCGCCCTGCACGTCCTGCCGACGCTGGAGACCAACCTCAGCCAGATTTACCACCCGTCGCACGGCGCGGTCATGTCCATCCCCGCGATCCCGAACTTCGCAAACCCAATGCAGTTCTTCTGCAGCATGATTCAGGCCGGCAGCCGGCTCGGCTATCAGGATTCCGCCGAGCTGTGTGCGCAATACCTGGCGCCGATCCTCGATTCGATCAAGTTCAACTACCTGCCGTTTGGGCTGAACCCGTTCAGCACCGCCGAGGCGCTCCCGAAGGAAGTCGCCTACTCCGAGCCCCGGCTACACCCGCCCAACGGGTACAAGGACACCACGGTGCCGGGGATCTGGGTGCCCGATACCCCGTTGTCGCACCGCAACACCCAGCCCGGCTGGGTTGTCGCCCCGGGCATGCAGGGCACACAGGTGGGGCCGATCACCGGGGGCCTGTTGACCCCCGAATCTCTGGCCGAACTGATGGGTGGCCCCGACATCCCACCCCCTCCCCCCGGACTGCAAACCCCGCCAGGACCGCCGAACGCCTACGACGAGAACCCGGTGGTGCCACCCATCGGCCTGCAAGCCCCGCAGGTACCGATCCCGCCACCGCCGCCCGCGCCGGGTGTGGTCCCCGGTCCGGTCCCGCCGACACCGGCGGCCGCGTCTACAGGACCGGGATCATGATGGGCTTGCGAACCACGGCGATCGCAAACGCGCTGCGCGCGTTCGGTTCTCGCACTCGACACCGGGCCTGGAAGGGGCTCGCTATATTGAGCGCCGCGGTGATGCTGACGTCGTGCGCGAAGTGGCACGGAATCGCGAATGTCCCGATGCCCGGTGGCCCGGGCTCTGGGCCCGGCTCCTACACCGTCTACGTGCAGATACCCGACACGCTGGCTCTTAACGACAACAGCCGGGTGCGGGTGGCCGATGTCTTCGTCGGCACGGTGCGCGCGATCGCACTGAAGAACTGGGTCGCGACACTGACGCTACGTCTGGGCAAGGAAGTCAAGTTGCCCAAGAACGCGACCGCAAAGATCGGCCAGACAAGCCTGCTGGGTTCCCAGCATGTGGAGCTGGCGGCGCCAGCCAACCCGTCCCCGGAGCTACTGAGGGACGGCGACACCATCCCGCTGCAACATTCGTCCACTTATCCCACGACCGAGCAGACGCTGGCCAGTCTCGCCATCGTGCTGCGCGGAGGAGGCATCCCGAACCTCGAAGTGCTGCAGAACGAGGTCTACAACATCGTGAACGGGCGGGCCGGCCAGATCCGTGCCTTCCTCGGCAAGTTGGACACCTTCACCGCACGACTCGACGAGCAACGCGCTGACATCACCCGAGCCATCGATTCCACCAACCGGCTGCTGGCGTACGTGGGCCCCCGCTCGGACGTCTTGGATCGGGTCCTCACCGAATTCCCGCCATTGATCAAACATTTCGCCGACAAACAGAACCTTCTGATCAACGCGGTCGACGCGACGGGACGGCTCAGCCAGCTCGCCGACCAGTACCTGTCGGCGTCTCGGGGCGACCTTCATCAGGACCTGTTGTCGCTGCAGTGCCCGTTGCGGGAACTCGGTCGCGCGGCGCCGTATCTCATTCGCGCACTCAAGCTGATCCTCGTCCGGCCGTTCGACATCGACGCCGTGCCCAAGGCGTTCCGCGGCGACTACTTCAACCTGTCGCTGACGCTGGACCTGACGATGAGCGCTGTCGACAACGCGGTCCTCACCGGGACCGGGTTGTCCGGAGCGCTACGCGCACTCGAGCAATCGTGGGGCCGCGACCCCGAAACGATGATCCCCGACGTCCGGTACACGCCGAACCCCAACGACGCCCCGGGTGGCCCGCTGGTTGAAAGGGCGGACAGGCAATGCTGACCGGCTTCATCAAGCGCCAGCTGGTCATGTTCGGCATCCTGACCGCGATCACGGCGGTTGCGCTGGGCGGGTACTACTTGCAGATTCCCCGTGCGGTGGGGATCGGCCAGTACACGCTCAAGGCGGACCTGCCCGCGTCGGGCGGTCTGTACAAGTCCTCCAACGTGACTTATCGCGGTGAAGCCATCGGCACGGTCACCTCTGTCGAGCCGACCGTGACGGGCGCGCGGGTGACCATGAGCATCGGCGACCGCTACAAGATCCCGATCGACGCGTCGGCGAACGTGCATTCGGTGTCGGCGGTCGGTGAGCAGTATCTCGACCTGGTGTCGGCGGGTAACCCGGGCCAATACTTCTCGTCGGGTCAGACCATCACCAAGGGCACCGTGCCCACCGAGATCGGGCCGGCGCTGGACGCGGCCAACCGCGGGCTGGCCGTGCTACCCAAGGACAAGATCGCCTCGCTCCTCGACGAAACAGCCCAAGCGGTAGGCGGATTGGGTCCCGCGCTGCAACGACTGGTCGATGCGACGCAGGCGATCGCCGGAGACTTCAAGACCAACATCTCCGATATCAACGACATCGTCCAAAACTCCGGGCCCGTCATCGACAGCCAGGTCAACTCGGGTGACTCGATCGAGCGCTGGTCGCACAACCTGAACATCCTGGCCGCGGAGAGCGCCGAAAACGACCAGCACGTGCAAAGCATCCTGACCCAAGCGGCGCCGACCGCCGATCAGGTCAACGAGGTGTTCAGCGACGTGCGCGACTCGCTGCCACAGACACTGGCCAATCTCGAGATCGTGCTGGACATGCTCAAGCGCTACCACAAGGGCGTCGAGCAGCTGCTGGTGGCCTACCCGCAGGGCGCCTCGGAAGGCCAGACGGTCACCTCGGCATTCCCGGGCTACGCGTCGCTCGGTACCTCGCTGACGATCAACCAGCCGCCGCCGTGCCTGACCGGGTTCCTCCCGGCATCCCAGTGGCGGTCCCCCGCGGACACCAGCCTGGCGCCGATGCCGTCCGGAACCTATTGCAAGATCCCGCAGGACACTCCCGCCAACGCCGTGCGCGGGGCGCGCAACCTCCCATGTGTCGATGTGCCTGGGAAGCGGGCCGCCACGCCACGGGAGTGCCGCGACCCCAAACCTTACGTTCCGCTGGGCACCAACCCCTGGTACGGCGACCCCAACCAGATCGTGACCTGTCCGGCGCCCGCGGCGCGCTGCGACCAGCCCGTGAAACCGGGCCTGGTGATGCCCGCGCCGTCGATCAACAACGGCCTCAACCCGGCGCCCTCCGACAGGGTGGCGGGTACGCCGCCCCCGATCAGCGATCCAGTGCAGCGGCCGGGGTCGGGCACCGTCCAATGCAATGGGCAGCAGCCAAATCCGTGTGTCTACACGCCCGGCGGTCCTCCCCCGGCCGTTTACCTTCCCCAGAGCGGCGAACTGGTGGGGCCCGATGGTGTCAACTACGCGGTCGAAAATTCAAGCAAGACAGGAGATGACGGATGGAAAGACATGCTGGCACCGCCCCGATGACTCGATCCGGCTGCGTTGGTTCAACATCCCCGCGGCTCGCCGGTGAACACGAAGACCGGAGTGGAATGCGGGAAACGATTGGCCTAGGCCAACTTCGGAGTAATGCGTGCACGTATCTCGAGCGGGTGGCCGCCGGGGAGACCATCGACGTCGTCCGTCGCGGCAAACTGGTGGGACGGATCGTTTCCGTCGGCGACTGGAGGGTCGCACCGATCCCGGCGCGATCCGTGAAACCGGTGGCACCGGACGCCGGTGACTGGGTCGGGCTCGACGAACTGCGAACGCGGGCCGGACGGTGCTTCGACCGGGTCGCGGCCGGGGAGACGATCAGTGTTGTTCGTGGCGGCAGATTGCTGGCGCGGATCGTGCCCGCCGGCGACGCGGAGAGGACCCCGACTCCGGCCGACGCAAGCGGCGGGATCGAGCTTGACGAGCTGCGGAAGCGGGCGGGGCGCTACTTCGATGAGGTTGCGGCCGGCCAAACCATTGAGGTCATTCGCGGCGGCAAGCTGGTTGCCCGCATCGTTTCGGTCGCCTAGCAACGACGCCCGCGGGTGTCCGCCGCGCCTCGGCGAGGAAGCTTTGCGGCGGTGGCGTTGTTACGGCTGGTATGACCGCGACCGGATTCCACGAGGGGGAGATCGCGACACAGCGCCGAGCGGGCGTCGAAGCCGAGGCCAAGCGCCTGGAGGGCATGCTCGACCCGTCGGGTCTGTCCCACGGCGCCGCAACGTTTCTCGCATCACAGCGGTTCGCCGCGATGACCGGACGCGACTACGACGGGGTCCTCTGGATCTCGCCGTTGGCCGGACCCCCGGGTTTCCTCCACGGACAAGACGACATCTTGCGCGTGGCGACCCTCCCCCGCGCCGGCGATCCCCTGCACGAGATTCCGATTGGTCAACAGGTCGGTCTGATCGCCATCGACTTCGCCACCCGACGCAGGCTGCGGGTCAACGGCGAGCTCGTCTGTGCTGACCACCGGGGTATGACCGTGCGCGTCGACCAGTCCTACGGCAACTGCCCCAAGTACATTCACCGCCGCGCGATCGATGTCGCCGCCCTGGCTGGCCCTCCCCCCATACGCGCGAGGCGCGCAACCCTGCTGGACCCGTCCGATCAAGCAATGATTGCAACGTCCGACACGTTCTTCCTGGGCACCAGCCATCCCGGACGCGGTAGCGATGCGTCACACCGTGGAGGTCCGGCCGGCTTTGTCCGAGTCGACTCCCCGTGCCGACTGTGGTGGCCGGATTTCCCGGGGAACAACATGTTCAACAGCTATGGAAACCTGGCCGTCGACGACGAGGCCGCTTTGCTGTTCCTTGATTTCGACGCCGGCGCCGCCCTGCACGTCACCGGGACCGCACACGTGCGGTGGACCACGCCCGGCGCGGCCGGCGATGTTGGCGGCGTGGGGCGAAACGTCGCATTCTCGGTCGGTGCCGTCGCACGCTAACTCTCGTCGAATCCGACGGCGGGCAACGGGCGTTGGCAGATCGCGTGCGCCTCGACGGCGCTGAGCCCGAACAGCCGCAGAACGTTCTCGGTGACGACGTCGGAGGCGCGCGCGTCGTCGCGATCGGGATCGGCACGCAACAGATTGCCCAGCCCGAGCAGCGCACCGCCGGCCGTGGCTAGGGCTAACTCGGGATCGTCGACGTCGAACCGCCCGGCGGCCACGCCGGCTCTGATATCGCGCAGGGCGCGCGGTGCCAAACCCCGTTGCGACGACAACAGCTCCAGCCCGTTGGCCAACAGGATCTGGCTCTCCTGCGGGCGGCGGCGAAACAGCCGGCCGGTCAGCCGGAAACTGGTGGCGAAAGTCTCGGCCGGGTCCTCGATGGACTCGGTGAGCCGGTCCAGCATCGACCCGTAGGCGTCGAGCACGTCGGCAACGGCGGCCTCGAACAGCTGCTCCTTGCTGTCGAAGTGGTTGTAGAAGGACCCCATCCCGACGTCGGCGGCCTGGGTGATCTCCAGGACGGGCACATTGACCCTGCCCTCGGCGATCAGCCGTTGCGCCGCCTTGACCAGCGCGGCCCGGGTGCGCCGCTTGCGCCGCTCCAGCCGGTTCGACGGCTCTACCATCGCGCTCATCACAGCAGTATGCATCAGTTGTGAGGATTCCGTCAGATCCTTGACTGAACGTTCTCTCGTATGTGACGATTTCGTCAGTTATTTTGGAGAGTGGTCATGCATCTGACGAAGAGTGCCCGCGGGCACGCCCACAGCGAACAGGGTGCGCGGCGCGGCGAGCACCCCGGCCGGTCGCGCAACCCGCTGATCAAAGTCGCCGACATCGCCTGGTTGGAGTTCGAGCGGCCGGACCTGACGCGGGCCGAGACGTTCGCGGCGGCGTTCGGCTTCCACACGGCACAACACGGCCCGGACGAACTGCAGTTGCGGGGGACCCAGTCGGGCGGGCCGTGCGTCGTCCTGCGCCGCGGCCGGCGCAGCCGCTTCGCCGGTGCGGCTTTTCGGGCGTGCGACGAGGCCGACGTCCTCTCGTTGGCGGACAAGGTCGGCGCTCGCGTCCGACCGCTGCCGGAGACCATCGGCGGGCTGTCGGTCGAGCTGACCGACCCCAGCGGCATGCCGGTCCGCGTGGTCGCCGGCCTGCACGAACTCCCGGAACTGCCGGGCCAGCAACCCCACCCCTTCAACTTCGGCCGCGACGTGCGGCGCATCAACACCTGTCAGCGTCCGCCACGGGTACCCGCGCGGGTGCAGCGCCTGGGCCACCTGGTGGTCCAATCGACCAAGTACGCCGAGACGCTCAACTGGTATCTGGACAACCTGGGCATGATCGTCAGCGATTTCTTGTATTTTCCGGGCCAGCGCGATCGAGGGCCGACCATGAGCTTCATCCGGTGCGACCGCGGGTCGACACCGGCCGACCATCACACCTTGGCGATGGCATTGGGCCCGGCCAACCGTTACGTCCATTCGGCGTATCAGGTCAGCGATCTCGACGCGCTGGCCGCCGGCGGCGAATACCTCGGCGCGCGGGGGTATTCCCGGTCGTGGGGAATCGGCAGGCACATCCAGGGCAGTCAGATCTTCGACTACTGGCGCGACCCGGATGGCTATTTGTTCGAGCACTTCACCGATGGCGACCTGTTCGACGACACACTCGACCCGGGCTGGGCACCCTTCACCGCATCCGGATTGGCCCAGTGGGGACCGCCGGCAACCAGAGATTTCCTCGGCACCGACCCGAAATCGGCTCGCCGCGAATTGGTTTCGATGATCGCCGCGCTTCGCGCGGACAACGAGTTCGATATCAACCGTCTGATCGGCCTCCTGAAAGTTCCCACCTCATGACCCTTTCCGTGCTGCACACCGCCTCTGAAACCGGCCACGCGTGGTGGCTCAAAACCGCCAGCGGCGCCACCAGGATCGACACCACCGCCACCAGTACCGCCGCGCTGCTGGCCGACCGAACCGCCGTGGAGAAGGCGGCCACGAGCACCGACACGGTCGCCGTCGACACCCTCAAGTTGATCTCACCGGTGACCCGGCCGTGCCGAGTGATAGCGCAGATGACCAACTACGAATCGCATGTGAAAGACGCGGGCATGGACCCGGCGTCGATCCCCCTCACCTTCTTCCGCAAGGCGTCGGCGTCCATCAACGGGCCTTTCGACGACATCGTCAAACCCCAACACGTCAGGCTGCTCGACTACGAGGTGGAAGTCGGCCTGGTGATCGGCCGGGCGATCCCGGTCGGCACCACCATCTCCGAAGCGAACCTGGGCGATTTCGTCGCCGGGCTGGTCGTCACCAACGACGTCTCCGCGCGTGACATTCAACTGCCGCAAACCCAGTTCTACGAAGCCAAGTCGTATCCGACGTTCACACCGGTCGGCCCGGAACTGGTGCTGCTCACCGCCGACGAGCTGAAGCGCTTCGGCGATCTGCGACTGCGCCTGAGCGTGAATGGCCAGGAGCGCCAAAACGCGCTCGTCGAGGGCGACATGCTGTACCGGCCCCTGCCGGCGCTGCAGTCGCTCACCCAGTTCCAGGAACTCGCCCCGGGTGACCTGGTGCTGACCGGCACTCCGGCCGGGACCGCGCTGAGCGCCCCACCGAAGCCCGTGCAACTCGTCGGAAACCTGTTGCCGCCGGCCTTGAAATGGAAGATGTTCTTCTCGCGCCAGGCCGGCAACCGGAACTATCTGCATGACGGTGACGTCGTCGAGGCGTCGGTGGCCACCGACGACGGGGCCATCGATCTCGGAACGCAGCGCACCGCCGTTCGATTCGCGTGACCACAACTCGCCGGGTCCCCGTCGTCATCGTGGGCGCCGGACCGACCGGCGTCACCGCCGCCACGCTGCTGGCGCAGTACGGCGTGGACTGCCTGGTGCTCGACCGCTGGCCCGGCGTATACCCCCAGCCACGCGCCGTGCATCTGGACGACGAGATCTACCGCATCATCGCCCGCCTCGGGATCGCCGACGAGTTCGCCGCGATGTCGCGGCCGACACTGGGTTTGCGGTTGGTGGACAGCCGGTTTCGGACACTGGCCGAGTTCGACCGTCACCCCGGCCGCAGTGTGCACGGCTTCCCGCAGGCCAACATGTTCGACCAACCGGAACTGGAGGCCCTGCTGCGGACCAACCTCGAACGCCACCCCAGCGCCGAACTCCGCGGGAACGCCGAAGTCACCGACATCGCGACGGACGCAACACACATCCGCGTCACCTTCGCCGACCGCTCCGACGGCCGCGTCCATCAGGTCGACGCCGGCTACCTGCTGGGCTGCGACGGCGCCAACAGCATGGTGCGCTCCCGGATCGGCTCGGCGATGCGGGACTTGAACTTTGAGCAGCGCTGGCTGGTCGTCGACGTCGCCAGCGATGCGGACCTGGGCCAGTGGGACGGGGTCCACCAGGTGTGCGACCCGAATCGCGCGGGAACCTACATGCGCATCGGGCCGGCCCGCTACCGGTGGGAGTTCCAGTTGCTGCAGGGCGAAACCGCGAACGACTTCGACACCCTGGATCGAGTGCGCCCGTTGATCAAGCCGTGGACCAGCACGGTGCCCGTCGGCGAACTCACCCTGCTGCGGGTCACCGAGTACACGTTCCGCGCGCAGATCGCCGACCACTGGCGGCGAGGGAACGCCTTCATCCTGGGCGACGCGGCACACCTCACTCCCCCGTTCATCGGCCAGGGCATGGGAGCGGGGCTGCGCGACGCGGCCAATCTGGCGTGGAAGATCGCGGGGGTTCACCACGGCACCCTCGCGCCGAGTGTTCTCGAAACCTATGAGCGGGAACGCAAACCGCATGCCCGCGCCATGATCCGCCTGGCGCTGAGTGTCGGCTGGGCGATGACCGGCGGTGGCCGCGTGGGCAGTGCGGTGCGCCGGGCGGTCTTGCCGCGGCTGCGGCTCATCCCCGGCCTGCGCGACAAGGTCGTCGACTCGAGGACGCCGACACTGCACCGTTCCGCGTTCGTGCGCGCATCCCTGCGTCCGCGCCGGCTCGCCGGCACGCTCTGCCCGAATCCGCCGCTACGCGACGGTCAACGGCTGGACGACGCGCTTGGTGCCGGTTTCGCGTTGATCAGCACCGCTCCCCCCGGCGGGACCGACGTGGCGGCGCTGCGGCGACGCAACGTCGCCGTGCTGGTCGCAGAAGCCGGCACCCCGCTGGCGGCATGGCTACACCGCGGCCGGGCCACCGCCGCGCTGGTTCGGCCCGACCGGACCGTGGCGCGGGCCGGACGCGACCTCGGCGCCCTTTGTGCGTGGACGATGACCGTCCTTCTACCCGGCGCAGCTCACGCGGACGCTGGCGGCCGCGCGACGATCACCGGTATCCGAACCGAGTGCAGCACCGCGTTGCTGACCGATCCCAACAGCACACCGGTCAGACCGCCTCGCCCGTGACTGCCCACCACCAGAAGCTGTGCGGTCTCTGACTTTTCGACGAGCTGACGGGCCGGCTGGTCCCGCACGACCAATCGCTGCACCGCCACATCGGGGTAGCGTTCCTGCCAACCGGCCAGGTTCTCGGCCAGGCTGCGGTGCGCTTCGGCCTCCAGGGACGACCAATCGGCTTCCGGGAGTTCGCTAATTGCGATGTCACTCCACGCGTGCACGGCCGTCAGGCCGACGCCGCGACGGGAGGCCTCGTCGAACGCGACCTCGATCGCGACCTCGGAAGCCGGCGAGCCGTCGACTCCCACCACAACCGGCGCGTTTTGCCTGTCCGGCAGGTCATCGGCGTGCACGACGGCGACCGGACAATGCGCGTGCCGCACGACGGTCGCACTGACCGAACCGAGCACGCCCCGGGCCAGCAATCCTCGCCCGGCCGTGCCCACAACGATCATCTCCGCCTCGTCGGACATCTTGATCAGGGTCAACGCCGGGCTGGAGTACACGAGCTCCCTGTTGATGGTGACCGTCCGGTCTGCCGGCAGTACCTCTTCGGCGAGCTTGATCGCGTGCATGATCGCCTTCTTGCCCTCGTCTTCCAGCCGCACCGCCAGAGATTCGGGGTATGGGACCGGCGGCCAGGTGGCGGTGGGTGTCGCCACCGCGTGGACGACGGTCAGTGGAATCTTGCGCATTGCCGCTTCGCGCGCGGCCCACGTCGCGGCGGCGTTCGATGCCGGCGAGCCGTCGACCGCGACGACCACGCCGCGCTGTTGGTCAGGTGCTGACATTTCGTTCTCCCTCTCTCACCAGCGACGCTATAAACCCGGGGGGCGTCGGTCGTGAGGCTTAAGTCCCTAACCAACGGGACCGAGGGCTTTTGCCTGCACTCGTTAAGGCCGCCGTAACGCTATGGCCACTCGCCGGTCAGACGCGGCGCCGCTGTAGCTGCGCGATGGCCCAGAAAGGTAATGCCACGAACAGCGTGCCGCCGATGAGGTTGCCCACCGTGGTGATGCCGAGGTTGGTGAGCAAGCCATGTTCGCCCAACCCCCAACCGATCCCGCCGCGCGGCGCGACCGGGTGAAACACGTTGAGCAACAGGGGCAGGCCGAGGAAACCCACATTGGCGATCACGTGCTGGGTGCCGCCGATGACGAATGCGAACGGCCCGTAGAACGCGAATGTCATTCGGGCGACATCGCTGCGCGCCTTGAAGAACATGCACATCGAGGTCTGCAGGAACCAGGTGCACACCACGGCCAGCAGCAGTGCGGTCCAGAACGGCTGGCCGGCCTTCTGCGCGCCGACGGTAGCCGCCCGTTCGGCGAAGGCGCCCAGGTATGGGCCCCCCGCGGCGCCACAGACGGTGACGAACACCAGCGCGCCGAAGACGTTGCCGATGAGGCCGACGACCACCAGAAAGGCGTAGCTGCCGACGCTCATGGTGCGGTTGAGGACAGCGAGAAATCCCGCGGCCATGTCGGCGGTGATCAGCGACATGCCCGACACCAGGATCAGGACGAAGGACATGCCGAAGGCCAGGCCCATCAACAGGCTCGCCACGCCCGGGGTCTTGACCCCGGTGCTCACCATCAACGCCAGCAGTGCCCCGAACGCGACCATGGCACCGCCGACCAGGGAGCGCATCAGAAACGCCCACGGATGCGTCGCCTTTTCGACGGCCATCGCGGCCACTCGGTCCACCATGGCACCGACGGAAAGCGGCTCGAACGGGTCGCCGGCGGGGACCTCCGTAGCGATGCCAGAGGACAAGGCGGCGAACGCGTTTGGCGGCGGCGCTTCGCCCTCCAATTGCGGCGCCTGCGCGTTGATCGTCATGGGTGTTGGCCTTTCCGTAGAGCGTTGATCGCGTTGATGACCCCGGCGATGTGCTCGTCGCTGAGCTTCTCCCCCTCGAAGACGTGGCTGAGCAGGATCTTCAGGTCGAGCATCTGCTGCAGGTAGACCAGGCACGGGGGGCACTCGTCGAGGTGCTTGACGACGATCGGGCCCCATTGTCGCGGATCGGAGTCGACGAGTTCGTCGACGAGGCGGACGAAGTCGACGCAGTCGATGGCGGGCACTGTGTTGTCGTGGACGGTCATCGGCGATACCGCTTTTCCAATTCGTTGCGAAGATTTCCCCGGGCGCGGTAGAGCAACGCGCGTTGCCCTTCGGCGCTCAGTTCGAGAAGGTCGGCCGCCTCTTCCGCGGAGGTGCCGACGATGTCACGCAGGATGACCAGTTGCCGTTGCCGCTCGGGCAGCGCGGCCAGCGCCGTACGCACGTACCCGATGAGCTCGTTCTCGACGGTGTGGTCCTCGGGCAGGAAGCGCCGCGACGGTGGAAGGTTCCAGTGCCCCGCATCGGGATGGCCGGCGGGATGCATGCGACCCGCGAGCGGGTCCACGTCATCCGCGGACAGCACCTCGTGGTCGCGAATGCGGGATTCACGGCGCCGGTGCCGTGACGCGGTGTTCTTGACGATTCCGAACAACCACGTGCCGACCGAGGACCGGCCCTCGAATGAATCCGCGGACTGCAGGACCTGCAACCACGCCTCCTGCACGGCCTCTTCGGCTACCGTGGCCGAATCCACGATGGTGCGCGCGAAGTTGACCATCGGCCGGTGAAAGTCGCGCACCAGTTCGGCCAGCGGAATGCCGCCGACCACGCGTTCGGATTCGGTGCCCCCCGGTGGCACCACCACCGGGGTCACCATCGTCTCGCGCTCACGCGCATGCGGCCAGTTCCCAGCGCAGCTGTCCTTCGGACGGGGACTGGACGGGGATGAACGCCGCCTCCCGGTAGCGGCGGCTTGCCGATGTCCTGCTCGCATACCCCTTACCGCCCGCGGTGCGGATCTCGAGATCCGCGCTGGCGCTGGACAGCTCGGCCGCGGCGAGTCGCAGCGACAACAGCTCCTTCTTGGTGGGCGACCCGCCCCCTCCCACCGCGGCGGCCAGATCCGCCAATGTCGCTTCCGCACCGGCGAGCTTCTCCGCGACGTGGTCGAGTTGGGCGCTGAAGACCGAGTTCACGCCTCTGAGACCGGTTTTGGCCTGCTCCACCGCCGTCCTGGTCAGCCCTAGGCACATGGCCGACTGCAAAACCAGGAACGTTGGGCGGACCGCCCGCAGAAAGCCCTCGAAGTCGTGCGACAACACCTGCCCCGACGGGACGTAGGCGTCCGCCAGGTTCAGGTACGACGACGCGGTGCTACCCATTGCCAGCAGGTCGAAGTGATCGCCCACCACCACACCTGGCGTGTTCAGCGGCAGCGCCACGATCAGCCTCTCGCCCGCATCGGTACGCACCGCGGTCACCATGGTCGAGTCGGGGTAGAGATTGCTCGCCCACCTGATCGGTCCGGACACCGCGTAGCCGCCCTCGACCGGCGTGGCCGTCAACTCCAAACTTCCGCAGTCCGCCGCCTCCTTGAACGCCGACGCCATGCCGGTCACCCCCAACGTGGTCCCGGCGAGCAGCGACTGGGCCATCACTTTGCTGAAAGGCGTTGCCGCCGTGAGCAAATACTCCACGGCCATCCGGTGGGCCCACAACGAGAACCCGGTGCTCATGCACTCTCCGGAGATCGACCGAATCACCTCGACCATGTCCGGGAGCCTGCCGTCGGCGTTGCCGGGCGCGCCCACCCCGAGCAGGCCGGCCGCACCCAGTGCGGTGAAGCTGCGGCGGGACTGATGCTCGCCCCGGTCCAGCGCCCCGGCATGCGCCCGGATGTCTGCCAACAGTTCGACATCCAACTGGCCGGCCGCCGGGTCCATCGTTGCCGTCATCTCGATACCTCCCGTGCCGAGTGCTTCCACGCGTAGTCGAGGAACTTGCCGTCGAAAGTGACGACCACTCTGTCGCCTTCTGGGTGCGGGCGCCGCTGCACGCTGATCTGAAAGTTGATCGCACTCATGATGCCGTCACCGAATTCCTCATGAATGAGTTCCTTGATCGCCGGCCCGTAGACGGCCAGCGCCTCATGGAACCGGTAGATCGTCGGGTCTGTCGCCATGGTCGCATCGGAACCCCGATACGGCACCATTTGCAGGACGGCCACCGCCTCGTCGTCGAGGTCGAGAAGCGATGCGACCGTTGCCGCATCGGCGGCCGGAAGCGGATGCTGCCCGAGCAGCGCCGCGACTGTCCATACCGGGTCCTTGCCGATCGATTCGGCGATTTTCGTCCAGCTCAGTCCCCGCTTGACGCGGGCCACGCTGATGACCTCGCCAAGATCGGACTTCGTCAATGTAGTTGCCACAGCTTGGTTCCCGTCTCGATGCCTATTCGGTGAACAGAGCCGAGTCGACGCTGACCGGGTTGCGGAAGGTGTTCACCACGGGTGACCAGGCGATCGCGTTGTCGTGGATCTCCTTGAGGGTCGCGTCGTCGGCGTCTCCGGCCAGGGTCACGTTGCAGCGGACCGCGCTGAACCCGAGGTGCTTTCCCTCGGGTGTGTCACCGACGCCCCACACCGCGGAGATGTCGATGTCACCTTCCATCTCGACCTCGATCTTGGTCAGTGTCACCCCGCGGTGTGTCGCGTTGGCCAGCAAGCCCACCGACACGCACGAACCCAGCGCCGCCAGGGCGGTCTCGGATGGGTTGGGCGCCGAGTCGTCGCCGAGCAGCGCGGGCGGCTCGCCAACCAGCATCGGCGCCAAGTCGCGGACGTAGGTCATGTTCCGGAACCCGGTCTCGCACACCGTCTTGGCTTTCAGGGTCTTCTTGCCCGTCTCCGGGTTGGCCCTGGCGTTACACGACAGCTTGTCGAGGCCTTCGGCGTCGATGACGAGCGCATCGGTCATGTGACTTCCTCCGTTTTCGCTGATTTTGCGGCTTCACGGAGTTAGTGCTCTGCGGCGGCCGATGTGTGACGGCGGACGGGATTGATTTACCTGGGCGACACGAAACATCACACAGCCGAAACGCGGCGCCGTCCAGCCCGCGGATGACCCCCACGCAGTTTGCTTAGCTGAAAAGGCTTTGCCCGAGGTAGTGGCCTTCGGCGGGCGCCGGCGGCACCGCGAAGATTGCTGAGCCGATGTGACGGACGTATTCGTTGAGCAAGTCGTGGGCGCCCAACCGGTTCTGCAGGCGAATAAAATCTCGCGGATCTTTTTGATACGAGATGAAGAGCAGGCCGGCGTTGAGTTGGCCGTTGGCGTCGAGGCCGTCGGTGTAGTTGTAGGACCGTCGCCGAATCATGATCCCGTCATTGTTCTCCCGGGCCGCCAGGCCGACGTGGGACATCGGGTCGATGAGCGGATTGCCGTCGGCGCCTTTGGCGGCGAAGTCGGGCGTATCGAATTCGTCGCTCCCGCTCAGCGGCGCCCCCTCTGCTTTGGTTCGCCCGAAGATGCGCTGCTGGTTTGCGATGCGGTCGACGTCCCAGGTCTCGAGCAGCATCCGGATCTTGCGCACGACTTGGTACGTCCCGCCGTTCATCCACGGCTGGTCGCCGTCGTCTACCCAGACGAATCGGTCGTACTCCGCATCCGTGGCGATGTTGCGGGTCCCGTCCTTGAACCCCAGGAGATTTCGCGGGGTGTGCTGGCCCGGACCGGCCGAGGCTCGTCCGAATCCCAGCACCGTCCAGGACGGTGAGACGATGGTGCGGCCCATGCGGGCCATGTTTCGCACGGCGTGGTAGCAGACCTGGGGATCGTCGGCGCACGCCTGCACGGACAGATCGCCGCCGCGCAGGCGAGGGTCCAGGTTATCCCCGTTGAGCGGGGGCAGATCGGTGAACACCGCGGGCCGCCGCGGCGCGAGCCCGAACCGATCGCCGAACAGTGACGGTCCCAACCCGACGGTGACGGTCAGGCTGGCGGGGCTCAGCCCATAGGCCTCGCCGGTATCGACGGGTGGTTGCACCTCGACCTGTGGCTGCACGGTGCCGACGGGCTTTCCCTGCTGCAGGACCGCGGCCGCGGCCGACCAGCGCGCCAGCAGCGTTTGCAGCTCGCGGCGGCCGGCGCCGGCGGCGAGCGAGAAGGACATGAACATGGCGTAACGCTGTGGGGGCGTGGCGATCCCGCCCTGATGCAGCTGGCCGTAGAAGGGATAGCTACGATACAAGTCGACGTTGTCGTCCCCTTCACCAGGGAAGTCGCCTTTGTGTCCGGCCGCCATCGCGTAACCTGCGAAGCCGCCCCCAGCGGCACCGACCGCGGTACCCGTGAGGCCCGCCAACACGGCGCTGCCGAGCATGCGCCGGCGCGAAACCGCTGCGGCTTCGTCGGATTCGGTCGTGTCGCCACTCACGGTCAGCCCGCCGACACGACTTTTCGCGCGACCGTCGACAGGCTCTGGTGCAGGGGCTGGATCACCGCCGTCAGCTTCGGCGCGTCGGTGGCCCTCAGCGCGGGGGTGTAAGTCCGGAAGCCACCCAGCGCGGAAGGGTCGCGATAGCCGTCCAGCGTGGCGAGCACGACCTGGAATTGTCGATCGATCTGGCTGACCAAATTTCCGTCGATTCGTTCCAGGCCGGGCCGCAGCGACGCGTAGGCCTGCTGAGCGCCTTCGACGTTGCCCGAGAAGTCAGCAAGGTCAATATGGCTGAAGGCTTCTTCCTCGCCGGTGATCTTGGTGTTCTGGATCTCCTCGATGAGGTCGCTGGCGCCGTTGGCCAGGTCCTCGGGCTGGTAGTGCACGAGGGCGACGATGGCGTTCAACTTGACGACGTTGCCGACCAATTCGGAGCTGAAAGCCAGGGTGGCGGGGGTGATCGCGCTGCCCTGCCACAGGTCGCGTTCGATGGCGTGGAAGCCCTTCCAGCCGACCTTCGCGTCGACGGGGGTGGACCCGCGCATGTCGATCAGATAGTCGAGGTTGCCGGCGTTGTCGCCGACCGGAAAGCCCACCAAGATGAAGCCCTCGACGGCGGACTCCGAGCGCTCCCAGAAGAGCCGGGCTTTGGCGTATGCGGCCTTCGCGGCGTCGATGTCGCCCGAGCGCACGGCGGTGTCGAGTGCCTTGACCCCGTCACCGAGCTGACCGATCTGCTCGATGATGTACGCCGCGTAGTCCTGGGTGCCGTGGCCGAGGATGCTCGCGACGGCGCCCGTCGGCCCGGCCGCCGCCCGACCCGTTACCGTCAGCGTCTGGTATTCCTTGCTCGCCCCGGGGCAATAGAGCTGATACGAGCCACCGTCGAGGGTGACGGTGAACGACACCGGGTCCAAGCCGGGAGCCAGATCCTCCTTCTCGCCGACGATCCGCTGGTCTCTGAGCAGTTCGACTTCGCTGATCCCCGGTGCGCTCTTGTTGGCCACCGTGAAGGTCACCGGACCGGCGGGCACGCTGGTGGGGTCGAGCGCGCAGCCGTCCTGGCCGCCGTTGCTGGCCATGATGACCTTCACCGCGTTGGTAGCGCCGGGCTTACCCGCGTTCGCGCGGCCCGCATTGCCATTCGAGTGACTGCAGGCGGTCGCCGCGACGACGACCAAAGCTCCTGCCGCCAGCCGCAATCCACGACAGCGCCGCCTTCCGGGCGGACGCGGGTCAATCATGGGGCCGGCTGCGTCACGAAGTCGATGAGTTCCTCGACTCGGCTGATCAGCGCCGGCTCGAGGTCATTCCAGTCGCGCACCCGGGACCGAATGTGCCGCCAGGCCCTGGCGATGTCCGCCTGATTGGCGTGCGGCACGCCGAGCGCCCGGCACACGCCGTGCTTCCACTCGATGTGCCGCGCGACATCCGGCCAACCCGCCAAACCGAGCCGGTGGGGTTTCACCGCCTGCCAGATGTCGACGTAGGGATGACCGGCCACCAGGGTGTCGCTTCCACCCGGTCCCCGCCGCACCGCGTCGGCGATCCGCGCCTCCTTCGAACCTGCGACGAGGTGATCGACGAGCACACCAAGCCGGCGCCCCGGACCGGGT
Organism: uncultured Actinomycetota bacterium; assembly: GCA_963732835.1. GTDB lineage: Bacteria > Actinomycetota > Actinomycetes > Mycobacteriales > Mycobacteriaceae > Mycobacterium. The sequence continues at coordinate 357,108 of CAVTBA010000010.1, forward strand.
CCGAACTCGGCCACGATGTCCACCAGGTCGTCCACGCCGCCGAGGTGCTCGACAACGACACCCTCGATCCGCAGGTCCTCGCCCCACACCTGCGCGATGAGTTCGGCGTCGTGGCGGCCCTCGACATAGATCCGGCTGGCGCGGGCGACCCGGGCGCGGGCACCCGGCACGGCGACCGAGCCGGACGCCGTCCTCGCGGCGGCGGCAGGCGCCGCACGGCGCGGCGCGGTGAGGATCACCGGACGGCCGTCGAGCAAATAGCCCGGGCCCAGAGGGAAGCCACGCACGTGGCCGCGCCGGTCTTCCAGGTCGATCCGCCCGTACTCGACTCTTACCACCGCACCGACGTACCCGGTCTCCACATCCTCGACCACGAGGCCCAGTTCGGCTGGGTGCTCCGTCGAGCGGGGCTTGCGCCGGCCCGCGGCGAGGACATCGGTTCCATAGCGATCAACCACCCGGCAATACTAGAAAGCCTTGCGGCCAAACGCCGTTACGGCGCGCCCGCTTGAGGCGCATCGTGGCCAAGATCGCTCGTGCCGCCGCACCACCACCCGCGTGTAAAAAGTGCGTTTTAACTGTGTGGCGTTACTCAGCTGATGACGTTGCCGATGGTACGTTGCTAGTCGTAAGAACTGCCGCTCATTCTCAGATCGCGGCGGTCAGCGAGGTGGGACTATGGACCTGGCCCATTGGGTGTCGAGCATCGTGGCTTTCGTGCGGGCCGGCTACCCCGCCGGTATGCCGACGACCGGATATGCGCCGCTGGCAGCCCTAGCTCGCCGACGACTTTGCGACGATGAGATCAGCGCCATCGCAAGCAAACTCATGAAGCGCCAATTCTGGCCGATCAACCCCGTTGATATCGGCGTGGAAATCACCCGTGTCACCAACCAGTTGCCATTGCCGGCTGACGTCGAGCGTGTCGCGCATCGCCTCAATGAGATCCGCTGCGCGCGCGGATAACGGTCACCACCCCAGGATCTGACTCGGCTACGGCGCGCCTTTCGCCGGACCGCCGCAGGCCACCAGGTAGTCCGGGTAACTCCACGTCCGCAGAAACTGTTGGCCCGCCAGCAACCCTCGTTGATACAGGCCGTCGCGTTGCTCGGCGGTGATGTTGAAGTCGATCGGGCTGACCTCCTCCGCGGGCACGAAGATGGTGCGCCGGACGGTGCACGGATCGTCGATGTAGGCGTTGTCCTGATTGCTCACCAATGTCTCTATCGCGGCGATTCCCAACGAGACTGGACCATGAACCGGATGGGTGGGCGGGATGCCGGGACGCGCGGACAGGCGGATGCCGAACGTCGGCCAGCGCGGCTCCGCGTCGGGGCGGTCGAACAACTCCACCGGAAAATCGGACAGCAAGCCGCCGTCGACCCAGGTAGCGCTGCCCACCCGGATGGGTTCGAACACATACGGAATCGCCGAGGAGGCGTGCACGGCGCGGGCCACCGGGAAATCGTCGGGGTCGATGCCATAGGAACCGAGGTCCCACGGGATGCGCACCAGCCGGCGCCGGGACAGGTCACTGGCCGTCACGACGAGCGACCACGCGAACTGGTCCGGCTCTTCGCCCGTGCGCAGGTCGCCGAACGTTCGCACGCCCAAGTCAGCGAGCAGACCGGCGAGCAGCCGTTCCAAATAGGCGCCGCGGTAGACACCGTCGGACGCCAACAGCGACAGCGCCCCACCGATCACTGGCACCTTTCCAATCAGGCTGCGATCCAGGAACTTCCGGTAGTCGATGGTCCGCATCACTTCCGTGAGCCGGCTCAGCGGCTCACCCGCGACCTGTAGCGCCGCGACCAGCGACGCCACGACCGAACCCGCGCTGCTACCCGCAACGCGGGGAAACCGGTAGCCGGCCTCCGACAGCGCGTCGACCGCGCCGACCAGACCGATCCCCCGGACGCCGCCGCCTTCACACACCAGGTCGGCGCGGGATGTGCTCACGGCAGCCATACCTTCACCCCCTCAACAGATTCGCCGGCCATCCACACCGAAGAAGTGCAGATGCCCCGGTTCCGGGTGCAGGCGCACCCGGCTGCCCTTTTCCGGAGGCCGGCGCCCGTCGGCACGCGCGACGACGGGCTGGTCGATGACCTTGCCGGAGCCGGTGATTCGGCCATAGAGATAGGCATCCGCCCCAAGCTCCTCGACCACGTCCACTTCCATCTCGACACCCAGGCCGCCCAGTTCGAAATGCTCGGGACGCACGCCGACGACGATTTCGGAGTCGGCGCCGGTGAGCTCCCGCGGCAGCGGGATGGGCCAGTCCCCCAGCGACACGGCGGAATCCACGATCGGCAAGGTGAACAGGTTCATCGCCGGCGACCCGATGAAACCCGCGACGAAGACGTTGACCGGGTTGCGGTACAGCTCGCGTGGCCCGGCGAACTGTTGCAGCACACCGTCGCGCAGAACCGCGACGCGGTCGCCCATGGTCATCGCCTCGACCTGGTCATGGGTGACGTAGACAGTGGTGGTGCCGAGCCGCCGTTGCAGCGCCGCGATCTGGTTACGGGTTTGCACGCGCAGTTTGGCATCGAGATTCGACAGCGGCTCGTCCATCAGGAAGACCTGCGGTCGCCGCACGATCGCGCGTCCCATCGCCACCCGCTGGCGTTGCCCACCGGAGAGGTCCTTGGGCTTGCGGCCCAGATAGGGCTGCAGGTCAAGCAGTTTCGCCGCGTCCAGGACCCGGTCGCGAATTTCGGCCTTCGGCGTCTTGGCGATCTTCAGGGCGAAGCCCATGTTCTGCGCGGCCGTCATGTGCGGGTAGAGCGCATAGTTCTGGAAGACCATCGCGACGTCGCGGTCCTTGGGATCGACCGTGGTGACGTCGCGGTCGCCGATCCGGATGCGTCCGGAGTCCAGCGTCTCCAGCCCCGCGACCATCCGCAGCGAGGTCGTCTTGCCGCATCCGGAAGGACCGACCAGAACGACGAACTCGCCGTCGGCGACTTCCAGATCGAGGCTGTCCAACGCCGGGCGCTCCGCCCCGGCGTAGCGCCGCGTCGCTTGCTCGAAAGTTACCGAGGCCATGGCTTACCCGTTGAGTCCCGTGACGGCGATACCCCTGACAAAGGAACGCTGCGCGATCGCATAGATGACGACCAAGGGCAGCATGATCAGCATCGAAGTCGCCATGATTATCGGCCAGCGCGCGACGTACTCGCCCCGCAGCCGTACCAGGCCGAGCGTCAGCGTGGCCAGGCTGTTGCGCTGCAGCATCAGCAGCGGCCACAGGAAGTCGTTCCAGACGTTGACCCAGGTGAGCACGGCCAGCACCATCACCGCCGGACGGGCATGCGGCAGCAGGATCCGCCAGTAGATCTGCCACGGCGAACAACCGTCGAGAATCGCCGCCTCTTCCAGGTCGGTCGGAAGCGTCCGAAAAAACTGGCGCATCAGGTAGGTGCCGAACGCGCTGCCGAACAAGCCCGGCACGATCATCGACCAGGGAGTGTCGACCCACCCGACGGTCCGCATCAAGATGAACTGCGGGATCACGGTCACGGTCAACGGCACCATCAATGTGCCCAGGTATAGCACGAACAGCGTGTCACGACCGCGAAATTGCAGTCGGGCGAACGCGTATCCGGCCAACGAGCAGAAGAAGACCTGTCCGGCGGTCACGCACCCGGCGTACAGCACGGTGTTGAAAAACATTCGCGCGAAGGGCATCAACGAGAACACCTCGGCGTAGTTGGACCACCGTGGGTGCGCCGGCAGCAGCGTTGGCTCGGCGATCTCGCCTTCGGCCTTCAACGAGCCGGACACCGCCCAGGCGATCGGGAACAACCAGCACCAGGCGATGGCGATCAGCGCGGTGTAGACCAGCACGCCACGGACGGCATTGCGCGTGAACAGCCGCTCAGCTGAGGCCACGAGAAGTCTCCCAAGACCGTTGCCGGGTGATCCGCAGCTGCACCACGGTCAGCACCAGCAAGATGGCGAACATCACCCATGCCAGCGCGGACGCGTACCCGAATTCCAGGAACGAGAACGCGTGCTGAAACAGCATGATGCCCAGGACGTACGTGGCGGTTTCGGGGCCGCCGTTCGCGCCGTTGAGGACGTACACCATGTCAAAAGCCTGGAACGCGTGGATGATCGAGATGACGCCCACAAACGATATGGACCCACGGATCAGCGGCACCGTGATGGACACGAACTGCCGGATCTCGCCCGCACCGTCGATTCGCGCCGCCTCGTAGACGGTCTCGGGAACCCCCTGCATCGCCGCGAGCAGGATAACGGTGGCGAACGGCACGCTGCGCCACACGGAGACCATGCACAGCGAGGCCATCGCCCATCGCGGATCGACCAGCCACGGGACCGGGCCGATCCCGACCCAGCCCAGCATGATGTTGAGCAAGCCGTTGTCCGTGTTGAAGACGAACTGCCACACGACCGCCATGACCACCGACGAGATGGCCAACGGCATAAAGACGATGGTACGGAAAATGCCGATGCCCCTGACCTTTCGATTCAGCACGCCGGCCACCACGAGGCTGACGAGGATGGTCGGCACGACCGTTCCGAGGGTGAAGATGACGGTGTTGCGGATGGCGATGAGAAACAGCGGGTCCGAGGTGAACAGCTCGTGGAAGTTCTGCAGGCCAACGAACTTCGGCGGCCGGAACACGTCCCACCGCTGAAAGCTCATATACAGCGAGAATCCGAGCGGAAACAGCATGAACACCGCGACGGCCGCCAGGTTCGGCGCCACGAAAAGGCGGCCCGCCCGGGCCCGCCGTCGCCAAGGACCCGCGCCCCTGGCGGGCTTACGGGTGTCGGGGCCGGGCGCCGGGCCGGTATCGACGGCTGTCATGGGGTGCGCAACACCTCGTCGATGGCGGGCGACAGAGCGGCCAGGGATGTCGCGGGCCGCGATCCACGCAGCACGGGCCCGAAGCTGCGCTCCATCAGGGCGACGATCTTCTCCCATGCCGGGGTGACCGGCAGCCCCTCCGAGTGCGCCGGCCCTTGCGTGAGCACAGCGAGGTTGCCGACGTTTCGGTGGGCCTTGGCGAATCCGGCCGAGTTGAGCGCGGATTGCAGCACCGGCACGAAGAGGCTGGATTCACCGATCAACGCCTGCCCGACGGGCCCGGTCGCGAATTTCACGAATTCCCACGCCTGCTCCTTGCGCTGACTGCTCGCGGAGATGGCCAGTCCGGTGGAACCGATGTTGGAATGGGCGGGCTGCCCCCGCCGACGCGGACCCACCGGCAAGGAGGTGACATCGAAATCCAGGCCGTCGGCCCGGATGAAGGTCTGGTAGCGCCAGTGGCCGCCCATCGCCATCGCCGCCCTGCCCGCAGCGAAAAGGTCGGGCGTGGACATCGACTGCACCTCGGACGCATTGGGCGCGACTCTGTGCTTGTTGGCCAGGTCGGCATAGAACTGCACCGCCTCGATGAAGGCGTCGTTGTCGAAGTTGAAGTGGGTCGGGTTCTTCAGCGGGGTGGACCACGGCACCCCGTTGTTCATGGCGAACAGGCCGGCCGAATAGTACGAAACAAAAATGTTGACGAAACCCCACTGGGTAACGCGCCCGGAACGGTCCCGCTTGGTGAGGGCGGTGGCGGTGTTCAGGAAGTCCGTGAAACTCCAAGGCTGATCCCACGTTCGGGGCGGGGGCGGCACCCCGGCCTCGGCGAACAGCCGCTTGTTGTAGAACAGGTAGTTCCCGGACCATTGCTCCGGGAAGGCGTATTGGCCTCCGTTGAAGGCGAAGCTGTCGTACAAAGCCCCGATGCCGTCGGACTTCAGTTCCGCCGCGAAGGCCTGATCGCGGGACAGCATCGTGTTGAGGTCCAGCAGCACGCCACGCGCGGCCAACTCGGCATACGTGAGATCCCACGCCATCAACACATCCGGGCACTTGCCGCCGGCGCAGAACGTCGACAACTGCTGCATGACGCCCGGGGCCGAAAGCACCGGGCGCACTTTGATGTCGGGGTGGCGGCGCACAAACTCGTCGACGATGCGGATCCTGGCATCGCGTTCGTCGGGGTTGGCCGCGAAGAAGAACGTCAACGCGTCTTCTTCCGGGGCGCAGCCGGCGCTCCACGGTGCCAGCGATGCCGCGGTGAGCGCGCCGGCACCGCGGAGCAGGCCGCGCCGCCCGAACGGCTTATCGAGCATGGTGCTCCCGTTCTCGCCCCGTTGCCGGCCGCCCGTCCGGCGGTGTCTGATGTCCTTGGTACCCGATGCGGCCGTGGTGTTGCCGGATCGGCCAACTGGGAAGTGCCAGAACGGCCCGGCGGATGCGGTCGGGATCCCCGATGATGTCGATCGCGTGGATGCGGTCATCGGTTCCGACGCCGATCAGCAACAGCGCCTGAGCATGCCCGCGTGGCGCGATCACGATGCCCGGTGCCCCGTCGATGAGCACGACCGCACCGGCGCGCGCCCGCTGAGCGAACCGGCGGGTCTCCTCCGCGACCTGGCTGGCGCCGCGCAGCTCGGCCGGCACGTCGTCGGGAACCAGCACCCGATCGACCGTGCGCACCACGTCCGGGGCCAGCAGTTCGAGCAGCCCGGCGATATCCCCGCCGCGGGACGCCGCGAGAAACGCTTCGACGATCTCGACGTGCTTCGCCACGCGTTCGGGTGGGCCGCCCGGGTGGGCCAGCCGCCCACGCGCCCGGCTGGCCAGCTTCTTCGCGGCCTCCGGCGAGCGATTCAACAGGCCGGCGATCTTCTCGAACGGAACGGCGAACAGGTCATGCAGCACGAACGCGACGCGCTGCGCCGGTGACAGCCGGTCGAGCAGCACGAGCAGCGCGCTACTCACCGACTCGGTCAGGAGCGCGTCCTCGTCCGCCGGCGCCGACGCGGCCAGCCGGTCCAGTTCCTCGGTGGTGGCAAGCGGCTCTTCGGCACGTCTCTTGCGCGCCCGGAGCTGGTCGAAGGCCTCGCGGGCGGTGATCGTGGTGAACCAGCCGGTGAGGTTGTCGACCGCGCCGAAATCCGCACGGCTGGCCTTCAGCCACGCCGACTGAACCGCGTCGTCGGCATCGGCCGCCGAGCCCAGCAGCTGGAACGCGACCGACCTCAGGTGTCGCCGGTCGGCGTCGAATCGCTGCGCGAGATCGGCCAGATCCTTCGGAGAGCTCATGGGTCACCTTTTCTGCACAGGAGCCGTCAAGAGATTGACCGCGTCCATCGAGCTCTCTGTTGCAAAGGAGGCCAGCACCATGACCTTATCGATTGTGCGCCGCAGGGCGTGCGGCGACCATCCGGCTCGCCGCCGCAAAAACGGCCGTCTGGCGAGGGTTTGACGCCGATGAACACCGCATACGTTGTGACCACGCTGATTACCGCCACCATCACCGCCGGGATCGCCGTGGCCGATCTCATCCCGGCCAATTTCGTCCTGGCAAACTCGGCCGAAGTCGGAGTGCCGCGTTCGTGGTTGCCGGCGCTGGGGGCGGTCAAGCTGGCCGGCGCAGCGGGGTTGATCGTGGGTCTGGTGGGCCCGCCCGCATTGGGAATCGCGGCCGCCACCGGCCTGGTGCTGTTCTTTGTCGGCGCAGTCGTGACACACCTGCGGGCCCACGTCCTGTACAACATCGCGTTTCCCGGGGCATTTCTGTGCATGTCGGCGGCGTCGCTGGCCCTGATGGTGCCGCGTTGACCGGGTCGTCGATCAGCCGGGAAAGTACCGGATTCGGTTGATGGCGTCGCCCCGCCAATCCATGTCGGCGAAGAGGATCCCCCGCCCATGGCCGGAGTTGACCGAGATCGTCACCGTGTGGCCCGCGCCGTTCATCTTGGTCGAACTGGCGCCGTCCAGTTGCTCGACGAGCTCAGCGAGGTCGAGTGCCTCGTGGTCGCCGAGAGTTATTGTGGCGCTTACCGATAACGCGTGCGCAGCCGCGGCTTGATCCTGCCGCGCAGCGGCGCGGAGGAACGCCTCCGCGCGTTTCTTGTGCCGCGCGCCCACCCGCCGGAATCCCGCCATGAAGCCGGCCGTGCCGCGCAGCCGCTGATTGCCCAACAAGCCCCGCGACAGTTGCAGGGCGGGTGACATCGCGCGCGATCCGGTTCGCAGGAACTGCAGCATCATCGCGGGCAGTTCCCAATAGGCCCGCAATTCCCCAATCCGCCACTCGCCGTTGGCCTCTCGCAGGTCGTAGCGCAGGAACGCGGGAATGTACATGGTGACGGCGGAATCCATTTTCCCGATGGAGCCCATCGCCACCTCGAGCTCGAGGTCGCGCAGCACCACGGTGCCGAAGACGATGTCGAGGTCACGGTGGAACGTGATGTCACGCGGGCCGATGAAGGTGTCATAAAAGCGGCCGATCTGTTCCCGCCCGACGTGCGGCCACGACCCGACCGGGTCCTCGACGCGCGCGTCGTCGGTGAACAGCGCCACCCACCCGGCCCGGTCGTGTGCGGCGGCGGCCCGCGGCGAGCGCTCGACGGCGGCGAGGAGCTTTTCGCGATCCGGTGACACCCCCATCACGGCCCCCCGACCAGCTCGACGCCTGCCGACCGCATCCGCGCCAGCGCTTCCGCCGCCGAATCGGGCGCCACGGCCGCGGTCAGATCCACCAGCACCCTGGTGGACAGCCCCGCCCGCGCGGCGTCCTCGGCGGTCCGCCGGACACAGTGGTCGGTGGCGATGCCGACCACGTCGACTTCGTCGACCCCGCGCTGCCGCAACCAGTCCAATAGCGGAGTCCGGTTCTGGTCGACGCCCTCGAAACCGCTGTAGGCCGCGGCGTAGGCACCCTTGCGGAAGACCGCCTCGACCCGGCTGGTGTCGAGGTCGGGGCGGAAGTCCGCACCCGGGCTTCCGGCGATGCAGTGCGGGGGCCATGACGATGAATAATCCGGCCGGTCGGAGAAGTGGTCGCCGGGCTGGATGTGACAGTCCTGGGTTGCTACCACGTGCTGGTAACCCGGCTCGCCGGCGAGATAGGCGTTGATGGCGGGTGCCAGGGCGGCGCCGCCGGTCACCGCAAGCGAGCCGCCCTCGCAGAAGTCGTTTTGCACGTCGACGATGATCAACGCCCTCACGGGCTTCACCCTATCGGTGACCCCCACCATGGCGCTTCAACTGGGCATATGGGCGGGGCGGTTTGTCCGCCAACCAGTCGGGTAATCCACCGGCCATGGTGATCCGGAGAATCGCGCGCCCGTTGCTCTCAGTGGCGTTCATCGGCCAAGGAGTCAATTCCCTACTCAACCCCAAAACGGCGGCGGCAGCCGCCGCGCCCGCGGTGGACGGTTTGCAGGCGTTGCCGAATTCGGTGAGCGGCAACATCCCGAGCGACCCCGAGACGTTCGCGCAAATCACCGCCGCCGTTCAGATCGGCGGCGGCCTGCTGCTCGCCAGCGGCAAACTGCCCCGCATCGCCTCGGCCGCACTCGCGGTGACGGTGCTCCCGGCCAACCTCGGGGCGCACTCGTTCTGGAACGAAAGCGACCCGCAGGCCAAGGCGCAGAAGCGCCAGCAATTCCTCACCGACCTCAGCCTGGTCGGCGGATTGCTGATCGCGTCCGCCGACACGGCGGGCAAGCCGTCACTCGGGTGGCGTGGCCGCCGCGCGGCCGAGCGGCTCTCCGAGCGAGTGTCGTCGGCGCTACCGGGCTCAGATGACGCCGCATTCGATACCGACTTTTCGGAGTTGGGCGAGAAGATCGTGCACGGCCTGCAGATCGGCGCCGAACGGGGCCGCGAACTGGCCAGCACCGCCGCCGAACGCGGCGCGCCGTACGCCGAGGCCGCGCTCGAACGAGGCCGCGAATTCGCCAGCACCGCCGCCGAACGCAGCAAGCCGCTGGCCAAGAAGGCCCGCCAGCGCGGCGAAGAACTCGCCGACGAGGCCGCCGAAAGGGCCGCGCCACTGGCCAAGAAGGCGCGCCAACGCGGCGAAGAACTCGCCGACGAGGCGGCTGACTGGGCCGCGCCGCTGGCCAAGAAGGCGCGCAAGCGCAGCGAGAAGCTGGCCAAGAAGGCGCGCAAACGCGGCGAAGAGCTGGCGAGCACGGCCCTGGATCGCGGCGAGGACCTCGCGGAAACCGCCCGCGCTCGCGGCACCTACCTCGCCGACACGGCCCGCGCTCGCGGCGGCTACCTGGCGGACACCGCGCGCGAACGACTCGGTGAGCAGGTCAAGACCGGTCGTCGCAAGCTTTCCTCGTGAGCGAATCAGCCCTCGGCTAGCGGCGCCGCCCTGACAGGAACGCATCGATGATCGCGTCGACGTCCTGCCCGCCATCGACGGTCACGCCGGACTCGTCGGCGCCGAGCGGCTCGAGCGCGTCGAATTGCGAGCGCAGCAGCGCGGCCGGCATGAAATGACCGGTCCGGGCGGCCAGCCGGCCGCTGATCAGTTCCGGTGAACCGGCCAGGTGGAGGAATTCCACCCGCGGGCTATGCGCGCGCAGCTGGTCGCGGTATTTGCGTTTGAGCGCCGAACAACTCACCACGCCGCCGTCGCCGTGGCCGGCCAACCACTCGCCCACCTTGTCCAGCCAGGGATAACGATCGTCGTCGTCCAGCGGTTCGCCGGCCGCCATCTTGGCGATGTTGGCCGGCGGATGCAGGGCGTCGGCGTCCAGGAAGGGGACCCGCAAGCGGCGCGCGAGCGCCACCCCCACCGTCGACTTGCCCGATCCCGAGACGCCCATCACCACGATGGGCGCCGATCCGCTCACTCGGACCGTTCGCCGAGGTTACGGTTCCATTCCACCCACCCGACCCCGCCGCGGCCGTCGGCCGTCCTGACGGTGCCCCAGGCCCGCGGGAACTGGCTCACCCGCCCGTCGGCTGCGGTCAGGCGCACCGGCGCGTGGCCGCGGACCTCGACGTCCGCGGTGATCTCCCCGGGGTTGAGGATCAAAGCGGCCCCCAGCGGTAATCCGTTGGCGCCGAAGGACTCTCGCGACTCCACGGTTTGCAGCTCGGTGACCGTTCCTTCGGCGTCCTGGCAGTAGCCGATGCTGAAGGCCGGTGCGCCGGGAATCCGGATGTTCACGCCGTGCAGCTGGGTGCCGTCGCCGAGATGCAGCGCGCTCCATATCCAGTCCATGCTCCACCAGTCGCGCACCCCCCAGGAGTGGTCGCGCTGGCCCGGAACCGATTCGAGGCGGTAGCAGGCGTCGCCGACGGTGACCGTGCCCGACACCGTGCACGGAATCTCATACCGCGTCGTCAACCGGTATTTGTACGGGGCGCCGTCGGTGGCCCACACCAAGTTCATCGTCATCTCGACTGGGGCGCCCGGCTCCCCGCGCAACAACGCCGACGGATCGGGGTAAGCCTGGGCCCGCGCACGCACGTCGACGCGATAGGTCTGCAGCGGCACCGTCGCGGAGTGGCCGAGCTCGAAGGAGTCGGTGCGCAATTCCCATGGGTCGGCCGGCAACGGCACTTGCGCGTCGAGGGCCACGGTCGGCATGTCGGGGCCGCACAGCAGCGCGTGCACCCATGCCGTCTGCTCGTTCGCGATCAGGCCGAGGCGGAACCAGCCGCCCAACCCCTGTGCCACATCGGCGAAGTCGGCATACCAGCTCTCGCTCCACAGCGGTTCGGCGGTCGGAGCGTGCGCAAGTTCGTCCTCCTCCGAAGGCCGCAAGGCTTCGGGCGTCTCCGCAGCCGGCAGCGTCGTCAGCGCGTCCGTGTCGAGCACATGATCACAGTGCCGTTGCAGCATCGTCATGAACATCCGGTCCCCGCGCTCGGTCCGCTCCACCAGCATCGAGGACACGATCGCCATCATCACGCCGAAAAAGCTCTGCCGGCGAACACCTTCGGCGACGTCGGCGAGCGTGAGGGGCGCCGCCGGCCCCAGCGCCTCCTGGTACGCCCGCAGCAACGCGTCGTAGTGCTCCCGGCGGTCCTGGGTCCGCAGCGCGCAGCCGAGGAAATACGACAGGTCGGTCAGGGCCGGCCCCCAGGAAACCGTCTGCCAGTCAACGACGGTCAACGGCCGGTCGGCCCCCGCGGTGCCGAACAACAGGTTGTCCAACCGGTAGTCACCGTGCATCAGGCCCTGGACGCGGTCCGGCGCCGCTTCTTGGGCCAGGTAGCCGTCGAAGGACGCGACCAGGCGTTCGCACACCATGCGGTGCTCCGGCGCGATCTGGTCGCCGTAGCGGTCAATGAACCCGGCGTACAGCGGGGCGATCATCGCCTGGTTGAGCGGCGATTCGCGGTTGAGCCACGGCGCTTCGGCCAGTGCGGTGTCGCCGAGCAGCGGGCCGTGCAGCCGCCCCAGCTCCACGACACAGAGGCGCGCCTGTTCGGCTGTGGCGCCTGCGATTTCGTCCCCGACGACCGCCGGGCCGGCATCGCCCAGCAGCAGATCGAACGCACCCGTCGAGGTGTCGACGGCGGCGTGGTAGCAGGGCGCTATCGGGCCGCCGAGGCGGGGCGCTACGTCGCCGTAGAAGCGCACCTCCCGCTCGTAGAGGCCCAGCGCCAGCCCCGTTTGCCGACTGACCGGGTCGGTGGCCGCCACCTTGAGCACCACCGACGCGGGCCGGTCGGGGCCCGCCGAGCCATCGGCGTAACTGAGCCGGATGCGGTAGCACTCGCTCATCTGTCCGGTGCCGATGCGCTCTACGGAGAAATCGGCGACGGGTCCCGCGCCGACCGCCGTTGCCAGCCATGCGGCGGTGAGGTCGCCGGGTCGTTCGATGACTTGTGCGATATCGGCATGCATGAGGGTCAGCGTGCCAGGTCATCGCGCCAGGGAGAAGCCATCCCAGGCAATCCGGCGGTGCGGATGTGGATCGAACTCGACGCGGCTCTTGCGGTCGAAGACCATGACGGCGCGGTCCGCGGTGGTGTAGGTGGGCCAGTCGTCGCCCGGCGCACCGGAGCGGCTGAACGCCCGCCACCGCCGCTGTACCTGGTTACTGACCCGCAGCGCGGCGCGCCGGTCGGCGGCGGCGGTCAACAGGGCGCCGAATCGGGTGCGGTAGACGTCGAAGACGGCGAGCAGCTCGGTGGCATGGGTGGCGCCCAGACCCGACCAGCGCAGCGTGCGGGGGGCGTAGTCGTACCGGTAGAGGTAGGTGGGCGCGTGCGCGCTGTGGGCCTCGGCGATCTGCCAGGCCGCCGAACCGAACGCGAAGTCACCGCCGAGCTGGATGCATGCCGACGGCGCGGGGTAATCCGGATAGGCGGCGGTGATGCGTTCGCGCGCAGCCGGTTCCGTGTCGGCCAGCAGCTCCTCGATCATCGTTTGGTTGGTCGGCAGCATTTTGAGGAAGCGGGTGAACAGGCGGCCCTCTTCGGCGTTGGTGCCCACGATGAGCGGCACCCGGTGCGCGCTGCCACCGCGCATGGCGTCGACGGGATCGATGGGCACGACCTCGTCGCCGGCGACCGGACCAATCGGGAAGGCGCCCAGCCTGTCCTCCATGCCCTGGTCGATCAACCGATGTTGGGCGTCCACCAGTTGCGCCGGGGACGCCTGCATCAACGCCTCGCCGGCGTCCTGGGGGCGCGCGCCCAGCAGCGCGGCGAAGCGCGTCGCGAATTCGGCTGCGGTTTCGGGTGATCGAACCATGCCGGCGGCCGGGCTTTCGGAAATGGCCCGGGCGAACAGCCCTTCGGCGGCGGGCACCGCCAACAGGGTGGCGGTGATGTGCGCGCCGGCGCTTTCCCCGAAGATGGTGACGTTGTCCGGGTCCCCGCCGAACGCGGAGATGTTGTCTTTCACCCAGCGCAACGCCATCACCAGGTCGCGCAGGAACAAGTTGCTGTCGATGGGGATGGCGGGCGTCGAAAGCGACGACAGGTCCAGGCATCCCAACGCGCCCAGCCGATAGTTCACCGACACGTACACGCAACCGCGGCGCGCCAACGCCGCGCCGTCGTACAGCGGCGTGGCCGAGCTGCCCAGGATGTAGCCACCGCCGTGAATGAAGACCATGACGGGCAGCGGTTGTTCGGCCGGCGCCTCGGGGGTGACGACGTTGAGGGTGAGGCAGTCCTCCCCCATCGGCTGGTAGCGGCCTCCGAAACCCGACAGGCCGAGCATGGTGTAGCGGCGCTGCTGGGGCGCGCAGTTGGCGAAGCCGTGGCAGTGCCGCACACCCGACCACGGCTGGGCCGGCCGGGGCGCCCGCAACCGCAGGGATCCGACCGGTGGCCGGGCGTACGGGATGGATCGCCAGCGGTTGACGCCGTCGCGGGTGAAGCCTTCCACCGTGCCGATCGTCGTGCGTGCGCGGACAGTGCGCTGATGCATAACCCGACGGTAGCGGACATGAGGGGCGTAACGCGCGCGCAGCGCCTTATTTTTCGCGCATGGCGGCTAGCCTGACTGGATGAGGATTGCCGCGCTCCTCGCAGCGTCGTTACTGATCGCCGGGTGTTCGCACACGGTGGGCGGCCAATCCCAGCAAACTCCGACGTCCACGAGCGCGTCCACCGCCCCGTCGGGAAGCAAACCACCGGCCCCGTCGGCCGCCCCGGCAGCCAAGGCCCCGATCGCCGACGTCATCGCCTGGATCGAGGCGGGCCACCCCGTGGACCCGGGTCACTTCCACAACGCGATTCGCGACGGTGCGACCACACCGCTGGGCGACGACATCGCCTTCACGGCGGTGGCCGGCAAAGTCTCCTGCCTGACCGATTCCAAGCACACGGGTCGCGCCCTGGTCTGCCTGGTGAGCCTGACCAATCCGCCGCCCGCGCCCGCGACGTCCTACGGCGACTGGCAAGGCGGTTGGGTGACGTTCGACGGCGTGAATCTGCAGGTGGGTTCGTCGCGCGCCGATCCCGGTCCCTTCATCAACGGCAACGGTTCGGAACTGGCGAACGGTGATTCGCTGTCATTCGGCGACTATCGTTGCCGCGCCGATCAAACCGGGCTGTACTGCGTCAACTACGCCCACCAGTCAGCAGCACGATTGAGCCCCGCGGGCATCGAGCCGTTCGGCTGCCTACGGCCGGGACCGGCACCGGACGGCGTCGGCACGGCGTTCACCTGCTGAGCCCCCGGGAGGCGATGGTCGCGAACAGCTCGGCCATCTCGTCGGCGGGTCCGCCCGGAACCGTGTAGCCGGTTTCGTCGCAGATCTCGTCGAGATGGTCACGCACATCCTCGATCGACAGCCCCGGATCATAGAAACCCCTTGTCCTGCCGATGAAGAAGCGGGCCACATGCCCGCCGCCCACCGTGTAGATCTCTCCGGAAACCTGGCAGCCCCGGTGCGTCAGGAAGGCCGCCACCGGCGCGACCTGCGCCGGGTCCAGTTTTTGAAGGTATTGGCCCACAAGATCATTTAATATCCCTTGTGCCGCCGGATCGTCCTGCGGGCCCGTGCCGTTGAGCGAGTGCGTCAGCATCCGGGTGTAGGCGATCGGCGCAATGGCGTTGACCTTGATGCCGTGGCCGGCCCCTTCGGCGGCCAGCACGCGGGTGAAGCCGATCAGGCCGGTCTTCGCCGCGCCATAGTTGCTCATGCGTTCGGCGCCAAGGATTCCGGCGGCCGAGCAGGTGTTGAGCACCCGGCCGTAGCGCTGCTCGCGCATGGCCCGCCACGCCGGCCGTGTCACCTGAAACGCGCCCTTCAGGTGCACGTCGAGAACGGGTTCGAAGCGATCGGCGGTCATGTCTTCGAACGGCGCGTCACCGACGATGCCCGCGTTGTTGATCAGGATGTCCACACGTCCCCAGGTGCGCAGGGCGGTGTCGATGATGGCCTCTGCCCCTTCGGGACTCGTCACGCTGTGGCTGTCGGCAACGGCCTCGCCGCCTTGTCGGCGTATCTCCTCGGCGACGGCGTCGGCCGCCGAGACGTCGAAGCCGTCCCCGGTCACCGACCCGCCCGTGTCGTTGACCACGACCTGCGCGCCGCGCGAGGCGAGCAGCAGTGCATACTGCCTGCCCAGTCCTCCGCCGGCGCCGGTGATCACGGCCACTTGGCCGTCGAAGCGCAGCTGGGTGGTCGTGTTCACCAGGTGACCGGAAGCTCTTTCATGCCATAGATGTTGGCGTCTTTGAACCTCAGTTCTTCTGGCGATACCGCGAGTTTGAGCCCGGGTAGGCGCCGCGCCAGCGTGGCGAACGCGACTTGCATCTCGACCCGGGCCAGGTTGGCTCCGATGCATTGATGCACCCCATAACCGAAGCCCAAGTGCCCGCGGGTGTTTCGGCCGATATCGAGGGATTCGGGATTTTCGACGAATTCGGCGTCCCAGTTCCCGGCGAGCAGGCTCATCATGACGTACTCCCCCGCGCGAATCAGCTGACCACCGAGCATGAGATCTTCGGTCGCCACGCGATCGACCTGGCTGTGCACGATGGACAGGTAGCGCATGAGCTCTTCGACGGTGTTCGCGATGACGGCCGGATCGTCCGTCTGCCCGAGTTGCTCGAACACGTCTGGATTTTCTAGCAGCGCAACCGTTCCCAACGAGATCATGTTTGCGGTGGTTTCGTGGCCGGCCTGCATCATGATCACGCTGTTCATTGCCGTGGTGGTGTGGTCAAGTTGGCCCGTCGCAACGTATTCGGTGAGCAGGCGGCTGATCAAATCGTCGCCGGGTTCGCGCGCTTTGCGTCCCACCAACGCCTCGATATAGGCATACATGACCCCGAACGCCTGGCCTTTTTCCTCGTCGGTGGATTTCTGGTCAAGCCCCTTCGTGGTGTTGCGCTGGAAGAGTTCGAGGTCTTCGGGCGGCACCCCCAGCAACAGTGCGATCACCATCGACGGCACCGGCAAGGCGAATTCACGCACCAGATCGGCCGGCGCGCCGTGATCGATCATCTGGCCGAGATAGTGGTCGACCATTTCCTGAATGTGCGGCCGCATCGATTCGCAACGCCGGAAGGTGAAGTTGCTCGTCATCATGCGTCGCAACCGGTGATGCTCGGGATCATCGGTGCGCGCGAACATCACCGCGACGTTGTTGTCGGCGTCCGTCGGCAGGATCGAGTCCGGAATGGTCTTCGCGGACAAGCGCGGATCGACCAGCGCCGCCCTGATGTCCTGGTAACGACTGACCACCCAGACCGGGTTGCCCTGGAACATCGCCCGTCGTAGCCCGGGCTGTTCGCGCCACTCCGCGAACTCGGGCGGGGCCGCGAGCGGGCAGTGCGACGGCCGCGGGACGGGCAGTACAGGAAGGTCCGCGTCCGAGCAGGATTCGGAGGCCTCGAAAGATATTGACATGACCCGTGTTTCTTGTTAAGTGTCAGACCTCTGCCAGTTATAGAGCGTAAGGCCAGCCTAGTTGGCAGTCAACCGTCAGTTAGGCTGTTGGAGTGACCGCGGTTGAGGATCGGCCGTTGCGGGCGGACGCGGCGCGCAACGTCGAGCGCATTCTGCGCGCGGCGCGGGAGGTGTATGGGGAACTGGGGCCCGATGCGCCGGTGGAGGCGGTTGCACGGCGCGCTGGTGTCGGTGAGCGAACCCTTTACCGCAGGTTCCCGACGAAGGCCGACCTGGTGCGGGCCGCCCTGGATCAAAGCATCGCCGAGGATCTCACGCCGGCGATCGAGAGGGCCCGCCTTGCGAATGACCCGCTGCGCGCTCTCACCCAACTGATCGAGGCGGCAATCTCGCTGGGGGCCCGCGAACACAACCTGCTGACCGCCGCACGCCGGGCCGGGTCACTCACGTCCGACATCTCGGTTTCGCTCAACGCTGCGCTCGGCGAGCTGGCCCGCGAGGGCCAGCGAGCCGGCAGCATCCGCGCCGACCTGGTCACCGACGACCTACCTCGCCTGGTCGCGATGCTTTTCAGCGTGCTGTCGACCATGGACGCGGCCAGCGACGGCTGGCGACGTTACGTCGCCCTCGTCGTCGATGCGATATCGGTCAACGAACGCCGGCCGTTGCCCCCGCCTGCGGCGCTGCGTTATGCGGTCGGGCCGAATAGCTGGCCACTGTAGGGCCGGGTAAGCGGTTTAGTTGATGGTCACCCCGGCGTCGACTTTGAATTCCAGTCCCGTGACATATCGCGACTCATCGGACAGCAGGAACAGCACTGCGCTGCTGACGTCGGCGGGCTCCACGGCCGGCGTGGGCATCGCGTTGACGAAGATGGGAATCAAATCCGGGCGTTGCTCGCCCAGGAGCGGTCCGAACGACGGCGGAACCATCCCCGTGGGGACACCGGTCGGAAGCACGGTATTGACGCGCACGTTCTGTGCCGCCAGTTCATTCGCCAGGGCCAGCGTCAAGCCGACGACGCCGTGCTTGGCCGCCGTGTAGGGCGTCTGCAGCGGAAAGCCTTTGATGGCACCGGCTGAGCTGACATTGACAAGGCTGCCTCCCCCCTGGTTGATCAAGTGGGGTATCGCTGCCGCGCAGGTGTTCCACACCCCGATGAGATTGACGTCGACCACCGTGCGCCACTGGTCGGCAGTTGTCCTGTCCCAAGACGCCACGGTGAGCACGCCGGCGTTGGCCACCGCTCCGTCGAGGCCTCCCAGCTCGTTGACGCCGTCGTCGACCGCAGAGCGCAATCGCGCCTCGTCGCGAACATCGACAACGCGGCTAACGCAACGGCGGCCGAAATGTTGTACCAGTCTTACCGTTTCGGCCAGGTCATCTTCCGTGGCCAAGGGATACTCAATCTGCGGCAAGGATTGGCAGATATCGGTCAGGATGAGATCTGCACCCTCCTGGGCAAGCCGCAACGCATGGCTGCGCCCCATACCGCGGGCAGCCCCGGTAATCAGAATGCGTTTACCGGCAACGCGTCCCGGGATCGATATCGTCATGACTCGGATCCGGCTACTGCTCGTCCCACATCAGGCCGCGCATCGTCGCCGACAGGGGGATGTCCTCCACCCCGATGAGTCCTCGGGGCGCGCGGCACACCCAGTCGATCGCATTGACGGCCCGACCCGCCGTCGAAATGCAGCCGGCATCAGTGGAATCAAAAAGAGGATGCGAAACGTGGGTGTTGATCTCCACCCGCGGTTCGCCCTCCACGACGACGCGGTGTACACCGGTGTGCCCCTCGGGGGGGAACTCCCAGTCGGGCGCTGCAGCCTGGGTGAGCCTGGTGACGTGTTCGAGGGTGATCACCGGCTTGCCGTCGCGCACGCCCTCGGTGGCAAAACGCACCGCGGCCATTTGTCCGGGCTCCACCGTCATCATCGTGCAGTCGATTCGTTCTGGCGTGTACCACGGTTCGACGCGCTGGCGCACTTCGTCGAGTTTGATGTCGAGGTTGTCCGCCAGGCTGCGGACCTGACCTCCCCACATCGACACGATCACGCCGGGGAGGAACATCATTGGCGAGTCGTCCTCCGGCGTTGTCCCGAATCCCATTGCAGCACCGGTGAACTCGGCATCGTCATAGTTTCCGTAGTCGAAGATCTCCTGCACGGTGATCGAAGCGACGCGGGTGGTCAGGCTCACCGCTGAGTGGACCAGCGTGTCGCCGGAGAAGCCGGGGTCGATGCCGTTGACGTAGAGCGAAGTGTTGCCGGCCGCACAGGCACGCTCCAACGGCTCGCGCAGCCAATCGTCGGCGTGGCGAGGAGTGACCAACCAGACCATCGACGTGCCAACGACATTGGTCCCCGCCGATAGGAACTTGGCCATCTGTTCTATGGCTTCCATCGGGCGAGTCTCACCTTGAGATGTGTAAACCACGCAATCGGCGCCGAGGGCCACGAGGGCGTCGATATCGTCGGTGGCAACGACGCCGGTCGGTTGGTCCAGTCCACACAGCCGAGCTGCATCCTGGCCGATCTTCTCCGCGCTCGCGGCGTGCACTCCGACCAGCTCGAGATCTGGCCTGCCGATGATCGCGCGCAACGAGTGCCGGCCCACGTTTCCGGTAGAGAATTGAATGACTCTGCGCACGGTTATCGCCGTCCTTCCAGCGGTACTGCCGACCCATCATGACGCGTTCAAGCGCAGCGCAGGTCAGTAATCGGGTATTGGCAAAGGTGAATTGTTCGAGTCGATGCCGCCGTCGACGTGGAAGGTCGCGTTGGTCGCGTAACAATCGCGTGTGCATAGATACACCGCGAGCCGTCCGAGGTCCTCGACGTCGCCCAGCCGGTGCAGCGGGGTGGCCTCTTGCATCTTCTCCAGCGACCCGGGCATCAGATCCAGGCTGCCCTTCAGACCGTCGGTGGCGAACGAACCCAGGGCGATGGCGTTGACGCGTATCTTCGGTGCGAGTTCCTGCGCCATGGCGCGCGTAAGCGCTTCGAGGCCTCCCTTCGCGACGCAATACGCGGTTAGCGCCCGGATGCCGAACCGTGCCGAGCCCGATGAGATGTTGATGATGGAACCGTGCCCGGCACTGAGCATGTGCGGTGCCACGAGTTGGCTCATGATGAAGGCGGAGGTCACACACCAGTCGAACGTGTGCCGGAAATCCTCGTCGGTGATATCCAGAAACCGCGCGTAGGTCGACCCACCGACGTTGTTGACGAGAATGTCGATGCGGCCGAGGCGCTCCATGGCCGTGTTCACGACTCGTTCTCCGTCCGGACGACTCATCGCGTCCGCGACGACCGCCAGCCCCTTGCCGCCCGCTGCCTCGATACCCTCAATCGTGCCAACGATATCCGCCTCGGTACGGGCGGTCCCGACAACCGTGGCCCCGGCCTCCGCCAATACCCGGGCAATGCCTGCCCCGACGCCCTTCCCGGCGCCGGTGACGATCGCGACCTGTCCGTCCAACCGGAACTGCTCCAATGCCATGCTGGACTCCTTCGGCCTTGACGGGTGCGCCGTTCAATCTATGAACGTTGCTGACTAAAGTCAACGAATAAAAGAAGTCGCGACTTGTAGAGACATGTGCGGCCGAACAATGACCAAGTATTGCAAGTCTTTCGGACGGGAACACGGCATACTGGTCAAGGTAGCCCTGAAACTCAGGCATGAGTCAGGTCAACTTGTAAGGAATGAAATGGCAGTCACCGACCGGCTGTCGGCGCGAGAAGCGAAGCGCCTGCAGACAAGGGAGCGATTGATGGGCGCCGCGATCGCGGAGTTCGCCCGCGCCGGCATGGCCGAGGCCGACGTCGGCGCCATCGTGGCCGCCGCAGGCGTCGCCCACGGCACCTTCTTCTTCCACTTCCCGACCAAGGAGCATGTGCTGCTGGAGCTGGAGCGCCGCGAAGAGGACCGCATCGCGAAGCAGTTCGCGCATTCCTTGAAGTCCAAGCACGATCTTGCTTCCGCTCTGAATGAGGCGGTCCGCCTGGTGATCGGATTGGAACGCCGGCTAGGTGATCTGCTCTTCAACGACTTTCTTGCGCTGCACTTCTCCCAAACTCGTCCGCCTACCGAAGACGGTAGAGATCACCCCCTGATCGTCTTGGTCGCCCAGGTGATCGCGCAGGCTCAAGAACGCGGCGAGATTGATCCTGACGTCAGCCCCATGAACAGCGCGGTGTTCTTCTTGCTCGGCCTCTACTCTCTGTTGATCACGACCAACCATTGGCCTACGGGCCGCGCACTGTTGGAGGATTACGTCGCGCGGACGTTGCGGAGTATACGGCCCTGAGGCAGGCGCGTCAGGGCCGTATCACGCCGCGCAGCGGCATGAGCCCGAGTTCGTTGTGCGACATGAAGCCCGGCGGGGCATCGCAGACGGCGGGAATGGCGTTCGCGGGGCCCATCGCGGTCCAGGTGTACCCGGGCAACGCATAGCCGCCGTCCGGGTCCTGCGCCCCTTGGAGGATCAGCTCCGTGGATGAATCACCCTCGATCACGATGCGGTAGTGATAATGCTGAGGCCAATCCTCCTGTGGCTCAATGGCGTCATAGGCGTCCATCGTGTAGATCTCGTGAAAGACGATGAGCGGCCGACCCTCCACCCATGCTGTCCATTTGTGATGCTGGCGGGCGACGGTGCCCGCCTTGATCACTCCCCTGAAGCCCGGCATGTCGCTGGTCTCGGATCCCTCGAAGGGAATGTCCCGCGTGGCGACCCCGAGTTCCACCTCCGTGGTGTACCTTTCGACCGTTTTGCCCATGTTCTCCACGATCATTGCCATCGACTGTGCGAACAGCGGCCAAGCTTGTCCCAGCAGATTCGGGCCGTCCTCGAAGCCGGCGGGATCGCTCCCCATCCCCATCTCGAACAAGTACTTCAGGGTGTCCCTGCCGAAATTCACGACCTCGTAGATGTGGATGGTGTCGATCTGGCTGACGATCCGGGCCAACGTCAGGACCAGGAGGTCGCCCGCGAAACCGGGATTAACACCACCCGCGTGGAACGATGTACCGCCCTCTAGGCACGCGGCGTGGATTTTGTCGATATCCCCCTGACTGTGCTCGGTTCGATACCACCATGCGCCGCCCGACGCGACCACGTTCTTCCCACCGCGCAGCAGGCGGCAGACTTCATCGGGATCAGACCACAGCGGCGCGTAGAACACGCAGTCGGCATCGAGAGCTTCGATGGCCGCTTTGTCGTCGGTGGCCAGCACGCCGGTCGGTGGCTTGCCGCAGAGCTCGCCGGCGTCCTTGCCCACCTTTTCGGGCCGATTGCAGAGCACTCCCACCAGTTCGTAGGCCGGATTATGGGCAAAATGGCGGAGCGCCACCGTTCCGACATTGCCGACGCCCCATTGGATAACGCGATACTTCCGCTCGGCCGGCGACTTTCTAGCCGCTGCCTTGTCTTGGGTGAGCGTCATTGCTACTCCTTTGCCTGCACCGACTGCGCTGTGACGAACGAGCGGTCTCGCCGGCGGCACACCAGGCTTGAACGGCGGGGCGCTCGCTGAGCGTAGGCGGCGGCCGATCGGCGTGTCAACGAATATGGCCTGACTTGTGTCAATAATATGGCACGAGGGAGCTCAACCCGACAGCCACCCGTTTCGCACAGGACCGGCGTTAATCGGCCTTACAGTGCTGCTTGCGGCGAGGCCGTGGCGTATTCCGTTTTTACTTTGGGCACCGCTGTAATCACACTTCTGCTGACTATAGTCAGCCTGTTATAGTGCACGAGCCGATCCAATCAGCGTCGATGACGGGGAGGGTGTGCGTGAATCCGCCGAAGCTGGACCAGCGCGATGCCGGCATCGGCACGGCCGCCCGCACAACCGGCCCTGCCCATGGTCTGACAATCGACGAACACATGGAACGGTCGCAACTCGCGCAGCGTCGGGCCGACAGATGGCTTATCGCCGGCAGCCTCCTGATCGGCACCGCGGCCCTGGGCGTCTTCGGGTTGCCGCTGTTTCTCTGGGGAGTCCGGTTGCTGCGCCGGGCCCAGCGAGACGGCCTCTCCGTGCGGCCGATGTTGGTCACGCTGCTCGGCTATCTGGTCATCATCGACGCCGCCATCAACACCGTCGGATGGGCTCTTGACCTGGTGGCAAACCACACACTGCTGGCCCGCGTGCTCCTCAACGGTTGGGGCAACATGTTCGACGCGGGCTATTTCTGGCACTACAACGAGCTGTGGGTCGGCGGGGCGGCCGGTCCCGGCGAAAAAGCCTTGGAAGTCGGCCTCATCCTGACCGTATTCACCATGCGCATCGCCGCCGCCATCGGCTTCCTGCAGATGAAACGCTGGGGCCATCAGTGGATGGTCGTCACCTGCTGGATGGGCGTGGTGATTTGGATCGGCTATGTCTTCAACATGACCATGTTCGCCGACGTGCGCTTCGCCGGCGTAGTGCTGCCGGTCGTCGGCTGGTGGCTCTACGACATCTTCTACATCACCCCCTTCCTCGCCATCCCCTACCTGCACACCGTCAACCGCGAACTCTTCACCGACTGACATGCCGCACGTGCCGTTCGACGACCCGCATCGTCGGCCGAATCCCGGCCGAGCGCCCGATCACCCCGAGGGAATTTCTTTGCGTCAGAGAGTATGTCGACATGTTGTCGGGCGGGACGGACCGGAAGTCCAACTCGCGCATCACTTGGCTAAGTGCGCGTCACCAAGGAGGTCAAATCGTGGCTTATGTATGGGAGATCCTTCGGTATGTCGCCGCTTGGGGAGGCACCGGACTGATCATCTGGTTTTGGTATTGGCTGTTCTCCAACATCGGTACGTTCTGAACGCTGGACCGGGCCGCCGGAACGCGTGGGATTCGACCAATGGCTGAAGATTCCCACGCAATGGCGTTGGAACGGAGTTGTTCCGTGACTGCGGTGGCGCTCAGTGAGCAACGGCGCGAGGGCGCCCGGCTGGTCACCGGTGACCGGCGTCGCTTCGGTTTGAATGTGGCGCTGACGTTCGTTCATGTCCCCTACCCCGGACTTTCCGATTGGACACGCAGAGCCCTGACATGCGGTGTGGCCCTGCAATGTTCGCCGTCCAAAGAACGGATCACCGATTATCGCCTGAACGAGTTATCCGCTCGCGAAGTGCGCGCGCTCAGCCTTGTCGAAGCAGGCGTCGCCCTTGGCTGGATGGCCTCGCGCTGGCCAGGTTTGCTCCCCGAGGTGCGACGACTGCTACCGGACCTCGACACCGAAGCCGGCGACATGACTGCCGTGGAAATGCTCAACCGGGCAATCGCGTTGGCCGCCAATGGTCAGCCATTGAGGATGCATCCGCTGCTGGGCACCTTACCGCTGGCCTACACCGCGCCGCAGGGCTTGGCCGACAGGTTGCGCCGCAGCTTCGGCAGGATGCCCTGGACGACAACGCAAAAGCGCCTTCCGCGGCCATACTCGGTTCCCGTCGGCGGTGACGGCGGCGTCCGCAATCCCAACCTGCCGCCGCCGAGCCGGCCGCAGGACAACGATTTCGACGTCACTCCCGAACACCGGCCGGGGATTCCCTACCCGGAATGGAACACGTGGACACAGCGATTCATGCGCGACCACGTCGCCGTGATCGAGCGTGCAGAGGCCCGGCGGACACGTGGTCCGGTGCCCGTGGCCGTTGACGTACGCAAGTGGTTCGAAGAACACACCCATCGTGGGATGGCAGACCGCCTCGAAGACGGCTCCGACCTCGATGTCGACCAGTATGTCAACCATTACATCGACCTGAGCACTGGCGAGGCCGAGGAGCCGAGGATATTCCGCGAGTTGCTGCCCAGTAGCCGCGACGTCACTACGGCCGTACTGCTCGACGGCAGTTCGTCGCTGGGGGTGCACGGCGGGCGAATCTTTCAACTGGAATTGGCCTGTGCCGATGCGCTTTCGCGCGCCATGACGCTTGCGCGAGAGCGACACGGCGTCTTTGTGTTCACCGGCAATACCCGCCATCGCGTCGAAGTCCTTTGCCTGAAGGATTTCGAAGACCGCCGGTTGGTGGCCCCCAGCGGGCTCGGCCTGTCCACCCGCGGATACACCAGGCTCGGTGCGCCGCTGCGCCATTTGACCAGTCGGCTGCTCGCTCAGGTATCCGAGCGGCGGCTGCTGATCGTCATCGGCGATGGCCTGATCTCCGATGAAGGGTATGAGGGCCGCTACGCCTGGGCGGATGCCGCGCACGCCGTCGAGGAGGCCAACGATGCGGGGGTGTCGATGTATTACGTCGGTGTGGGGCCGACCCGTGTCGATCCCCTTCCGGAGGTTTTCGGGCCCCGACGGTCTCAACGGATCCGACGCGTAGAGGAGCTTCCGCGGGTGTTGGCCCATGTCCATCGCGAACTGGTTGCCTCATGAGTGCCGCCGCCGACACTTATTTCGCAAACGGCAATGAGGTCCAGCTATTCGAGCGGGCCTTCCGCCAGCACATGCCTGTGATGCTCACCGGCCCGACCGGATGCGGAAAGACGCGTTTCGTCGAGCACATGGGCCTGCTGTTGCAACGACCGGTCGTCACCATCAGTTGCCACGACGACCTCACCAGCTCCGATCTCGTCGGCCGCTTCATGGTGACCGGCGGCGACGTGGTCTGGACCGATGGCCCGCTGACCCGGGCCGTCAAAGCCGGCGCGATCTGCTACCTCGACGAAGTCGTCGAAGCTCGCCACGACTCGTTGGCCATCCTGCATTCGCTCACCGATCACCGGCGATCGCTGTACCTGGATCGAGCGGGCGAAGTCGTGACGGCGCCAGACACCTTCATGCTGGTTTGTTCGTACAACCCGGCATATCGCAGCTCACTCAAGGAGCTGAAACCGTCCTTCCGGCAGCGATTCGTCACACTCGCGATGAGGTATCTGCCGCCCGAGCGCGAGGCCGAGGTGATCGTCGCCGAAGCCGGAATCCCCCTCGCCACGGCGCGTCGGTTGGTCGGATGCGCGGTTGCGATCCGCACTGCCGACGAAGCCTTTCACTTCGAGCCGCCGTCGACCAGGGTGTTGGTCACGGCCGCGCACCTGATCGCCGTCGGCGCAAGCGAATTGGATGCGGCCGAGGCTTGCATCCTCGCGCCCCTGAGCCTCGATGGCGCGGTCACCGACGGTCTACGTGAAGTCGCTGCGGCCACCCTGGCCACCGCGGACGCCCCGAACACATCGACTCTGGGCAAGCCCTAGGAAAGGAGTCCGGCATGGACCAACAGGAAAGGAAGCGCAAGAGGGCGCTCATCGTCTTCCAGCTATTCATCTACGGCTATTTGCTGGTGATGTTTGGAATCCAGCTGTACATGTCTTTCGCCCGAGGGTGGTGGAACTTGTGAACATTCCTCTGCTCAAGGGTGATTCGGAAGGCGCACCGGCCAACACCGAGAGGTCGGTCAGCCTGGACGATCACCACGACGAGTCCCGCCGGGCGCAGCGCCGCGCCGACAAGTGGATGATCGTCGGTGCTGCCTTGATGGGAATGTGGGCTCCGGGTCTGATCGGGTTTCCCATCTTCATGCGCGGGGTATGGCTGCAGCGCCAGGCGCTGCGCGCCGGCTTGTCGGTCCGGCCCATGATCGTGACGCTGATCGGTTATCTCGTCCTGATCGACGGAATGCTCAACAGTCTCGGCTGGGCCATGGACTTGGTCGCCAACCACACGTTGATCAACCGGGTGCTGATGGTCGGCTGGGGCAACATGTTTGATGCGGGCTACTTCTGGCATTACAACGAGCTCTGGGTCGGCGGCGCGGCGGGGCCGGGCGAGAAGGCCTATGTGGCGGGGTTGATCCTCACGGTGTTCTCCATGCGGGTGGCCGCGGCGATCGGGTTCCTACAGATGAAGCGGTGGGGTCACCAGTGGATGGTCGTCACCTGCTGGATGGGCGTGGTGATCTGGTCCGCATACGTCTTCAACATGACCATGTTCGCGGATGTCCGCTACGCCGGCGTCGTTTTCCCGGTCATTGGCTGGTGGCTCTACGACATCTTCTACATCACCCCCTTTCTCGCGATCCCTTATCTGCACACCGTCAACCGAGAAATCTTCACCGACTAGGTCTTAAGGAGCAGTGCCATGACGGCCCCATCGCCTACCGAAGAACAAGAACCGACCACGGATCTCGAGCCGGGGACTACGCCGTACTACGCGCGCATGCACAAATGGATCAAACGGGCCGTCCTGGTCTGCCTGGTGGCACTGGTGATCGAAGGCGCTTTCACGTTGCCGTTCATGGCGGTCTACTACGGCTACCCCACGCTGAGCCTCACGCAGATCTGCAGCGAATTGCTCAAGATTCGGTACTCCAACGACACCTTGGAGTGCAAGTACCCGTACCCGCCGTTCGGGCCGCCGGAGGGCGCTGAAGGCAAGGCCACCGCGCAGGACGTGTGGGGCATCCAGCCGATACCGAAGTACCACAGGCTTGGGTTCCGCGAGCTGGTCAGGATCCACAACGACCGGCTCGCTCGCCAAGCCGCCCAACAGCACACGCCGCCACACCCGTGACCCATCGGGTCGTCCAGTGGACGACGGGCAACGTCGGCAAGAGTTCGGTGCGGGCGTTAGCAGCAAATCCCAGACTGGAGCTCGTCGGATGTTACGCCTGGTCGCCGGAGAAGGTCGGGCGTGATGTCGGCGAGCTGTGCGGGATCGAACCCCTTGGCGTGAAGGCCACCAACGACATCGAGGAGCTGCTCGCGCTGAAGCCGGATTGTGTGGTCTATAACCCGATGTTCGCCGATGTCGATGAGCTGGTTCGCATCCTCGGGGCGGGCATCAACGTGGTGGGCACCGCCGGGTTCGTCACCGGTCACTCTCTTGGTACGGGGCGTGATCGCATCGCCGAGGCCTGCGACCAGGGCGGGTCGACCATCTTCGGCAGCGGCATCAACCCCGGCTTCATCCAGTTGTTCGCCATCATTTCGGCCGGGCTCTCGGATCGAGTGGACAAGGTCTCCATGGTGGAATCCGCTGACACCACCATCTACAACTCCCCCGGGACCGAAATCCCGATGGGCTTCGGCTATCCCATCGACCGCATGGATCTGCCCGCCATCACCGAGAAGGGGTCCGGCGTCTTCCGTGACGCGGTGCTGCTGATCGCCGACGCTCTGGGTACGGAGCTCGATGACATACGTTGCCAAGTCGAATACGCCCAGACCACCGAGGATCTCCGCCTTCCTGGTGATTGGACAATCGCAAAGGGCTGCGTCGCCGGCGTGGATGTTCGTTGGACAGGGATTCTGGGCGGCCGCGAGGTCATCGAGATCCGCGGCCGCTGGCGCAAGGGTCAATCGCTGGAGCCGGATTGGCCGCTGGACATGGGCTACACCATCGAGGTGCAGGGCCAACCGACTATCAAGACAACGCTGAGTTTCCTTCCGCCACCGGACTTTGCCGGCGAGACGATGGACGACTACATCATGTTGGGTCTCACCATCACCGCCATGCCGGCGATCACCGCGATACCAGCGGTCATCGCCGCTCCGCCCGGCATCGCCACCTACAACGACCTGCCGCTGCTCCTCCCACGCGGAGTCCTCCGCGCGGATGCATAACCTTCGATCGGAGGCCGATGTCTCGAGAAACGACCGCAGAAGGCTCACCGCGGCTCCACCACGTCGTGTTCGCCGTGGCAGCCGAGCGACATGACGCCGCAGCGCAGATGTTCAGTGATCTGGGGTTCGTCTTCGAGACCCTGCAGCTGGCCGAAGTCGGCGTGGACATTCACCTCGACTGGAATCGAGGTATCGAGCTGATCAGCCCGATCCCAGGGTCGACCGGGCAGGTAGCCGCTTCGGTGACTGAGTTCCTCGAGCGTCACGGTGACGGGGTTTACACCGTGGTAATCGGAGTTCGGGAAGCCGCTTCTGCTGAAGCCCTCGCCGAGCGCTACCGCGCGACAACGCGATTCCGGCAACACTTCGAGGGCGAAGGCTCCTATCTCGACGAAAACGACTTGTCGATCCTGGGCCTGCCGCTCACATTTCTGGCGACCAATATTCCGTGATCACAACTGCATCGACCGAAAGGACCGGCATGGCCGAGGCTCGTGACCCCCGAGGAATTCCGGAGCTCGACTTGAACGATCTTCCGATGTCCCTCGACCGGGGCGTCGGCTGGGCCGCATTGCGGGGAGCCGGCCCGGTGGTACTGAGCGATGGTTGGTACGCGCTGACCCGTCGAGAAGACGTACTGGCAGCACTGCGTAACCCGACCGTGTTCTCTTCCAAGAAGGCATTCGAGGTCGTCGGCAGTCCGCTTCCCCTGGTGCCGGCGGCATTTGACCCTCCGGAGCACACCCGGTTTCGGAGGATTCTCCAGCCGTTCTTCAGTCCGCATGCACTCGCCGCGATCCTACCGTCGATTCAAGAGCAAGCGATCGACATCATCGACTCGATTGCCGGACGCGGCGAGTGCGAGGTGATGGCCGACCTCGCGACTCCATACCCGTCGCAGGTCTTCCTGACGCTATTCGGCCTGCCACTGCAGGATCGCGAACGGCTCATCCGGTGGAAGGACGCCATCATCGAATTGAGCATTCCCAACGCCGCCGGCGAAACCCCAGACCTGACACCGGCGCTCGAGCTCTTCGCCTACCTCACCGAGGCCGTCGCCCAGCATCGACACAATCCGGGTGACGATGTCCTTTCCCAGGTACTCGCGGGCGACGACCCGCTCACCGACGACGAAGCTCTCGGAATGGCGTTCTTCTTCGTCCTCGCAGGCCTGGACACCGTTACGTCGGCTATCGGGGCGGCAATGCTCGAATTGGCAAGGCGCCCCCACCTGCGCAACAGGCTCGGTGAAAAGCCCGACGAGATACCCGTTTTCGTCGAGGAGATCGTCCGACTGGAGTCGTCGGCTCCCGTCGTGCCACGGGTGACGACCGAGGAGGTAACCGTGGCCGGCATCACGTTGCCCGCGGGCTCCCGGGTGCGGCTGTGCCTCGGCGCGATCAACCGGGACGGATCCGATGCGATATCCGGTGACGACCTGGTGATGGACGGCAAAGTGCACAAGCACTGGGGTTTCGGTGGTGGTCCACACCGATGCGTAGGTTCGCACCTGGCCCGGATGGAGATGAATGTCGTCGTGACCGAATGGCTAAGGCGTATCCCCCACTTCGAACTTGCAGCCGAATACCGCCCGGAGATCACCTGGCCGTCCCCAACGTGCACTTTGCCCCGGCTACCACTGCGAATTTCGGCAAGGGAGCCGGCATGACCGTCGACACCGCGGTACCCAGCGTCTTCGACGCGGGACTCCCAACGCTGCACTACGACATCACCGAAACGGTGCATGAAGTCGCCCCACGGATCCGCGAGGTGCGAAAGCAGTCACCGATGGCCATCGGGCCGTTGGGCCCCGAAGTGCTCGGCTACGAACTCGCCCGCGGAATACTTCGCGACCCCAGGTTCGTGTTCCCGCCCGGTTTGCATATGTCGGCCCGCGGGATAACGTCCGGTCCGCTCTATGACAGGGTGCTCGGCACCATCCTTGGCATGGATGGCGACGAACATCGGCGGCTGCGCAGCCTGGTGTCCAAGGCCTTCACGCCGCGGGCGTCTGTGCGCATGGAACGCACCATCGACACGGTCATCAACGAGTTGATCGATCAGGTCGCCACTGCCGGCCGGTGTGATTTCGTCGCCGACATCGCCCGGCCCTACCCGATCCCGATCATCTGCGCGCTACTGGGCGCGCCTCCCCAAGACTGGGAACAGTTTTCGCTGTGGGCGGAGGACATCTTCAAGATCGTGAGGTTCGACTCCAACCTTGTCGAGGAGCAGGATGTCGTCATGCGGGCGTGGGACGAGTTCGACGCCTACATCGATGACTTGATCGCCGAGCGGCGAAGCCGACTGACCGACGACCTGATCTCCGAATTGATCCGCGCCCAAGACGATGGCGACCGACTCAGCGACGCCGAGATGCGCATGCTGGCGTTCAGCATCCTGAGCGCCGGCACCGACACCACCCGCAATCAACTGGCCGCGTGCATGCATGTGCTGTGTGACCATCAAGATCAGTTGGCATTGCTCCGCGACAGTCCGGACCTCGCGATGCGAGCTGTCGAAGAATGCATGCGCCATTCGCCGGCGGTATGCACCACGCTGCGCACGGTCCTCGACGATGTCACGTTTGGCGAGTATAGGTTTCCGCCAGGCACCTTTATTTCGGTGAATACCTATGCCGCCAACTGTGATCCAGAGATCTATCCCGACGCGGACCGATTCGACATCTCCCGAGATGACCCGCCACCCATTTTGACCTTCGGCGGTGGCGCCCACTATTGCCTTGGCGCCAACCTCGCCCGAGTGGAGCTGGCCGGGGCCCTCAAAATCCTTGCGCAGCGCATGCCCAACCCCCGGCGGCTGGCAACGTCACGCTGGAAACCAATGCTGGGACTGAGCGGGCCCACCAGTTTGGACATGGAGTTCGGCTAGAGTTCGAGCACCCGAATCTCGCCGGTGGTGCCATCGACCTCGATGAGCGCGCCCGGCGGCAATGACCGGGTAGCCCCCTGGACGTCGACGACGCAGGGGAAGCCGAATTCGCGGGCCACCACCGCGGCGTGCGACATCGGGCCGCCGAGTTCGGTCACGACGGCAGCGGCATAGCAAAACGCCGCGGTGTAGCCGACGTCGGTGACCTCCGCGACGAGGATCTCGCCGGGTTGCAAGTCGTCGATGGTTTCGGGGCGCACGATGCGCACCCGGCCCCGGACCCGTCCCCCGCAGACGCCGACTCCGCGCAGGGTGTCGCCACTGATGAGAGGCGCTGGGAAGGTCTCGGTGGGCTGCCAGCTCCCGCTGAACACGGTCGGCGGCGAGACGGCGACCAGCCGGCGTTGGTCGGCGCGACGCCGGGCCACGAGCGGGGCAACGTCCGCCGGGAGTGCATCGAGCTCGTCGACGAGCAGATAAAAGACGTCGTCGGCGCTGTCGAAGAGTCCAGCTTCGACCAACCTGCGGCCGCACTCGCGCATCAGGTTGCGCAGCACCCAGTTGGCCCGCACCACCTTGTCGCGACGGACTTCGCGGTCGCGAAGTTGGCGTGCCGCCAGGTGGGCAATGGGCTTGGCCTGCAAGGGGATCCGTGGAGGTGAAGGCTGCGGCGTGGGAGGTACGCTCATCGCTCTGGTCACCATGCGGACGAGCAACTCGGGATCATCGGCGTAGCTGGTCGAGAGCATCTCGAGCTCGGCCGGGCCTCGATGCCCGATCAGCGCCAGCTCGGCCAGCACTGCCGCGTGAAACTCGGGGACCTCGACGGCCAGCTTGCCCAGCCGCTCTCCCGGTTCGGCCAGCAGCGCAGTCACTTTCGAGTCGCGCTGTGCGGCAACCACCAATCGCTGCATCGCCTCGACCGATCGGGCGCTGACCAATTCCGGTCCCGCCGGTGCGGCGGTGTCTCGCCCACACAGGCCGCGCAGCAACACGTTGAACGCCGCGCACAGCATGAACGACGCCGAGGCCAGCACCCAGCCGTGCACGACCTCGTCGCGCGCCAACAAGATCAGGCTGAGTAGCCGGCGAGCGTCGAGCTGAGTGACGTCGTCGCCGGCCAAGCGTTCCAGGCGATCGACATCGGCAACGAACTCATGGGTGTCCGCCGACGAGCCGGCGGACAGGCCGATCAGGTTGACGCCGAATACGCCGATGTTGCGCGGGGTGCGCAGTACCTTTCGGAGGCGGCCGGTTTCGGAGCCTGGGCGTTCCGCGCCGAAGACCGGCAGTGCCGCCATGCTGGGGCCGAAAAACCCGCTGTTGCTGACGATCATCGCGGGCTTGGCGAACGGTACCACCTCGGCCATGAAGTGCGCCGAGGTGATGGCGCCGTAGAGGCGGTGAGCGAACACCGCGACGGTGCGCATCGCGATTTCACGCTGGATGATGCCGCCGGGCCGGAGCCGCTCGGCGATCGCCACGCCGCCGGCGCGCAGCCCACGCACGGTCACCGACGCCGACGCCGGAGAGAACGGGCCGGGTAGGGCCTCCGACAAATTGGTGGCCAGGAAGGTGGGAAAGCGCGGGTCGATCGGGGTGTCGAATTCTCCGTTATCCCCCGCGGGGCCAGCCCAATTGGGCTGCACGCCATCCTCGGAGGGCGCGTCGACTGCCGGTAGGTCGCCGATGGTTGACATCCGCCACGGCAGGGATACCACTCGCTTGCCGATGGTGACCCGGCCGCGCACCGCGAGTGCGAAATCCTCGATGCATTCACCGGAGCTCCACGCCGGCCGAAATCCCCATTGCTCACGCAACCGCGCGGTATCCATGAACGCAGCGCTGTGCACCCGTTGCAGCTCGGCCCGCCCCGGGCCCCACCGCACGACCGGACGTCCGAGCGTCGCGGCGACGCGGCGGAAGCTCAGCTCACCCGGTGCGGCGAGATTAACCGGGCCGCTCCCGATTTCGGTGTCCACGATCGCCCGGTTGTACAGCCGAAGCGCGTCGTCGAGGTGGACGACCTGCATGCGCCGGTCGGCCGATCCGTCGGGGAATACCGGCAGCGCCAGCACTCGGCGCACCCAGTTGTCGACGCCTCGGCCGAGAATCAGCGCAGAGCGGATCGCGATCCATTCCATGCCCGATTCCTCAAGCAGCTGTTCGATCTGGGCTTGGTACCGGCCGTCGGCACTGACCGCGGTTCTCGCGTCATGCTCTGTTTTCGGCGCATCTCCCCCGCCGTAGACGTGCGCCGACGACGCGAAAACGATGCGCCTGGCTCCCGTTTCGGCCATCGCCGCAAGGACGTTGGCGGTACCCCCGATGTTGACCTGCTGGCTGATCCGGGCCTCGGGGCCCGGGCTGTTCACCCACGCACAGTGCGCGACGACGTCGGCGCCGGCGACCGCGCGGCTGACAGCGGGCCGGTCCCGGATGTCCGCCGCGACGAATTCGGCCGCACTCGGCCAGCTTTCGGGTCGATGGCGGGAGATTCCGATGACGTCGTGACCCTGGCTGAGCAAGCGGGAGGTCAGGCCCCGGCCGAGCACGCCGCCCGCGCCGGTGACGGCGATTCTCACTGAATGCCCTTGCGCAAGCTCATCGTTACTCGTCGTCGTCCATCAGCGCCGCGTTGACCAGATCCTCGAGGTCCATGTCCGCGATGTCCTTCTCCGAGGTCACCGCGGCGACGGCCGCCTGCGCGTTGCTGTCTTCGTTCGCCAACGCGAGCAACAGCTCGAGCACTCCGGCCTGCCGAAGGCGCTTGACCGGAATCGATCCCACGGCGCGCTGGATCTCGGCCTCCCCGGGCGCGGCGGCGGGACTCTGTTGCTCGGACGCGCCGACGAGTTCTCGGTGCATGTAACCGGCGAGCGCCGCGGAGTTCGGGTAGTCGAAGATCAGCGTCGGCGACAGCGCCAGGCCGGTAGCCGATTTGAGCCGGTTGCGCATCTCGACCGCCGTCAGCGAGTCGAAGCCCAGCTCCTGGAACGCCCGGTCCGGATCGATGGACTCGGGGCTGGAGTTACCGAGCACGATGGCGATGTTGGAACGCACCAAATCCAGCAGAACCGCCTGCTGTTCGTCCTCGGGCAACCCTTCGAGGCGCTGCAGCAGAGCCGATTTCGATTTCGCCGCGGCCAGGGAATCGTCGACCTGACGCCGGGTCGGCGCGTTGATCAGATCGACGAACATCGGCGGCAAGGTTCCGCCGTCGAACTTGACCCGCAGCGCGGCAAGGTCGATGTGCGCGGGCAACAGGAACGGCTGGTCGACGATGAGTGCGGTGCCCATCAGATCCAGCGCCTCGTCGGAGGACATCGCGACGATCCCGTCGCGGCCGAACCGGGCACGATCGGCGGCACCAAGGGCGCCTGTCATGGCGCTGGCCTGGTCCCACAGCCCCCAGGCCAGCGACATCGCCGGCAGCCCGCGCATGCGCCGGTGCACGGCCAACCCGTCCAGGAACGA
Organism: uncultured Actinomycetota bacterium; assembly: GCA_963732835.1. Classification (GTDB taxonomy): domain Bacteria; phylum Actinomycetota; class Actinomycetes; order Mycobacteriales; family Mycobacteriaceae; genus Mycobacterium. Next base: position 392,222 of record CAVTBA010000010.1, read on the forward strand.
GTTGGCCGCCGCGTAGTTGGCTTGGCCCGATGCTCCCGCCAGCCCCGCCATCGACGAAAACATCACGAACGCAGACACATCCAGATCGCGGGTCAGCTCGTGCAGGTTCCACGCCGCATCGACCTTGGCCCGCAACACCGCCTCTACCCGCTCCGGGGTGAGCGAGGAAATCACCGCGTCGTCGAGCACGCCGGCCGCATGAATCACTCCCGACAGCGGCCGCTGCACCGGGATATCGGCGATCACCTTGGCCAATGCCTCGCGATCGGCGGCGTCACAGGCCACCGCGTGGACTTGGGCACCGGCGGCGGCGAGTTCCGTCACCAATTCCGCGGCCCCCGGCGCGTCCAGACCGCGCCGGCTCACCAACACCAGGTTCCGCGCGTGGTGGCGGGTCACCACGTGGCGGGCCAGCGCCGAACCCGCCATCCCGGTGGCGCCGGTGATCAACACGGTGCCCGCCGCCCAGGCGTCCGGCAGGGTCATCACGACCTTGCCCACGTGGCGGGCCTGGCTCAGGTACCGCAACGCCGCCGGCGCGCGTCGTACGTCAAACCTGGTCACCGGCAACGGCCGTAGCACGTCGTCGCCGAACAAGGCGGCCAGCTCGTCGAGTATCTGCGCGATGCGGTCGGGCCCGGCCTCGAACAGGTCGAAGGCGCGGTAGCGCACACCGGGGTGCTCGAGCGCCACCGCCCCGGGCTCGCGCATGTCGGTCTTGCCCATCTCCAGGAACGCGCCGCCGGGGGCGACGAGTCGCAGGGAGGCATCCACGAAGTCGCCGGACAGCGAGTCCAGCACCAGGTCCATACCGCGCCCCCCGGTGACCACCCGGAACTTCTCCTCGAAGTCCAGGCTGCGGGAATCCGAGATGTGGTCCTCGTCAAAGCCCATGGCCCGCAGGGTGTCCCACTTGCCGCGGCTCGCGGTGGCGAAGACTTCCAGACCCAGGTGGCGGGCCAACTGCACCGCGGCCATTCCCACCCCACCGGCGGCGGCGTGCACCAGCACCCGCTGGCCCCGCTTGACGGCGGCCAGGTCGACCAGTGCGTAGAAGGCGGTGGCGAAGACCACCGTGGTCGTGGCGGCCGCGGTGTGTGACCATCCGGCCGGCACCTTGGCGAGCAGGCGCTGGTCGGTCCTGGCGATCGTGGCGGTGCCATCGGGGAACAGACCCATGACGCGGTCGCCGACCGCGAAACGTCCCTCGCCGGCGGCGGTTTCAGGACCTGTTTCCACCACCACGCCGGAACCCTCGATGCCCATGACGGCGTCCGGGTCCGGATACAGGCCCAGCGCGATCATCACGTCGCGGAAGTTGGCGGCCAGGGCCGACAGCGCAACCCGGACCTGCCCGGGCTCCAGCGGCGCGTCGGCGTCCGGGATGCGTTCCAGCCGCAGATTCTCGAAGGTGCCGGAACTGCTCATGCCCAGTCGCCACGGCCCGTCGGCCGGGGGCACCAGCAGACCGCCGACGGCGCGACTGCCGTGCACCCGGGCGGTGTACACCGCCCCGCCGCGCAGCAATACCTGCGGCTCACCGACCGACAAGATCGCGGCGACGGACTCATCGTCCAACCGAGCATCGGTGTCGACGAGGACGATCCGACCGGGGTGTTCAGTCTGCGCCGAGCGCACCAGCCCCCACACCGCCGCGCCCGCGAGATCGGTGACGTCCTCCCCCGGCAACGCCATTGCGCCGCGGGTCGCCACCACCAGGGTGCCCGCCCCGTCGCGGGCCAGCCAAGACTGCAGCACCGGCAACACCGCGCGCGTGGCGGCGTAAACGTCGCCCACGACATCGTCGCCCACCGGCGCCGACTCGAACACCACGGCCACCGGATGCGCCTCGGCGTCATCCGATTCCGTTGCACCCCAGGCGTATACCGAGACGGGCTGCACCGACGTCGGCCGCTGCGGGGACCAGATGACCTCGAAGAGCCGGTCCGGTCCCGAATTCGACACCGCCGCCAGCAGCTGCTGGTCGGTCACCGGCCGGGCCACCATCGAGGCCACCGAGAGCACCGGCAGCCCCAAGCCGTCCGCGAGTTCGATCGACACCGCCGAATCACTCACCGGCACGATCCGCGCCCGCACCGCCGTCGCGCCCGCGGCGTGCAACGAGACCTGCTGCCAGGAGAACGGCACCAGCATCGAACCCTCGGCGAGTTCGTCGGCGTCGGACGCCAAGATCACCGCGTGCAATGCCGCGTCGAGCATCACCGGATGGACGCCAAACCCGGCCGCCGAGACCCCCGTGTCCACGGGCAGCGCCACTTCCGCGAACACTTCGTCACCGCGACGCCACATCGAGGTCAGTCCGCGGAACGCGGGTCCGTATCCGTACCCACGGTCGGCCAGACGCTCATAACCGTCGCCAACGTCCACCGGGGTGGCACCGATCGGAGGCCACACCGACAGGTCGGCGCTCGGCTGCACCGAGCCCGCGCGCAGCACACCCTCGGCGTGCAACGACCAGCCCGAGCCCGCGTCGGCGCGCGAAAAGACCGAGACGGCACGGGCGCCAGATTCATCGGTGCCGCCGACCACCACCTGCACGGCGACCGACCCGGAGCCCGGCAGCACCAGCGGTGCGGCGAGATTCAGCTCATCGACAACGCCGCAGCCGACTTCGTCGCCGGCACGGATCGCCAGCTCCACGAATCCTGCGCCGGGGAACAGCACCACGCCGCCGACGGCGTGGTCGGCCAACCAGCCCTGGGCAGCGAGCGACAACCGGCCCGTCAGCACCACCCCGCCGGAAGCCGGCAATTCCACCACCGCCCCGAGCAACGCGTGCTCCCCGGGCGCGAGCCCCAATCCCGCGGCGTCGACCGCCGCGCCGTCGCCGGAGAGCCAGAACCGCCGGCGCTCAAAGGCATACGTGGGCAACTCCACGAGATTGCCTGGGAAACCAGCACTGCCGATCGCGCCGCGCCAGTCCACGTCCATTCCGGCGACGAATCCCTGCGCGACCGCGTTGGTGAGGGTTACCGGTTCCGGGCGGTCCTTGCGCAGCGCCGACATGGTGACCACCGGAGCATCGGGAAGCGTTTCCTCGATCGATGCCGTCAGCCCGCTGCTGGGGCCGACCTCGAGGAAACGGTTTGCGCCGGCCGAGTGCACGAAGCGCACACTGTCGGCGAACCGCACCGCTTCGCGAATGTGCCGTTTCCAGTACGCCGGTGAAGCGAAGTCGTCCGCCGCCAGCTGCCCGGTCAGGTTCGACACGATCGGTATCGTCGGTTTGCCGATGGCCAGTCCGGCCGCAACCGTGCCGAACTCGTCGATCATCGGATCCATCAGCGGCGAGTGAAACGCGTGCGACACCGCCAATTGGTGGACGCGGCGGCCGTCGGCGCGGAGTTGGCCCGCGATCGCGGCCACCTTGTCCTCGGCGCCCGAAATGACCACCGCCGTAGGACCGTTGACGGCGGCGATGCCGACCCCGGCCACCAGCAGCGGCCGCACTTCGGATTCGGTGGCCTGCACGGCGATCATCGCCCCACCCTCCGGCAGGGCCTGCATGAACCGGCCGCGGGCGGCGACCAGGACCGCCGCGTTCTCCAGCGACAAGACGCCGGCGACGTGCGCGGCCGACAACTCGCCGATCGAGTGGCCCAGCACGAAGTCGGGCTGGATACCCCAGGATTCGAGCAACCGGAACAGGGCGACTTCCACCGCGAACAACGCCGGCTGGGCGAATTCGGTGGTGTTCAAGAGGTTTTCGTCGTGGCCCCAGATCACTTCGCGCAACGGCCGCAGCAGGTGCCGGTCGAGCTCTGCCACGACGGCGTCGAACGCCTCGGCAAACACCGGGTAGGCGCCGTGCAAGCCCTTTCCCATACCGAGGATTTGGGCGCCTTGGCCGGGGAAGACGAAGACGGTCTTGCCGCCGGGCGTCGCCGTGCCCTGCACGACGACCGATCCGGCTGCACCGGCGGCGAGTTCGTCGAGGCCAACCAGCAACTCCTCGCGATCACCACCGAGAACCACGGCCCGGTGCTCGAAGTTCGACCGGCCCGCCAGCGACCAGGCCACATCGCCGGCGTCGAGCTCGCCGCGTCCGCGTAAGTGCTCGGCGAGCCGCGCGGCTTGGGAGCCCAACGCCGCCAACGACTTCGCCGACACCACCCACGGCACCACCGGGGGGTGGGGGCGTTCCGCAGAGGGGGCGGCCTCGACGGGTGCGGCCTCGATGATCACGTGCGCGTTGGTGCCGCTGATGCCGAACGACGACACGCCGGCCCGCCGCGGATGATCCGCGGGCCCGGCCTGCCAGGGCTGCGGCTGCGTGAGCAGCGCCACCGATCCCACCGACCAGTCGACGTGCGGGCTGGGTTCGTCGACGTGCAGCGTCGGCGGCAGCAGGTCGTGGCGCATCGCCAGCACCATCTTGATCACGCCGGCCACGCCGGCGGCGGCCTGCGTGTGGCCCATGTTCGACTTGATCGAACCCAGCCACAGCGGCTCGCTGCGGTCCTGCCCATAGGTCGCCAGCAACGCCTGGGCCTCGATGGGATCACCCAACGTGGTGCCCGTGCCGTGGCCTTCGACCACGTCGACCTCGGCCGCCGACAAGCCGGCATTGGCCAGCGCGGCGCGCACCACCCGCTGCTGGGACGGACCGTTGGGCGCGGTCAGGCCATTGGAGGCGCCGTCCTGATTGATCGCCGAACCCCGCACCACCGCCAGCACCGGGTGCCCCAGTCGCTGCGCATCCGACCAACGCTCCACGACGAGCATGCCGCCGCCTTCGGAGAATCCGGTGCCGTCGGCGGCGCCCGCGTACGCCTTGCACCGGCCATCCGCGGACAGCCCGCGCATGCGGCTGAACTCCACGAAGATGTCGGGTGTGGCGTTGACGGTGACGCCGCCGGCCAGCGCCAGATCGCACTCACCCGAGCGCAGCGACTGCGCCGCCATGTGCAACGCCACCAACGAGGACGAGCACGCCGTGTCCACCGACACCGCGGGGCCCTCCAAGCCCAGCACGTAGGACACCCGCCCCGACGCCACGCTCGACGACTGCCCGGTCAGGCGGAAGCCCTCGGCGGCCGGGGCGGCGCCCATGCCATATCCCTGGGTGTACACCCCGGCAAAGACGCCGGTAGCGCTGCCCCGCAACGCGCCGGGTTCGATTCCGGCTCGCTCCAAGGCTTCCCAGGACAACTCGAGGAACATTCGCTGTTGCGGATCCATCGCCAGCGCCTCGCTCGGCGCGATGCCGAAGAAGGCGGGATCGAAGTCCGCGACACCGTCGACGAAGCCGCCCGTGCGCGTGTAGCACGCGCCCGGCACGTCGGGATCCGGGTTGTAGATGCCGGCCAGATCCCAGCCGCGGTCGGTGGGAAAGTCCGAGAGCACGTCGCGGCGCTCGACGAGCATGCGCCACAGATCGTCGGGGGAATTCACCCCGCCCGGATAGCGGCACGACATGCCGACGATCACGATCGGGTCGTCGCCGAGGGCGCGAACGACCGGGGCGGGTGTGATTTCCTGTGGCACCCCGGCGAGTTCGCTCCGGATGTAGCCCGCCAGGCCGTTCGGAGTCGGGTAGTCGAAGATCAGGGTGGGTGAAAGCGCCAGTCCGGTAGCGGTCTTCAGTCGGTTACGCATTTCGACCGCGGTCAGCGAGTCGAAGCCCAGGTCCTGGAACGCCTTGTCCGGGTCGATCGCCTCCGGCGTGGTGTTACCCAGGACGGTGGCGATGTGCGAGCGGACCAGGTCCAGCAGCAGGGCGTGCTGTTCCGGTGCGGGCAGCCCGTGCAGACGGTGCGCCAGAGCCGATTTCGACTTCGCGGCCGCCAGCGAGTCATCGACCTGGCGCCGCGCCGGCGCGTTGACCAGATCGGCGAACATGGGTGGCACCGCGGCGGCGTGGGCCCGCAGCGCGCTCAGGTCGATGCGGGCGGGCGCCAGGTACGGCTCGTCGAGGATCAGCGCGGTGTCGAACAACTCCATCGCCTCGGCCGACGACAAAGCCAATATCCCGTCGCGACCTAGTCGCGCGAGGCCGGCGGCGTCCAGGCCACCGGTCATGGCGCTGGCCTGATCCCACAACCCCCAACCCAGCGAGATCGCCGGCATCCCATGGGAGCGCCGATGCGCGGCCAGCGCGTCCAGGAAGGTGTTGGCCGCCGCGTAGTTCGCCTGGCCCGAGGACCCCACCAGCCCGGCCATGGACGAGAACATGACGAACACCGACAGGTCGAGATCGCGGGTGAGCTCGTGCAGGTTCCAGGCCGCATCGACCTTGGCGCGCAACACGGCATCCACTCGCTGCGGAGTCAACGACGTGACCACCGCGTCGTCGAGCACACCCGCGGCGTGGATCACCCCGGTCAGCGGACGGCTCGCCGGGATATCGCCGATCACCGAGGCCAACGCATCCCGGTCGGCCGCGTCGCCCGCGACCACGCGCACCCGGGCCCCGGCTTGTTCCAATTCGGCGGTCAATTCGGCGGCCCCCGGCGCGCCCGGACCGCTGCGGCTGAGCAACACCAGGTTCCGCACACCGTGCTGAGTCACCAGGTGGCGGGCCAGTGTCGAACCCGCCATTCCGGTTCCACCGGTGATCAGCACGGTGCCCGCCGCCCACGTATCGGGAACGAACATGACGACCTTGCCGATGTGGCGGGCCTGGCTCAGATACCGCAACGCCGCACGAGCGCGCCGAATATCGAAGGTGGTCACCGGCAACGGCCGCAGCGCACCGGCGTCGAAAAGCCCGGCCAACTCGATCATCCACTGGTGCATCCGGGGACGACCGGGTTCGAACAGGTCGAAGGCGCGGTAGCGCACCCCCGGGTATTCCTGCGCGATCACGCCCGGGTCGCGGATGTCGGTCTTGCCCATCTCCAAGAACACGCCGCCGGGGGCCACTAGACGCAGCGAGGCATCGACGAAGTCGCCGGCCAGCGAATCCAGCACCACATCCATGCCGCGGCCACCGGTCACGGCCCGGAACTTGTCCTCGAATTCCAGGCTGCGGGAATCCGCGATGTGGTCGTCGTCGAAGCCCATGGCCCGCAACGTGTCCCACTTACCCCTACTGGCCGTCGCGAAAATCTCGAGACCCAGGTGCCGGCCCAACTGGACCGCGGCCATGCCGACACCGCCGGCGGCCGCATGCACCAACACCCGCTGACCCGGCTTGACGTCGGCCAGGTGCACGAAGGCCATGTACGCGGTGGTGAAGACGGCCGAGATGGCGGCGGCTTCGGGGTAGGACCAGTCCGCCGGCATCGGCTGCAGCAGGCGGACATCGCCGGCGACCAGCGTGCCGCTTCCGTCGGGGAAGAACCCGTAAACCGAGTCTCCGACCGCGAATTCGGTGACGCCCGGACCGACCTCGACCACCACGCCGGCGCCTTCACCGCCGAGCAGTGCGTCGTGGGTGAACATGCCCAGGGTGATCATGATGTCGCGGAAGTTGGCGGCGATAGCGCGCAACGCCACCCGAACCTGACCCGGCTCCAGTGGCGCGTCGGCGTTGGGAACCGGCTCCAGCCGCAGGTTTTCGAAGGTGCCGGCGTTGCTGATACCCAGCCGCCAGGGTCCGTCGGCCGGGGGCACCAACAGGTCGTCGGCCGCGCGGCTGGGCCGCACCCGCGCCGTGTAGACGTGGCCGCTGCGCAGCAGTATCTGCGGCTCTCCGGCCGCGAGCGCCGCCGCGGCCGCCTGATCATCGAGCGGCACATCGGAATCCACCAGGACGATGCGGCCGGGGTGCTCGGTTTGCGCCGAGCGCACCAGGCCCCATACCGCCGCGCCGGGGAGATCGCTGATGTCCTCCCCCGCCAATCCGGCGGCGCCGCGAGTCGCCACGATCAGCATGCCGGAGCCGTGCTCGGTCAACCACGCTTGAACGGCGGTCAGCGCCCGGTGGGTGCGCTCGTAGGTGGCGGTGATCGGGTCTTGCTCGGTGCCAACCGATTCCAGAACCTGGTAGGGCGGCGCGGGGTTGGCGGCGATCGCCGCGGTTACCGGCGACCACGCCACCTCGAACAGGCGCTCGGGCCCCGAACTCGACACCGCCGCACGCAGCTGCCGCTCGCTCACCGGGCGGGCAACCATCGCGCCGACCGACAGCACCGGCAAGCCCAGCCCGTCGGCGAGCTCGATCGAGATCGCGGTGCTGCCCCCACCGGCCTGCGGGCCGGTCGGCGCGATCCGGGCGCGGACCGCGGTCGCGCCCGCGGCGTGCAAGGAGACGTCCCGCCACGAGAACGGCAGCATCACTTCGACGGGCCGGCCCGCCGCCTCCTGCGCCATGATGACGGCGTGCATCGCCGCGTCGAGCAGCGCCGGGTGCACCCCGAACCCGCCCGCGCCGCCCGCCGCGTCCGGCAGCCGCACCTCGGCGAACACCTCGTCGCCGCGGATCCACGTCGCGGTCAATCCCCGGAACGCCGGGCCGTACCCGTACCCGTGTGCCGCCAGCTGGTCGTAGCCGTCGGCGATGTCCACCGCGACCGCACCCTGCGGCGGCCACACCGCCAGATCGGCGCTGGGCTCGATCGACCGGGAGCTCAAGACTCCCTCCGCGTGACACACCCACGCGGAACCGGCCTCGGCGCGGGAAAACACCGACACCGCGCGGCGGCCCGATTCTTCCCCGGGACCGACAACCACTTGTACGGCAACCGAACTGGAAGCGGGCAGCATCAGAGGAGCCTGCAGCGTCAGTTCGTCGACCACCGAACAGCCGACTTCGTCGCCGGCGCGGATCGCCAACTCGACAAACCCCGCGCCCGGGAAAACCGCGGCACCGGAGACCGCGTGATCGGCCAGCCACCCCTGCAGGCTGGATGACATGCGACCCGTCAGCAGGACCCCGTCCGAAGCCGGCATCTCCACCACCGCGCTGAGCAACGCGTGCGAGCTGGTGCCAAGCCCCAGTCCCGCGGCGTCGGCGCCGATACCCTCACCGGATAGCCAAAACCTGCGCCGGTCAAAGGCATACGTCGGCAGCTCCACGAAGCTCGCCCCGGGCAAGGCGCCACGCCAGTTCACGCTCACGCCCGCCACGAATGCGGCGGCGGCCGACGTCAGGAAGCGCTCGAGGCCGCCGTCATCACGGCCCAAGGTGGGAACCACGATGGCCTCGGGGTCGCCGGCGGTGCAGTGGTTGCAGGTGTCTTCGATACCGGCGATCAGCGCGGGATGCGGACTGGATTCGATGAACGTGCGGTAGCCGTGCTCAGCTGCGGCGCGCACCGCCTGGTCGAACTGCACGGTCTGCCGGATGTTGCGATACCAGTACGCGGCGTCCAAACCGGCGGTGTCCAAACGGTTTCCGGTCACCGTAGAGAAGAAGGCGATGCGCGAGGAATGCGGCTCGATACCGGCCAGAGCCTCGCCCAGCTCGTCACGAATGGCCTCGACCTCGACCGAGTGCGACGCGTAGTCCACGTCGATCCGGCGGGAGCGCAGGTCCAGGTCGGCGCAGAACCCGGCGAGTTCCTCCAGGGCCGCCACCTCACCCGATACCACCACCGCGGAAGGGCCGTTGACGGCCGCGATGCTGACGCGGTTGCCGTAGGGCGCCAACAGTTCCCGTGCGCGCTCGGTGCTGCATGCGATCGACAGCATGCCTCCGGAGTGGGCCAGCGACCGCAGCAACTTGCTGCGCAGGGTGACCACCCGAGCGGCGTCGCGCAGCGACAGGGCGCCCGCGACATACGCCGCAGCGATCTCACCCTGTGAATGGCCGATCACCGCGTCCGGGCTGACGCCGACCGATTTCCACAGTTCGGCCAGCGACACCATCACGGCGAACAGCACCGGCTGCACCACGTCCACGCGATCCATGCCCGGGGCCCCCGGCGCGCCACGCAGGACGTCGATCAGCGACCAGTCGACGAATTCCGCGAACGCTTCCGCGCACGCGTCGATCTGCTGCGCGAAGACCGGTGCGGCTTCCAGCAATTCGATGCCCATGCCCGGCCATTGGGAACCCTGGCCGGGGAACACGAAGACGTTTTTGCCCGCCGGTACCGCGCCGCCCCGAATGACCGAGGCGGTCAGGTCCTGAATATCGGGGCCGGCCAACTCATCCAGCCCGGCCAGCAGCCGATCCCGGTCGCCACCGACGACGACGGCCCGATGCTCGAAGGTCGCACGGCCGGCCAGCGACCAGGCCACGTCGGCGACATCGAGCTCGTCATGGCCGCGCACATGCGCGGCAAGCCGGGCAGCCTGAGACCTCAACGCGGGCAACGATTTCGCCGACACCACCCACGGCACCGCCACCGGCTTCGGGCGGTCCCCCGCCGGCTCGGGCGCGGGGGCCGCCTCGACGATCACGTGTGCGTTGGTGCCGCTGATGCCGAAGGACGACACGCCGGCCCGCTGCACCCGCCCGTTTGCGCGGCTCGCCGGCCAGGCCTGGGCCTCGGTCAGCAGCGACACCGATCCCGCCGACCAATCGACATGGGGGCTGGGTGCGTCCACATGCAATGTCGCCGGCAACATTTCGTGGCGCATGGCTTGGACCATCTTGATCAGACCCGCCACGCCCGCCGCGGCCTGCGTGTGACCCATGTTCGACTTGATCGACCCCAACCAGAGCGGCTCGGACCGATCCTGCCCATAGGTCGCCAACAACGCCTGCGCCTCGATGGGGTCGCCCAACGTGGTGCCCGTGCCGTGGCCTTCCACCACATCCACGTCGGCCGCCGACAAGCCGGCATTGGCCAGCGCCGCACGCACCACCCGCTGCTGCGACGGGCCATTGGGTGCGGTCAACCCGTTCGACGCACCGTCCTGATTGACCGCCGAGCCCCGCACCAACGCGAGCACCGGATGGCCCAGCCGCCGCGCATCCGAGAGCCGCTCGACGACCAGCATCGCGCCGCCCTCCGACCAGCCGACGCCGTCGGCCGCTCCGGCGTAGGCCTTGGACCGGCCGTCCGGCGCCAGCCCGCGGTGGCGACTGAATTCGACGAAGACCGTGGGGGTGGCGTTGACGGTCGCACCCCCGGCCAGCGCGAGATCGCACTCACCCGTACGCAACGACTGCACCGCCATGTGCAACGCCACCAGCGACGACGAGCACGCCGTGTCCACCGACACCGCCGGGCCCTCCAGCCCCAGCACGTACGACACCCGCCCGGAGGCGACGCTGGAGGTCATGCCGGTGAGCCGATAGCCCTCGATCTCCTCGGCGAGCATGCCGTAGCCCTGGACGATGAGGCCGGCGAACACACCGGTCGCGCTGCCCCGCAGGCCGCTGGGGTCGATCCCGCCCCGCTCCAACGCCTCCCAGGACAGCTCCAGCAACATCCGATGCTGGGGATCCATCGCGAGCGCCTCGCTCGGAGCGATGCCGAAGAAGGCCGGATCGAAGTCGGCGACACCGTCCACGAAACCGCCGGTCCGCGCGTAGGTCTTGTGGCGCGCGTCGGGGTCGGGGTCGAACAGGCCCGCCAGGTCCCAGCCGCGATCGGTGGGAAATTCCGATATCACGTCGCGGCTCTCGGCGACCATCTGCCACAGGTCTTCTGGTGTCTCGATCCCGCCGGGGAAACGGCAGGACATACCCACGATCGCGATCGGCTCGCTCGACCGCTCCAGCAGCGCACGGTTGGTCCGTTTCAGGCGTTCGACCTGGACCAGCGCCTTCCGCAGCGCTTCGGTCGCATGCTGGAGTTGATCCACCATCAATACCTCTCGCCTAACTTGGCCGTCAGCTGCCTCGATGCGACTCGCCGAGTCACGGAAAGTGCTGCACGATGCGATGTCGTGCCGCGCTCCGGCCCAAGAATGTCGCTGGTGAGTATGGCCAACTCCGACGGGATTTCAAAACGTCCGATGCTCCCGGCTGCTACAGGAGGAACGGCTTCGGCGTGAGGAACGCCTTGTCCAAGGGGATCCGGAACGCGCCGTGGCGCCCGTGGGCATCGGGGTCTCTCCGGACCCGGGTACACCGGGATACAACTGAGGCGCCTTCCATGGCGCGACTGTACCCGGCTGTGCATCGATGGTGGTCAGGACGGGTCAGACGCCCGCCCGGCGCCAGCCATCGGCCGCCTGGGCGGCGCGGATCAGCAGGTCGCACAATTCGCGCAGTTCGGGTGCCCGGGCTCCCTCCGCGAGGGCGGTGGCGACATCCTCCGCCGCGCACCGCACCTGGTAGAGCCGGTCGGAAAGGTCGGCCGCGTCGTCGGCCGACAGGATCACCGCGTCCGGCGGCAAGGCCATTGAGGTCCCGGCGCCGCCGCGGGTCAGCGAGGCGCGTTGTTCGTATGCCCGCTGCCGGCATGACTGCCGGCAGTACTGGCGGCGACGTCCCATCCCGGCGTCGGACACGTCTCGACCGCACCAGCGGCACGGCTGCGGGCGGGGACGACGACTCACGCCTGCCGACTTTAGTCGGGATTGCGCGGCGTCCCCGGTACCATTGAAGGTCGCGTCGCGTAAGCCGGCCGCCCGCCCGGGAACTACGCAGAGCGCCGCAACGTTTGCCAAGCGGACAGAATTGCACTACACCCAGCCCGACAGTTCAGAAAACCTAGAGGAGTAGCAACATGGCTGATCGCGTCCTTAGGGGCAGCCGCCTCGGAGCCGTGAGCTACGAGACCGACCGCAACCACGACCTCGCGCCGCGTCAGATCGCGCGCTATCGCACCGAGAACGGCGAGGAGTTCGAGGTTCCCTTCGCCGATGACGCCGAGATCCCCGGCAGCTGGCTGTGCCGCAACGGCATGGAAGGCACCCTGATCGAGGGCGACCTTCCCGAGCCGAAGAAGGTGAAGCCGCCGCGCACGCACTGGGACATGTTGCTGGAGCGGCGCAGCGTGGAAGAACTCGAAGAGCTGCTCAAGGAGCGGCTCGAAATCATCCGGTCACGCCGCCGCGGCTGACCCCAACCGCTTAGCTGCGGTTGTCGGCGCGCTGGCTGCCGGCGCCTGTCTTGCGGCCCTCGATGCCCCATCGGGTGACCTTGACCAGCGCCTCGCGGATATTGGATCCACTCATCTTCGAGACGCCCAGTTCACGCTCGGTGAAGGTGATCGGCACCTCGACGATGACGAAGCCGTTGCACACCGTGCGCCAGGTCAGGTCGATCTGGAAGCAATAGCCCTTGGAGTCCACCGCCTCGAGACCGATCGCCTCGAGGACTTCGCGGCGGTAGGCGCGGTAGCCGGCGGTGATGTCGTGCACACCGACACCCAGCGCGAGCCGCGCATAGGTGTTGGCCGTCCACGACAGCGCCCAGCGTCGCCACGGCCAATTTCGCACCGAGCCGCCCTCGACGTAGCGGGAACCGATGGCCAGGTCGGCTCCGGCGTCGACGGCATCCAGCAGCCGGTGCAGCTGTTCGGGCGCGTGGCTGCCGTCGGCATCCATTTCCACCAGTACCGAGTAGTCGCGGCTCAGGCCCCAGGCGAAGCCCGCCAGATACGCCGCGCCCAGCCCGTCCTTGGCGGTGCGGTGCATCACGTGGGTGCGCCCGGCGTCGACGGCCGCCAGTTCCTCGGCGAGCTCGCCGGTGCCGTCGGGGCTGCTGTCGTCGACGATGAGCAGATGCACCTGGGGGCACGCGTCCCTCAGCCGCCGGTGGATCACCGGCAGGTTCTCCCGCTCGTTGTAGGTGGGGATGATCACCAGGACGCGCTCGCTGGGACGGTTTCCCGGGTCCCGGGGCGCCGGCTGGCCGGTGGTCATGTAGCTCCTCTGTGTCGCCCGAAATTACGCGACGGTCGTCGGCCGCCCTCGTGGAGCGGAGTGTAGTCACCGCCGTCGTCCGGCGGCGTCTGGTGCCCGCCCTCGTCGGGCGGACTGTCCGAGTCAGCCTCGCAGGGCGGGGTTTCGCCCGCGGCCATACCGGAGTTTGGGGAATCGTCCGGCGCCTCGGACCTCCGACGAATCGGACGCTGGAACCATCCATTGTGCCGTATCCCGGCCAGGATGGCCGCTCCGGCCGCCGCGACCAGGAGCCATTGCAGCATCGGACCCCAGCGGGTAGCCGGTGTCAGTTTCGTCTTCAGCCGCACCTGGATGTCCAGGTAATCGGGTTGGAAGAAGTCGGTGCGCACCAGCTCGGCGCCGTCCGGCGCGATCACCGCGCTGATCCCGGTGGTGCCGGCGACCAGCACGTATCGATCGTGCTCGACGGCCCGCACCTTGGCGAATCCCAGCTGCTGTTCGCTCATCGTCTTGTTGAAAGTGGCGTTGTTGCTCGGCACGGCCAGCAGCTGGGCACCACCCAGGACCGCCTTGCGCGGAACGCGGTCGAAGATCACTTCCCAGCAGGTGGCGACCCCGACCGGCACCCCGGCGATGTGCACCACGTCCCGACCGGGGCGGGGCACCATGTTCCCGGCGCGGTTGGCGTACCCGGAAAGGTGCGTGAACAGCCACGGCATCGGGAGGTATTCGCCGAATGGCTGCACGATTTCCTTGTCGTGCCGATCGGCCGGTCCGGTGGACGGATTCCACACGATCATGGTGTTGGTGTATTGCGGATTCTCCGGCGGGCTGCCGGGCAGTTCCGCCACGGTGCCGATCAGGATCGGCGCGCCGATCGCGGTCGCGGCCTGCGATATCTCCAGCGCGGCGTCGACGTTGACCAGTGGGTCGATGTCCGAGGAGTCCTCCGGCCAGATGACGAATTGAGGTTGCGGCGCCTGCCCCGACCGCACGTCCTCCGCCAGCCGCAGCGTCTCGCGAACGTGGTTGTCGAGCACCGCCCGACGCTGCGCGTTGAAGTCGAGACCGAGCCGCGGCACGTTGCCCTGCACCACCGCGACGGTGACCGAGGGCTCGCCGCCCGACCCGGTGCCGGCGTGCCGAACCTGCGGCCACACGATGACCGACGCGAACAACACCAGGCATATGCAGACGCCCGGCAGCACCACCGCAGGCGGTGCCGCGTCGGCCTGCGCCGGCGCGTCGCCGGCGGCGGCGCGATGCGCCCGGGTGCCGGTGTGCCACCACTTCACGATTTCCAGCTCGATCGCGGTCGCGCTGAACCCGACCAGCACGATCGCCATCGAGAGCAGCGCGGGGCCCCCCAGCTGGGCCAACGGCAAGAAGGGGCCCTGCGCTTGGCCGAATGCCACCAAGCCCCACGGGAAGCCGCCGAACGGGACGATCGACTTCAGCCACTCCTGGGCCGTCCACACCAGCGCGAACCAGACGGGCCAGCCCGGCAGCCCGCGCACGACCACGGCGCACAGGCCGAAAATCGCGGGAAACAGCGCGCACGTCATCGCCAACACCATCCAGGGGACGGCGCCGACGAGCGTGCTGATCCAGGGCAGCAACGGCAGATAGAACGCCAGCCCGAAGAGGAAGCCGTAACCCAGACCGCCCGCCGGCGTCGTCGCCGGGTGCTTGAGCACCCAGGCCAGCAACGCGGCCGCCACGACCGCGGCCCACCACCAGTTCAGCGACGGGAAGCTGGTGAAGAGCAGTACGCCGCCCGCGACGGCGCACGCCAACCGGGTCAGCCGTGGCAGCAGGGCGGCCCAGGCGACGGGCACCCGCGCGAACGCCCCGCGCGCCACGCGCCCCAGGCGGTCCGCCAGCGGCCCGGCACCGGGTTCCGAGGGGCCGACGCGGTCGTCGCGTTCCGGTTCGGGTTCGAGTGGGGGCCCCGGCTCGACGTCGGCGGGCTCGTCGTCGCGTTCGGATTCGGCTTCGTCGCTTATCGGGTCGCTATCCGGGCGCGCCGCGAGGTCGTCGGCCAGCGGGTCGGGCTCGTTGGCTTGATCGGGACGGTCCCTGCGGCCGAACCATTGCCTAGCCATGGATGACAGCGCCCCGATGCACCGTCTGCCGGCACCGCGGCAGGGCGTCGTCCGGGCCCAGGCGCGGTAAGGCCGGCACCCGGGCGCGCGGGTCGGTCGACCAGCGCGCAACGGCGTCGCGAGGTGCGTGGACGTCCAGGGCCCCGGCGTCCCAGACGGCGTAGGAGGCCGGCGCGCCGGGCACCAGCGTTCCCGTCTTGCCGTCGTGGACGCCGGCGGCCCGCCAGCCACCGCGGGTCGCGGCGGCGAACGCGGCCCGCGCGGAGATCGCGCTGCCGGGGGTGTGATGGTTGACCGCCGCGCGCACGCTCGCCCACGGGTCCAGGCCCGTGACCGGCGCGTCGGAACCTAGCGCGAGGGGCACGCCTTGGGATGCTAACAGCGCAAGCGGGTTGAGCCGACGGCCTCGCCGGGCGCCGAGGCGCCGGGAGTACATGCCGTCCGTGCCGCCCCACAACGCATCGAAGTTGGGCTGCACGCTGGCGATGACGCCCCACTGACCCAGTTTGGCGGCCTGCTCGGCGGTGACCATTTCGACGTGCTCGAGGCGGTGCCCGCACCGGGCGACGGCCACGGCCCCGAGCTGCGCGACCACCCGTTCGAAGGCGGTGACCACCGCCGAGACGGCGGCGTCGCCGATGACATGGAAGCCCGCGGTCACCCCCGCCTCGGTGCACGCCCGAACGTGCGCCTCGATGACGTCGGCGTCGAGGTAGCAGGTGCCGAGCCGGTCCTCGGCGTCGGCATACGGCTCGTGCAGCCAGGCGGTGCGAGACCCCAGTGCGCCGTCGACGAAGAGGTCGCCGGCCAGCCCGCGGGCTCCCGTCTCCTCGATCAGCGCGCGCGCCCGTGCGGGGGTGCTCACCGCCTCGCCCCAGTAGCCGGTCACCTCGACGCCTCGAACACCCTCGCCGAGGGCCCGCAGCTGTAGCCAGTCGTCCAGCCCGCCGATCTCGGGCCCGGCGCATTCGTGCACCGCGACGACGCCGGCCGCCGCGGCGGCGCGCAGGGCGGCCGTCCGGGCTTCGGCCAGCTGCTCGGGTGTCAGCAGGTCGCGGGCGGCGGCGCGGACCAGGTGGTGGGCGTCGCCGGTGAGCGGCCGGTCGGGGGTGAAGCCGGCCGCCGCCGGTAGGTCCGCGACCAGCCGGCGCAGCCCCGTGGAGGCGATTGCGGAGTGGACGTCGACCCTGGACAGGTAGGCGGGACGGTCACCGAGGACGGTATCGAGGTCGGTGATGCTCGGCGGCCCGTTCTCGGGCCATGACGACTCGTCCCAGCCATGCCCCCACACGGGGCGACGCGGGTGGGCGGCCGCGTAGTCGGCGACCATCTGGAGACACTGTGCCCGCGATCTCGCCCCGCGCAGGTCCAGCCCGCTGAGCGTCAGGCCGGTCGCGGTCAGATGGATGTGGCTGTCCACGAACCCCGGCGCCACGAAACCGCCGTCCAAGTCCTCGACGTCGGCACCGGGAAACAGGGCGCCGCCGACGTCATCGCTGCCCAGCCACGCGACGACGTCGCCCCGCACCGCCATGGCGGTGGCATCGGGATGGGTCGGGCTGTACACCCGGCCGTTGACCAGCAGCCTGGTGGACGTCTCGCTCACAGGGCAAAACTACGTGTGCCGGCGGCCGGTGTTCAGTCCCAGGCGGGGCGCCCCGGGTATCCGCCGCGCACCGCCTCGTTCGGCAGGGTGGGCGACCGGAAGTCCCGGACGTCCACGACCTCGCCTTCGACGTAGCCGTCGTTGTAGCCGTCAGCCGCAGCGCCGCCCTGGCGCGCGCCCGCGCCGAACAGCGTCGTGTCGGCGAGCAACGGCATCCGCCGCCGCAGGCCACGCATCGCGATCGCGGCCAAACCGGGGCCGACGGCCGCCCTGACCGGCCGCATCAGCAGCAAGAGCCCCAACACGGTCGTGACCGGTCCGGGCACCAGGACCAGCAGGGTGGCGAGCGTGACGAACGTCCCGTCCCGCATCGCGGTGCTCGGTTCGGCAAGGCCGGACCGCAGGTGCCCCATCTGGCGGAGGAGGCGCGAGCCCATCATCGGCACCACGAGGCCCCATCCGAGCACGACGGTGCCCGCCAACGCCAGCAGCGTCCAGCCCCACCCGATCGTCGACACCAGGGCGATGATCGCCGCCAGTTCGACGACGGCGTAGACGAAAAACAGCCGTGACAACATGTCACGCCAACGTCCGCCGACTGCGTCGAAGTTCCCATGGTGGTGTCCGGGCCGATTGCAGTTAGATGACGTTATGACCACGATTGAGATCGACACCCCCGACGGACCGATCGACGCGCTGCTGGACCTGCCCCCGGGTCAGGGCCCGTGGCCCGGCGTGGTCGTGATTCACGACGCGTTCGGATACGGCAGGGACAAGGAGTCGACCAACAAGCGCATCGCCCAGGCCGGCTACGTGGCGATCACCCCGAACATGTACGCCCGGGGTGGCCGCATCCGCTGCATCACCCGGGTGATGAAGGAGCTGCAGACGCAGCGCGGCCGCGCCCTCGCTGACATCGTGGCCGCCCGCGATCACGTGAAAGCCATGCCGGAATGTTCCGGCCAGGTCGGCATCGCGGGTTTCTGCATGGGCGGCCAGTTCGCATTGGTGATGTCACCCAAGGGTTTCGGCGCCTCCGCGCCGTTCTATGGCACTCCCCTGCCCCGCAACCTCGACAGGACACTCGATGGGGCGTGCCCCATAGTGGCGAGCTTCGGCGCGCGTGACCCGCTGGGTCGGGGAGCGCCGGAGAAGCTGCAAGAGGCGGTCGCGCGCAAGGGCATCACCGCCGACGTCAAGGTGTATCCCGGCGTCGGGCACAGCTTTGCCAACGAACTGCCCGCCCAGTCACTGCTTCGGATTACCGGTTTCGGCTACGACCGGGCGGCCACCGAGGACGCGTGGAGCCGCGTCTTCGCGTTCTTCGGCGAACATCTGGCGGCGGGGGGGTAATGGCCTTGTGTCAGGCCAGCTTTCGCGACAACGCCGACGCGAACGTGTGGGTGTCTCCCGGCCAACGCGCCGACACGTAGCTGCCGTCGTCGACGACGAACGCAGGTCGCGAGTCGGCCGCGGTGTCGCGCGCCATGCCGGAGGCCTTGCGCCGCCAACCCGGCGAGCCGCGCACAACGTCGCAGAAATCCGTCGGATCTGCAAGCGCGCGAGTGACTTCCGACTGCACCGACATGTAGCCGCCGGGCTGGCCGGGCCGCTCGGTATAGGTCCGGTAGTAGTCCGCATCCCGGAATCGGGTGACCCGCGTCAATCGCCACGCCAGGCGCTCCATGGCCCACGTCAACGCCGTGGTCTTGTGTCCGTAGAGCACTGAGCGGCCCGTCGTGGGGTCGACGCTGCGCGCGGCGAGTAGCACACCGTGACAGATGGCGGCCACGACGACCCCGCGGTTGAAGGCCGCCACGACGAGCCGGTGCAGGATGTCGCTGTCGATGTAGCTGCGCATGCCGCGGGCGCGATGTCCGCCGGGTAACAGCAGCGCGTCGGCACCGTCGACGCTGGCGTGCGCCCACGCGATCGGATGTTGAAACTCGTTTGATGCCAACATGTCCCGGTATGCGCTGCGCCCGTCCTTGTTTGCGCGCAATATCAGCCCGATCATCGGGATGGCGCCCAGTACCGGCAGGGTGGACCACACGTCCAAGCCGCGCCCGCTCACCATGATGTCGTCTGCCACCCCGGGCGCTCCGCTCTCGGTGGCGAACACCACCCGATGGCCGTCGCGGGTCAGGACGCGCCAGCTGACGGCGACCTCGGTCGGGTCGAAGTCGCGGTCCGGGATCGGGATGAGGACGGTGCCCATGCGGCCCTAGGCCGGCGCCACCTTGAGCTCGAGGCCGACATTGTTCGCCATGCCGCCGCGCAGCTTGCTGAAGAAGTTGAATACCTTGCCCACGATGCCGTAGCGCTTTCCGATCGCGTCGTAGACCGCCGCCGTCTGCGACTTGTCGAGGATGGCGGCGGCGCCTTCGACCGCCTCGCTGGTCGGGCGGCCCTGCATGGTGCAGGTGGCCAGCGTGACCCGGGGCGAGTTGCGGATCCGCTTGACCTTCCACGACTTTTCTCCGGTGATGACCAAGAGCCGGTCTCCGTCTACGGCCGCCCAGATCGGCGTCGGCTTGGGCTTGCCGTCCTTGGTGAAGGTGGTCAACAGGATGTATTGCGCCTTGGCGAAATCGGCGAAGGTGGGCGTCACAGTCTCAACCTACCCGCGAACGTTGACATTCTCAGCAGTCAGCTGCGATAGTCACTGGTGTTAAGTGAAAACGTTGTTTTCGTTTAAGCCGCCTGTAGCTGCGACCCGAGCGGGGAAACCGCGTGAGCGATCCGAAGAAACCGATGGCGTGGTTACCGTTCTCGATCGCTGAGGCCGCGCCGTCGGCATCCGACGAGGATGTGGACCTCGCGCGGGCCTGGTCATATCTCCAGGAGCGGCTCCGGGACGCCGCGCAGGTCGTGCAGTCCGACCCGGCTTGTCGGAATGCGTTCGACCTCGCCGCGGGAATGCGCCATCTGCTGGTGCTGCTCACCGCGGGCATCGACGAGGTGCTGCGGTTCGACCCCGATCCGATCCTGTGCGTCGGGCGCACCAGCACCGACGACCTCGTGACCTGGGGAATGGAGTGTCCGGATGGCCTTTACACCCGCGCGGTGCTGCGCGCCGGGGAGAGTTACCGCCTGTTCGGCAACCGGGGTACCGCACGCTACGTCGGGCTGCAGACGATGAACGGCATCGCGGCAACCGCCAACGAGCTGGTCGACGAGCTCGAGCCGGATCCCGGCGGGAATTTCGAAGTGGTGCTGTCAGCCTCCAGACCAGCCCAAGAGCGACCGGGAAATTGGATGCGGATCGAAGGCGACCACCCCACGTTGACCGTGCGGCACTTCTTCTACGACTGGGAGACCGAGGTCGCATCGTCACTGCACATCGAGCGGCTTGGCGATGCGGTGGATGCCCAGGGGCCTTCGGTCGATCCCGACGCGGCACTGTCGCGCCAGCTCGTGGCCCTCGGCGACTTCGTCGAGCACAACTTGGCGTTCTTCCTGCAATTCGGTGCCGCCGCGCCGAACAACGGCTTCCTGGCGCCGATCGACCGCACCGACATCGGTGCGGCCGCGGAGAACCGGCCGGTGATAGGCCGCTGGGAGCTGGGCCCCCACGAGGCGCTCATCGTCGAAGTGTTACCACCCGAAGGAATTTACTGGAGCTTCTCGATCGGCAACCCGTGGTGGGAGACCATTCACTACGGACGTCATCAGTCCAGCCTGAACGCCCATCAGGCAGTGGCGGATTCCGACGGCCTGGTCCGGGTGGTGCTGTGCTCTGAAGACCCGGGCGTCGCGAATTGGCTTGATACCGCCGGCCATAGCAACGGCCCGATCATCCTGCGCTGCGTGCGCACCGAAACGGCGCCGACACCGACGACCCGAGTCGTGCCGTTCGGCAACATTCATGCCGAGTTGCCGCCGGACACCACCAAAGTCACTCCCGAAGAGCGCCGGTCCGTTCTCGCGGCGCGTCGACGGGCCGTGCGCGAGAGGTTCGAACGGTGATGTTCGACGCGGACGAGCTGGAAGACGGCGCCTGTGCCGCAACGGGTCTCGAGGACTTTGGGTCGCCCTACTATCGCGAGGGGCTCGAGCGCATCGTCGATGCATTGAACACCGAAGCCGACCTCAACGACATGGGCCGGGTCATCCAACACGCGACCATCAGTAACGCCTTGATTCAACGCCTCAAGATCGAGGACACCTACAGCCGCCACCCCGAAATCAACGACCAGGTGGTCGGCGGTCCCGTCTTTGTGATCGGCCTACCCCGGACGGGCACTACAGCATTGAGCCAACTGGTGGCCGCCGACCCTCAATTCCGGTCACTCCGGATGTGGGAATCCCAGGCGCCCACCCCGCCGCCGGAAGCCGCGACCCAACATACCGATCCGCGGATCGCCCAGGCCGAGGCCGGCCTGAAGATGCTCGACGACATGTTCCCGTTGATGAAGACGCTGTACAACTCAGAGCCGACGGCCCCGACCGAATGCCAGGACCTGATGGGAATGAGTTTCCGTACCTTCCACTTTGACGGCGCGGTCCGCGCACCCCGATATCTCGCCTGGCTGATGGACTGCGACATGCGCGAGACCTATACCTTTCACCGTCGGGTGCTCCAGCTGTTGCAGTGGCATTGCCCGCCGGTGCTGTGGCACCTCAAAACCCCCGTGCACATGTTCGCCCTCGACGCCCTCGTCGAGTCGTATCCGGATGCCAAATTCCTGTGGAGTCATCGCGATCCGGCGAAGGTGATGGGTTCGGTGTGCAGTCTGATCCAATACGTCCGCAGCTGGAGCAGCGACCGCAATGATCCCGTGGAGCTCGGCGCCGAGCAAGTGGACAGCTGGGTCGAAGCGGTCCGGCGGGCGATGGATTTCCGCGCCCGGACGGGCCATGAGCGGTTCGCCGATGTCTCCTTCGCCGACTTGCAAACCGATCCGGTGCGCACCCTGCAAACCGGTTACGAGCGCCTGGGATTGACGTTCACCCAGGCCACCTCGGACTCAGTCGAACAGTGGGCCAAAGGACATACACCCGGCTCCCGCGGCGCACACGACTACGACCTGGCCGACTACGGCCTGACAGCCGAAGGCGTACGCGAGCGATTTGCGGACTACCTCGCCGCCTACGACGCGACGGCCTGAACACATGAGCGCTCCCCGGACGCGGCGACGCGACAAGCTGGGCCCAGACCCGGCGGTCCACCGAGAGATTCTGGCCGCCGCGTCAACAGTCCTGCGCGAGAACGGCGTCCAGGGGTTCAGCATCGCTGCGGTATTGGAATGCGCCAGGTTGAGCACCCGCGCGTTCTACCGGCATTTCGGCTCAAAGGATGAACTGGTCGCCGCGGTCTTCCTGGAGGCCGCGCGTGCGGAGAAGCGGCGGCTGCAACGTCGAATGGCCGCTGCCGCAACGGAGATCGAAGCGGTGGCGGCGTGGATCGACGGGCGGCTCGACCTGGCGTTCGACGACAACGTCAAATCCGATTTGCGCCGGCTGTCGCTGGAAGCGCAATCGCAAACGTTCGCCTCCCCCGGTCTGGTTCAGCCCGCATACGCCGAGATGCTCAAGCCGCTCAGCGTAGCGCTGCAGCGGGGCCTGCGGGGCGGGCTGTTCCACCACATCGATCCGGTGACCGACGCGGAGTTCATCCACGGCGTGGTATGGGCCAGCACCAACCGGCAATGGCGGACCGGCAATTGCGACCGAGCCGAAGTTCGCGATGACGCGCTCCGTTTCTGTCTGCGAGCACTCGGCGTTGCCCCTCAAGCGATCAATCAGATTTGCTCAAACGACTGACCAAGGGAGTTCGCATGGACCTGGGCTTTGCCGGATCGTCGGCCGTGGTCACCGGCGGCAGCAAGGGGATGGGACTGGCCATCGCCGAAGCGTTGGCGGCCGAGGGAGCCAGCGTGGCGGTGATGGCCAGAAGCCGCGCCACGCTCGATGCCGCGGTGGGCTCCCTTCGCGAAGCCGGGGCTCCGGACGCCGTGGGGATCAGTGTGGATATGGCGGACGCCGGCTCCATCGCCGACGGCTTCACCGCAGTCTGGAAGCGCTGGGGCCGACTCAACTGCCTGGTACACACCATTGGCCCGGGCGACGGCTATTTCGAGCAGATGGACGACGCGCAATGGAACGAAGCGTTCACACTCGGCACGATGTCTGCCGTGCGATCGATCCGTGCCTCGCTGCCGCTGCTGCGGTCCGCGGACTGGGCCCGCATCGTGACGCTGTCCGCGCACTCGATTCAACGGCAAAACCCGCGCATCATCGCCTACACCGCGTCGAAGGCGGCATTGGCCAGCGTCACCAAGAACCTGTCCAAAAGCCTTGCCAGGGACGGCATTCTGGTCAACTGTGTGTGCCCGGGAACCATCGTGACGGCCAGCTTCACCGAGGCGCTCAAAGACGTCCTTGCCGCCGATGGCCTCGACGCCACCGATCCGGCCGACGTCATGACCTGGATCGACAACAACTTTCACCAGCCCTGCGACCTCGGCCGCGCCGGACTTCCTGAAGAGGTCGCGTCCATTACCGCCTACCTGGCGTCGCGGCGAAACGGTTATGTCACCGGGGCCACCGTCAACGTGGACGGCGGATCCGACTTCATCTAGTCCTCGCGAGCAGACGCAAAATCGCACTCCGTGGGTCATTTTCGCGCGATTTTACGTCTGCTCGGCTGGATAGCTAGCCCTCCAGGTCACCCTCGGTTTCCAGCAGCGCCTGGCGCAGGCCGTCCAGGGTTTCCGGTTGCGGCCGTTCCCACATGCCGCGGCCGGCGGCCTCCAGCAGCCGTTCGGCCATGCCGTGCAGTGCCCAGGGGTTGGATTCGGCCATGAACTTGCGGTTCTCGGGATCCAGCACATAGCGCTCGGTGAGCTGTTCGTACATCCAGTCGGCCAGCACCCCGGCGGTCGCGTCGTAGCCGAACAGATAGTCCACGGTCGCTGCCATCTCGAACGCGCCCTTGTAGCCGTGCCGGCGCATCGCGGCCATCCAGCGCGGGTTGACGACGCGGGCGCGGAACACTCGCGCGGTCTCCTCGGACAGCGTGCGGGTGCGGATCGCGTCGGGCCGGGTGTTGTCGCCGATGTAGGCGGCCGGCGCCCGGCCCGTCAACGCCCGGACCGTGGCGACCATGCCGCCGTGGTACTGGAAGTAGTCGTCGGAGTCGGCGATGTCGTGTTCGCGGGTGTCGGTGTTCTTGGCGGCCACCGCGATGCGCCGGTACTGGCGGTTCATGTCGTCGACCGCCTCGCGACCGTCGAGATCGCGGCCGTAGGCGAAGCCGCCCCACGCGGTGTACACCTGCGCCAGGTCGGCGTCGTCGCGCCAGTTGCGGCTGTCGATCAGCTGTAGCAGCCCGGCTCCGTAGGTGCCGGGCTTGGACCCGAAAATCCTTGTCGTGGAGCGGCGCTGGTCGCCATGCTGGGCCAGGTCGGCCTGGGCGTGCGCGCGGACGTAGTTGTCGGCGGCGGGTTCGTTGAGTCCGGCGACCAGTCGCACGGCGTCGTCGAGCATCGTCACCACGTGCGGGAAGGCGTCCCGGAAGAACCCCGAGATCCGCACGGTCACGTCGATGCGCGGACGGCCCAGTTCGGCCAACGGAATCGGTGTGAGGTCGATGACGCGCCGCGATGCCTCGTCCCAGACCGGCCGAACACCCAGCAGCGCAAGCACTTCGGCGATGTCGTCACCGGCCGTGCGCATCGCCGAAGTGCCCCACACCGACAGCCCCACCGATTGCGGCCAAGTCCCGTGGTCGTCGCGGTAGCGGGCCAGCAGCGAATCCGCCAGGGCCACACCGGCTTCCCAGGCCAGCCGCGACGGCACGGCCTTGGGATCGACGGAATAGAAGTTGCGGCCGGTGGGCAGTACGTTCACCAGGCCGCGCAGCGGGGACCCCGACGGGCCGGCGGGGATGAACCGGCCGTCCAACGCGTTGAGCACCTGGTCGATTTCGGCGTCGGTGCCGGCGAGCCGGGGCACCACCTCGGTGGCCGCAAACCGCAGCACCGCCGCCACGTCGGAATTCCCGGTAATGCGTTCGGCGGCATCGGGGTCCCAGCCGCTGGCCTGTAGCGCGGCGACGAGTTCGCGGGCCGCGGCCTCGGCCCGGTCGACCGATGCCCGTTCGTCGGTGCCGTCCTCGGCCAGGCCCAACGCCTGCCGCAAGCCGGGGAGTGCGTGCTCGCCGCCGAACAGCTGGCGGGCCCGCAGGATCGCCAGCACGAGGTCGAGTTCGACTTCCCCCGCAGGCTTTTGGCCCAGGATGTGTAGGCCGTCGCGGATTTGCACGTCCTTGATCTCGCAGAGCCAGCCGTCGACGTGCAGCAACATGTCGTCGAACGAATCCTCCGGGGGCCGCTCGGTCAGCCCGAGGTCGTGGTCCATCTTGGCGGCCCGGATCAGCGTCCAGATCTGTTGGCGGATGGCGGGTAGCTTGCCGGGATCCAGCGCGGCGACGTTGGCATGCTCGTCGAGCAGCTGCTCCAGCCGGGCGACGTCGCCGTAGGTTTCCGCGCGCGCCATCGGCGGAATGAGGTGGTCGACCAGCACCGCATGCGCCCGCCTCTTGGCCTGGGTGCCCTCGCCGGGGTCGTTGACCAGGAAGGGGTAGATCAGGGGCAGGTTGCCCAGCGCGGCGTCGGATCCGCAGGCCGCCGACATGCCCAGCGTCTTGCCGGGCAGCCATTCCAGGTTGCCGTGCTTGCCGAGGTGCACCACGGCGTGCGATCCGAATCCGGCGTCCAGCCAGTGGTAGGCGGCCAGGTAGTGGTGGCTGGGCGGCAGGTCCGGGTCGTGATAGATCGCCACCGGATTCTCCCCGAAGCCGCGGGGTGGCTGCACCATCAGCACCAGGTTGCCCGCTCGCATGGCGGCGATGACGAGTTCACCGTCGGGGTCTTGGGTGCGATCCACGAAGAGGTCGCCCGGCGGCGGACCCCAATGCTGTGTCACCGCGTCGGTGAGCTCGGCGGGCAGCGTGTCGAACCAGTTCCGATAATCCTTTGCGGACAATCGAATCGGGTTGCCGGCCAGTTGCCCTTCGGTGAGCCAGTCGGGGTCCTGGCCGCCGCGCTCGATCAGGGCATGGATCAGGGCGTCACCGTCCTCGGCATCGACCCCGGGCAGCTCGCCCACCTGGTACCCGCGTTCGCGCATCGCCCGCAACAGCGCGACCGCGCTGGCCGGGGTGTCCAGGCCCACCGCGTTCCCGATCCGGGCGTGCTTGGTCGGATACGCCGAGAACACCAGGGCCACCCGCTTATCCGCCGGGGCGACGTGCCTCAGCTGGGCGTGCCGGACCGCCAGGCCCGCGACGCGCGCGCATCGTTCCGGGTCGGCGACGTAGGAGATCAGCCCGTCGCCGTCGATCTCCTTGAAGGAGAACGGGACGGTGATGATGCGGCCGTCGAATTCGGGCACCGCCACCTGAGTCGCGACGTCGAGCGGGCTGAGGCCGTCGTCGTTTTCGCTCCACTGTGCCCGAGAGCTGGTCAAGCACAATCCCTGCAGGATCGGAATGTCCAGGGCCGCAAGGTGTTCGACGTTCCAGCTGTCGTCATCACCGCCGGCGGACACCGTGGCCGGCCTCAGTCCCCCGGCGGCCAGGACGGTGACCACCATGGCGTCGGCGTCGCCGAGCCGTTGCAGCAGTTCGGGTTCGGCGGTACGCAGCGACGCGCAGTAGACCGGCAACGGCCGCCCGCCGGCGTCCTCGATGGCCCGGCACAGCGCCTCGACGTAGCCGGTGTTGCCGGCCAGCTGCTGAGCGCGGTAGTACAGCACGGCGATCGTCGGACCGTCGGCGTCGCTGGTGGGCCGCTCCAGCTCGCCCCAGGTCGGCGTGGTCACCGGCGGGCTGAACCCGAACCCGGTCATCAGCACGGTGTCGGACAAGAAGGCGTGCAGCTGGCGCAGGTTCTCCACGCCGCCGTGCGCCAGGTAGATGTGCGCTTGCACCGCGATTCCGGCGGCGAGCGTGGACAGGCCGGTCAACTCGGCGTCGGCGGCCTGCTCTCCGCTGACCAGCACCGTCGGCACACCACTGGCGATCACCGTGTCGATCCCGCTCTGCCAGGCGCGGTACCCGCCGAGGATGCGGACCACCGCGATCGACGCGTCGGCCAGCAGGTCGGGCAGTTCACCTTCGTCCAGGCGTGACGGGTTGGCCCACCGGTAGTTCTTCCCGCCGGAGCGGGCGCTGATCAGGTCCGTGTCGGACGTCGACAGCAGCAGGATGGTCGGTTCAGCCACCCGTCATTCGTACCGCAGCGTTGCCGCGATCCGGGCGGCGACCTCTCCAGCCACCCGCAAAGCCTCCGCGCTCTTGCCCGGCTCATAGCGATCGGCGACAGCGTCGTAGTCGGCGCCTGCGATGGACCCGTGGTCAGCCGCCAGCTCCACCAACTCCGCCGGCCAGCCGACCCGGCGCAGGCCGTCGGCGAACTGCCTGCTGCCCGTCACGGGGACGACGTCGTCGGCCAGGCCATGCAGCAACGTGAACGGGCCGCCCACCCGCTGCGGCGAGAGGTCGTCGGTCACGCGTCGACCGAAGATCGGATCGGCGACCATGAAAGCGCCCGCCAGGCACACCGTATGCGCAAATAGCGCATCACCACTCAATGTCAGGGCCGCCGCGGCGGCACCTCCCATGGACCACCCCACGAGCACGATGGCGTTGCCGCCGCGCGCGAACTTGCGGGTGAAGTCAAGCGATCGCAGCAGATCCGCACGGCCGCCGTCGTCAGCGTGCGAGTTCCAGTCCGGCGCCACCACCGTGGCGCCGTGGCCGGCGAGCATGCCGGCTAGAGGGCCAAAGGCGGCGCGCGCATCGGTCTGCATGCCGTGCCACAGCAGGACCGTGGGCCGCGCCGGATCGCCGAAGACATCGACCAGCCGCCCCGGCGCGTACTCCACCGTCTCCACGCGGACGAGTGTGCCCGGCGCGGCGCGTATTCAACCCCCGCAGCGCCCAACGAAGCTCGCTGCCGCCCGCCCTCATGCGCGAAAATTGGTGCCGATCGCGTATCAGAGCGGGTGTTAGCGTTGTTCAGGATAAAGAGCGACAAGACGACCCAAGGACGCCCGTATGTCAGTTCTCGCAGATGCTGCCCGGATCCTCAGCAACTTAGCTAACTTGGGATCGCAGTTCATCGGCCTGGGCGCCAATCTTATGCCTCCCACGTCCGATTCGGGAGGCGGCGGTGAATACCGTGCCGCCAGCGTGACCGGCATGACCGGAAACGTGGGAAGCATGCTGAGCTCGCGTCAGATTCTCGCGGGGATGTTTAATCCGGCCGATTTCATCACCAAATATGACCGCGACAAAGGCGTACAGAAGGCTTTCAACGAAGCGAGATGGGAGAAGCATTCCAAGTACTTATACAATCCGACGCGTCGATTGCAGATCGCCTCTACGGGCGACGAGGCTCTTAAATCGAAAGGCGCCACGGGCAAAGGAGTAAACATTCTGCCGTGGACAGCCAGCATTGTGGGGTACTTAGAGCTGCTGACTGGATTCGGGCCGCCGAATGAGGGGAACGATTTGAAAGTCGGTGCGCAACAGTGGAGCACGCTGCGGGACGAACTCGGGTCGGCCGCCCCGAACGAGGACTGGCAGGGAGAAGCTGCGCGGGCTTACGCAGGCCAGGTAGCGGCGCTGCAGGCCATCGCACAGACGCTCGCCGACCTGGACGGTCAGCTGGCCGGGATCGTTGCAGATCAAGCGGAATGGGTCACCCATATTCGATTGGGTTTCGGGATCTTACTGAACACGCTGACCGCAGCCATCGTCGTCGAAGTCGTTCTCCGAATAGCCCTGGCATATGTTCCGGGCGGACCGATGTGGGCGACGGGATGGGCAATATTGGCTTCCTCGCTCGCAATCGCCGCCGCCCTAGGTATGCTCGGCACCCTGATCGGCTTCTCGGTAACAAATGCGAACGACGCAGACCGTGTGACCTCCGAGTTCGATCAGTTGGCTAAGGCCGCGGCGCAAATGGCGGGTGAGTCGACGGCTGGTAGCATGGTTTCCGCGGCATCTCAATCCCGGGTTTCCGATTTCCACGCTCTTTCCAATGGCACGTCCGTTCCGTTCGCAGCACGCGGCGGCGGTCAGTCCGCGCATTCGAAGATGGCTCAGGAAAAGTCTGAATACAGACAGACAGGGGCGAGCGAGACACCGGAAAGCACGCGGGGTCAGGACACAAAACGGGATGACACAAAGAACACAACGATGCCATCCCTAGGTGAATTGATACAAAAGTCGAAACAAATGGGAAATAAGTCCGGGCGACCCCTTCGACGGGCCGGCTCGCTCGACCAGCCGGACACCGACGAACGGGCCGAAGTCGCGGACACCGCCCAAGCCGACGGGGCCAGTGCCGGCGCCGACGTCGCCGACCGTGCACCGATCCACGTCGCCGGTCAGGCGGAGCAGACGCCTCCAGACCAGCGCTCGCTGTGACATCGCGAACGGCGTCAACCGCGTCAAAGAGAGCTCCGTAAGTAACTCCCGAGCACCGGCGGCGAGGCTCGTTCCAGTAGACGGGTGACGTCGGTCCATTCCCCCAGAGCCACCGCATGAGTCGTCAAAGCGATAGCGCATCTGATATCGCTTCAGCACCTCAGCTACTGGTCCACACGCATGTTGGCCGTACGGTGGATCGGTGGCCAGGACACGCGACACCGACGCCTGCCCGGGTGCCCTACAGGTGCACCCGGCGGCCGACGGCGCCCTGGCGCGGATCCGCCTGCCCGGCGGCACGCTGACCGCCGCTCAGCTGGCGGCGCTGGCGCGGGTGGCGAGAGAATACGGCTCGTCGACGCTGGAGCTGACCGCGCGCGGCAACGTGCAGGTGCGCGGGATCACCGATGTGACGGCCGCTTCCGAGGCGATCGCCAACGCCGGGCTGTTGCCGTCGGAGACGCACGAGCGGGTCCGCAACATCGTCGCGTCGCCGCTGTCGGGCCGGGCCGGCGGGAATCTCGACGTGCGGCCGTGGGTCGCCGACCTGGACGCGGCGATCTGCGCCGAACCGAGCCTCGTAGAGCTGGGCGGCCGGTTCTGGTTCAGCTTCGACGACGGGCGCGCCGACGTCTCGGGCCTGCGCGCCGACGTCGGCGTGCACGCGTTCGGTGACGGCTGCGCGCTGCTGCTTGCCGGACGCGACACCGGCGTCCGGCTGACGGCCAGCGAGGTTGTCGAGACGCTCGTCGTCATTGCGACGCGTTTTGCAGCAATACGCGGAACCGCCTGGCGCATCAAGGAATTGGACGATATCGAAAGCCTGCTGCCCGGCGTCGAACTCGGCGACACGTTTCCCGCGGTCACCCGGCCGCCGGTGGGCTGGATCGACCAGGACCGGCCCGGTCAAGAAGGCCACGTGGCGCTCGGCGCCGCGGTGCCGCTGGGGGTGCTGTCCGCAGGAGTCGCTGAGTACCTGGCGGCGATCGAGGCCCCGCTGGTGATCACGCCCTGGCGGTCGGTGGTGGTATGCGATCTCGACGAGGCCGTCGCCGACGTCGCGCTGCGGGTGCTGGCGCCCTTGGGTTTGGTCTTCGACGAGAACTCCCCGTGGCTGAACGTCAGCGCCTGCACCGGCAGCCCCGGGTGCGCGCACTCGCTCACCGATGTGCGGGCCGACGCCGCCCGGGCGCTGGACGCGGATTCGGGAGTGCATCGCCATTTCGTCGGCTGCGGCCGCGCCTGCGGCAGCCCGCTGGACGGTGAGGTGCTGCTGGCGACCGGCGACGGATACCGCCAGCTACGGTAATCGGGTGCTCGACTACATCCGCGACGCGGCCGAGATCTATCGCCAGTCGTTCGCGGCCATTCGCGCCGAAGCCGACTTGACGCGGTTTCCGGACGATATCGCGCGGGTGGTGGTCCGGTTGATCCACACCTGCGGGCAGGTCGACGTCGCCGAGCACGTCGCGTTCACCGACGACGTCGTCGACCGCGTCGGCACCGCCCTGCGCAGCGGCGCCCCCGTGCTGTGCGATTCGTCGATGGTGGCCGCCGGGATCACCGGTGCGCGACTGCCGGCCGGCAACGAGGTGGTGTCGCTGGTGGCCGATCCGCGCGCCGCGGAGCTGGCCGCGCGCCGGCACACCACTCGATCGGCGGCCGGGGTGGAGCTATGGGCGCAGCAGCTGCCCGGCGCCGTGCTCGCGATCGGCAACGCACCGACCGCCCTGTTCCGGCTGCTCGAACTGATCGACGAAGGGGTTTCCCCGCCGGCCGGGGTGCTGGGCGGCCCGGTCGGATTCGTCGGGTCCGCACAGTCCAAACAGGAGCTCATCGACCGTCCGCGCGGGATGTCCTATCTGGTGGTGCGGGGCCGCCGCGGCGGCAGCGCCATGGCCGCGGCCGCCGTCAACGCGATCGCGAGCGACCGCGAATGACCGGCGGCGCCAACCAGAGAGGCACGCTATGGGGCGTCGGGCTGGGGCCCGGCGACCCGGAACTGGTCACCGTCAAGGCGGCCCGGGTGATCGGTGAGGCCGACGTGGTGGCCTACCACAGCGCCCGGCACGGGCGCAGTATTGCGCGCAGCATCGCCGAACCGTACCTGCGGCCCGGCCAGATCGAGGAGCACCTGATCTACCCGGTGACCACCGAGGTGACCGACCATCCCGGCGGTTACGCCGGGGCGCTCGAAGACTTCTACGTCGAAGCCGCCGGACGCGTCGCCGCCCACCTCGACGCGGGCCGCAACGTGGCCCTGCTCGCCGAGGGCGACCCGTTGTTCTACAGCTCGTACATGCACCTGCACGCCCGGCTGACCCAGCGGTTCGACGCCGTCATCGTGCCGGGTGTGACGTCGGTGAGCGCCGCCTCGGCGGCCATCGCGACCCCGTTGGTGGCCGGCGACGAGGTGCTCTCGGTGCTGCCGGGCACCCTGCCGGTCGCGGAGCTGACCCGCCGCCTCGCCGACGCCGACGCCGCGGTGGTGCTGAAACTGGGTCGTTCGTATCACGCTGTGCGGGAAGCGCTTTCGGCGTCCGGACAGCTTGACGACGCTTTCTACGTCGAGCGCGCCAGCACCGCCGGGCAGCGCATCCTGCCCGCCGCCGACGTCGACGAGGCCGGCGTGCCGTACTTTTCACTGGCCATGCTGCCGGGCGGGCGGCGTGGACGGCGGCCGTCAGCGGCCGGCACCGTCGCGGTGGTGGGTCTGGGACCGGGCGACAGCGACTGGATGACGCCGCAGACCCGGCGTGAGCTGGCCGCGGCCACCGACCTGATCGGCTACGGCGGATACCTGGACCGCGTGCCGGTGCGCGACGGACAACGTCGGCACCCCAGCGACAACACCGACGAACCGGCCCGCGCCCGGTTGGCCTGCGCGTTGGCCGAGCAAGGGCGGGCGGTCGCGGTGGTATCGTCGGGCGATCCCGGAGTCTTCGCGATGGCCACCGCCGTGCTGGAAGAGGCCAAAGAGTGGCCGGGCGTGGAGATCCGCGTCATCCCGGCGATGACGGCCGCCCAGGCCGTCGCCAGTCGGGTCGGCGCTCCGCTGGGCCACGACTACGCGGTGATCTCGCTGTCCGACCGGCTCAAGCCATGGGAAATCATCTCCGAGCGGCTGGCCGCCGCGGCTGCCGCCGATCTCGTGCTGGCCATCTACAACCCGGCGTCCAAGACGCGAACGTGGCAGGTCGGCGCGATGCGCGACCTGCTGTTGGAGCACCGTGAACCCGGGACGCCCGTGGTGGTCGGCCGCAACGTATCCGGGCCCGACGAGGACGTCCGCGTGGTGCGGCTGGCCGACCTCGACCCGGCCGAAGTCGACATGCGCTGCCTGCTGATCGTCGGTTCATCGCAAACCCAGTGGTACCCAGGCGATTCCGGCGACCGAGTCTTTACACCTCGGCGCTACCCGGTCGGCTGATCGTTTCCCCAGCTGCTCGGCATCATCGGTGGGGTGGGGCCGTCGCTCATTTCGTTGCGGGTCAGCGTCGCCAACCCTGCCGGCCGGGTGATGCCGGATCTCGTTGCGGCCCCGGCGAATCCGAGGGGCCCGCCACCCTGGTCGGAGGCGCGCACGGCGTCCGGGCCTTCCTCGTCCGAACCCAAATCCTGTTCCACATCCATGAATTCGTAGCGGTACGCGCGATCGGTGGCGGTTCCGGCGCGCCGCCGCCGGGCCCGGGCCTTCCTGCCGGCCGCTGCCGCCGCCGCGGCCGCGGCGGGTGCGTCGACGTCGTCCGGTGCGGGCTCGTCCGACGTGCGCGGTGCCCGGCTGCTGGCGCTGCCGCGCGCCGCCAGCCCCGACAGCGCCGCGGCGTACAGGGCGTCGGACAGACCCGCGCCGATGCCGCCGGTGGCGGTCGGACCAAAGCCCACCCCGGGTCCGCCGCCGACCGGTCCACCACCGGCCGGGGTGGCCAGGGTCGATGCGGGCGAGCTGGGCATCGTCGGGGCGGTGCCGACGCTTGCCGGGGCGGTGCTGATGGTCGGAGCCGACGCCATCGGCGCCGGTGCGGACGCGGACGCCGGCAGCGGCGCGGCGACCGAGAGCGGGGCCGCGACGCTGACCGCGGTGACCGCTGCCGCCGCACCGCCCGCCGCCGCCGCGCCCAGCACGGAAACCACCATCGGCGCCAGGACCACGGCCATCTGGATGACGGCCTGCATGAAGGGCCAGAAGATCATCAGGGTGTGGAAAATCGCCCAGCCGAGGGCGCTGGACAGGGCCGGGGAGAAGCCCAGTTGGCCGAAGAACGACGCGAGGCCGTTGACGAATGGCACCGGCGGGAACGGCCAGCCACCGGGGTTGAGGTCTTTGGACACCGGCCAGGCGAAATTCTTGGTGTATTGCTGCAGCCACGCGGTGAGCTGGTCCTGCCAGGACGGGTAGGTTTGCTGCGGCTGGGTGTCGGCGGCTCGTGCGGTCGCGACGCTCCCCTCCGCGCCCGGGGCGACGATCGAGGGCGCGGGGGTGGTGGCGGGGACCGCCGCGAGGGCGGATTCCGCCACCACTTGATAGGTGGTCATCGTGGTGGCGGCTTGCACCCACATGCGCGCGTAGTCGGCCTCGTTGACGGCGATGGGGATGGTGTTGATACCGAAGAAGTTCGTCGCGACCAGCGCCGCGTGGGTCGCGTGATTGGCGGCGAGTTCGGGCATCGTCGGCATGGCGGCCAGCGCGGCAGTGTAAGCCCCTGCGGCAGTCTCGTGCAGTGCGGCCGCCGTCGCGCTCTTGGCGGAGCTCTCCAGCAGCCAGGTCAGATACGGGACATGGGCCGCGACGTACCGTTCGGCGCTGGGGCCCTCCCACGCACCGCCCTGCACGGCGCCCAGGAGGCTGACGAGTTCCTCTGCGGCGGCGGCGTATTGGCCGCCCATCGATGACCACGTCGCGGCGGCGGCGAGCAGCGGCCCTGGTCCGGGGCCGCTGCTGAGCAAGGTCGCGTGCACCTCCGGAGGGAAGGCGATCCAGATCGGGGCGGTCATCGTCGGGAGCCTTCGGGCACGAACACGAATACCTCTTCGGTGAATGTCGGGGCTGGGCTGGCGCTGCTTGCGTCCAGTGGTCGGTTTCCCGGACGGATTAGTTCCCGCCGGTTGATTTCGCGTGCTCTTTGCGCGCGGACCGGGCATGCGCAACGATGCAGGGATGCGGTGTGAGGCGGCGCGTGAGGCGCTTTCGGCTCGATTGGACGGCGAACGTCCCCAGGTGCTCGCGCAGCAGGTCGACGCTCATCTCGAATCGTGCCGTCGTTGCCGCTCCTGGCTCATCGGCGCCGCGGCCCAGACCCGCCGGCTTGCCACGGTTGAGCCGGGCGACGGACCCGACCTGGTCGCGAAAATCATGGCGAGCATCGGCGAGGAGTCGTCCGGGCGCCGGCGCAGGATGCGTTGGCTGCGCGCGCACTACCGGCGCTGGGGCCTGATCGGTGTCGGTCTCTTCCAGGTGGGGATCGCCGGCGCGCAAATCAGCGGCATCGATTTCGGCATGGTGTCGAGCCACATGCACGGCGCGATGTCCGGAGAGCATCTGATGCACGAATCCACCGCCTGGTTGCTGGCCTTGGGCCTGGCGATGGTCGCCGCCGGCGTCTGGCCCGTCGCCGCGATCGGGGTGGCGGCGATCACGGGCGTCTATTCGGTGGCGCTGTTGAGTTACGTGATCGTCGACGCCTTCGCGGGCGAGGTCACGGCGACGCGTATCGCCAGTCACATGCCGTTGCTGTTGGGGCTTGCGTTCGCGTTGCTGGTGGCGCGGGAACGGGTGGGGTCGGAGAGATCCGGCGCCTCCGATGCCGCGGACGATCCCGCCTGGCCGGCGGAGTCCCCCGCCACACGACGACGCGGTCACCTCTGGCCCATCAACCGATCGGCTTCCGACCCCGCCGCCGTCGCTACGACAGGCCGTCGTAGACTCAGTGAGCCCGCGCAACAAAGGTGGTTCGCCATGATCGCGCCAAGCGATGACGAGGCCGTTACCGAGCTCGCGTTGGCCGCCGCGCGTGGGAATGACCGGGCGCTCGAGGCTTTCATCAAAGCCACCCAGCAAGACGTGTGGCGGTTCGTCACGTACCTGTCGGATGCGGGCAGCGCCGACGACCTGACTCAAGAGACCTTCCTGCGCGCCATCGGCGCCATCGAACGGTTCTCCGGGCGCTCGAGTGCCCGGACCTGGCTGCTGTCCATTGCGCGGCGTGTGGTGGCCGATCACATCCGCCACGTCCAGTCGCGACCGCGCGCCGCCCTCGGGGCCGACCCGGAACACGTTCAGCGCCTCGACCGCCACGCGCGCGGATTCGAAGACTTGGTCGAGGTCACGACGATGATCGCCAGCCTCACCGCCGAGCAACGGGAAGCCTTGTTGCTCACCCAGTTGCTCGGCCTGCCCTACGCCGACGCCGCGGCGGTGTGCGGCTGCCCGGTGGGCACCATCCGATCCCGCGTCGCACGCGCCCGTGACGCGCTGCTGGCCGCCGACGCCGAGCCCGACGACCTGACCGGCTAGTTGTACCGCCCCGTTACCCAGTCCGCGGCCTCTTCGACGCTGCCCACCGCCGTCACCCCGGCAGGCAGCGGCGGCCGCGCCACCATCACCACCGGGATGCCCAGTGCCCCAGCGGCATCCAGCTTCGCCCGCGTCATGTCGCCGCCGCTGTTCTTGGTGACCAGGGCGCCGATGCGGTGTTTCCGCAACAGCGCGAGCTCGCCGTCATAGTGGTACGGGCCGCGGGATAGCACCAGCTGGTGACGGCGCGGCAGCGAGGCGCGGTCGGGTTCGGTGACCGCGCGGATCAGAAACCACGCGTCGCTGTCCGCGAAGGCCTTTGTCCCCGAGCGTCCGGTGGTGAGAAACACCCGCGAAAAGCCCTGATTTACAACGGCTTCCGCCGCTTCCGCGTCCGATTCGACGACGTTCGCGTCGCCGGGATCCCAGGCCGGACGGGCCAGCACCAGATGCGGGATCTGTAGCTCGGCACAGACTTCGGCGGCGTGTGCTGTCATGGTCGCGGCGAACGGGTGGGTCGCGTCGACGACGGCGTCGATGCGTTCGTCGCGCAGCCAGCGCCGCAGCCCGTCGACACCACCGAATCCGCCGATGCGAACTGGGCCGACCGGCAGCGCGGGGGCGGGCACCCGGCCCGCCAGGGAGCTGACGATGTCGATGCGCGGGTACAAGGCTTTCGCCAGCGCGCGCCCTTCGGCGGTACCGCCGAGCAGCAGCAGTCGCATCAGTGCGTGCTCCCCCGCGTCCGCCCGGTCGAATAGAGGTAGCTGTCGGTGAATCCCTCGGCGGCCAGCACGTCGCCGACGACGATGACCGCGGTCTTGGTGATACTGGCCCGGTGCATCTGCCCGGCGATGTCGGCAAGGGTCCCGCGCAGCACCACCTGTTGCGGCCAACTCGCGAAAGCCACGACGGCAGCCGGTGTTTCGGGCCGATAGCCGCCGTCAAGAAGTTGCGGCACGATGGCGTCGATCTGGGCAGCGGCCAGGTGCAAGACCAGCGTGGCCTCGGATCGGGCGAGGTTGGGCAGGTCTTCCCCGGGCGGCATGGCCGTCGACAGGGTGGCTACCCGGCTCAGCGTCACCGTCTGCGCGACACCGGGGACGGTGAGCTCGCGCTTGAGTGCGGCCGCCGCCGCGGCGAAAGACGGTACGCCGGGCACGATTTCGTAGTCGATGCCGAGCGCGTCGAGCCGGCGGCATTGTTCGGCAAGCGCGCTGTAGAGCGACGGGTCACCGGAATGCAGCCGCGCCACGTCGTGGCCGGCGGTGTCGGCGTCGGCCAGTTCGGTGATGATCTGCTCCAGCGTCAGCGGACCGGTGTCAACGACTTTCGCCCCGGGCGGGCACAGCGCCAAAAGCTCGTCGGGCATGATCGATCCCGCATACAGGCACACCGGGCACGTTTCGAGCAGCCGCTGGCCGCGGACCGTGATCAGGTCGGCGGCGCCCGGACCCGCGCCGATGAAATACACGGTCATTTCGTCACCGTCCACTGGGTAACCGGCATCTGCGGGCGCCATCCGGTGAAGCCGCCGAGCGGTTCACCGTGGTAGTGCTGGAATCGTCGGAGCTGACCACCGAGACGCGAATGCGACTGCGCCAGCAGCGCTTCGGATTCCGCGGTGACCGCGTTGGCAACGAGGCGGCCGCCGGTCGGCAGGCTGGCGAGGCATGCGTCGAGCAGGCCGGGCTGGGTCAGGCCACCGCCGATGAAGATCGCCGACGGCGGCTCGAGCCCGCCGAACGCCTCCGGGGCGTTCCCGTGGACGTCGATGCTGACGCCGAAAGCCGAGGCGTTGAACCCGATGTTGTGGCGGCGTCGTTGGTCGCGCTCGAATGCGGCTGCGCTGCAACCGCTCCCGCTCAAACACCACTCGACGCTGATGCTGCCCGAGCCCGCGCCGACGTCCCATAGCCGCTCGCCCGGACGCGGGGCCAGCGCGGCCAGCGTCACCGCGCGGATTCCATGTTTGGTGATCTGCCCGTCGTGGACGAATGCGTCGTCGGGCGGCGGCGAGAGCCGTTCGTCGGGCAGGTAGCGGATCGCGATGACGTTGAGGTCGTCGACGTCATCGGGCGGTGCTTCGGCCCATTGGCGTGCCGTTCCGTCGCGGCGGCGTTCGGTTGGGCCGCCGAGGTTTTCGAGGACGTTGAAGGTGGAGTCGCCGCGGCCATGCGCGTCGAGCAGCGTGGCGAGTTCTTTCGGTGTGGACCCGCTTTTCGACAGCACGATCGATTGGCCGCCGCGGCGTACCGCGCTGGGTGGCGGCGCAGTGACCAGGCTGATCACCTCCGTCTCGTGGGCGTTCCAGCCCATTCGCGCGCAGGCCAGCGTCACCGAGGACACGTGCGGCAGCACCCGCACTTTGTCGGGGCCGTACAGCCGGATCAGCGTGCCCCCGATGCCGTGCAGTAGCGGGTCACCGCTGGCCACCACGTGGATGTCTTCGGCGTGGCGATCTTCCAGGGTTTGCAGCGCGGGCAGCATCGGTGAGGGCCATTGCCGGCGGGGCGCGGCCACCGTGTCGTCGAGCAGATCGATTTGTCGCTTCGAGCCGTAAATTATTGTGGCCCTCCGCAACTCATTGCGCGATGTTTCGGCGAGTCCGGCCATGCCGTCGGCCCCGACGCCGATCACGATGATCATCGCGGCATCCTGCGCCAGACGAACTGAGGCAGCAGCCGCATCACGGCAGAGGCGGGCCCCAACGCCCACGGGATCCACACGGTTCGCCGGCCTTTCGCCAGTGCCCGCGCGGTGGCCGCGGCCACCTGCGTGGGCGTACTGGACAGCGGTGCCGGCGTCATCCCCTCTGTCATACGACCGATCACGAAGCCCGGGCGGGCGATCAGCAATTTGACCCCGCTGCCATGCAGGGCGTCTGCCAGGCCGCTCGCGAATCCGTCCAGGCCGGCCTTGGCCGAGCCATAGACGTAGTTGGCGCGGCGCACGCGCGCGCCGGCGATCGAGGAGAACACCACCAGTTGGCCCTTGTCGGCTTTGCGCATGGCGGTCGCCAGGTGCGTGAGCATGCTGACCTGGGCGACGTAGTCGGTGTGGACGATGGCCACCGCGTGGGCGGCGTCGGTCTCGGCGCGGGATTGGTCACCAAGGATTCCGAAGGCCAACACCGCCGTGCCGATGGGTCCGTGATCGGCCACGACCGAGGCGACCAGCGGGCCGTGTGAGGCGAAGTCGTCGGCGTCGAACTCCGTCGTGTGCACCGCCGCGGCGCCGGCGGCTTTCAGCGCGGCGACCTGCTCGTCGAGGTGGTCGGCCTTGCGCGCCGCCAGCACCACCGTCACCCCGGGCGCCAGGAGCCGCGCCAGCTCGATGCCGATCTCGCTGCGGCCCCCCAGGATTAGTACTGGTCCTGCGCCCGTGTCGTCCACGGCTGCGATTATCGCCTGCGCTAGCGTGGGCGGTGATGGCGAATACCACTACCCGGCTCACCGACGATGCGCTGGCGTTTCTGTCCGAACGGCATCTGGCCATGCTGACCACGCTGCGAGCCGACAATTCACCGCATGTGGTGGCAGTGGGTTTCACCTTCGACCCCAAGACGCACATCGCCCGGGTCATCACCACCGGCGGCTCGCAGAAGGCGGTGAACGCCGACCGCGGCGGGGTGGCCGTGCTCAGCCAGGTCGACGGCGCGCGCTGGCTGTCGCTGGAGGGCCGGTCCAAGGTGAACAGCGATGGCGACGCCGTCCGCGATGCCGAACTGCGATACGCCCAGCGCTACCGGACCCCACGCCCCAATCCGCGGCGGGTGGTCATCGAGGTGCAGGTGGAGCGGGTGCTCGGTTCGTCGGGATTGCTGGACCGGGGCGAGCAATAACGCCGACACATTCGCCCACAGACGACGAAGTCGACTCGGCCCAGCCGCGGGCGTCAGCGTCCGCGTTAACGGTCTTTCCTGCGAGGGTCAAATTCAGTACCCGAAATATCATCCCAGAACTTCGGTGACACATCTGTCACTCGATCTTCCGGGGCAACAGCGTTTATCTTCTGCTCGAATTCATCAAAAATCCTCTGCGCCTCGGCTAACTCCTGTTCAGTTGGCGGAGTTACACCCGCTTCTTCCGGCGTAGAGAACGTCTTGCCGGCAATCCTCTCGCTCACTTCAGACCTCCTGTCGTTGCTTCTTCGATTTGACACTTACGAACCTAGCGTTCAACCATGCGAATAACTATTCGTCCTGTCAGGGGATCAATCACCTTACTGACGACATAAAATTTGGTTCCAGCAGTAAATAGAACCTCCTGTTCACCAGGGAATACTGAGAACGATGAAATGTCTCGTCCTGTTCGGGATAGAATTCTGAACTCTACATTCCCTGCGAACGTTGGTGACCGTGCCACACCTGTATCCGTCGAGGTGCTTAGGAAAGCGTCCTCTGTAATAACTTCGCCGGGCCGGTAGCGAGCAAGCACCTCAGGCGGCAGATTTGTCCCTCGAATTACTGGGCCTTGATACGGGGGCAGCTTGGCCAATGCATTTTTTAGCGCCTGCACACGAACCTGTTGAGACGCGTCCATTAAACCGCTCCTTAACGCGCTATTCAGGTCTTGGTAGCCCGGCCCAGTGTAGTCGGCGAGTGCCCCTAAATCACCTGGGTCCAAATGATCGCCAGGGTTTGCAGGGTAGTCGTCGGCCGGGGTGGGATGCTGGCCGCCCGGCGGCCCACCATCGCTGGGCCGGTGGGAGCCATCATTGAGCGGTGGCCTTAACCGACCGCCAGCAGGACCACCTTCGCCAGCCCCTCGCGGGCCGCCGGCGGACGCTGGCAATTCAGTCTGGCGACCTGCTGGCGCCATCGCGCGTGGCGCGGACTTGACCACCGACCCGGCTTGCGGTGAGTGCACGGCGATGGGCACGGGCTCAACCGGAGGACGGCTGGGCGGTTCCGGGCCACGCGGCGGAGCATGTTCTGCCAGCTGGGGAATCGTCGACGGCGCTCTCTCACCCACCGCAGCGCCTACCGGGGCGAGAGGTGTGGTGGCTGCGGGAACGGAACCCGGTTCATGTGGGCCTTCCATCGGCAGCCGTGCCGGCTCGCGCGGACCAATTCCCGGCGCCGGCTCATGCGGACCCTCCAAAGGCACAGAGACGGGCTCATGCGGACCCTCGCCAGGCACCGATGTGGGCTCATGTGGACTCGCTGGCGGCACGGAAGCCGGCTCACGTGGACCACTCCCGGGCGCGGGGCCATGCGGGCCCTCGGCCGGCACCGCCGCCGGCTCATGCGGAGCCGCCTCCGCTGGAGCGGCCGGAGTTTCCGCCGGCGCGGACACCGGATCATGCGGACCGGGCGCCGGCGCGGGTGCGTGCGACGGCTCTAGGGGCGCCGACACAGGTTCATGCGGACCTGATGCAGCCGGAGTCTCTGCCGGTGGCGACGGCGGCTCGTGGCGACCACCGGCGCCCGCCGGTGCTGGTGCCCCTCCCGGAGCTTCTGCGGGCGCAGACACCGGATCGTGCGGACCCGCGCCCGCGGGTCCCGGTGCCGGCTCATGCGGACCGTCCGCGGCACCAGGTGCAGAAGCTTCCGAAGGCGTTGGTCCAGGCTCGGCAGTCGGCCCTTGCGGCGTGCTCGGTGCAGCGTCCGGCGGATGTGGTGTCGCTTCGACAGGGGCCTCGAGCGGCTTGCCGGTTGGCAGACCCACCGGGGCGCCACTAGCGGGGGGAGCTTCGATCTTGGGCAAGTCCCCGGTGACGCCTTCGAGGTTTTTACCCAAGTCGCCGCCCGTCTTAGAGATATCAGCCAAGGCGCCACGAGCGCTCGCAATCCCCCTCAGCCCACCGGCCGCTCCCTCACCGGCACGCCCAGCCGCCTCGGCGCCACGTGCAGCCGCCCCAGCACCGTCCGCCGCCGCACCCGCCTCGCCAGCACCGGGAGCGAAGAGCGTCGCGACGTCGAAGAGGTTTTCACCCAGCCCCAGACCGGGTCGAGCCGTGCTCCAATCATCAAGGTGCAGCAGTGATTTGAGCATTTTCAGGTTAGTTTCTGCAGCTTCTTTGGGGTGCAGGAAGGAGTTGGCAAGGCTGCCCTTCCACATGGTCTTGCCCAAGCCGGACCACGTAGCCGCCGCGCCCTGAGGGTCGACAAAGAACCACTGCGGGCTGAGGTCGGCGAGGCCTTCCACCATGCCGACAGCGCCCTTGACGACACCCTCGTTCGCATTCGCCCAGGTGTCGAAAACCGTCGCGATCGGGTTTCCCACTTGCTCACCCAAGAATTGAACGAGCGCGCCGCGCACGTATTTCTCGGACTTGACAACCAGGCCGTCGCCGACCTGCATCACGATTTTGATTCCCTGCTCGAACGCTCGGGCTTCGCGCCCCAACTGCTGGAGCAAGCCGTTGATGTCCTGGGCGATCTTCTTGATCTCGTCGATCGCGTCACCTTCGAAGATCAACATCGCGTCATGGACTGGATTAGCCAGCGATCCCAACCGGTACAACAGATCCCGGATTTGGTTTTGCGCCTGGTCTACCTCGCTCGCGAAACCGTCGAGGCTGCTGGCCAGCTTCCCGCACTGCCCGCCGATCTCCCCCATGCAATTGCCGATCTGGGACAAGGCCTCATCGATCTTCCCGGCCTCGGGGATGTGTTGGCCGTCGAAGAGCGCCTTCGAAGCGTTGAGCGCGTCCCGCATCCCGCTCGCCGCTGCACCGAAGCCGCGCCACCGAGCCGCTGCCGCATGCAGTCCGACCACGTCGCCGTCAGGCCACACCCCGTCGACGAACGACTGCACCACTTCCCAAAGCGCGGGCGGCGGCGGTCCTGGGCCCAACGTCCCGGGCGGACCCGGCGCCGTGATCCTGACGGGCTCGGCCGGCGACTGCAATGCGCCGCCACCGCCCCCCAGCGTCGACGCCGCTTCCACGTGTGAATAGTTCGCCGCGCCCTGCTGGATGACAGCTCCGGAGTGCCGGCAGGCGTTGATCGCCGCTGCGGCGGCCTTCAGCAGCGACCCGGCCGCGTCCTGATAGGCCAGGCCGAACACCTCACCGGCTAGATCATGGCCCGTGTTGGCCGCAAAACCTGCCGTCAGGACTGTCAGATTTGCGGCCAAGCCATCACCGGCGGCTACAACCGCGCTGCCCGCAGCGAACATCACCTCAGGATCGACCACCAACGGAGCCACGCGCGAAATTCTCGTCGAGACCGCGCGCCGCCGCTATTCACCCAATGATGGCTTTGCCAAGCTAGCCGCGGTCATGTAACCGCCACAACTCATTCATCAACAGCCCGTGCTGCCAACGTGATGCGGTGCCGTCCCACCGACACCGCCAGGGTCGGTTCGGCCGGCTGACCATCGAGGTGCACGCGGACCCGGGCAGGCAGCCCACTCAGCGTGATCCGCGCGGCGGTGTCGGTGGCCACCGCGATCGTCGACGCCGGTAACGCCGCCAATCCGGCGCGCTGGACATCCACCGTGATTCCGCCGACGCCGGTGAGCCGCAGCGTGAGATACGGCAGCGGACCCACGGGTGGGCCGACCCGCCAATCCAGTTCGCTGTACACGCCCGGGGTCGGGTCGAAGTTCAGGATGAACCCGCGGTGATGC
This sequence comes from uncultured Actinomycetota bacterium, assembly GCA_963732835.1. GTDB lineage: Bacteria > Actinomycetota > Actinomycetes > Mycobacteriales > Mycobacteriaceae > Mycobacterium. The sequence goes on from CAVTBA010000010.1 coordinate 436,125, forward strand.
CGAACGGTGTGCGTCGGGTCCGGGCGCGCATACGAACGCGCGTCGACTTCGGCGATGGCCCCGCGCCGCGCCGTCACCGCGGGGTCCGCGGTCAGGTCCGACAACCACCACGCCCGATGCGGGCCGATACCCAGGTCGTCGCGCACCAGCTGCGGATGCCACGCAAACGTGATGTGTCCCGGATCGGCTTGCCGCAGGCCGGTTTCCATGTGGGCGACCGGGTCTTCGAACTTGTCCTGCAACACCCAGGCGATGTGATCCTCCAACGGATACACCGTGAAGCGGTGCCGGTAGCCCAGCCGGTCGAGTTCGAGCACCTGCTCGGCGGCCGACGCGAACGGCACCAGCTCGTCAACCAGCCCGTGCGCGATGACATAGGGCAACCAGCGGGCGTTCACCAGCAGCTTCCAGGTGTCGCCCTCGCGGGCACAGGGCGAGTTCGGGTCGAGGTCGGCCGGGATGTCGAGGTCGGGAAGCAGCCGCACCCCGCATGCCGGCGGACCGGCCAGCACGACCGCCTGCGAAAAGACTTGCGGATAGGTCAATCCCAGCTTGTAGGCCGCGTAACCGCCCATCGAGTAACCCGAGATCACGGTGCGGTTGGGATCGGTGCCCAGCTGTTCAGCGACGCGCGCCCACACCTCCCAGACGTCGAGTTCTCCGGTGTCGAAGTACCACGTCGACGGGCCGCGGGCGAGCGGCGTGATCACCACCGAGTCGCGGTCCTCGCACACTTGGTGCAGCAGACGGGGATCGATCGCGGCGAACTGCGTCTGCCCCAGGGCGAGCGAATGCAGCAGCAGGGTCAACGGCAGCACCCGGCCCGGCTTGAAACTCGACGGTAGGCACACCGAATACGGCTGCACCCGACCGAGGAACTGCGGCTTGGTGCTCAAGATATCGTCGGCGGCGACACCTTGGCCCAGCTCGACCGAGGACACGTACCACCGCGTTGACGGGCCGGTGACCACCGGCTCGGAGGCGGTCTCGCCGGCCGCCAGCCGATCCCACGCCACCGTCACGGCGAACTTCGACACGTCGCCACCGGTCAACGCCTCGGCCTGGGCGGAATCCGACCAGAAGTTCAGGTGCGGCGGCTCCTGCTCGTTGGTGCGGAACGCGACGTTATAGACGTTGGGTTGCCCGGGCAGCGCGCCATGCTCGGCGGGCACGTCGGCGAACCCGTCACCCGCCGCGTTGGCCAGCCCCGCTGCCAGCCGCACCGTCCAGCTGCCGGCCGGCTCCAGCAAGCTTCGCGGCACCTGCGCCAGAAAGGTTCGCGATCCCATGTCGACGCTGTGCCGCACCGGCGTCGTGGATCCGGTGGTCAGGTCGATCAGCGCGGCGCCACTGCCCGAAACCACCATGGCCATGTCGATCCCGGCCGACCGCACCCCGGCCCCGGCGGGCCACTGCTCCGGCGCTGTCCGGGCGGGGTCGGTGTCGAAGGTGAACAGCGCGATGGGGACCGACGCGTCCAGCAATGTGTTCCAGTCGATCCGCCACCACATGTCGGTCAGGGTGAGCCCGACCGCGACACGGAAGATGTCGGCGCCGTTGCGGGCCGCGGGGCCGTCGGGATAGATGTAGGTGCCCCGTGGCGGCGCCTGGACTTTCAGGTCGCCGATCGGCAGGCCCGTCGCGCCGTGGTCGTCGTATAAGAAGTCGGTCCAAAACAGGGCCCCGCCCGCCACGCGGCCAGCGCCACAGGTGCGTGGAAACTCCTCGCCGAACGGCCATCCCGATGGCACCGGAAGTTGCGGCTCGGGGCGCAGCGCCGCCGGCGGCACCCCCTCGGGCATTCCGTCGACGACGACGAGCTCTGCAGGTGGCGCGGGTGTTTTTGCGGCGGGATGCACCAGCGTGTCGGCGATATGGCGTGCGATGCGAATCGGAAAGAGAGTCAAATCCAGAAGTGACATCAAGCCAAACGTACGCGCCGGTGAGCCCCGGATGCTATGCCACGGGCACCACGATCAGGTCGTGCGGCCGGTTATTGACGGCCAGGGCGCCCTCGTCGGTCACGACGACGATGTCCTCGATCCGGGCGCCCCACTGGCCCGGAAAGTAGATGCCCGGCTCGATGGAGAAGGCCATGCCCGCGGCCAGCGGCAGGTCATTGCCCGCCACGATGTAGGGCTCCTCGTGTACCGACAACCCGATGCCGTGGCCGGTGCGGTGCACGAAAACCTCCGCAAGCCCCGCGTCGGCCAGCACGTCGCGCGCGGCGGCGTCGACCTGCTCGGCCGTCACACCCGGACGCACCGCATCGACGGCCGCGCGCTGCGCCCGCTGCAGCATTGAATACTGCTGTGCCACCTCGGGTTTCGGCTCACCGATGCTGTAGGTGCGGGTCGAGTCCGAGTGATACCCGGGCTCGTAGGCACCGCCGATATCGACGACGACGATGTCACCGACTTGCAGTTCGCGATCCGAGTACCCGTGGTGCGGGTCGGCGCTGTGCGGTCCGGAGCCGACGATGATGAATGCAACCTCCGAATGGCCCTCGGCCACAATCGCTTCCGCGATGTCGGCGGCCACGTCGGCCTCGGTGCGCCCCGGGACCAGGAACTCCGGCACCCGGGCGTGCACGCGATCGATCGCCGCACCGGCTTTGCGCAGGGCATCTATCTCGCCTTCCTCCTTGACCATCCGCAGCGTGCGCATCACGTCGGTGGCCAACACGGGCAGCACGCCGAGGACACCGGCCAGCGGCAGCAGGTGCAGTGCCGGCATGGAATCGGTGACGGCCGTCGCTGCGGGAGCGCCACCCAACGCCGCACCCACCAATTGGTACGGGTCGTCCCCGTCGACCCAATCCCGCACCGCCAGCCCCAGTTCCGCAATGGCCGACCCCTTGAGCGAGGCCAGCTCCAGCCGCGGCACCACGATCGTCGGGTCACCGAACGCCGGCAACACCAGCGCGGTGAACCGCTCGAGCGTCTGGGCGCGCGACCCGACGAGGTAGCGCAGGTCGTACCCCGGGGTGATCACCAGCCCGGACAACCCGGCGTCGGCGGTCGCGGCGGCGGCCGTCGCCAGCCGGCGGGCATATACCCCTGCGTCGAACCGATGAGATTCCATGGCAGCCAGGCTAACCGCGTCGCCGGGCACGCTGGCAGGATAGCCGCATGCCCGCACCCCCTGGCTCGACGAGTGGCGACCCCCGGCGCCCGGCTCCGCCGCGCTCGGGAACGCCACTGTTGCTGCTCGACGGGGCCAGCATGTGGTTCCGGTCGTATTTCGGGGTGCCGTCCTCGATCACCGCCCCCGACGGCCGGCCCGTCAACGCCGTGCGCGGATTCATCGATTCGATGGCCGTGGTGATAAACCAGCAGCGCCCCGGCCGGCTGGTGGTGTGCCTGGACCTGGATTGGCGGCCGCAGTTCCGGGTCGATCTCGTCCCGTCCTACAAGGCGCACCGCGTCGCGGAGCTGGAGCCCGAGGGCGAACCGGATGTCGAAGAGGTCCCCGACGACCTGACGCCGCAGATCGACATGATCAGGGAGCTGCTGGACGCCTTCGGGATCCCGACAGCGGGCGCCGAAGGCTTCGAGGCCGACGATGTGCTCGGCACGCTGGCCGCCCGTGAGCGCCGTGACCCGGTGGTGGTCGTCAGCGGAGACCGCGACCTGCTGCAGGTGGTGTCCGACGATCCGGTCCCCGTGCGAGTGCTCTACCTGGGCCGCGGGCTGACGAAAGCCACCCTGTTCGGGCCGGCGGAGGTCGCCGAGCACTACGGCGTGCCGGAGCATCGGGCCGGGCCGGCTTACGCCGAATTCGCGCTGATGCGCGGTGATCCGTCCGACGGCCTGCCCGGCGTGCCGGGTGTCGGTGAGAAGACGGCGGCGACCCTGCTGGCCCAGCACGGGTCGCTGGAACAGATCCTGGCGGCCGCCCACGACCCGAAGTCGACGATGGCCAAGGGTCTGCGCTCGAAACTGCTGGGTGCGATCGACTACATCGAGGCCGCCGGGCAGGTGGTGCGGGTGGCCACCGACGCGCCCGTCAGCCTGTCCACCCCGACCGACGCGCTACCGCTGGCGGCCGACGACCCGCAACGCACGGCCAGGCTGGCGACCAAACTTGGCGTCGGGTCCTCGATAGCCCGGTTACAGAAGGCGCTCGACGCGCTGCCTGCCTGACCGGCTACTGCGGGCGGCCGACCTCGTATGTCCCCTTGTTGTCCTGGAAGGTCACCGTCACGTGCTTGGGGGCGCCGTCGATGCTGACGTCGCAGTCGAACGTGGCGCCCTTCTTGACGGTCGGATTCTGCCCGTGGTTGCACTTGACGTTCTGGACGTTTTTGGCGCCGTAGCCGTTGGTCTCATCCGACAGGACTTGCTGCACACCGGCCTGCGCCTTGTTGACGTCCAGCTTGGTGGTCACGAAGAAGCCCGGCTGCCAGAAGCCCAGCACCAGCACGAGCGCGATGAGCAGGAACGCGATCACCCCGCCCACGCCGAGGATCACCGTCATCGACCGCTTCTTGGCCGGTTGCTGGTCGTAGGGCGGGTACTGCTGCGGGTACTGGCCCGGCTGCCCGAATTGACCCGGCTGCCCGTACTGCCCCGGCTGGCCGTACTGCCCGGGCTGGCCGTACTGGCCCGGCTGCGCGTACTGGCCCGGCTGGGCGTATTGCCCGGGCTGCCCGTATTGGCCGGGCTGCGGGTATTGCCCGGGCTGCTGCCCGTAGCCGGGCTGCTGCGGGTATTGCTGCGGGAAAGGCTGTTCGGCCGGCTGTTGGTACTGCGGGTACTCGGCGGGCGGCGTGTAGGCCGGGGCCTGCCACGTCGCCTCCTGGCCCGGCTGTTGCTGCCAGGGTGAACCGACCTGGGTCGGTTCCGAAGAGTGATCGCTACCTTGGCCGGGCGGTTGCCACTGCTGCTCCGGTCCCTGCGGTCCGCTCATCGTCTCTCCTCAGCCCCTTGTGTCTTGGCAAGATCTATCGGCGTTGTGATTTCCGGATCTACGGTAGCTCCGGCTCAGCCTACCCGGCGTCAACAGCGACGACGCCGCGCCGAACGTCATTGATGGCGCGCTTGGCGGTGGCCCGCAGCTCAGCATCCGGGGCGGCGTTGCGGACCTGGTCCAACAAATCGAGCACCTGCCGGCACCAGCGCACGAAATCGCCGGCCAACAGCGGCGAGCCGGTGCCGACCGGGTCGACGGCCGCCAGCGCCGCGACCAGGTCCCCGGTCTTGGCCCAGCGATGGATGACATTGACGAAACCGTCGTCGGGTTCCCGGCTGGGCGCGATCCGGTGCGTCTGCTCATCGGTGCGTAGTGCATACGACAGCCGGGACGTTTGCTGCAGCGCCTGCCGCACCCGCTGGGTGGGTGCCTCGGCGGCGAATGCCGCTCGCGGGCCTTCGCCGCCCCTGGTCTCATACAGCACCGCCGAGACCACCGCGGCCAACTCGGCCGGCTTCAGATCGGCCCACGCGCCGGTGCGCAGGCATTCGGCAACCAGGAGGTCGCTCTCGCTGTAGATGCGGGCCAGCAGCCGGCCGTCGTCGGTGACGTGGGGATCGGTGTCGGGGCCTTGGATGAAGCCCCGCTCGGTGAGCAGGCCGGCGATCCGGTCGAACGTCCGCGCCAACGAATTAGTCGCGGCGGCAACCTTTTTCTCCAGTTGCGCGTTGTCGCGTTCGATGCGCAGGTAGCGCTCGGCCTGCCGGACTTGGAGCTCCAGGCCGGGACTGTTGTGCGAGGGGTGCCGACGCAGCTCGTCGCGCAGCGACGCCAGTTCCGGGTCGTGAAACGCACCGTCGTGGTCGCCGCGGCCGCTGCGGCGCCTGCCCGGAATGTCCAGCCCGGCGGCCGCCGAACGCAGCGCCGACGCCAGGTCACGCCGCACCCGCGGCTGGCGGTGCTCGACCCGCTTGGGCAACGGCATCGAACCGACCGGAGCCGACGCTCCTGCGTAGTCGGCCGTCGAAATCCGCCCCGCCCAGCGGTTTTCGGTCAGCACCAACGGGCGCGGGTCGTCGCCGTCGCGGGCCGATTCCAGCACCACCGCCAGCCCGCCGCGCCGGCCCTGGGTGATGTTGATGATGTCGCCACGCCGCAGTGCGGCCAGCGCGTCGCTGGCGGCCTGCCGCCGCTGCAATCGCGACGCGCGGGACTGCGCACGCTCCATCTCGGAGATGCGCGCGCGCAGCCGCGCGTAATCGAGGATCGGCGCCTGCGGGCCGCCGAGCTCGGCGGCGATCTCGGCGAGCATCGCGTTGCCGCGCTCGATACCGCGGACCAGGCCGACGACGGAACGGTCGGCCTGATACTGGGCGAACGACTGCTCCAGCAGGCGATGCGCCTGCTCGGGCCCCATCCGGTGCACCAGGTTGATCGTCATGTTGTACGACGGGGCGAACGAGCTGCGCAGCGGGAAGGTGCGGGTGGAGGCCAGGCCCGCGACCGCGGCCGGCTCGGTGGTTTCTTCGGCGGGATTCCACAGCACCACCGCATGGCCCTCGACGTCGATCCCCCGCCGGCCGGCACGCCCGGTGAGCTGTGTGTACTCCCCCGGCGTCAGCGGCACATGCTGCTCGCCGTTGAACTTCACCAGCCGTTCGAGCACCACCGTGCGGGCGGGCATGTTGATGCCGAGCGCCAAGGTCTCGGTGGCGAATACCGCCTTGACCAGACCGGCCGTGAACAGTTCCTCGACGGTGTGCCGGAAAACCGGCAACATCCCGGCGTGGTGCGCCGCCAGACCGCGCAGCAGCCCCTCGCGCCATTCGTAGTAACCGAGCACCGCCAGGTCGGTGTCGGCGAGGTCGCCGCATCGGTGCTCGATCACCTCAGCGACCTGCGCTCGTTCCTCCTCGGTGGTCAACCGGAGCGGCGAGCGCAGGCACTGCTGAACGGCGGCGTCGCAGCCGGCGCGGGAGAACACGAACGTGATCGCCGGCAGCAGCCCCTCGGAGTCCAGGGTCGCGATCACGTCCGCCCGCCCGGGTGGGCGGTAGAAGCGCGGCCGGCCGGGGCCACCACGGCCGGCGCGTCCACGGCGCGGCTGCCACTCCGACATCCGGTCCGCCTCCCGGCGGTGCGCGATGTGGCGCGCCAAATCCGGGCTGACGCGCGGCTCGCGCCCGGCGCCCGGCAGCTCGCCGTTTGCCGCGTTTCGGTAGTCGAACAGGTCGAAAAGCCGCTTGCCCACCAATACGTGCTGCCACAACGGAACCGGCCGGTGCTCGTCGACCACCACGGTCGTATCGCCCCGCACGGTCTGGATCCAGCCGCCGAATTCCTCGGCGTTGCTAACCGTCGCCGACAGGCTGACCACTCGCACCTCCTCGGGCAGGTGCAGGATCACTTCCTCCCAAACCGGGCCGCGCATCCGGTCGGCCAGAAAATGCACCTCATCCATCACCACGTAGGAAAGCCCATGCAGCGCAGGCGAATCCGCGTAAAGCATGTTGCGCAAGACCTCGGTGGTCATCACCACCACGGGGGCGTCGGCGTTCACCGACATGTCACCGGTCAGCAGGCCGATCCGGTCACGACCGTAGCGCGCGGTCAGGTCGGTGTGCTTCTGGTTGCTCAGCGCCTTGAGCGGCGTCGTGTAGAAGCACTTGCCGCCGGCGGCCAGCGCCAGGTGAACGGCGAATTCGCCCACCACCGTCTTGCCGGCACCGGTCGGCGCGCAGACCAGCACGCCGTGCCCTCGTTCCAGCGCCGCGCACGCCCGCTGCTGGAAGCCGTCCAGCGCGAAAGGCAATTCCGCGGTGAACCGGGTCAGCTCGACGAGCTCGGTCACGTCCTGCGGCACCGACGGTTTAGGTGACATCGTCATGTTGGCCGGCGGTGAACGACGGCTCGCGGACCGGCTCCTGCATCGATGTGGGCGGCTCGATGACCGATGCCTCGTCGTCGGGGATCACCGCCTGGGCTTCGCGCTTGGCCTTCCGCCTGTCGTGCAGGCGGGCGATCTGGATGGCGAACTCGAGGAGCACCGACAGCGCCACGCCCAGGGCGGTCATCGAAAACGGATCGGACCCGGGGGTGAAAACGGCCGCGAACACGAACATCGCGAAAATCAGGCCGCGCCGCCAGGACTTGAGCCGCTCATAGGGCAGCAATCCCGTCATGTTGAGCATGACGATCAGCAACGGGAACTCGAAGCTGACCCCGAAGACCACCAACAGGTTGATCAGGAACCCGAAGTACCGGTCCCCGGACAGCGCGGTCACCTGCACGTCGCTGCCGACGGTCAGCAGGAAGCCCAGCGCCTTGGACAGCACGAAGTAGGCCAGCACCGCGCCCGTGACGAACAGCACCGCCGCGGGGACCACGAATCCGACCGCGAAGCGGCGCTCCTTCTGGTACAGCCCCGGCGTGATGAACGCCCAAAGCTCGTAGAACCACACCGGACAGGCCAGCACGACCCCGGCGGTCAGCCCGACCTTGAGCCGCAACATGAACTGGTCGAACGGCGCCGTCGCCAGCAGTCGGCATTGACCGTCGGCGGTGATGCTTGCGCGCGCGGATTGGGGCAGCGAACAGTAGGGATGACGCAGCCACTCGCCGAGGCTTTCCAGCCCGAAAAGCGAATGCGAGTACCAGACGAACCCAAAGATCGTGGTGACCAGGATGGCGGCGAGCGAGAGCAGTAACCGGGTGCGCAGCTCGGTCAGGTGGTCGACGAGCGACATCGTCGCATCGGGATTGGTGCGGCTGCGCCGATTACGTGGATTGAGGCGCCTCAGCACGCCGGCAGTGCGCGCTGAAACCTTAAAAAATTTCACGACGCTCGTTCAGTGGCGTTCGGGCACCGCGACGATGATGGCGGGCTACGCCGGGCGTGCTTCGGATTGCCCCTGCTCGGTGACCGCCGGAGCGTCGACTCGCTGCGACTGCACGGGAGTGGGGTTCGCCGCGGCGGAGGGGGTGCTCTTCGTGTCGAGTTCAGACGGCTCCGTCTTGTTCTCACTCTGCATTTCACGCAGCTCAGACTTGAAGATGCGCATCGACTTGCCCAACGAACGTGCCGCATCGGGGAGCTTCTTGGCACCGAAAAGCAGGATCACCACCACAGCGAGGATCGCCCAGTGCCACGGACTAAGACTGCCCACTTTGATTACCTCCAGACGTCTACCCGATGCTACCGCAGTACGCCGAGACGCCGGGCCGCCCGCGCCGAGGCCTCAAGGGGCAAGCCCCTGGTAGGACTCCAGGCCCGCCGCCGCGGCATCCCGTACACGCCGTGCGAGTGACTCCGGTTCAAGCACCCGCACGGCCGACCCGAAGCCCAGCACCAGGCGCGTCATCCAATCCTCGGAGGCGTAGGTCATCACGGCCTCACACGATCCGTCCGGCAGCTCCCGCACCTCGCGCATCGGGTAGTACTCGAACATCCACGACGCCGGGGGCGCGACCCGCAGCTTGGCCGACGGCAGCGATGGATCGCCGTCGAACAGTGACGTGTCCGGCGGCGCGTGCAGGGCGAGTTCGGGCGGAGCCGCCGGCTCACCCAACTCGGTGGCTTCCACGATCCGGTCGAAGCGGAACAGCCGAACCCCTTCGGCCTCGCGCGACCAGGCCTCCAGGTAGCTGTGGCCGCCGATCAGCAGCACCCGGATCGGGTCGACGATCCGGCTGGTCAGCGTGTCATGCGAGGCGGAGTAATAGTCGATGGCCAGCGCGCGTTTGTATTGCACAGCCGTGCGCACCGCCGCCGCCGCGCGGCTCTCCGCGGGCGCGGGCTCGTCGGCCGCCGTAGCGGAGCTGGTGGCGTCGTGCCCGATGGCGCCGGCGGCGGCCTCGATCTTGGCGATCGCGCTGCGCGCCGCCTCGGGATCGACGACGCCCGGGATGTCGGCGAGCGCCCGCAGCGCCACCAGCAGGCCGGTGGCCTCCGGGGAGGTGAGCTTGAGCGGCCGGTCGATGCCCGCGGAGAACGTCACCTCGATGGTGTCGCCGGAGAACTGAAAATCGATCAGGTCGCCCGGGTAGTAGCCGGGCAGGCCGCACATCCACAGCTGGTTGAGGTCCTCTTCCAGTTGCTTTGCGGATACCCCGAGGTCGGCGGCGGCCTTGGCCCGGGTGACCCGCGGGTTGGCCTGGAAGTACGGGACCATGTTGAGCAGCCGGATCAGGCGGGTGGACACCGGTGTCATGGGCGCCGCTCTCGCCCACGAGCGGGTGGTGCCCCCACCTCGTCCAGGTGGGCGCGCAGCCGCGCCAGCACGTCCTCGCGCAGCGGCGGCGGCTCGAGCACGACGGCGTCGGCCCCATAGCCGGCGATGTCGCGCGCCAGCCGGTCGCTGGATCCGATGTCGAGCTCGATCACCTCCCCGTCGCGGCCACCCAGTTGCCGCGGTCCGGCCTGTCTTCCGGCGCGCCGCAGCGCGGTGGCCCGCCCGTCGGCGACCCACACGCGCGCCCGCCCACCGGTCGGGGTCTCGGCGATCGTGCGGGCCACGATCTGGCGCAGGTCGACATCCTCGGGCACGACGACCGCCCCGGGCGGCCCGATCGGCCTGACCTCGGCGCCGATCCGCGACAGCCGGAAGGTGCGGGTGGCGTCGCGGTCGCGGTCGTGGCCCACGAGATACCAGCGGCCCTTCTGGGTGACGACGCCCCACGGCTCCACGGTGCGCATGCTGTACGGCTCGGCGCGCGACGGCCGGTGCGGGAACTGCACCGCCTGCCGGGAATCGATGGCCGACAACAGGATTCCGAGAACCTCTTCCGAACCGCGCAAACCCGGCACGCCGGCCGGGGAGGCGATGGCCACCGGCGCCCCGATATCGAGGGGGTCGACGTCCACCCCGGCGGCGCGCAGCTTCAGCAGCGCACCCTGGGTGGCGGTGACCAGTTCGGGCGACTCCCACAATTGCGTCGCGACGGCCACCGCGGCCGCTTCGTCCGAGGTCAGCTCGACGGCCGGCAGTGAGTAGGCGTCGCGATTGATTCGGTAGCCCTCGGTCGGGTCCCAGGCCGACGCCCTGCCGACCTCGAGCGGGATGCCCAGATCACGCAGCTCGTTCTTGTCACGCTCGAACATGCGGGAGAACGCCTCGGCGCTGGGGCTGTCGGCATACCCGGCCACGCTGGACCTGATCTTCTCCGCGCTGATGTAGCCGCGGGTGGACAGCAGGGCGATGACGAGATTGACCAACCGCTCGACTTTCGAGGTCGCCATTCACATCAGGTTATAGCTGGTGCTCGTCCCGCGCCTGCACCGGCCGGCGGGTCGCACCATTCACAATCGCCACATCAGTCACGAGCTGGCCAGGACCACCGCTTCTGGAAACTTGATAGCGCCCGCGCTATCAACGTTGCGATGTCTGCATGGCCGGCCACGGCGGGGCTGGTGTGACCGATGCGACCAATGGTGAGCGGTCGAGCTACATACTGGCGATCAGCCGCTTGACCCGCTCGTCGACCGCCCGGAAGGGGTCTTTGCAGAGCACGGTGCGCTGCGCCTGGTCGTTGAGCTTGAGGTGCACCCAGTCGACGGTGAAGTCGCGGCCCGCCGCCTGAGCGGCGCTGATGAACTCGCCACGCAGCCTTGCCCGGGTGGTCTGCGGCGGGGTGTCGACCGCCTCCGCGATCTCCTCGTCGGTGGTGACGCGCGCCGCGAGACCCTTGCGCTGCAGCAGGTCGAACACCCCGCGCCCACGCTTGATGTCGTGGTAGGCCAGGTCCAGCTGGGCGATCTTGGGGTCGGACAGCTCCATGTCGTAGCGGTCCTGGTAGCGCTGGAAGAGCTTCCGCTTGATCACCCAGTCGATTTCCGTGTCGACCTTCGCGAAGTCCTGGCTCTCCACGGCGTCGAGCTGACGGCCCCACAGGTCGACGACCTGCTCGATCTGCGCGTTGGGCTCCCGCGTCTGCAGGTGCTCGACGGCGCGGCTGTAGTACTCGCGCTGGATGTCCAGCGCGCTGGCCTGCCGCCCACCGGCCAGCCGCACGGGCCGGCGTCCGGTGACGTCGTGGCTGACCTCGCGGATCGCCCGGATCGGGTTGTCCAGTGAGAAGTCGCGGAAGGGAACCCCGGCCTCGATCATCTCCAGCACCAGCGCCGCGGTCCCCACCTTGAGCATGGTGGTGGTCTCGCACATGTTGGAGTCGCCGACGATCACGTGCAGCCGCCGGTACTTCTCGGCGTCGGCGTGCGGCTCGTCGCGGGTGTTGATGATCGGCCTGCTGCGGGTGGTCGCCGAGGAGACGCCCTCCCAGATGTGCTCGGCACGCTGAGACAGACAGAAGGTGGCCGCCTTCGGGGTCTGCAGCACCTTGCCGGCCCCGCAGATCAGCTGGCGGGTGACCAGGAACGGCAGCAGCACGTCGGAGATCCGGGAGAACTCACCGGCCCGCACGATCAGGTAGTTCTCGTGACAGCCGTAGGAGTTGCCCGCCGAATCGGTGTTGTTCTTGAACAGGTAGATGTCGCCACCGATGCCTTCATCGGCGAGCCGCTGCTCGGCGTCGATGAGCAGGTCTTCCAGCACCCATTCGCCGGCGCGGTCGTGGGTGACCAGCTGCACCAGGCTGTCGCATTCGGCCGTCGCGTACTCCGGGTGGCTGCCCACGTCGAGGTAGAGGCGGGCGCCGTTGCGCAGGAAAACGTTGGAGCTGCGCCCCCACGACACGACGCGCCGGAAGAGATAGCGGGCAACCTCGTCCGGGGACAGGCGACGATGGCCGTGGAAGGTGCAGGTGACACCGAACTCGGTCTCGATGCCCATAATTCGTCGCTGCACCTAATCGAGGGTACTGGTTGTCCGACCGGGACGGTGCGGAAGCCGCGCCTATGGGTTCCGATGAGTTTCTGCCCGGCCCCCGAGCGCGTCGCGGCGGGCCCCAAGAGGCGGCCGTCACAGCTCACCAATCCGCCCATGGCGGACACGAGCCGACGGTCGCTGCGGCGCGATTCAGCCCGCGGAGTCGCCGTTGGACTCCGGCGCTTCGCCGTTGGTTTCCGGCTGCTTCGAATCCCCCTCGTGCAGCAAGCCTTCCAAGGTGGCGCGGTTGATCCGCCGGAACGCTCGGCGCGGCCGGCTGACGTCCAGGATGGCGACCTCCAGGCTGCCCACGTCCGGAGAGGGCTGATCCCCGCTGGATCCCTCCGCACTGCCGGCCCGCAGCGCCCTCACGGCGATCTGCGTCGCGTCGCGCAGGTCGGCGTTCTCGGCGTAGGACTCCTTGAGCGCGGTGGTGATCGGCTCGGTGGTACCGCCCATCACCACGAAATGCGGCTCGTCGGCGATCGATCCATCGTAGGTGATCCGGTACAGCTCAGGCGGTTTCGTCTCGCCGTAGTGCGCTACCTCGGCGACGCACAATTCGACCTCGTAGGGCTTGGCCTGCTCGGTGAAGATGGCGCCCAGCGTCTGCGCGTACACGTTGGCCAGCTGGCGCCCTGTGACGTCGCGACGGTCGTAGGCGTAACCGCGGGTGTCGGCGAACTGGATTCCGCCGCGGCGCAAATTGTCGAATTCGTTGAACTTGCCCGCGGCGGCAAAGCCCACGCGATCGTAGAGCTCACTGATCTTCTGCAGGGACCGCGACGGGTTCTCCGCCACAAAGAGCACGCCTCCGGCGTAGACCAGCGCCACCACGCTCTTGCCTCGCGCGATGCCTTTTCGGGCGAGCTCGCTACGCTCGCGCATCGCCTGCTCAGGCGAGATGAAATACGGGAAGCTCACTTCTCACCGCCGTCGGGGCCGAAAGTGTCTGCACGCGAGCGATTTTGGATGACTTCGCGGGCCAGCTCGGCGATCCGCCGCTCGGGCACCTCGGCCGCCCCCTCGGCGCCGATGGTGACCGCCGTCGGGTAGATACCGCGTACCAAGTCGGGTCCGCCGGTGGCGGAATCGTCATCGGCGGCGTCGTACAGCGCCTCGACGGCCACCCGCACCGCGGAATCGGCATCGACGACCTGTGAGTACAACTTCTTCATGGACGACTTGGCGAAGATCGAGCCCGACCCCACCGACTGATAGCCCTCTTCTTCCAGGTTCCAACCGCCGGCCGCGTCGAACGAGACGATGCGGCCCGCGCCTTCCGGGTCGGCGGCATGGATGTCGTATCCCGCCAGCAGCGGCAGGGCCACCAGCCCTTGCATCGCGGCGGCCAGGTTGCCGCGCACCATGATCGCGAGCCGGTTCACCTTGCCGGCAAACGTGAGGGGCACACCTTCGAGCTTCTCGTAATGCTCGAGCTCCACCGCGTAGAGGCGGGCGAACTCGACGGCGATGGCCGCGGTGCCCGCGATGCCCGTGGCGGTGTAGTCATCGGTGATGTAAACCTTTTTCACGTCGCGCCCGGCGATCATGTTGCCCTGGGTCGAACGCCGGTCCCCGGCGATGACGACGCCACCGGGATATTTCAGGGCAACGATCGTGGTGCCGTGCGGCAGCTGGGCGCCGGCCCCACCGGCGTGCGCGCCGCCGAGGCTCGCCGGCAGCAGCTCCGGCGCTTGACGGCGCAGGAAGTCGGCAAACGATGACAGGTCTACGGCGGGATTTGCCGGGAGTGCGGAGTTAGTGGAAAGGCGATCGGAGAAGGGCCAGGTCACTGTCCGCCCTTTTGGACGTATGCCCGGACGAAGTCTTCGGCGTTCTCTTCGAGGACGTCATCGATCTCGTCGAGCAGATCGTCGGTGTCCTCGGCTAGCTTCTCGCGGCGCTCCTGGCCCGCGGCCGTGCTGTCGGCGAAGTCGTCGTCGTCGCCACCACCACCGCCACGCTTGGTCTGCTCTTGAGCCATCGCCGGCCTCCTGCTTCATCTGAACTTGTTCAGCGGCTTGCTTGGTTCCTCAGAGCCACGCTGCCCGCTGGTATTTCTCTACCCTACCGGTCAACCCCGGCGTTCCCCGGTCTAACAGGCTTAGCTGGTGAGTTGTTCCACCAGTTCGGCGGCGCTATCCACCGAGTCCAGCAGCGCTCCGACGTGGGCCTTGCTGCCGCGCAGCGGCTCGAGCGTCGGAATGCGCACCAGTGAATCGCCGCCCAAATCGAAGATCACCGAGTCCCAGCTGGCCGCGGCGATGTCGGCGCCGAACCTGCGCAGGCATTCACCCCGGAAGTACGCGCGCGTGTCGGTCGGCGGGTTGTCCACCGCCTCCAGCACCTGGTGTTCGGTCACCAGACGCTTCATCGAGCCGCGCGCGACGAGCCGGTTGTACAGGCCCTTATCCAGCCGGACGTCGGAATACTGCAGGTCGACGAGGTGCAGCCGCGGCGCCGACCAGCTCAGATTCTCCCGCTGCCGGAAACCCTCGAGCAGGCGCAACTTGGCGGGCCAGTCAAGCACCTCGGCGCATTCCATCGGATCCCGCTCGAGTTGGTCGAGCACGTGCGCCCAGGTCTCGACGATGTCGGCCGCGCGGGGGTCGGGGTCGCGGCTGTCGACCAGCTTGGCCACCCGGTCCAGGTAAATCCGTTGCAAGGCAAGGGCCGTCAACTCCCGACCGTCGGCCAGGGCCACGACGGCCCGCAGCGACGGATCGCGACTGATCGCATGGACCGCATGAACCGGCCGGGCCAGCACCAGGTCGCTGAGGTCTATCCCGTGTTCCGGGCCGACTTCGATCAAGTCGAGGACCAGCGCCGTGGTGCCCAGTTTCAGGTAGGTCGACGTCTCGGCGAGGTTGGCGTCGCCGATGATGACGTGCAACCGGCGGTACCGGTCCGCGTCGGCGTGCGGTTCGTCGCGGGTATTGATGATGCCGCGCTTGAGCGTGGTTTCGAGGCCGACCTCGACCTCGATGTAATCCGACCGCTGGGACAACTGGAAGCCGGGCTCGTCACCGGAGGGCCCGATGCCGACCCGGCCCGAGCCGGTCACCACCTGCCGGGACACCAGAAAAGGGGTCAGCCCGGCGATGATTGACGAAAACGGCGTCTGCCGCGACATCAGGTAGTTCTCGTGCGCGCCGTAGGAGGCGCCTTTGCCGTCGACGTTGTTCTTGTACAGCTGCAGCTTGGCGGCCCCGGGCACGCTGGCGACGTGCCGGGCGGCGGCCTCCATGACCCGCTCGCCGGCCTTGTCCCAGATCACCGCGTCCAGCGGGTCGGTGCACTCAGGCGCCGAGTATTCGGGGTGAGCGTGGTCGACGTAGAGCCGCGCCCCGTTGGTCAAAATCATGTTGGCCGCGCCGACCTCGTCGGCGTCGACCACCGGCGGCGGGCCGGCCGAACGGCTCAGATCAAAACCGCGGGCGTCCCGCAGCGGTGACTCCACCTCGTAGTCCCAGCGGGTGCGTTTCGCGCGCTGAATGCCGGCGGCGGCGGCGTAAGCCAGGACCGCCTGTGTCGAGGTGAGGATCGGATTGGCCGTCGGGTCCGACGGTGATGAAATGCCGTACTCGACCTCCGTCCCGATAATCCGTTGCATGACCTAAGCGTAGGCCCGCCGACGATGCGCCCCGCGCGGCGGGGCGTTGAGAAGGCGGGCAATCCGGCCAGGCCCGCCGACGATGCGCCCCGCGCTGGGGGAACCGCCCAGCCGCGAAGCGGCGAGGGGGACGGGGCGGCCATCGGCCGATATCCGCAGTCGCTCAACGACCAGCGCGGGCGACTCGCCGGCCGTAGGGTGAGCCGGCATGGACCTAACTCTGCGTCGCACGCCGCGCCGCCGGGGCCCGGCGGGCGGAGCGGCTGAAAGCTGGTTCCTGCAGCGGGGTTTGCCGTTCGTACTGACCAAGCGCGCACGGTGGCGGCGGCTCTGGCCGCGCTCGGCGCCGATGCTGGCGGCGTACGCGACGCTGCAGGCTTGCATCCTGCCGGTGTATCTGATCACCGGCGGCCACGACGTTGAAATCACTGGAACGCCAACGACTTCCGAATGGATCGTGCTGGCGATCGTCGGCCTCGGCCTCCCGCTGATGGCCCTCGTGGGCTGGCTGGTGTCCCTGTCACGAAACGGGCGGGCACGCGCGGCAATAGCGACGGCGTCGGTTCTCGTCGTGGCGTGCGTCGGAGTGACGACGGCGGATGTGGCGCAACTGCAGCAGGAGGCCGCCGTGGTCGCCGTCGTGCTGATCCTGACCGGTTTCGGCGTCGGTTCGGTGGTCGGCTGGGCGGTGCGCATGATGCTGTCGCATTTCGCCATGGTGGGCGCGCTGGCCGTCCGGGCGTTGCCGGTCGTCCTGCTGACCGCGTTGGTGTTCTTCAACACCTACGTCTGGCTGATGGCTGCGACGATCAGCGGCAACCGGCTGGGACTGGCCATGGCGTTCCTGGTCTCCATCGCGGTGGCCTTCGTCGTGTCCGCCACCGTGGAGCGGGTCCGGCCGATGCTGAAGTCGACGGCGGCCCTGCCCGAAGACTGCGAGCACCTCGCCGGCACGCCGTTCGCGGCCATGCCGGACGCCCCGGACTGTGCACCCCTGAAAAGGACGGAACGCCTCAACGTCGTTTTCGTTCTGGCCGCCTCCCAACTGGCGCAGATCCTGGTGGTGGCGGTGGTCACCGCCACCATCTACCTGATTCTGGGCCTGATCGTGCTCAGCCCCGACCTGCTCAACGAATGGACCCACACTTACAGGAGCACCGCCACGGTCTTGGGATTCACGCTGCCGGTTCCGGATTCGCTGGTGCACATGAGTCTCTTCCTGGGCGCGCTGACCTTCATGTACATCAGCGCCCGTGCGGCCGGCGACGCCGAGTACCGCTCCACCTTCCTGGACCCACTGATCGACGACCTGCACGCCACCCTGATCGCACGCAATCGCTACCGCGGCGCCGTCGCGCCGTCCGCGCGCGCTGTTGACGGCACCGACGGTAGTGACTAACTTCACCGTGTGTCCGCCCCAGAATCCGACCGCGTCGTCGGTAAACACGCACTCGACCTGGCAGGCAAACGCTACGGCGAGGTGCTGCTCGTAACCTCCGGCGAGGCCGGCCCGCAGGCGACGGTCTACAACAGCTTCCCGCTCAACGACTGCCCGGCCGAACTGTGGTCCGCGCTCGACCCGCACGCCATCGCCGCCGAAAACGGCGTGGCCGCAGCCCTGCTCAACGGTCCGCGGTACTGGCTGATGAACGCCATCGAAAAAGACGGCCAGGGTCCACAGGTGACGAAGACCTTCGGCGGGATCGAGATGATCCAGCAGGCCACCGTCCTGCTGTCGTCCATGAATCCCGCGCCCTACATCCCCAACAAGGTCAATCGCCACACGGTCTTCGTCTTCAACGCCGGCCAGCAGATCTACGAGCTCATCGACCCCCAGGGTCAGCACTGGGTGATGCAAACCTTGAGCCAAGTGGCCGACCCCAACCTGTCGCAGGCCGACCTGCCCCGGCTGGCCGACCGGCTCAACCTGCCGGCCGGCTGGACCTACCAACCGCGGGTGCTCGCCGACGAGCTGCGCGTGGATACGAGGACCCGGGCGGCCCAGGTGCTGCAGGACAACCTGACCAACAGCTATTCCCTGGTGACCGGCTGACCCTGCCGGCACCTCGCGACTCGGAGCCCTACAGGTACTGGCCCAGGTTCGACTCGGTGTCGATGGCCCGTGATGCGCTCGAGCTCTTGCCGGTGACCAGGGTGCGGATGTAGACGATCCGCTCGCCCTTCTTGCCCGAAATCCGCGCCCAGTCATCCGGGTTGGTGGTGTTGGGCAGGTCCTCGTTCTCGGCGAACTCGTCGACGATCGAGTCGAGCAAATGCTGGATGCGCAGACCGGGTTGCCCGGTCTCCAACACCGACTTGATCGCGTTCTTCTTCGCACGGTCGACGACGTTCTGGATCATCGCCCCGGAGTTGAAGTCCTTGAAGTACATGACTTCCTTATCACCGTTGGCGTAGGTGACCTCCAGGAACCGGTTGTCGTCGATCTCGGCGTACATCCGCTCGACGACCTTCTCGATCATCGCCTTGATGCAGACGGTGCGGTCCCCGCCGAACTCGGCGAGGTCGTCGGCGTGCAGCGGCAGCGTCTCGACCAGGTACTTCGAGAAGATGTCTTGCGCCGCTTCGGCATCGGGCCGCTCGATCTTGATCTTCACGTCGAGGCGCCCGGGCCGCAGGATCGCCGGGTCGATCATGTCCTCACGGTTGGAGGCGCCGATCACGATGACGTTCTCGAGTCCCTCGACGCCGTCGATCTCGCTCAGCAGCTGCGGGACCACCGTCGTCTCGACGTCCGACGAGACCCCGGTGCCGCGGGTGCGGAAGATCGAGTCCATCTCGTCGAAGAACACGATCACCGGCGTTCCTTCGGACGCCTTCTCCCGTGCCCGCTGGAAGATCAGCCGGATGTGGCGCTCGGTCTCGCCGACGAACTTGTTCAGCAGTTCGGGGCCCTTGATGTTGAGGAAGTAGGACTTCGCCTCGCGCGCGTCGTCGCCACGCACCTCGGCCATCTTCTTGGCCAGCGAGTTCGCCACCGCCTTGGCGATCAACGTCTTCCCACAGCCGGGCGGCCCGTACAGCAACACGCCCTTGGGCGGGCGCAGCGCGTACTCCCGGTACAGCTCCTTGTGCAGGAAGGGCAGCTCCACGGCGTCGCGGATCTGCTCGATCTGGCGAGTGAGGCCACCGATGTCCTGGTAGCTGACGTCGGGCACCTCTTCGAGCACCAGGTCTTCGACCTCGGCCTTGGGGATGCGTTCGAACGCGTAGCCGGCCTTGGTGTCGACCAGCAACGAGTCGCCCGGCCGCAGCTTGCGCGGCCGGGTGTCGTCGTTGAGCGCGTCGGGATGCCCGTCTGGCAGGTCCTCGGCCACCAGCGGCTCGGCGAGCCACACGATGCGTTCCTCGTCGGCGTGACCGACGACGAGTGCCCGGTGCCCATCGGCCAAGAGCTCACGCAACGTCGATATCTCGCCCACGGATTCGAACGTGCCGGCCTCGACGACGGTCAGCGCCTCGTTGAGGCGAACCGTCTGGCCCTTCCGCAGCGACGCAACATCGATGTTGGGTGAGCACGTCAGACGCATCTTGCGACCCGAGGTGAACACGTCGACGGTTTCATCCTCGTGCGCGCCCAGCAACACGCCGTAGCCACTCGGCGGCTGCCCGAGCCGATCGACTTCCTCCCGCAACGCGAGGAGTTGCTGGCGCGCCTCTTTGAGCGTCTCCATCAACTTCGAGTTGCGGGCCGCAAGCGAGTCGATACGGGCTTCGAGTTGATGCACATCGCGTGCCGAGCGGGTGCCGCCTTGACCGGCTGCGTGCTCGAGTTGCTCGCGCAGCAACGCTGCCTCGCGGCGCAATTCTTCCAATTCGGCTGCATCGCCGCTGGACATGCCTGACTCGCTGGGGATACCGAATGATTCAGGACGCTCTGAGCCACCCATGTTGCGCTCCTTTCCCACACCGAATTGGCGCGGTGGATACTTCAAAGCTACCGGCCATTGACCAATGATGTGCGGAGTCAAATACCCACGAAAAGTTAAGATTTTCGTCTCGCTGGTAATCTCGGCCACTAATCTCGCTGATCGAAAGGGCCCCCTTGACCGCAAAAAGCCTCGCCACGGGCTTAGTCGGCGCAGCCGCGTTCGGCGCGGCGACCGCGGGTGTGAGTTCAGTTGCACCCGTTGGCCCCACCGCACGGCGGGAGCCCGCCTCCAAAAGCGCCCCGACGCCGGCGCCGGCCTGATCGACTGGATGCACCGGCACCTGTCCACAGCGTTGAGCGCCGCCACCGTCGTGGCGGCGGTCGGGATCTCGGGATGTTCGTCGCATCAACAACCCAGAATCGCCTCCTCCGCGCCCGCGGCGGCACCGGCCACGTCGAGCACGGTTGTCATCCCTCCAACTAGCCCGCTGCCGACGCCCGCAGCCCTTACCGACATCTTGACCCGACTCGCCGACCCGAACGTACCCAGTGTCAACAAGGTCGGTCTGGTCGAAGGGGCGACTCCCGAGACCGCGCACACGCTGGACAAGTTCACCAACGCGTTGCGCGACAACGGCTACCTGCCCATGAACTTCGTCGCGCACGACATCGCCTGGTCGGACAAGGCCCCTTCCAACGTCGTGGCGACAATCGACGTCAACACCGCGCAGCCGGCCAACGCCAGCTTCCACTTCCCGATGGAATTCACGCCCTTCCAGGGCGGTTGGCAGCTATCCCGGCGAACGGCCGAAATGCTGTTGGCGCTGGGCAAATCGCCTGCGATGACGCCGCCCCCGAATCCGGCCCCCGGGCCCGCCCCCGCACCGGTGCCGCAACCCGCCCCCGCGCCCACCCCGGAGCCCGGTCCGACGCAGAGTCCGCCCGGTTGACCCGCGGCATGTGGGTCGGCTGGCTCGAATTCGACTTATTGCTTGGCGACGTCCGATCACTCAAACAGAAACGTTCGGTGATCCGCCCTGTGGTCGCCGAGCTGCAACGCAAGTTCAGCGTGTCGGCGGCAGAGACAGGTTCGCATGAGCTGTATCGACGTGCGGGCATCGGCGTGGCGACGGTGTCCGGCGACCGGAGCCATGCGGTCGACGTCCTGGATGCGGCCGAACGGCTGGTGGCCGCACACCCCGAGTTCGAGCTGCTGTCGGTGCGGCGGGGCCTGCAGCGCAGCGACGATTAGCGGCCTAGCCGTCGCGGCCCTCGCGTTTGCGTCCCAACGGCGCCGGCGCGACGACGCCCGGTGCGAGCCGTCGCGTGAATACCAGAAACGCGGTATGCCCCCGCATCGAGTGCTGCGGCCGAACGGCCAGGCCGACGACGTTCCAGCCGCGTTGCAGCGTCTCCCACGACCGCGGCTCGGTCCAGCACTGCTGCGCCCGCAAAGCCTCCACGACGCGCGACAGCTGGGTCACGGTGGCGACGTAGATCATCAGGACGCCGCCGGGGATCAGCAGCCGGGAGACCGCGTCGAGCACCTCCCACGGCGCGAGCATGTCGAGCACGGCCCGGTCGAAGGAGCCGTCGGGCCGATCGGAGTCGGCCACGTCGCTGACGATCAGCTCCCAGTTGTCCGGCGGACGGCCGTAGAACACCGAGACGTTGCGACGGGCGTGTTCGGCGTGATCGGCGCGCTGTTCGTAGGAGACCACCCGCCCGTCGGGGCCGACGGCGCGCAGCAGCGAACAGGTCAGTGCCCCCGAGCCCGCCCCGGCCTCCAGCACGCGTGCGCCCGGGAAGATGTCGCCCTCGTGCACGATCTGTGCGGCGTCCTTGGGGTAGATGACCTGCGGCCCACGGGGCATCGACATGATGTAGTCGACCAGCAGCGGGCGCAGCACCAAGAAGGGGGCGCCGTTGCTGGACTTGACCACGCTGCCCTGTTCCAGTCCGATCAGCGCATCGTGTGCGATCGAGCCGCGATGGGTATGGAACTCTGCGCCGGGCGTGAGCGACATCGTGTAGTGCCGGCCCTTGGCGTCGGTGAGTTGGACGCGTTCCCCGACGGTGAACGGGCCGGTTGCGGACACGCCGTCTAGCGTGCCAGCCGACTCGCCGCGGGCGGTGCTCGGGGTTGTCGGCACCCGGTTCTACGCTGCGGACATGACCGACCAGCCGCAGGCACGCGCTCGGCCGGCCGCACTACCGGCTTCGAGACCGGCTTCGAGACCGGCACTGTCCCCGTCGCGGGCGGCGGACTTCAAGCAGTGCCCGTTGCTGTACCGGTTCCGGGCGATCGACCGATTGCCCGAGGCGCCGTCGGCCGCACAGCTGCGCGGCTCGGTGGTGCACGCCGCCCTGCAGCAGCTCTACGGCCTGCCCGCCACCCAGCGCGGTCCCGACACCGCGCTGTCGTTGCTCGAGCCGGCCTGGGACCAGGTGATCGCCGCGACACCCGACCTGGCCGGCGAGTTCGATCCCGACCAGCGCAGCCGGCTGCTCACCGAAGCGCGCGCGTTGCTCTCCGGCTATTACCGGCTCGAGGACCCGACCCGCTTCGACCCGCAGTGCTGCGAAGAGCGCGTGGAGGTCGAGCTCGCCGACGGCACGCTGCTGCGCGGATTCATCGACCGGATCGACGTCGCCCCCACCGGCGAGCTGCGGGTGGTCGACTACAAGACGGGCAAGGCGCCGCCGGCGGCGCGGGCCCTGGCCGAGTTCAAGGCGATGTTCCAGATGAAGTTCTACGCGGTGGCGCTGCTGCGCACGCGCGGCGTGCCCCCCACCCGGCTGCGGCTCATCTACCTCGCCGACGGGCAGGTGTTGGACTACTCGCCGGACCACGAGGAGTTACTGCGCTTCGAGAAAACCCTGATGGCGATCTGGCGTGCCGTCCAATCCGCAGGGCAGACGGGTGATTTCCGTCCCAGTCAGTCGCGGCTGTGTGACTGGTGCCCCCACCAGCAGCACTGCCCGCTGTTCGGCGGAACGCCGCCGACCTACCCCGGTTGGCCGGATGATGCACTCGCTCAAGGGGTTTCGCATCAGACCGAGCCGGCGGCATGACCGCCCGCCCGGCGGCGGTACGAGAGCGGTTTCCGGTGGCCTAACCGCCCGCTAACCGATCCACCCCCGAGTGCGGTAGGCTTTGGTCAACGTTGGCCGCCGAATGGCTTGCCGGCGAGTCGTGATCGATTCGTTATTTCTTCTCAGATCCCCGTGGGGCGCCGAGTCCGAGATGACCAGGTGCGCCGCACAGCCTCGAGTCGCGACGATCGATGTTGCCAGACGGGCAATCTCGCTACCACCGAAGCTGTAGGACACTGAAAGATGCTTGAAGACAAAACTTTTGCTCACCTCGGGGTGAGCCCACCGCTGGTTGACGCGCTTGCTAAGGGCAACGTCCACCGGCCGTTTCCCATCCAGATCGAGACCCTGCCGGATACGCTTGCCGGCCGTGATGTGTTGGGCCGCGGCAAGACCGGCAGCGGCAAGACGCTCGCCTTCTCGATTCCGCTGGTAAGCCGGCTCGATGCCGGTGATCGGCGGCCGCGCAAGCCCACGGGGCTGGTGTTGGCGCCGACCCGCGAACTGGCGACACAGATCGCCGCGACCATCGCACCCCTTGCCGCGGTACGCGGCCTGCGCGTGGTCACGATCTTCGGCGGTGTGCCGCAGCACAAGCAGGTCGCCGCAATGAAGTCGGGTACCGATATCGTCGTCGCCTGCCCCGGGCGCCTCGACGATCTGATGAAGCAAGGCCACATCAGCCTGAGCGCGGTGCAGGTCACGGTCATCGATGAGGCCGACCACCTCGCCGACCTGGGCTTCCTGCCCACCGTCACTCGCATCTTGGCGGCCACTCCCGCGAGCGGTCAGCGGATGCTCTTCTCGGCCACCCTGGATGCGGCAGTCGACACACTGGTGAAACGATTCCTCACCAGCCCGGTGACGCGATCGGTCGCAGAACCGACGTCCGCGACGCCTGAGATGACGCATCACCTCTTCTGTGTCGACGGGCCGCAGGCCAAGAAGGAGTTGGTACACCGGTTGGCCGCGGGAGACTCCCGGCGAATTCTCTTCATGCGGACCAAGCACCAGGCCCGGAAGCTGGCCCGCCAGCTCACACAATCGGGTATCGCGTCGGTGGAGTTGCACGGCAACCTTTCCCAAGGCGTGCGGGACCGAAACCTGGCCGCGTTCGCGGCTGGACATGCGCGAGTGCTGGTGGCGACCGACATCGCCGCGCGCGGCGTGCACGTGGACAACATCGAGCTGGTCGTCCACGTCGACCCGCCCCCGGAGCACAAGGCATACCTGCATCGATCCGGCCGCACGGCCCGGGCCGGCGCCTCCGGCGACGTGGTCACCATCGTGCTGCCCGAGCAACGAAGGGACACCGAGTCGATGATGCGCAAGGCCGCCATCCGCGCCGTTCCCCAGCAGGTCACGGCCGCCTCCCCCGTCATCCACGCCCTGGCCGGCCAGGCCGTGCCACGCGAGGTCGTCGCGCCCGTGTCGGTGGCGGCCCGTCGGCCCGCGCCGACCGCGGGCGCGCCCCACGGTCGGGCCGCCGCACGCACCGGGCGACGCCGGTCCCGTCGCCCCGCCCCGGCGTCGCGCTAGCGCCGCGCCGCGCTTGCGATCGCCACTAAACCGATGGTGGCGACCCGCCACTAAACCAGCGGTGTCATCTCCTGCAGCATGGTGGGAACGAGCTCGCTGACGGTGGGATGGATGTGCATGGTGCGCGCCAGGGTGGTGTACGGCGCCTTGGCCGACATGACGTCCAGGATGGCGTGAATCGCCTCGTCGCCGCCGACGCCGAAGATGGCCGCTCCCAAGATCTCCCGGGTGTCGGCATCGACCACGACCTTCATAAAGCCTTGCGTCTCACCCTTCTCCACCGCCCGGCCGACTCTGGTCATCGGCCGGTTACCGACCAGCGCCTTGCGTCCCGACGCACGGACCTGGTCGACCGTCATACCCGCCCGCCCCAACGGTGGGTCGATGTAGAGCGCGTAGGTGGTGATGCGGTCACTGACCCGGCGCGGGTCATCATCGAGCAGGTTGGCGGCGACGATCTCGAAATCGTTGTAGGAGGTGTGGGTAAAGGCTCCCTTGCCGTTGCAGTCGCCCATCGCCCAGATGTGGTCGACGTTGGTCTTGAGCTGGTCGTCCACCACGACGTAGCCACGGGCGTCGGTCTGCACACCGGCCGCCTCTAGCCCCAGGTCGTCGGTGTTGGGTCGCCGGCCCACGGCCAGCAGCAGGTGACTCCCCGCGATCGGCTGCGCCTTCGCGCTCGGAGTAAGTTCAAACCCGTTGCCGGTCTTTGCTATTCGCACTTCGTCGGCACCGACGACGACGTCGATGCCCTCCTCCTCCAGGATGTCGCGGACGGTGGCGGACACGTCCTCGTCCTCGCGGGAAGCCAAGCGCGAACCCCGCTCGACGACGGTCACCCGGGCCCCGAAGCGCCGGTACATCTGCGCGAACTCCAACGCGATGTAGCTGCCGCCGAGGATGACGAGATGCGATGGCACCGTGTCGAGTTCGAGGATCGAGACGTTGGTGAGGAACTCGACATCGGACAGGCCCGGGATGTCCGGCACCACCGCGCGGCCACCGACGTTGAGGAAGAACCGGTCGGCGCGCAGGACATCTTGCCCACTTTGCGAGTCGACGCGCAGTGTGTGCGGATCCTCGAAACGGGCGTGCCCGCGAAAGACGGCGCAGCCGTCCATGCCCGCCAACCAGTCCTCGACGCCCTTGCGATCGCCGAGCATGATTTCGTCTTTGCGCGCCTTGACTTTGGCCATGTCCACGCTGACCGGCCCGGTCGCCACACCGTAGTCCGCACCGCGGCGCGCGAGGTGGGCGGCGTACGCGCTGGCCACCAGCGTCTTCGTCGGGATGCATCCGGTGTTGACGCAGGTGCCGCCGATGAGTTTGCGTTCCACCAGCGCGACCCGCTGCCCGGCCGCCGTCAGTCGCCCCGCCAGCGGTGGGCCGGCCTGTCCGGCGCCGACGATGATGGCGTCGAAATGCCCTGTCACTTAACCGCCGTCAGCAGGTAATCCGTCAGCACGTGACCCGTCACCGCAGTGATGGCGAACGCGCCCGCGATCGCGACCGCGTCCTCGAGCAGCGCGATGGGCAAGTCCTTACCAGCCACGGCGGCCAGACGTTTGCGCGCCTGGTAGCCGCCCAGGGTGCCGAGCACCGCGCCGATCACACCCGCCCCGAGCGCGGTAAAGGTCCAGTGCGGCCAGGCGCCAAGCGCGGCGCCCGCCAGCCCGCCCATGATGATCCGGGCGGCGAAAATCGGTGGCGCCGTGCGGGGCGGCGTCTTGGGCAGCTTGTCGTTGACCAGTTCGCCGACGGCGAGGACCGTGAAAACCACTGCCGTGATGATGTTGGCCATCCACGACGCCCACGTGCCATGCAGGTCGATCCAACCGAGGAAGGCGGCCCAGGCGACCACCGCGGGAGCCGTCAGCGAACGCAGCCCGGCAACGACACCGATCAGTAAAGCCAGCAGCAGAACAAGTGCATGTGTCACGAAGACCCTCCTGGGGAACGAACAGCCCGGCAACGGTAACGAGGATGACGGCCCATGGGGGTCACGGGCGTCGGTTTTTCAGCAGCCCTAGGCGGACGCTAACACAGCCGCGGCAACCGCACCCGCCCGATCAGAACCGGCAGAACCTGATATCGGAAGCCAGAATCGCCTTGGCTCCGATCGCGGCCAGCTCGTCCATGATCTCGTTGACGCCCCGGCGTGGCACCAACGCCCGGATGGCTACCCAGTCCGGGTCAGCCAAGGGTGCGATGGTGGGGGACTCCAGGCCCGGCGTGATAGCCGCAGCTTTCTCCAGGACCGATCGGGGGCAGTCGTAATCGAGCATCAGATACTGCTGGCCGAACACCACACCCTGGATCCGCGCCACCAACTGGTCGCGCGCCGCCTGCGTTCCGGTCTGGCCGCTTTGCTCACTCTCGATCAGCACCGCTTCCGAATCGCACAGCGGATCGCCGAACGCCACAAGATTGTGCAGGCTCAGGGTCCGCCCGGAGCCGACCACGTCGGCGATGGCGTCGGCCACGCCCAGTTGTACCGAGATCTCCACGGCACCGTCGAGTCTGATGACGATTGCCTCAATACCCCGCCCGGCCAAGTCTTTTCGCACCAGATTGGGATAGGCGGTGGCGATCCGTTTGCCGGCCAGGTCGGCTATCTTCCAATCCCGCCCTGCCGGTGCGGCGTAGCGAAAGCTCGACGACCCGAATCCCAGCGCCAAACGTTCGCGCACCGGGGCGTCGGAGTCGGCTACCAGATCGCGTCCGGTGATGCCCAAATCCAGCTCTCCTGAACCCACATAGATCGCAATGTCTTTGGGGCGCAGAAAGAAGAACTCGACCTGGTTGGTCGGGTCGATGACGGTCAGGTCCTTGGAGTCGGTGCGGCGCCGGTAGCCGGCCTCCGCGAGAATTTCGCTGGCCGGCTCGCTCAGCGTGCCCTTGTTGGGAACGGCAACCCGCAGCATGGTCACAGCTTCCGATACACGTCGTCGAGCGACAATCCACGCGCGACCATCAACACCTGGGTCCAGTAGAGCAACTGGCTGATCTCCTCGGCCAGCGCGTCGTCGGGTTCGTGTTCGGCGGCCAGCCACACCTCGCCGGCTTCCTCGAGGATCTTCTTGCCCAGCCCGTGGATGCCACCGTCCAGCGCGGCGACGGTCGCGCTGCCGGCCGGGCGCGTACGGGCGCGCTCGCCCAATTCGGCGAACAGATCCTCGAAGGTCTTCACGGCCAGCGATTGTTTCACGCGGTGGCGAGCAAAGTCACGGCGGTTTCGCTCCGGCGAGGTTTCGCGCCGCTCCGTCAGTCGAATCCGGCGAGGGTGAGCCGCAGGGCTTCTTCCAATTGCACGTGGAAAGGCGGGCTTGCGCCGATATCCGAGGTTAGCCACCCATCGAGAACGAATTGCACTGTGGCCAAACTCGTATGGACCAACAGCGCGGGCCGGATGTCGACCACCGCGTCGACACCCATCCGGTTTGCGACTTGCTCGATCAGATTGCCGTGGTCGGTTTCGCTGACCAGCACGGATTTGCTCAACAGGTGGGGCGCGGTGGCGACGGCATGACGCCACGGATCGAGGTTGTCAACATCGCTGACATCCCTGGCGTGGGTGACAAACAGCTGAATCAACGCTTCGACCGGCGACTCATGCGGCGGGCGCGCACTGTAGGAACCTACGATCTCGGCGGCCGCCTCCCGGACCGGGTCGACCAGCAGACCCTCCTTGGTGGGCGCGTACCGGAAATAGGTGCTGATGGAAATTCCGGCGGCCGCGGCGATGTCCTCGGTCGTCACCGCCTCGAAGCCGCGTTGGGCGAAGAGTTGGTGCGCGGTCTGCTGGATCTGGGACAGCAGCGCGGCACGACGCCGGTCGCGCAACGAGCGGGTGTTTGCTGAGGACATGCCATCACCTTCGTCAATCCGACATTCCAACCCCACGGTGCCGTCCAGCGACGAACTGAGATGAGTGACTCTACACTATTGAAAGTCCCTATCAATTAGGCTAGTGTGATGCGGCACACACCGATGAGCTGCAGCGTCTTCGTGCTTGTTGACACTATTTTAATAAGGATAGGCTTTCAACGGCACCCGATGTCGTCTGCTCGGCACTCAGCAATTCAGGGGTGGGAAGAGGGCCGATGGAAGCGGTAGCTGGTACGCGATGACCCGTGCCATGAGTTTGCTGCTCGGACGACGGGTCACAGCGCTATGACGACACAACTCGATGGCGTCGGCGCCATCCGGAACTGGTCGGTCGGCTACGTGCAGCGTCACCCGGTCGCCTCGCTGACCACGGTCGGCGAACAGTTCGTGTTGGGGGTGCGCACCGCTCAATATTTCGTCATCGACCTGATGACCGGCCGATTCCAATGGCAAGAATTCGTCCGTCAGGGCGCGTTCATGGCCGGCACCGCGGTATTGCCGACGGTCCTGGTATCGCTGCCGATCAGCGTGACCCTCTCCATCCAGTTCGCGCTGCTGGCCGGCCAGGTCGGGGCCACGTCGCTGGCCGGGGCCGCCAGCGGGCTCGCGGTCATCCGACAGGGGGCGTCGTTGGTGGCCGCGGTGCTCATGGCGTCGGCTGTCGGATCGGCCATCACCGCCGACCTCGGTTCGCGAACGATGCGCGAAGAAACCGACGCGATGGAGGTGATGGGCGTCTCCGTGATCCGGCGTCTGGTCGTCCCGCGCTTCGCCGCGGCGGTGATGATCGGTGTGGCCCTCACCGGCGTCGTGTGCTTCGCCGGATTCTTCGCGAGCTACATGTTCAACGTGTACTTCCAGAACGGGGCGCCGGGCAGCTTCGTGTCGACGTTCGCGTCGTTCGCGACGACCGGCGACATGATTTTGGCGCTGCTGAAGGCGATCGTGTTCGGCGCCATCGTGGCCATCGTGTCGAGTCAAAAAGGTCTGTCCACCAAGGGTGGACCGACGGGGGTCGCGAACTCGGTGAATGCGGCGGTCGTCGAGGCGATCTTGCTGTTGATGATCGTCAACGTCGCCATCAGCCAGCTCTACATCATGTTGTCGCCCAGGACGGGGCTGTGACGTGACGGCTTCCGCTTATCAACCGTTCGCGCCGATTTCGGTCCCGCTCGTCCGGCTCTACCGCAGGGGCAGAGTACCGCTCATCCGGCTCGGCCATTTGCTGGTCTTCTTCGTCCGGGCGCTGGTCGCGGTGCCACTTGCCTTGCGTCAGTACCGCGGCGAGTTTTTGCGGCTGCTATCGAACATCACCTGGGGCAACGGCTCGATCGTGGTGGGTGGCGGCACCGCCGGCGTGGCCGTTGTGCTGGGCATGACCGTCGGCGCGCTCGTCGGCATCGAGGGCTACAACTTCCTGAATCTGCTCGGCCTCGGGCCCGCCACCGGATTCGTCTCCTCGTTGGTCAACACCCGCGAGCTGGCTCCGCTGATGGCGTCGCTCGCCTTCGCCATGCAGGGCGGCTGCCGGTTCACCGCCCAGCTGGGATCCATGCGCATCGCCGAGGAGATCGACGCGTTGGAATCGATTGCGATCCGCCCGATCCCCTACCTGGTGACAACCAGGCTGATCGCTTCGGTGGTGGCGATCGTCCCGCTGTACGCCGCCTGCCTGGCGATCGGCTACCTGAGCACGCAAGTCGTGGTGGGAATGGGCAGTGGCGGCTCGACCGGTTCCTACCTGCACTACTTCACGCTGATGCTGGCCGGCCAGGACATCGTCTACTCCTTGATCAAGGCCGTCATCTTCGTCTGGATCGCATCCACGATCCAGTGCTACTACGGGTACTACGCGAGCGGCGGGCCCGAGGGCGTCGGCGTCGCCGCGGGACACGGCATGCGGGCCAGCATCACCGTCGTGATCATCGTGAACATGCTGCTGACCATGGCATTGTGGGGTGTCGACTCCGGCGCAAGGTTTGGCGGTTAGGTCGGTGGAACATGCCCAATTCCTTTGAGCTGGACGGCCGCGGCCCCTCCGACCGGCAACTGTTCGGCATGGGCATTGCGGTCGTGGTGGTCAGCGCCCTGCTCACCACCGCGATGTTGCTCAAATCGACTGGCAGGCTCAACGATTACGTGCGGGTGGTGGCCGACCTGGTGAACGTGGGCGACGGCCTTCCGCAGAAGTCGGACGTCAAATACCACGGCGTACTTGTCGGCATGGTCAACGGCGTCGTCCCCGCAGCGCACGGCAAACCCAACCGTGTCCATATCGACCTCAAAGGAGAATTCGCCGGGTCGATACCGGCCAACGTGACCGCACGCGTGGTGCCCAGCAATGTTTTCGCCGTGTCGTCGGTTCAATTGGTGGGCAACGGCCCTGGTGCGAAGATTCATGACGGCGCGCATATTCCGGAGGACACGCGGCTTCCGACCGTTCTGTTTCAAACGACGGTGAGCAAGTTGCGCGACGTGCTCGCCGCGGCGGGGCGCGGCCGTGACGACCGGTCGGTGGGGATTCTGGCCGCGTTGGGTGCCGCCACCGACCACCGCCGCGTCAGCCTACTCAACGCCGGTGCACAATTGAATCGCCTTCTCGATCAGCTCAATTCGATTGTCAGCACCGACGCCGGCCCCTCGACGGTGTCCGCGCTGCTGGACGCGACGCGCGGGCTCGCGCAGACGGCCCCCGATCTTCTCGACGCGTTGCACCAGGCCGTCGAGCCGATGCAGACCTTCGCCGAGACCCGCGGGCAGTTGGCTTCGCTGCTGTCGGGCGCCGACTACACGGTCGGCACGACTCGCCAGTCGTTTGACAACCACATCGACCAACTCATCCGGATCACAACCGATTTCACGCCGGTCCTCGGTGTGTTGGCGCAGAAATCGAACAACTTTGTGCCCGCGGTCGCCAAATTGGACAACCTGGCCAACCAGTTCATGGAGCAGGTCTGGAACCCGGAGACGAACCTCGGCAACATGCGCGCGATGCTGACGTTCACCCCCAGTTCCACCTACACGCGTGCTGACTGTCCTCATTACGGCGAGCTGAAGGGACCCAGCTGCTTTACCGCACCACTGGTTCCGGTGCGGCCCGACCTGCCCGACGTGCTGCTGCCGCAGAACTATCAGCCGCCGAAGGATCTGGCGCCGCCGCCCGGCACTGTGATCGGTCCGGACGGAAATCTCGTCGCCGTGGGTCCGCCGCTGATCAACCCGAATCCCAACCTGTCCGATCCCAATCCCCCGCTGCCCGCTGGGGTTACGCCGTCGCCGCCCGTGCCCGGGAGTGCGAATCCTGATAACCCGTCGCCGGGGGCGCCCGCGACACCACAACCGCACGAACCGTGGGTCGCACCGGTGGCACCCAAGGCGCCGTGGATTCCGCAGGCCTCGTTCGGGGGAAACGTGGGACCCGTTGGGAGCCAGTACGAACGAAACATGTTGGGCGTGATCACCGGCGCGCCGGCGACCGAAGCCACCGAGCTGCTGCTGGGCCCGGTTGCCCGTGGCACGACGGTGTCCCTGACTCATGCACCGCCTCGGTCACCCCGGGCGGCCAAATGAGGTTTCGCGGCCCACTCATCGCATTGACGCTTTTCATGGTCGTCTCGTTGACGCTGACGTGGCTGGTGTATGTGAGCCTGCGGCGTGACGTGGCCGGCAGCACCGCCGAGTACTCGGCGGTGTTCAGCGACGTGTACGGGCTTCGCGAAGGCGACGACGTCCGGATGGCCGGAGTGCGCGTGGGCCGAGTCGAAAAGATCGAGCTCGACGGGAAACTGGCGAAAGTCTCGTTCGTGGTGCAGCAGGAGCAGCGGTTGTTCGGGAACACCCTGGCGTCGGTTACCTACCAGAACATCGTCGGCCAGCGTTACCTCGGACTGTCGTTGGGTAAGGAGGGCAGTTCGCAGCTGCTTTCCCCGGGCAGCACTATCCCGCTGGAGCGCACCGAACCCTCGTTCGACGTCACCACGCTGCTCAACGGCTACGAACCGTTGTTCAGCCTGCTGAACCCCCACGACGCGGACAACCTCACCAAGGGCATCATCGCCTCGCTGCAAGGCGACACGTCGTCGCTGGCCACACTCGTCGGCCAGACCTCAACGCTCACCGAGACATTCGCCGGCCGTGATCAGGCCCTCGGCGCCGTGATCACCAATCTCAACAAGGTGATGGGCAACCTGTCCCAACAGAACGACGATCTCGACGGTGTCATCACGCAGACGCGCGGCGTCGTCGCCGAACTCGACCGGCGCCGCCCAGACTTGGTCACCTCGGTGGGTTCCCTGGCCCGGGTGAGCGGCCGGTTGTCGGCCTCGGCGACGGACGTGTACCCGGCACTGCGCGAATTCATCGATCGCTCACCCGGTGTCACCAAACACATCATGGACGTCGAACCGCAGGTGGCCTTCTTCGGCGACAACATCCCGCTGCTGCTGAAAGGGCTTGCCCGGGTGGGCAATCAGGGCGCCTACGGAAATGCCTACGTGTGCGACGTGAACTTCATGGGGTTCTTCCCCGGCCTAAACGACGTGGTGCCGATCATCGTCAATGCCGCCACGCCGGGCAATAAGGCATGGCATACCCCGAGATGCAGGAGCACGGCTGATGGCTGAACCGTCCGTATGGGAGCGGATGAAGAAGCGTCCGCTGGAAAGCTACAACAAGACTTGGCTTGGGTTCATCGCCGTCGCGGTGGTCGCGGTGATCATCGGAGTCATGCTGCTCGTGCACGCGCTCGGCGCCGGATATCGGCATTACACCGCGGAGTTTCTGCAAGCGGCCTCGTTGCGGGCCGGCAACCCGATCGTGGTCGCGGGCATTCCGGTGGGCAACGTCACCAGCATGAAACTCGTGGGCGACCATGTCGAGGCGGGGCTGAAGATCCGCGACAACATCGCGCTGGGCAAGGATTCCCGGGCGCAGATCAAGGTCACCACCATCCTCGGTTCGCGGTACCTCGCGCTGGAACCCGGCGGCCCGGCGCACTTGCCCAACAACACCTTCGACCTGGCCCATACCGAGGTCCCCTACGACCTGCAAGCCGCATTGCAGGACGCCACCACCACTTTCGAGCAGGTCGACTCCGACCGGTTCGCGCAATCGCTCGCGGTGCTCGGTAAGCAGCTCAAGGGCCTGCCCGCGGTTGTGCCCCAGGCGATTTCGAACATCAACACCCTGTCGTCGATCATCGCGGTGCGACGCGACCAGCTGGGGCAGCTGCTGCGCAGCACCGAGCAGGTGACCAACACGCTGCGGCGCCAGCAAGCCGGCATCGGCACTCTGGTCAACCAGGGCCAAGACCTGCTGGGCCAATTCGTCGCGCGGCGCGCCGTTTTCCACGCCATGATGCAATCCCTGTCCAGCCTCATCGACACCATGAGCCAGGTCGTGGTGAATGACCGGCCGGGTCTGGACTCGCTGATCAAAGACATGCGGGACTTCACCAACTTGGTGTCTAAGCACGACGACCTGCTGCACAGCATGCTGCAAACCAGCCCGATCTTCTTCCGCGAGGCGGCCAACCTCACCGGTGACGGCAATGCGATCAACTTCAACGCCCCCAACGTTCCGCTGATCGACTCGTGGATGTGCGCAATCAGTGGCCGTGCCAAGCAGTTCGGCATGATCGAGTATTTCAAGGACTGCAGGTGAAG
The DNA here is from genome assembly GCA_963732835.1 of uncultured Actinomycetota bacterium. Lineage (GTDB taxonomy): Bacteria > Actinomycetota > Actinomycetes > Mycobacteriales > Mycobacteriaceae > Mycobacterium. The sequence continues at coordinate 470,553 of CAVTBA010000010.1, forward strand.
GGCCGGTCGAGCAAGTCCGGCGCCAAGGTCGGCGGCACGGCACTGGCCGTCGTCGCCGCCGTCGCGGTAATCGCCGCGACCGTCGGCATCGGTTGGTGGTACCTGAGTTCCGACGAAGAAACGATTACGGTGACCGCCCAATTCGACAGCGCCTCGGGACTCTACGAGGGCAATGAGGTGGCCGTGCTGGGCATGCCGGTCGGCAAGATCGCCAAGATCACCGCCAAGGCCGGCTACGTCGAAGTCGAATTCACCGTCGACCGCCACGTCAAAGTTCCCGCCACCGCGCAGGCCGTCACGGTGTCGACCTCGATCCTCACCGACCGGCAGATCGAACTCACGCCGCCCTATCACGGCGGACCGGTCCTGGCGAATCACGACACCATCGGGTTGCCGCGGACCAAGACACCCGTCGAATTCAGCAGCGTCCTCAACGTTCTGGACAAGGTGACCAAGTCGCTCGAGGGCGACGGCCACGGCGGCGGGCCGATCGCCGATGTGCTCAACGGGGGCACCGAGGTGGTCAACGGCAACGGCGAAAAGATCAAAGCCGCACTGGGTGAGCTGTCCACGGCGCTGCGCCTGTCCAGCGACGGCGGCGCCACGACCCGCGAACAGATCACCACGATCGTCAGAAACATCAGCACCCTGTTCGATGCCGTGGCCGCCAATGACACGAAGCTGCGCGAATTCGCCTCCACCGTCCACCAAGTCAGCCAGATCATGGCCGACGAGGACATCGGCAGCGGCAGCACGGGACGCAAACTCGACCAACTGATCCAGCGGGCCGGCGACCTGCTCGACGCCAACCGCGACAACATCAAGCAGGCTGTCCGGGACGGCAACGCCACGCTGAAGACGGTGACCGACCAGCGGCGCGACCTGGCGGAGCTCCTGGACCTGGCCCCGCTGGTGGCCGACAACGCCTACAACATGATCGACCGGGCGAACGGGAGCGTACGTGCACGCTTCCTCACGGATCGATTGCTCTTCGACAGCCAGTACACCAAAGAGATCTGTAACCTGATGGGCCTTCGGCAACTGGGGTGCAGCACCGGGACGATACAGGATTTCGGTCCCGATTTCGGGTTGACCTATGTGCTGGACGGCATGGCCGCCATGGGGCAGAAATGACGACCGCGGGCGCGCGGGGAATGCTGGCGGCCGCGGCCGCGGCGGTGGTGACGGCGGGATGCGCCACGAATGGCCTTGCCAGCCTGCCACTTCCGGCCCCCGGACTGGGTTCGGGAGGCTATTCGCTGAACGCGGTGTTCTCCAACGCGCTCAATCTGCCGATGAACGCCAAGGTGAAGCTCGCCGGCGCCGACGTCGGGCAGCTCGAATCGATGGTCGCGCGCAACTACACCGCGGTCACCAGGCTGCGCATCAGGGACGGCGTACAACTGCCCCGGGGCAGTACCGCCGAATTGCGGACCGCGACACCGCTGGGCGACGTGTTCGTCGCGCTCAAGCCACCGGCCGCGGGCGATCCGGACGGGCCACTGTTGAAGGACGGCGACACCATCGGCCTGGAGTCGACGGCGGCCGCCGCGACCGTCGAGTCGGTGCTGAGCTCGGCGGCGATTCTGGTGAACGGCGGGGCGATACGCAACTTCACCAACATCATCAACGGTTTCGGCAAGGCGACCGGGGAGCAGGGCCAGGCGTTCGGAGACATGATCCGCAAGTCCAACCAGCTGCTTGGGACGCTGGATTCCCGATCCGATCAGATCTCCACGGCGTTGACCCAATTGTCCAAGCTCGCCGACCAACTCGACGCCAAGAACCAAGCCATCAGCGACCTCCTGGCAGCTGCCGGTCCCGCCACTTCGGCACTGGCCGACAACACCACCCAGCTTTCCGATCTGACAGTGCAGGTGGGTGACACCTCCCGGTTGTTGGCCAGGTTCCCGTCAATCGGGGGAACCGACACCAGCGGCCGCAGCATGGTCCGCGACCTGAACACGGTCGCCGGGGCCGCCAATGACGTTGCGGTGAGCCCGGACACCAGCTGGCTTGCGCTGAACCGCCTGATCCCCGCGTTGGTCAAATCGACGGCAGGCAATTCGATTTCGGTGCACGTGAGCGTGGACAAGATCATGCTCGGCTCGCTCCCCGACATCGGATTCCCCGGTGACATCGGGCTGCACGGACCGCACCACTACAACGTGAACCTGCTCGTCGGCACCCTCAAGTACACCCTGTGGCGTCTGCAGGAACGCGTCGTGGGCCGGGGGCCGAACTCCCCACAGGTTCCCGTCGTACCGGACCCGGACATCCCCGGCCAAATCGATATCGCCCCCGGGCCCCCATCGGCACCGGCCCCGCCGCCGGGACCGCGACCATGACCCGCGCCGTGGCCGGATTGGCCAATCTCATCGTCCGCGTGGTCCGCGCCGGTCACCGGCAACAGGTCTGGCTCTCGGTGGCCGGATTGATGCTCATCTTGGTCGTCGCGACCACCTACCTGCTCGTCGGCGCGTTGCGGGTGAAACCGTTCGCCTCGTCCTACCGGGTCACCGTGCAATTGCCGGAATCCGGCGGCCTACTGCCCAATCAGGATGTCGCGCTGCGGGGAGTGCCCATCGGCCGTGTCGAGTCGCTGCAGATCACCGACAACGGGGTGAACGCTGTCGCCAGCATCACGTCGAAGGTGCGAATCCCGGCGAACAGCGTCGCGCACGTGTCGGCGCTCTCGCCGGCCGGCGAACAGTACATCAACTTCGAGGCCGCATCCGACGCCGGGCCGTATCTGCGCGACGGCAGCCTCATCACCTCGGACCACGCGGACGTCCCGGTCAGCCTGGCGCAGTTGCTCGGTGACGCCGACGGGTTGCTGGCCCAGGTCGACCCCCACAAGATCGAGTTGATCAAGCGGGAATTGAGCCTGAGCAAGGAGGGCCCGGCGAAGCTGACGGCCATCGTCGACGGCGGTACGTTCCTGCTTTCGACGCTTGATTCGGTGCTGCCCCAGACCACCAGCATCATCAAGACGAGCCGGATCGTGCTCACGCTGGCAAGCGACAAGAACGCCGGCCTGGGCGCCGCCGCAACCGAACTCAACGGGACCCTGGCCGGCGTGGCGAGGATGCAGGGCGGCTATCGCCGTTTGATCGGGCAGACGCCGCGCACCCTGTCGGACGTCGACAATCTGTTCGCCGACAATTCCGACACGATGGTGCAGTTGCTGGGCAGCATGGCCACCATGTCGCAGCTTTTCTATCTCCGGGTGCCGGCGCTCAACGCACTGTTCCCCGACTACCGTGGGTCGGTGCTGGACGCGGTGACGAGCGCCTTCCACGATCACGGAGTCTGGGCGACGGCCGACCTCTATCCTCGCTATGTGTGCGACTACGGGACACCGTCGCACCCGTCTTCGGCCGCCGACTACTACGAGCCGTTCATGTACACCTACTGCCGCGACGACGATCCCGCGGTTTCGATCCGCGGCGCCAAGAACGCGCCACGGCCGGGCGGCGACGACACTGCCGGTCCGCCCCCGGGGGCGGACCTGGGCCTTCGCACCGATCCGACCCCGCGGGGTCGCTACACCATTCCCACCCCCTACGGCGGCCCGCCTCTGCCGATCGAGCCGCCGCACTGAGCCGTTAACCAGCCAAGCCGATCGTTAGGAGATGATCGTGATCGTGACCACCAAGAAGAACCCGAAGGCCGAGGCGCAAGCCATAGTGGAACCGGATGCCGAAACACCCTCAGGCGCAATCGAAGACGCCGATGCCAACGCCGATGCCACCGACGATGCCACCGACGATGAGTGCGCTGAGCAGTCCGACGAAGACGACGGTGATAACGGCGCTGACGGCGACGGTGACAGCGACGGTGCGCTGCTCAAACGCAAGCGTCCCGAGAGCGAACGCGGTAGGCACCCCTGGAAGCACTATCTGCGTCGCAGCGCGCTGCCGGTATTACTCGTTGCCTCGCTTGCCGTTTCGGGGTTCCTCGGCTGGCGGCAGTGGCAAGAGCATCAGGTCAGGCTGGCCGGCGAACAGGCCCAACAGGCGGCCATCGCCTACGCGCAGGTGCTGACGAGCATCGATTCGAACAAAGTCGACGAGAACTTCAGGCAGGTTCTCGATGGCGCGACGGGCGAGTTCAAGGACATGTACACCCAGTCCAGCGTCAAGCTTCGGCAGCTGCTGATCGACAACAAGGCGACCGCGCACGGCGTGGTGGTGGACTCGGCGATCCAGTCCGAATCCACGAACAAGGTTGTCGTGCTCGTCTTTATCGACCAGACCGTCACCAACACCGCCGCACCCGATCCGCGCATCGACCGCAGCAGGATCAAGATGACCATGGAAAAGGTCGACGGTCGCTGGCGGGCAAGTAAAGTCCAACTCCTCTGAGCCGCGCGGAGCCATCTCATGCTCAAGAGATTTTCGGCCGCAGTCGTATTGGTCGCGGCCGCAACGATTCCCACCACCGCCACCACCCACGCATCCGCCCCGTCATTCTGCGGCGAGCTGGGCGGTGACTGGGACGGCCAGTACTGCCACACCTCGGTGACGTCGCAGCGCAACGCCGTACGGGACATCAAGGTCGCGGTGCCCGACGGCTTGGTCGACAATCCGACCACGGGCCCGGTGATCCGCGACTACCTGCACACCCTGGTCAACAACTGGAAGACGGCCAACGGCGCCATGGCCGCCGACAGCTACGGCGAGGAGAACTTCGAAGTATTCCGGCACGGCAACCTGCTCAGCGCGGTGTTCCACGAGGACTACCACGCCGACGGGCCGAAGCCCAACAACGCCTACCGGACCTTCACGTTCGACATGGCCAGCGGCCGGCGGATGCAGCTGGCGGATCTGACGACGTCAAATCCGCTGACTGCCATTCCCCCACTGGCTCAACCGTTTATCGAAACCGCGCTCAATCAAGCGCCGCCGCCACACGACCCGGGAACCTACCCCTTCACCGTCGATCGCTGGACTCCGGACAAGGTCTACTCCGGGGCCTATAAGGCGTGGGCGGTGACTCCCGACGAGTTGATCCTCTACATGCCGGACTACCCGGTGGCCCACGACGAGCCCATCAACTTCACGCCCGGCGTCATGCAGTGGTTCATGGACGGTGGCACGGTGCAAGCGCACATCCCGCTCTCCGCCTTGAGTCCCGTGCTGCGTATCTAGTTCCGCCGACCGCGAGCGTGCGCAAACCGCCCACCCTCAACGGCGTGTCCCCCGTGCAGACACGCGCGCTCGCGACCCAAAAGCCTTCTCGGCGGGGTCGGTCAGGGCTCAGTCCTCCGGGTTGTAGCCGAGGTTGGGGCCGAGCCAGCGCTCGGCTTCGGCCAGGGTCCAGCCCTTGCGCTTCGCGTAGTCGGCGACCTGGTCCTGGGCCATCCGGCCGACCACGAAGTACTGCGACTGGGGGTGCGAGAAATACCAGCCGCTGACGGCAGCACCGGGCCACATCGCCATCGACTCGGTCAACTCGATACCGGTCCGCTCCTTGACGTCCATCAACTTCCAGAGCGTCACCTTCTCGGTGTGCTCCGGGCACGCCGGGTAGCCGGGGGCAGGGCGGATTCCCACGTACTTCTCACCGATGAGCGCCTCGTTGTCCAGCTGCTCCTCGGGCTGGAATCCCCAGAACTCCTTGCGGACCCGTTGGTGCATCCGTTCGGCGAAAGCCTCTGCCAGCCGGTCGGCGATCGACTCCAGCAGGATCGCGCTGTAGTCGTCGTTGGCCGCCTTGAACTCCGCGATCTTGTCACCGCTGCCGAGCCCCGCGGTGACGGCGAAGGCGCCGACGTAGTCGGCCAGACCGGTGTCCTTGGGCGCGACGTAGTCGCCGAGGCGACCGGTTCGGGATGCCGTCCCGGTGCTCGCCCTGCTGGCGCAGGTTGTGCAACGTGGTCAACACCTCGGTACGGGTCTCGTCGGTGTAGACCTCGATGTCGTCGCCGACCGCGTTCGCCGGGAAGAACCCGATCACCCCGTTGGCGGTCAGCCACTTCTCCTTGATCAGGGTGTCGAGCATCTCCTGGGCTTCGTCGTACAGCTTGCGGGCGGCCTCGCCCGAGGCCGGGTTGTTGAGGATGTCGGGGAACCGGCCCTTCATCTCCCAGGCGTTGAAGAACGGCTGCCAGTCGATGTACTCGCGCAGCTCGGCGAGGTCGTATTCATGAAACTCCCGCACTCCGATGCCCTGGGCGGGCACCGGCGGCGTGTAGCCGTCCCACTCGATCGGCGTCCGGTTGGCGCGGGCCTTCTCCAGCGTCAGCATCGGCCGCTCGTTCTTCTGGGCGTGCCGTTCGCGCAGCGATGCGTAGTCCTTCTCGGTGGCCTCCAGCAGCGCCGGACGTTGCTTGTCGTCGAGGAGCGCTGCGGCGACCGGCACCGAGCGGGAAGCGTCCTTGACCCAGACCACCGGACCGCTGCGACGCGGCGACACCTTCACGGCCGTGTGGGCGCGCGAGGTGGTCGCGCCACCGATCAGCAGGGGGATCTCCAGACCCTCGCGTTCCATCTCGACGGCGAAGTTGACCATCTCGTCCAGGGACGGGGTGATCAGGCCGGACAGCCCGATGATGTCGGCGTCGTGCTCCTTCGCCGCGTCCAGGATCTTGCTCGCGGGCACCATCACACCGAGGTCGATCACCTCAAAGTTGTTGCACTGCAGGACGACTCCGACGATGTTCTTGCCGATGTCGTGGACGTCGCCCTTGACCGTGGCCATGATGATCGTGCCGTTGGTGTCTTTCCCAGCTGCAGCGCCGTTCTGTTCTTTCTCCGCCTCGATGAACGGCAGCAGGTACGCGACGGCCTTCTTCATCACCCGGGCCGACTTCACGACCTGGGGCAGGAACATCTTGCCCGAGCCGAAGAGGTCACCGACGACGTTCATGCCGTCCATCAGCGGTCCCTCGATCACCTCGATCGGGCGACCACCGGCGGCGGCGATCTCGGCCCGCAGTTCCTCGGTGTCGGCGTCGACGTGGGCGTCGATGCCCTTGACCAGGGCGTAGGTGATCCGCTCGCGGACCGGGAGGCTGCGCCATTCGGCCGCCGCCGGGGCATCTCCCTTCCCGGACTGGTCCTTGCTGTTGAACCGTTCAGCGATCTCCAGGAGCCGTTCGGCGGCATCGCCGCGACGGTTCAGGACGACGTCCTCGATGCGGTCGCGCAGCTCGGGGTCGATCGAGTCGTAGGGCACCAGCGCACCGGCGTTGACGATGCCCATGTCCAGGCCGGCCTTGATGGCGTGGTACAGGAACACCGCGTGGATCGCCTCGCGGACGGGGTTGTTGCCCCGGAACGAGAACGACACGTTCGAGATGCCGCCGGAGATGTGCACCCCGGGCAGGTTCTCCTTGATCCAGGCGCAGGCCTCGATGAAGTCGATCCCGTAGGTCGCGTGCTCCTCGATACCGGTCGCCAGCGCGAAGCAGTTCGGGTCGAAGATGATGTCCTCGGCCGGGAAGCCGACCTCTTCGGTCAGGATCCGGTAGGCGCGACCGCAGGATCTCCTTGCGGCGCTCCAGGTTGTCGGCCTGGCCCTGTTCGTCGAAGGCCATCACGACCACGGCGGCGCCGTACTTGCGGCACAGCCGTGCCTCGCGGATGAACTTCTCCTCGCCCTCCTTCATGGAGATCGAGTTGACGATCGGCTTGCCCTGCACGTTCTTCAGGCCCGCCTCGATGACCTCCCACTTGGAGGAGTCGATCATCACCGGGACGCGGCTGATGTCCGGCTCGGCCGCGATCAGCTTGGTGAACCGGTCCATCGCGGCGACGCCGTCGATCATGCCCTCGTCCATGTTGATGTCGATGACCTGCGCACCGACCTCGACCTGCTGCAGGGCGACCGACAGGGCGGTGTCGTAGTCCTCGGCCTTGATCAGGTTGCGGAACCGGGCGGAGCCGGTGATGTTGGTGCGCTCACCGATGTTCACGAACAGCGAGTCGTCGGTGATGTTGAGCGGCTCCAGGCCCGAGAGCCTGGTGGCCACCGGGAGCTCCGGCACCTCGCGCGGCGGTTTGCCCTCGACGACCTTGGCGATCTCGGCGATGTGCGGCGGCGCCGTCCCGCAGCACCCGCCGACCAGGTTGACCAGGCCGGCCTCGGCGAAGTCGGCGATGTAGCTCGCCTGGCGCTCGGGGGACTCGTCGTACTCGCCGAAGGCGTTGGGCAGGCCGGCGTTCGGGTAGCAGGACACGAAGGTGTCCGCGATCCGCGCCATCTCGGCGATGTAGGGCCTCATCTCCGGGGCGCCCAGCGCGCAGTTGAGGCCGACCGCGAGCGGCTTCGCGTGCCTGATCGAGTTCCAGAACGCTTCCGTGACCTGACCGGACAACGTCCGCCCGGAGGCATCGGTGATGGTGCCCGAGATGATGACCGGCCAGCGCCGTCCGCGGTCCTCGAACAGCGTCTCGACGGCGAACACCGCCGCCTTGGCGTTCAGCGAGTCGAAGATCGTCTCGACGATGAGGAGGTCGGCACCGCCGTCGACCAGGCCGTTGGCGGCTTCCAGGTAGGCGGCGACCAGCTGGTCGTAGGAGACGTTGCGGGCTCCGGGGTCGTTGACGTCCGGTGAGATCGACGCGGTCCGCGTCGTCGGCCCGATTGCGCCGGCGACGTAGCGGGGCTTCTCCGGGGTGCTGTACTCGTCGGCGGCCGCCCGGGCCAGGGCGGCGCCGGCGTAGTTCAGCTCGTAGCTGAGGTCCGCCATGCGGTAGTCGGAGAGCGAGATCGCGTTCGCGTTGAACGTGTTGGTCTCCAGGATGTCGGCGCCCGCCTCGAGGTACTCGCGGTGGATCGCCTCGATGATCTGCGGCTGCGTCAGGTTGAGCAGATCGTTGTTGCCCTGAAGAGCGGTCGGCCACTCCGTGAACCGGTCGCCGCGGTAGCCGGCCTCGTCCGGCCGGTCCCGCTGGATCGCCGTGCCCATCGCGCCGTCGATCACCATGATCCGCTGGCGCAGAGCAGCCGTCAGTTCGTCGGTGCAGTCGGGGCGGATATTCGGCACGAAGGTCTCTGACGCCGGGGAGTTCTTGGGGGCGTTCACGTACGTTCCTTCCGTAGCGGAAGGCGTCCTTGACTCTTGCCGAGCGTGGCGGATACCGGCGGGGACCGGAGAACCGTTGCAACGCCTCTCGACGGTGAAAAGTCTACGTCGTCACCCGACGTCTGGACGCCCAGCTCGACCCGACCCGCTTGGCGATCGCGGTGCCCTTGAGCGCCAGCTCGCGGATCTTGTCGGCAATGTCATAGTTACCAAGGTTAACGAGATTGCAGCCGAACGTATTTCGGCTCGACCGCGTCGACGCCGGTTGTTGAACTCGTCCAACGTCAAGTCAGCGGCCTGCAATCGGGTGCCCACCGCGCCGTCGCCGACCGGTGTTCGTTAGCGGCAGCCACCCCATAAGGATAGTCGTCCTATGCAAAGCCCCCGGTGAAGCGCCCATCGGCCGACAATCGACGGCCACCGCGCACCGAACATCGGGGCGGAAGGCCGTACGCTGATTCTGTGACCCCGCGCGAGGGCCCTCCCTATGGGGAAGCCGCACTGCCCGAACTGCACAACACCATCGTCGTGGCGGCGTTCGAGGGTTGGAACGACGCCGGCGACGCGGCCAGCGACGCGCTGGAGCACCTCGAGGCCATCTGGGAAGCCGACCCGATCCTGGAGATCGACGACGAGGCGTATTACGACTACCAGGTGAATCGCCCGGTCATTCGGCAGGTCGACGGCGTCACGCGGGAGCTGGTGTGGCCGGCGATGCGGATCTCGCACTGCCGGCCGCCGGGCAGCGACCGCGACGTCGTGTTGATGCACGGCGTGGAACCCAACATGCGCTGGCGCACCTTTTGCGCCGAGCTGGTCGCCATCGCGGACAAGCTCAACGTGGACACCGTGGTGATCCTGGGAGCCCTGCTGGCCGACACGCCGCACACCCGGCCGGTTCCGGTCTCGGGAGCTGCCTACTCCCCCGAGTCGGCGAAACGCTTCGGGCTCGAAGAAAGCCGCTACGAGGGCCCGACCGGCATCGCCGGGGTGTTCCAGGACGCCTGCGTGGCCGCCGGGATTCCGGCGGTGACGTTCTGGGCGGCGGTGCCGCACTACGTGTCGCAGCCGCCCAACCCGAAGGCGACGGTGGCACTGCTGCGCCGTGTCGAGGACGTGCTCGACATCGAGGTTCCGCTGGCCGACCTGCCGACGGAAGCCGAGGAGTGGGAGCAGGCGATCACCGAGATGGCCGCCGAGGACGAGGACCTCGCCGAGTACGTGCTGTCGCTGGAACAGCGCGGCGACGCCGAGGTCGACATGAACGAGGCCCTGGGCAAGATCGACGGCGACGCGCTGGCCGCCGAGTTCGAGCGGTATCTGCGCCGCCGCCGCCCCGGGTTCGGCCGCTAAACGCTGTCGATCCCGGCGTCTTCCGATGTCGCACTTGGTCGCGCGAAGGCGTCGAGGTAGTCGACCGCATCACTGGGTGGCGAAGGTGCGTCGATAGTCGGACGGCGTCAAGCCCACCGCGCCGGAAAACAGCCGACGGAACGTGCCGGTGTCTCGGTAGCTCACCGCCCGCGCGATCTGCTCGACGCTGAGATCTGTTGCTTCCAGGAGCTGCTTCGCGCGGGACACCCGGGCCGCCTGGAGGAAGTCCAGCGGTGTCTGGCCCGTCTCAGCCCGAAAGCGCCGGAGCATGGTGCGGGTGCTCACATGATGTGCGGCCGCCAGGGCGCTCAAGTCATATTCCCGATCGAGATTGTCCAGGAGTTCCCGCCGAACGCTGGCTGAGAACGCTTGCCTCACGCTGTCATCGAGGCTCTCGTCGATGTACGGCGACTGCAGCGTGCGACCAGGTGTGGTCAACGTGATCTTCGATGTCGTGCGGGCGACCGAGACACCCGCGCGCATGCGGACAAGGTGTAGCGCCAGGTCTAGCGCAGCGCTGAACGCGCCCGTCGTCGTGACCTGCCCGTCCTCGATGAGCAGCGCACTGCGGTCGACGACCGTATCCGGGTGACGTTTGGCGAGCTCGTCCGCGAAGAGCCACGCGGTGGTCGCGCGGCGCCCGTCGAGCATGCCCGCCTCGCCGAGAAGGAACGCGCCGACGCAGATGCTTGCTGTCGAGATGCTCCGCGCCGCTGCCCGGCGCAGGAGCACGATCTCGTCGTGCGATCCCTCGAGCCTGCGGTCGATGTCCTGGCCTGGGCTGAGATCGAACCCCGGAACCACAAGGAGGTCGAGGCTGTAGTCCATTCGCAGAGCCCGCACGGCGAACCCGCCGCCCGTGATTACCACGCCGGGCCGGGCCGCATGGATGGTCGGGACGAACGGGGCCGGATCACCGCTGAAGTCCGCGACGCGGTTCGCGAGGCTCAACACGTCGAGCACGGCGAACGCCTCAGACGCGAAGCAGCCCTCGTAGATCAGCACGCCCACCCGGCATGACGGATCGACCATGTGGCGAGAGTAGCCGCGATAGTGGCATTTCCGCCACTCGTTTTCAGCCGCCTGCACTCGCCACCATGAAGTTCCGGGCAGACGCCGGACTGCTGAAGCAAGGAGGAAGACATGCGATTGACGGTCCTGTTGTTCGACGGCTTCACGGCCCTCGACGTCGTCGGCGGGTACGAAGTGCTTGCGAACATCCCTGATGTGGAGGTCGAATTCGTCGCTGCAGTCCCTGGCGTGATCGCGGCCGACACCCGTCGCCTCGGACTGCTCGCCTACCGCGCCATCAACGAAATCGCCTCGACCGACATCCTTTACGTGCCCGGCGGACCCGGCGTCTCCGCGGCACTGGCCGACCCGGGAGTCCTCGACTGGATCGCCCAAATGCACGCGACGACCACATGGACCATTGGAATCTGCAACGGGGTTGCGCTCCTGGCAGCAGCCGGGATCCTTCACCGCGTCACCGTGACCACCAACTGGGGCTGGCGCGATCGGGTGGCGTCCTACGGCGTCCAGGTCGTCCACGAGCGGTTCCACCGCGACGGCCGGATTGTCACCGGCGCCGGCGTGTCGGCGAGTATCGACGCGGGGCTGTTCCTGGCAGGACTGATCGTCGGTGAGGACGTGGCGCGTCTCGTCCAACTCGGCATCGAATATTTCCCCGCGCCGCCAGCGTTCGCCCGTGCTCGTGTGATCGACGTGCCCGACGGCGAGAAGGAGCTACTCCTGGCGTTCGAAAGAGGTCCCGCGACGGAGCGACTCAAGACCGCCGAGCTGCCCTGGGCGCAGGTGAAAGCATGACGGGCATCGAACCCGTGGGCGCCGAAGCCCAGCTGCCCGCCTTCGACATCGCGCGGCGCCGCTACGGTTGGCTGCCGAATACCATCCGCGTCATGGCGCGGGGAAGCAATGCGGCCGATCTGTATCTCAGGGCTGGCGAATCCAACGCGCACGGCACGGTTCTGCCGTTGGCCCGCGAACTCATCGCTATCCACGTTGCCGAGCTGAACGGATGCAACTACTGCCGGACGGCACATCCCCTTGCCGCGCGGGCCATCGGCCGATCAACTGACGCCGACAATCCGAACGTCCAAGCCCAGCTCGAGTTCGCGACACGGATCGTGCGCAGTCGCGGCCATTTGAGCGACGACGACCTTGATCAAGCGCGCGCTGAGGGCATCGACGACCAGACCATGATCGACATCGCTGCGGTCATCGCCGAAAACGTCCTCGGGAACTTGATCAACAACCTCGCACGCACCGAGCTCGATGAAGTGCTGCAGCAGCGCGGCCGGCCTACGACAACAGCAGAAGGAAACCCATGAGCGCCGACATCCTTATTCGGACGCAACGCCAGGCGCGCCAGAACACTTTCTGCGGCGAGCCGCTCGCTCACACCGGCACTCCGAACGATCGTGCTCACCTGCGCCGACCACCGAGTCGACCCCGCCCACGTGCTCGGCCTGAAACCCGGGGAAGCGATCGTGCTGCGCAACGCCGGGGGCCGTGTCACCGCGGACCTGCTTCGAAATCTCGTGGTGCTGTCCACCGTGGCTGCCGTCGAAAGCATCGACGCCACGTTCGAGATCGTCGTCATGCACCACACCGACTGCGGCCTCTCGCGACTCGACACCCGGGAACACGCCCCGCTGATCGCCGACTACATCGGCGTCAACGCGAGCGACGTGCCGAAGGTGACCGTCGCCGATCCCCTGCACGCGGTGAACTACGACGTCCACCGCCTACGTGAGGTCGTATCGTCGGAAACGACAGTGACCGGCCTGGTCTACGACCTCGAGTCCGGCACAGTTCGACGCTCCGAGTGACCGCCGCCCCGGCTTCGGCCGCTAGCGGCGATCGCAAACTCGGCGCAGCCGACTGCTGGGGGTACCGCCCGCTTGCGGGGGACGGGTCCTCGCCATCGAACTAAAGCTTCTTGCCCAAGCCCTGGTTGTAGGCGCTGGTGGAGCGCCCGAGCGCCGCAACTTGGGCATCGAGTTGGGGAAGCAACTCCGCGGTGGGTTTGTGCAGGGGCAGTTCCCCGACCGGGGTGGACAGCACCGGCTTGATCCAGCGGAACAGGGCCACCCAGCGCGGGCAGTAGACGTGGGTCCGGCGGGCCTCGATGCCCTTGACGAAGGCGTCCGCGCATTTCGCGACGGTGGTGGTCTTGTTCAACGGCCACGGGAAGCTGGCGAGCAGCTTGCCGAAGGCGGGCAGGTCGGCCTCGCTGTCGCGGACCAGGGCGGTGTCGATCCACGACATGTGCGACGAACCCACCGTGACGCCGCGATGGGCGACCTCCAGCCGCAGCGCGTTGGCGAGCATCTCGACGCCGGCCTTCGACGCGTTGTAGGGGGCCAGGCCCGGGCAGGCGGCGTAGGCCGCCAGCGAGGAGACGACCAGCACATAGCCGCGGCGCTCGATCACCGCCGGCAGCGTGGCGCGCACGGTGTTGAACACACCGAGCACGTTGATGTCCAGCACCCGCTTGAACGCCTCGGGATCGACCTGCAGCACCGACCCGTAGCTGGCGATGCCGGCGTTGGCCACCACCACGTCTATGCCGCCGAAGCGTTCGGCGGCCTGGGCCGCGACCGCCTGCATGGCGGGCAGATCGCGCACGTCGGCGACGGCGGTCAGCACGTGCTCCTCGCCGAGTTCGGCGGCCAGCGCGCTCAGCTCGGCGTCATTGAGATCGGTCAACACGAGCTTGGCGCCCTTGTGGCGCAGCCGACGGGCGACCTCGGCGCCGATTCCCCGGGCACCGCCGGTGATGAAAACAACTTTGTCCTGCAGCGACGTCATGGCCGCCAACGTACCGCCTTAGAGTTCCACTCCGAGCAGCGCATCGATCGCGGTTGCCACCAACTTCGGCGCGTCGGTGTCGTGGCCACCGTATTCGAGCGCGTCGGTGACCCAACCATCAAGTGCGGCAAGGGCTTTGGGAGTGTTCAGGTTATCCGCCAAGTACTGGCGCACGCGCGCGATCAGGTCGGCGGCGGCGGGGCCGGCGGGCAGCTCGGTGGCGGCGCGCCAGCGGCTCAGCCGGGCGTTCGCCTCGTCGAGCACCTCCTGGCTCCAGAACCGGTCCGCGCGGTAGTGCCCCGACAGCAGGCCCAGCCGGATGGCCGCCGGCTCGACACCTTGCGCCCGCAGCGTCGACACCAGCACCAGGTTGCCGCGGCTCTTGGACATCTTGTGTCCGTCCCAGCCGATCATTCCCGCGTGCACGTAGTGCCGCGCGAATCGCCGCTCGCCCCGGACGCTTTCGGCGTGGGCGGCGGTGAACTCGTGATGGGGGAAGATCAGGTCGCTGCCCCCGCCCTGGATGTCCAGGCCGCTGCCGATACGGCTCAGGGCGATCGCCGCGCATTCGACATGCCAGCCGGGCCGGCCGGCGCCGAACGGTGAGGGCCAACTGGGTTCCCCCGGCCGCGCGGCCCGCCACAGCAGCGCGTCCAGCTCGTCGGTCTTGCCGGGCCGTTGCGGGTCGCCGCCGCGCTCCCCGAACAGCCGGAGCATGGTCTCGCGGTCGTAGCCGGACTCGTAGCCGAACTGGGGCGTGGCGTCGGCCCGGTAGTAGACGTCCGGGAATTCGCCGTCGACGACGTAGGCCGCGCCCGACGCCAACATCTTCTCGACGAGCTCGATGACCTCCGGGATCGCCTGGGTGGCCGCGACATAATCGCGGGGCGGCAGGACCCGCAGCGCCGCCATGTCCTCGCGGAAGCGCGCGACCTCACGATCAGCGAGCTCGCGCCAGTCGACGCCGTCGCGGTCGGCGCGCTCGAAGAGCGGATCGTCGACGTCGGTGACGTTCTGCACGTAATGCACCGCATGGCCCAGGTCCAGCCACTGCCGGTGGACCAGGTCGAAGGTCAGATAGGTCGCCGCGTGCCCGAGGTGGGTGGAGTCATAGGGCGTGATGCCGCAGACGTACATGGTGGCGACCGAGCCCGGCCGAGTTCCCGAAGCCACCGGGCGCACCTGGCGGTCGGAGGTGTCATACAGCCGAAGCTCCGGGCCACGTCCCGGCAACACCGGGACCGGTGGAGACTCCCACGACTGCATGCCAACGACTCTAAACGCGCTGACTCAGCGCCACGCGTCGCGGATGGCGGCGAGCAGGATCGGCGCCACCTCCGCTCGGCACATGACGAAGTCGGGCAGGTATGGATCGAACTGGTTGTAGCGCATGGGCGAGCCGTCCAGCCGTGATGCGTGCATGCCCGCGGCCATCACCACCCCGGCCGGCGCCGCCGAGTCCCACTCCCACTGGCCACCCGCGTGCAGGTAGGCGTCGACGTCGCCGTCGATGATGGCCATCGCCTTGGCTCCCGCCGACCCGATCGCCACCGGCTGGATCGCCAGCGACTGGCGCATGCGGTGCAGTACGAAGGGCGGCCGGGTGGCGCTGACGGCGATCCGGAACGTATGCGGAATGCCGACGCGCGCGGCGTCGGCGGTCACGGTGTCGGTGCGGTACACCGTGTTTCCGCGGGCCGGCAAGGACACCGCGGCGTCGGTGATCTCCCGCTGGCCGTTGGTGGGACGCTGCCACAGCGCGATGTGCACCGCCCAGTCGTCGCGGCCCGGCGTGGAGAACTCCCGGGTGCCGTCCAGGGGGTCGATGATCCACACCCGGTCGTTCTTCAGCCGGACGTGATCGTCGTAGGCCTCCTCGCTGAGCACCGCGTCGTCGGGGCGCTCGGCGCGCAGCCGCCGCAGGATCAGTTCGTTGGCCAGGGCGTCGCCGGCGTCGCCCAACGCCCACGGGTGACCGAACCCGATCTCGTCGCGCACCTTCAGCAGCAGCTCCCCCGCGTCCGCGGCGAGTTCGGCAGCCAGTGCGGCGTCGGTCAGCTCATCCGGGCCCTGGCTCACCGATTCAGTATCTCCGACGCCCGTGCGTGGCTGAGCAGGCCGGCCCTAGAAGGCCGGCCAGGGTATGGGACGGTGCCGGTTGGGTCCCGGCATCACCGGATCGTGCAGCAGCGCGTGCGCGCGCCTGCGCAGCGCCGCGATCTCCGTCCGCGTGATGTGCTCGGCCAGTTCATCGCCCAGCGAGCCGGCCAGGGCCTCGGTGAGCCCGGCCACCGCCTCCAGCATTCTGTCGTCGACCGGCTTGCCGGCCCAGCCCCACAGCACCGTGCGCAGCTTGTTCTCGACATGTAGGCACACCCCGTGGTCGACGCCGTAGATGTGGCCCTCGATGTCGCGCAGGACGTGGCCGCCCTTGCGGTCGGCGTTGTTGATCAGGACGTCGAAGACCGCCATGCGCCGCAGCCGGATGTCGTCGGCATGCATCAAGACGACCTCGTCGCCGGCGTAGTCGTAAGCCCGCAGGACCGGCAGGTAACCCGGCTGCGGTTTGTTGGCGGGAAACAGGTCGACCGGGTCGGGGCCGGGCCTGGCATCGGATTCGGCGGTGTCGCCGGGCTGCTCCACCCACAGCTGCAGCATGCCCGGACCGGCCGGCCCGTGACGAATCACCGTGTAGGGCACGATGTTCCAGTCCAACTGCGACGACACCAGGTATGCCGCGAGTTCGCGGCCGGCCAGGGTTCCGTCGGGAAAATCCCACAGCGGGGCTTCACCGGAGATCGGCTTGTAGACGCAGTGCACGGTCGATTCGCCGAGCATGGACTCGCACAAGAAGGTGGCGTTGCTGGCTGAGCGGATGCGTCCGAGGACCGTCAGCTCGCCGTTCCGCAACACCTCACGGTCGTCAGGCCTCAAGTTCATCGTCAGGCCCGAGCAGCGCGCTGCGCCTATAGCCGTTGGCTCGCGCGCAGATATGGCCCTCCGGGTCCAACGGCTCGTCGCACAGGGGGCACGACGGGCGTCCCGCCGAGATGACGCGATTGGAGCGCGTCGCGAACTGCCGCGCCGACTCCGGTGTCAAGAACACCCGCACCGCGTCGGGACCCTCTTCGGTGTCGTCGAGCACCACCGACGCGTCGAACTCGGCGTCGGTGACTGCCAGCAACTCGACCACCACGGTCTGGGCCTCCGAATCCCAGCCCAGGCCCATGGTTCCGACCCGAAACTCGGCGTCCACGGGCGTGATCAACGGGTTGAGGTCTTCTACCTCGGCGGGCTCCGGAGGGACCGGCGTGCCGAACCTGCGATTCACCTCGAGCAGCAGCGCACCGATGCGTTCGGCCAGCACCGCCACCTGCTGCTTCTCCAGCACCACCGACACCACCCGGGAGTCGTGCACCGCTTGGATGTAGAAGGTGCGGTTTCCGGGCTGGCCGACGGTCCCGGCCACGAAGCGGTCGGGTGTGCGGAAGACGTGGATTGCGCGGGCCATGGCACCTCCAAAATACCGGCTGTTGCCTTCGCCGTGCGATTCGATTGCCCCGCCACAGCCGAATTAACCAGTCGAGCCGCCGACCACCGCGTCGCCAGACGGCACGACCGTGGCCGGCTGTTCCGTTGGCGCCGCCTGGGACTCGCCATCCGTCGTCGCCTTCGCCTCGTCCTGGGGCGGCGGCCCGGCCCGCAGTGCCGCGGCCAACTTCGCACCGGTGTGGTTGACGTGCAACACAAACGGACGCAATTCGGTGTATCGGATGACGCTCACCGACGCCGGGTCGGCGGTGACCCGCTGGAAAGCGTCCAGGTGCATGCCGTACGCATCGGCGATGACCGCCTTGATGACATCACCGTGAGTGCAGGCCACCCACAGGGCGTCGCCGTGCGCCCCTCCCTGTTCTGAGGCCAGCCGTCGATCGTGTTCGCGGATGGCGGCCACGGCGCGTGCCTGCACGTGCGCCAGCCCTTCGCCGCCGGGGAAAACCGCCGCGCTCGGGTGGGCCTGCACGACCCGCCACAGCGGCTCGCCGGCCAGCTCGGCGATCTTGCGGCCGGTCCAGTCCCCGTAGTCCACTTCGGCGAGCCGGTCGTCGATGAGCGGCTCGAGGCACAGCGCTGCGGCGAGCGGCTCGACCGTACGCCGGCAGCGCAGCAACGGCGAAGTGATCAGCGCGCGGATCGGGAGGTCACCGATCCGGTCGACGAGCCCGGCGGCCTGATCGCGGCCCTTGTCGTCGAGGTCGACGCCCTCGGAGCGGCCGGCCAGGACGCCGGCGGTGTTCGAGCTGGAGCGACCGTGGCGCAGCAGGATGACCGTCATGCCGCGGTGCCCAACGGGGACGTCGCCGAAACCACGACCACGACCGTACCCGGTGTGTGTGCGGGCTAGTGACTAGCGCGTGACTAGCGCGTCACTAGTGCGAAATCGGCGCCGCGTGCGCCACCGAGTCGCGCACGGCGGCGATCAGGCTGCGCTCGTCGGTGAGGTCGATCTCGACGAGGCTGCGGACCGCCGTGGCGACCACCTCGTCGGCCTGCGGAACCGGCCCGGCAAGGCGCGGCCGGTAAACCTCGACGACGAGCGAGCGGTGCTCGATGTGGAACGAGAAACTGCGCCCATCACCGACTCGTCCATACCCGCTGGCGAAAATCCCTGTCGACATCTCTTCGACAGCAAACTCTTTCTCCGCGATTTGCCGGTCAACCATGACGGCCATGAGCCGACGATACCTCGCCAGTGGGACTTGATGTGGACGACATGGCCGTATTGGATGCGAGGCGTTCCTTAGAGTGAGAGGTCCACAGTCGTTACGCGAGGGAAAATAATTGCTGTCACGGCACACTCGTCATCAACCGGCAGCTCATCGCCGCGTCCTCGGCGTTGCACTTTTGCTGGCCGCGATCGCGGGATGTTCGTCGAATACATTCAAATCCGCACCACCCACCATCGAACCCGCCACGGCGGCCGTGTCTCCGGCGGTGTCGCAGAACCCGGCCGGCGCGGTGCGCCCGCTGGCGGACCGCGCGGCCGCGGCGGCCTTCGACGGCGGCACCCACCGGCTGGCGATCCTGGCGCCCGGAGCAGCCCCGGCGGCGTCGGCCACCATCACCGTCTTCGATGACCCGAAGGCCGCGCCGCGCGTCATCGACCTGCCGGGGCCGGCGACCGCGTTGACCGATGACGGCCACGGCACAGTCTTCCTGGCCGCCCGGGGCGGCTATTTCGTGGTCGACCTGACCACCGGGCACGCGGGACAGGTGCGGATCACCGACGCCCAGCAGGCCGATTTCACCGCGGTCGCCCAACGCGCCGACGGCAAGCTGGTGTTGGGCAGCGCCGACGGGGCCGTCTACACCCTCGCCTCGCCAACGCCCGCCTCGCCGACGCCCGGGGCCGTCGCCACCGCGACCGCCGGGAGCAGGATCAAGGTCTTCGCGCGCGTTGATTGCCTTGCCACGCAAGGGAATACGACTGCAGTCCTGGACCGGGGACAGACCTCGGTGACCACGATCAGCCCCGACGGTCAAGTCCAACAGGCGCTGCGGGCCGGCGAAGGCGCGACCACCATGGCCGCGGACCCGTGGGGCCGGATTTTGGTCGCCGACACCCGCGGCGGCCAGCTGCTGGCGTATGGGGTGGATCCGCTCATCCTGCGTCAGGCCTACCCGGTGCCCCAGGCACCATACGGCCTGGCCGGCGCGCGCGCATTGACCTGGGTTTCGCAGACTGCTTCTAATATGGTCATTGGTTACGATCTGTCCACCGGAATTCCCGTCGAAAAGGTGCGTTACCCGACCGTGCAGCAACCGAACTCACTGGCCTTCGACGAAGCGTCGGACACCTTGTACGTGGTGTCGGGGTCCGGTGCGGGGGTGCAGGTCATCGAACACGCGGCGGGTACGCGTTGACCGCGCCGCGCCGAAGTCAGTTGCCCGCGGGCTGGGACACCGAACTGTCCGACGAATACGAGTGGGTGCCGCTACGCCTGCCACCCGAGGTGACCCGGCTCAGCGCGTCCATCCGGCTGTCCATCGAGGCCGAATACCGGGGCTGGGAGCTGACCCGGGTACGGCTTTACACCGACGGCAGCAGGCGAGTGTTATTGCGGCGCAAGAAGTCTCGGCTGAGCAACCGGCGACCCGACCAGCCGCAACTGTGACGGTGAGCCAACCGCGCGACGGCGCGGTGTACGGCCTTGTGCGACGGCTGTTTTTCCTGGTCCCGCCCGAGCGCATCCACACGCTGGTCTTCGCGGTGTTGCGCGGCGCCACCGCCGTCGCCTTGGCGCGCCGGCTGTTGCACCGCCTGCTCGGCCCCACCGATCCGGCGCTGGCGAGCACGGTGTTCGGGGTGCGTTTCCCGGGTCCGCTCGGCCTGGCCGCCGGTTTCGACAAGGACGGCAAGGGGTTGCTGACCTGGGGTGCCTTGGGGTTCGGGTACGCCGAGGTCGGGACCGTCACCGCGAACGCGCAGCCCGGCAACCCGCCCCCGCGCATGTTCCGGCTCCCCGCCGACCGTGCCCTGCTGAACCGGATGGGCTTCAACAACCTCGGCGCCGGCGCACTGGCGGTCCAGCTGGCGCGTCACCGTCCCGAGATCCCGATCGGGGTCAACATCGGCAAGACGAAGTCCACGCCGGCCGCCGACGCCGTCGACGACTACCGGGCCAGCGCCCGCCTGGTCGCGCCGCTGGCGTCCTATCTGGTGGTCAACGTCAGCTCGCCGAACACGCCCGGTCTGCGCGACCTGCAGGCCGTCGAGTCGCTGCGGCCCATCCTGTCGGCCGTCCTCGCCGAGACGTCGAAGCCGGTGCTGGTGAAGATCGCGCCCGATCTTTCCGACGCCGACCTCGACGATGTCGCCGACCTGGCCGTCGAGCTGGGCCTGGCCGGGATCGTCGCCACCAACACCACCGTGTCGCGCGACGGGCTGACGACGCCCGGGGTCGACGCGCTGGGCCCCGGCGGCATCTCCGGGCCGCCGGTGGCGCGCCGCGCCGCCGAGGTGCTGCGCCGGCTCTACGGCCGCGTCGGCGATCGCCTGGTGCTGATCAGCGTCGGGGGCATCGAAACCGCCGACGACGCGTGGGAGCGGATCACCGCGGGGGCGTCGCTCCTGCAGGGCTATACCGGTTTCATCTACGGAGGAGGCCTGTGGCCCAAGCACATTCACGACGGCATCGCGCGCCGGCTGCGCGACGGCGGGTTCGCCTCGCTCACCGATGCGGTCGGTTCGGCGGCACCGAAGCCGGACGGGTCGGCGAGTTAAGCCGCCCCTTCTTCGTCGGCGTCTTCGTCATCGTCGTCTTCGGCCAGGAGTTTTTCCGGGTGGTGGAAGGTGTTGGTGCGTGGCTGCCCGCGATCGAGGTGGGGTGGTGGGATCCATTCGGTGTCGCCGTTGGCGCGTTTTCGGGTGGTCCAGCCGTTGTCGAGGAGGCGGTGGTGGGGTCCGCAGGCCAGGGTGAGTTGATCGATGTCGGTGCGGTGGGTGCTCGCCCAGTCTTGGACGTGGTGGACTTCGCAGTAGTAGCCGGGCACGTCGCAGCCCGGTGCCGAGCAGCCGCGGTCCTTGGCGTACAGGACGATTCGCTGTCCGGGTGAGGCCAGGCGTTTGGTGTGATAGAGCGCCAGCGCCTTGCCTTTGTCGAATACGGCCAGATAGTGGTGGGCGTGGCGGGCCAGCCGGATCACGTCGGACATCGGCAGCAGGGTGCCCCCGCCGGTCAAGCCTCTACCGGCGGCGGCTTCCAGCTCGGTGAGGGTGGTGGTTACGACGATGGCTGCCGGCATTCCGTTGTGCTGGCCCAGCTTGCCGCTGGCCAATATGGCTCGTAGCGCGGCGTTGAGGCCGTCGTGGTTGCGCTGGGCGGGGCTGCGGGTGTCGCGCTGCGCCGCTTCGGCTGCCGGGGCGCCGTCCACGACCGGGGCCTCGTCGTCGGGGTTGCACATGCCGGGCGCGGCCAGCTTGGCCAGTACCGCCTCCCAGCTGGCGCGCGCTTGCGGCGTTAACCATCCACTCAAGCGCGACATGCCATTGGAGTCTTGGGTTCCCAGCGTCAGGCCGCGGGCCCGCGCCCGGTCGGTATCGGTGTAGTTGCCGTCGGGGTTGAGGCAGTCCATCAGGTGGCGAGCGAGCTTGGCGAGTTGGTCGGGGCGATATTGGGTGGCCTCGGACGCCAGGTGGTTCTCGGCGTGCTCGCGGGTGTCGATGTCGACCGACTCGGGCAGCCGGTGGAAGAGCTGCCGGATCACCGCCACGTGGTCGGCCCCGATGGCCCCGTCGCGTTGGGCCGCCGCGGTGGCGGGCAACACCGGGGCCAGCGGCTCACCGGACAGCGCCCGGCGCGGGCCCAGCTCGGCGGCCTCAGCGATGCGGCGGCTGGCCTCGGCCCGGGTGATATGCAGCCGATCGGCCAACGCCCAGGACAGCTTGCCACCCAGCTCGGCCGAATCAGCTTGTTCACCAACCTGATTGATCAGTTGAAAACTGGGCGTTTGCAGCCGGCGGGTCTGGCACTCGAGTATCTCCAACAACACCAACCGCTCCGGATTGGTCAGCGCCTCATACGAATGCCCCTGGAAGCGGGAGACCACCGCACGCAACGCGTCGACGTCGTGCTGAATCGCCTCACGGTCCGTCACAGCCATGTCCGCCGCCCAACTGGCCGCACGAACGGGCTGGACAGCTCATAGATCAATGCGTCCAGCCGGCCCACCAGAAATAGGTACCTGTCCAGAACCGCAACAAGCTCCGGAGCGGTCAGCGAATCGAGGGAGGCATCCAGCCGATCCAACGCCTCCTCGAACTGATAAAGCAGGGCCGCAATGCGGCGGTAGCCATTAATCGAACGCATGTTCGAACGATACGACCTGCCACCGACAAATTCGCGCGACCGAGCGGCCCCGCCCCGCGCCTACTTCTGTTCGTAGATGCCGTGGATGACGGCGCGCGCTATCGCGTGCTGGAACAGGTTGAAGCCCAGGTAGGCCGGGCTGGCGTCCTCGCTGAGGTCCAGCTTGTCCACATCCACGGCGTGCACCGCGACGTAGTACCGGTGCGGCCCGTGCCCCGGCGGCGGCGCGGCGCCGATGTAGCGACGCATCCCGGCGTCGTTGACCAGCGTCAGCGCGTCGCCGGGTAGGTCGCTCCCCTCGCCGGCGCCCGCGGGCAGTTCGGTGACGTCGGCCGGCAGGTTGGCCACCGCCCAGTGCCAGAACCCCGAGGCCGTCGGCGCATCGGGGTCATAGACGGTGACGGCGAAGCTGCGGGTCTCCCCCGGGAATCCCGACCAGCTCAATTGCGGGCTGACGTCTTCCCCGCCCGCGCCCATGATTCCGCTGACCTGCGGAGTGGCCAGCGACTGGCCGTCGGTGATCGATTCCGACGTCAGGGTGAACGACGGCAGCTTCGGCAGCGCGGCGTACGGGTCGGGCGCGGTGCTCATGGGCGATCCTCTCGTTGCGTGTCGTGTCTTCAGCAGTGTGTCAGGAAGTGTGCCAGCACATCGGTGCCGAACCTCAGCGCATCCACGGGTACCCGCTCGTCGACGCCGTGGAACAACGCGGTGAAATCGAGGTCCGGCGGCAACCGCAGCGGGCTAAAACCAAAACAGCGAATTCCCAAGCGCGCGAAGGCCTTCGCGTCGGTGCCACCGGAAAGCATGTAGGGCACGGTGCGGCCGTCCGGGTCCAGGGCCAGCACGGCGGCGTTCATGGCGTCGACCAGGTCGCCGTCAAAGCTCGTCTCGTATGACGAAAAGTCTTTGATCCACTCGCGCGTCACGTCGGGGCCCAGCAGCTGGTCGACCTCGGCCTCGAACGCCGCCTTGCGGCCCGGAAGGATTCGGCAGTCGATCACCGCTTCCGCCGTCGCCGGGACGACATTGGCCTTGTACCCGGCCTTGAGCATCGTCGGGTTCGCGGTGTCGTGCAGCACGGCCTTGAGCATGCGGGCCATGGGGCCGAGCTTTTCGATCGCTCCCGCCAGATCGCGCGACTCGATGTCGAACGTCAGCCCGGTCTCCTCCCCGACGGCCGCCAGGAACTGGGCGACGGTGTCGGTCAGCACGAGCGGAAACTGGTGCCGGCCCAGCCGGGCGACCGCCTCGGCGACGGCGGTGACGGCGTTCTGGTCATGCACCATCGATCCGTGCCCGGCCGGGCCGCGGGCGGTCAGCCGCATCCAGGACAGACCCTTCTCGGCCGTCTCGATCAAATAGAGCCGGCGTTCACCCCCGTCGCGGCGCGGCACGGTCAAAGAGAACCCACCCACTTCGCCGATCGCCTCGGTGACGCCGTCGAACAGGTCGGGCCGGTTGGCGACCAGCCATTGCGCCCCATAGCTGCCGCCGTGTTCCTCGTCGGCAAGGAAGGCGAACACCAAATCGCGTGGCGGCACGATCCCGGCCTGCTTCAACTGCCGGGCCACCACGATCATCATGCCGACCATGTCCTTCATGTCGACCGCGCCGCGGCCCCAGACGAAGCCGTCCTTGACCGCGCCGGAGAACGGATGCACGCTCCACTCGGCCGGCTCGGCCGGCACCACGTCGAGATGCCCGTGGATCAGCAGCGCGCCGCGCGAGCTGTCCGCGCCCGCGAGGCGGGCGATCACATTGCCGCGGCCCGGGGCACCCGACTCGACATATTGAGGTAGGTAGTCGACCTCGGCGAGCTGCTCGGCGACCCAGCGCGCGCACTCTTCCTCACCCCGCGTCGTCTCCGGTTCACCGGTGTTGGTGGTGTCGAACCGGATCAACCTGCTGACGACCTCGACCACGTCGTCACTCGGGTTGGCCGGGAAATCGTTCTGCGCGGTCACAACCACCTTTCCTACCATTGCGGCGGCCGCTCGGCGCGGCGCCGAGCGGCCCGGCTGGATTGGGTCCGCGTGAGACAATCCGATAGCCTTAGCTGCCAACCCATGCGGTTGGTCTTGTCCGAGTGGCGGAATGGCAGACGCGCTAGCTTGAGGTGCTAGTGCCCTACTAATGGGCGTGGGGGTTCAAGTCCCCCCTCGGACACCCCCTCTTACACGCGTGGTGCAGGCCCGCTCCCGCGTCGCAGAGACGCCCTGCCGAACTCATGCAATAGGGGTCGAGAAATGGCTCCTCCGCCGCGCTTTCTAAGCACGGCCACCGCCGCTGCGACGCGAACGAGCCTCTCCCGCATGCCAGTACACGAAGCGCCGGGGCCAGCACGCTCCGGGAGAAACCCGGATTCGCTGACCGGCGCGGAGTTGTTGTGAAAACCCGTAGGCTGGATTGCGACCGATGACACCCAACGGATTCCTCCGGCGCACTGCGACGCGCACCTTCCGCGACCGTCGCGAGGCCGGTCGCGCGCTGGCCGAACAGTTGATGTCCTACCTCGACA
Source organism: uncultured Actinomycetota bacterium (assembly GCA_963732835.1). Lineage (GTDB taxonomy): Bacteria > Actinomycetota > Actinomycetes > Mycobacteriales > Mycobacteriaceae > Mycobacterium. The sequence goes on from CAVTBA010000010.1 coordinate 496,186, forward strand.
GGGACGACGTGCTGGTCTACGGGCTGGCCCGCGGCGGCGTGCCGGTGGCCTGGGAGGTCGCCGCGGCACTGCACGCCCCGCTGGACGTGTTCCTGGTCCGCAAGCTGGGGGTGCCGCGCTGGTCGGAGCTCGCGATGGGCGCGTTGGCCAGCGGCGGGGGCGTCGTGATGAACGACGACGTGGTGTCCAGCCTGCGCATCACCGACGGGCAGGTGCGCGAGGTGATCGAGAGCGAGACGGCCGAACTGGCCCGCCGCGAAAAGGCGTACCGGGGTGGACGCCCGGTGGCCGACCCGTGCGGCAAGGTGGTGATCTTGGTCGACGACGGGATCGCCACCGGCGCCAGCATGCTGGCCGCCGTCCGAGCGCTGCGGGCCGGCGGACCCGGCTCGACCCCGAAATCGATAATCGTCGCGGTCCCGGTGGGGCCGCCCTCAACCTGCCGTGAGCTTGCGCTCGAGACCGACGAGGTGGTTTGCGTCACGATGCCGCCCGGATTCGAGGCCGTCGGCCAGGTGTACGCCGATTTTCACCAGGTCAGCGACGACGAGGTGCGCGAGACGCTCGCCACGCCCACCGGCTGAGTGCTAGGTGGCGGCCTCGTCGCCGCGGCCCTCTGCCGACACCGGCGACTGTCCCGTCGCCTCGGAACCGGCTTCCCCGGATGATTCGTAGCCGCCCTCTTGCGGGGCGTCCTCCGGGTAGTCAACGGCTTCTTCGCCGGTATCCGCCTCGTCCTCGGGCTGGCCCTCGTGCACGTCTGCGCCGCCCGCGTCGCGTCGCTGCCGCTCCTGCAACGCGTCGATGATCAACAACACCACGCCGAGCACGCTGGCGCCGATGCAGACCCAGGCCACCAACTCGTTGCTCGTGACCACGGCGAACACCAACGCGACGAGCCCGACCAGGGCCAGCACC
>CAVTBA010000011.1:0-354399 GCA_963732835.1 uncultured Actinomycetota bacterium
GCTGACGCAGGCGTGGGCGATGGCCAGTTCCTCGTTGGTCGGGACCACCAGGACGGCGATCGGGCGACTCGTCGGCGGAGATCCGGCGCGCGCCCTTGCCGCCGCCTCGGCGTTGCGGCTCCTCGTCGAGCACGATGCCCAGCTCCTCCAGCCCGGCCAGCGCGTCGCGGCGCACCGCCGCGTCGTTCTCGCCGACCCCGGCGGTGAAGGTGATCACGTCGGTATGCCCGAGCACAGCCAGGTAGGCGCCGATGTACTTGCGCAGCCGGTGAATGAACACGTCGTAGGCCAATTCGCGCTGCGCCGTCGCCGGATTCGATCATCGCCGCGCAGCCGGCGGAAGTCGCGCTCGCCGGCCAGGCCCAGCACGCCCGGACCGCTGGTTGAGCATCGACTCGATCTCGTCGACGCCCATCCTTGGCGGTGCGCCACAGGTAGCTGAACGACGCCCGGGTCGATGTCACCGCTGCGGGTGCCCATCACCAGGCCCTCCAACGGCGTCAGGCCCATCGAGGTGTCGACCGGGCGGCCGCCGGCGATCGCCGAGGCGGAGCGCCGTTACCCAGGTGCAGCACAATCTGATTCAGGCCGTCCAGCGGCCTGCCCAGGAAGGCCGCGGCCTGCTGGCTGACGTATTGGTGCGAGGTGCCGTGGAATCCGTAGCGGCGGATCTGCCAGTGTTTCGGCCAGCTCCGGTCGATCGCGTAGGTCGCCGCGGCCGGCGGCAGGTCATGGAAGAACGCGGTGTCGAACACCGCGATGTGCGGAACATCCGGGCAGCAGCTTGCGCGCCACCTCGATACCCTTGCACCGCGGGCGGGTTGTGCAGCGGCGCCAGCGGCGACAGTTCGTCGAGCTTGCCGATCACCGCGTCATCCACCAGCGTCGGGCTGGTGAAACGTGTCTGCCGCCGTGCACGACCCGGTGACCGACCGCCACCAGGCCGCAGGCGTCCAGGTCGATGCCGCTCGATCGTTGACAGCATCTCGAACGCTCGACGCAGCGCGGCGTCGTGGTCGGCGATCGGCGACGACGCTTCTCCGATCTGTTCGACGTTGCCGCGCCGCCCGTGGCCACGCCGGAGTCGGGGTCGACCAACTGGAATTTCAGCGACGACGAGCCGGAGTTGATCACCAGCACAACCCGGCTGGGCTCACTCATGGATGCCCTGCGCCTGGATCGCCGGTGATGGCAACGGTGTTGACGATGTCTTCGACCAGCGCGCCCCGGGACAGGTCGTTGACCGGCTTGCGCAGGCCTTGCAGCACCGGGCCGATGGCGATGGCCCCGGCGCTGCGCTGCACCGCCTTGTAGGTGTTGTTGCCGGTGTTGAGGTCGGGGAAGATCAGCACCGTGGCGCGGCCGGCCACCGGCGAGTCGCGCATCTTGGTGGCCGCGACCGACGGTTCGACCGCGGCGTCGTACTGGATCGGCCCATCGACCAGCAGCTCCGGGTCCCTGGAGCGCACCAATTCCGTTGCCGCTCCTGACCTTTTCGACGTCGGCGCCGGTGCCCGAGTCGCCGGTGGAGTACGACAGCATGGCCACCCGCGGCTCGATGCCGAACTGCGCCGCGGTGCGCGCCGAGCAGATCGCGATGTCGGCGAGTTGCTCGGGGTCGGGTCGGGACGATCGCGCAGTCGCCGTAGGCCAGCACCCGATCGGGCAGGCACATCAGGAAGATGCTGGACACCGTGGAGACGTCGGGGACGGTCTTGATGATCTCGAACGCCGGCCGGACGGTGTGCGCCGTGGTGTGCGCGGCACCGGACACCATGCCGTCGACCATGCCGTTGTGCACCAGCATGGTGCCGAAATACGTCGCGTCGTGCATGATTTCGCGGGCGTGCTCGACGGTGACGCCCTTGGCCTTGCGCAGTTCGGCGTACTGCTCGGCGAACCTGATCGTCAGGTCGCTGGTGCGCGGGTCGATCACCTGCGCGCCGTCGAGGTCACACCCCGAGTTCCGCCGCACGCAGGCGGACCTGCGCCTCATCGCCCAGCATGGTGAGGTCGGCGACGCGGCGCTGCAGCACGCGGCCGGCCGACTTGAGGATGCGGTCGTCATCGCCTTCCGGCAGCACGATGTGCTTGCGGTCCGAACGCGCCTGCAGCGTCAGCCGGTGGGTGAACATCTGCGGCGTGGTCACGGTCGGGATCGGAATGGCAAGCTGCGCAAGGAGATCCGTAATGTCGACGTAGCGGTCCATCAGCTCCAGCGCGGTGTCGATCTTGCGCTGCGAGTTCGCCGTGACGCGGCCGCTTGCCGCGGCGGCCGCGCTGGCGGTCTCGTAGGTGCCCAGCGTGGTGGCGATGATGGGCAGTCGCAGCCGCAGCCCGGCGACCAACGCCGCGATGGACGGGTGCAGTTCGAAAGCCACCGTTGAGGACGATGCACGACAGCGACGGAAAGCCTTCGGCCGCATGGGCGCTGGCGACCGCGAGCACCACGTCCGAGCGATCACCGGGGGTGATGACCGCCATGCCGTCGCTCAGCCGCTCGAGGACGTGGTCGGCGGTCATCCCGGCGACCAGCACGCCGATGACCTCGCGCTCCCGCAGGGACTCCTCGCCGCTGACCGGCGTTCCGTTGACCGCCTTCTCGAGTTCGGCCACCGTCGGCGCGGACAGCAGCGGCTCTTCGGGCAGCACGTAGCTGCGCTGGGCCGAAGGCTTCGCAGCGCCTCGGCGACGTCCCCCAGCTGCGCCGGTTCGCAGCGGTTGGCCACCACCGCCGCGGTGTGGGCGCGCTGGGCGGCCAGCTCGGCCAGACACGCCTCGACCACGCTGCGCACCTCGTCGGGGGTGCGGCCCTCGGCCGCTGACCGCCAGCAGCACCGGCGCGCCGAGGTTGACCGCGATCCGGGCGTTGACCGAGAGCTCGGCGGGCCGTGGCGACGTCGGTGTAGTCGCTGCCGACGATCACCACGGCGTCGCACGTCGTCGGCCATCGCGTGGTAGGCGTCGACGATGTCGGCGATCGCGGCGTCGCTGTCGGCGTGCAGCTGCTGGTAGGTCACGCCGACGCACTGCTCGTAGGGCAGGCCCGCGGTGGTGTGCCCAGCAGCAGGTCCAGGATGTAGTCGCGGTCGTTGCCGTCGGGAACCCGGGTGATGGGCCGGAACACGCCGACCTTGGCGACCGTCGCGGTCAACCGGTGCAGCAGCCCCAGCGCGATCGTCGACTTGCCGCGTCGCCGGTTCCGGGAGCGGCGACGTCGGTGGATCGGCGCCTGAATGGCCGGCTTTTCAGGCAAGCCGCCGCAGCCTGGGGGCCAGATCCTTTTCGAACAGCTCCAGGAACCGGCGCTGGTCGTGCCCCGGAGCGTGGAACACCAGGTGGTTGAGGCCCCAGTCGACGTAGGCCTTGACCTTCTCGACGGCCTCGTCGGGATCGGACGCCACGATCCAGCGCTTGGCGACCTGCTCGATCGGCAGCGCGTCGGCGGCCTTCTCCATCTCGATCGGGTCGTCGATGCTGTGCTTCTGCTCGGCGGTCAGCGACAGCGGCGCCCAGAACCGGGTGTTCTCCAGCGCCAGGTCGGGGTCGGGGTCGTAGGAGATCTTGATCTCGATCATCTTGTCGATGTCGTCGACGTTGCGCTCGGCCGCCGCAGCGCCCTCTTGCACCGCCGGCATCAGCTTGTCGTTGTAGAGCTCCTCGCCCTTGCCGGAGGTGCAGATGAAGCCGTCGCCGGCCCGGCCGGCGTACTTGGCCACCGCGGGTCCGCCGGCGGCGATGTAGATCGGGCACGCCGCCTTCGGGCACGTCGTAGATCGAGGCGCCCTTGAGCCGGTAGTACTCGCCGTCGAAGTCGACGCGGTCGCCGCGCCACAGCTCCCGCATCAGCCGCACCGATTCGCGCAGTCGGGCGAACCGCTCCTTGAACTCCGGCCACTCGCCCTCGTACCCGGTGGCGATCTCGTTCAGCGCCTCACCGGTGCCCACGCCGAGGAAGATCCGGTCCGGGTACAGGCAGGCCATGGTGGCGAAGGCCTGCGCGATGACGGCGGGGTTGTAGCGGAAGGTCGGGGTGAGCACCGAGGTGCCGAGCACGATCCGCTCGGTGCGTTCGCCGACGGCGGTCATCCAGGCCAGCGAGAACGGGGCGTGCCCGCCCTCGTGCCGCCACGGCTGGAAGTGGTCGCTGACGGTTGCGCTGTCCATGCCGTGAGCTTCGGCGGCGACAGCCAGTTCGACGAGCTCGCGCGGTGCGAATTGTTCCGCGGATGCCTTGTATCCGAGTTTCAGTTCAGCCACGAGTTATTTCTACTCCTACAGTCATGCTCGCGACCCGCAGCGCCCGGCTTCGCCGCGCATGCAATCGCTCCTACACTCGCGGGCATGGGACCGGCGCCGACGCTTGTTCAGGTCACCGACACGGTGCACCTCGCCCAGGGCCACGCCGTCAACTGGACGGTGGTCGCCGACGACACCGGGGTCATGCTGATCGACGCCGGCTATCCCGGGGACCGCGAGGAGGTGCTGGCCTCGCTGCGCAAGCTGGGCTACGACGCCCGCGACGTGCGCGCCATCCTGCTGACGCACGCGCACATCGACCACCTGGGCTCGGCGATCTGGTTCGCCGACCAGCACGGCACCGCGGTGTATTGCCACGCCGACGAAGTGGGTCACGCCAAGCGCGAGTACCTGGAGCAGGCGTCGGTTTTCGATGTCGCACTGCGTATTTGGCGGCCCCGGTGGGCGAAGTGGGGTGTCCACGTGGTGCGCAGCGGCGGCCTGATCCGCGACGGCATCCCGTCGGCCCAGCCCCTGACCGCCGAGGTGGCCGCCGAGCTGCCGGGCCGCCCGATGGCCGTTCCCACTCCGGGACACACCGGCGGGCCATTGCTCGTATCGTGGTCGACGGCGTGCTGGTCAGTGGCGACGCGCTGATCACCGGCCATCCGCTGCTGCGCCGCAGCGGGCCGCAGCTGCTGCCGGCGGTGTTCAGCCACAGCCAGGACGAGTGCGTTCGCAGCCTGGCTGCGCTGGCATTGCTGGAAACCGAGATGCTGGCGCCCGGCCACGGCGACTTGTGGCGCGGCCCGATCCGCGAAGCCACCGAGCAGGCGACCGCACTTGCCCGCCGCAGATCTGCGGTGGCGGTGGCGCAGCGCCTAGCGAATCGAGCGGGCGCCGGTGGCTCGCCTTGGGCGAGGACGCGCTGCCCGCCGACCAGCAATGGCTGGCGCCGACGGAGGCAGCAATCCTGGCCCGGCTGCGTTTCACCAAGCGGCGCACCGAGTATCTGCTGCGCCGGCTGGTCGCCAAGCATGCCGTCGCAGCGGTGACCGGCCGGCCCACCGATCCGACAGCGCTCGCCGTCATCGAGATCCGCAATGCGCCCAGTGGTGCCCCGTACGTGTGCGTCGGGGGAACCCCGCTCGGCGTGGAGGTGTCGATCACCGACCGTGCCGGATGGGCGGGTGCGTGACGTGGCCGTGAGCGGCGGGCGAGGGCCGGGAGCCGAATCATCCCGTGAGGTGCGACCTGGAGCTGGTGGAGCCGCGCACGCCGGGCTTTGTGCTCGACTTCCTCACCGCGACCGAGCGAAGTTTCGTTGACTCGCGCCCCGCCGGTGAAGAGCGCGATATGGCGGCGAACCTGATCTGGTCCGCAAAAGAAAGCGCACTGAAGGTGTTACGCACTGGACTGCGCCGGGACACCCGCAGCCTGGAGGTGACGGTGACAGCCCCGCGCGGTGACGGCTGGGGCGAGTTGACGGTGGGCGCCTCGGAGGGGACGGTGTTTCCCGGCTGGTGGCGGCGAGACGGTCGTTTCCTGCTTACGGTGGCCGCGGAGGTGGCGGCCGAACCGCCGGTCGCCCTCGGTGATCCCGGCGTACTGGCGGCGGCCCAACCGCGACATTCTTGGCTCGACCGGCCGTTATACCGTTGACATGCCCCTGTCGAGGGCATCGATGATGTAGGGCCGCAACCCCTGGGCGGTGATGATGTGGTTTACCGAGCCGACCGCGAGCGCCCTGTACTACTGCTGTTAGTGATTCTTCGATCCGCGGGTATAGCGGGCGAGAGCCGAAAGTCCTATTGCCGGAGGACAAGGTCATCGTTTTCAGCCCTACGGGTCCCTCGAGCGCGCCAAAGTCATCGGCACACCGACGGTTTGGCAACGGCGTTGCTGACCGAACCCAACAGCAGGCGGGTGAAACCCGCCCGTGCTTTCTACCGCCGACCAGTCCAATCCCGGGAGGTCGAAAATCTCGACCTCACTCGCTGAAGGACCGCGAGTCGTTGACCGTGTACCTGCGGTTTCCGCGCGAGCGTCAGGCCACCTTTACACGGCTCTGGGACGCCACCGTGTGGCGTGGAGATCTTGGCCTCTGACACTCAGAACTCGCCGCAGTTGGGTGTGGTGGGCAGGCCGTTGAAACGGGCGGCGATCCATTGCATGGCCGGCTCACCGTCGACGAGCGCCGGTAATAGGTGGTTGATGCCGGTTTTGTTGAGGAATGGCGGCTCTTCGTTGGTGCGGAATTCGACGTCGGCGCCCTGGGCGCACCAGTCGCGGCCGAGCTGATTCGCCCCGGTCCACGGCACCACCGGGTCGTAGCGGTTGGCATCGATTAGCACCGGCGCATTGGGTTTGCGGCGTCCGATGCGCTGCAGCGAAAACAGGATGCTGACCTCCTTGGTGAGTTGCGCGAGGTCCTCGGTGAAGTAGGGCTGCAGGTGACGGAACCCGAAATCGATGACGGTTTGGCCGATGCACTGGCGCGACGTCGAGGCAAGCATGGCCGCGCCCCGCGGGGTGAGCTTGGAGCGGATCGCGTCGGCGGACTCGGGATAGGCGCCGATGATGCCGTTGAGCGCATAGCCCACCACACCGACCGCGGCGCTGCCGTCGAGGTAGGGCAGCATTTCTTTGAGGTCGGCGGGCGGCGCGCCGGCGTAGGTGCCGACCACATGCAGCTCGGGTGCGTAGGAGGGCGCCAATTCGGCCGCCGACGCCGTCGCCCCGCCGCCTTGGGAGTATCCCCAGAACGCGACCGGTCCGTCCGGGTCCAGCGAGGTACCGGGCAGGCGCATGGCCGCGCGGGCGGCATCCAGAACGGCCTGGCCCTCGGCGCGGCGGTTCCCATAGGTGTGCATCGGCGGTGTGCCCAGCCCGTCATAGTCGGTCATCACGATGGCGAACCCACGGGCCACCATCGTCGCGACGTACAACTCCTCGTTGTTGAACATGATGTCCCACCCACCGGAATAGTGGATGCCCTGGTTGAACAGCCGCGAGGGCGCGCACTGATTGCCCTGGCCCTGGGTGCCCGGCCCGAAGCTGATCAACGGGCGCGGGCCGTTGCCCGGCCACGGGTTGTCCGGCTCGAAGTAGGTACCGGTGACAGCGATCGGTTTTCCCCGCGCATCGATGCTGCGGTACATGATCCGGGTACCGGTCGCGAGGATCGCGCCCAACTGGCCCGAAGGCTCCAGCACCAGCCGCGACGGCTCCGTGCGGATCAGGTCACCGGGCTGGCCCGGCGGCAAAGGGTCCGGCGGTAAATAGAAAGCCGCGTACTGCGGTTCGTCACCGCCGCCGTCCGCCGCCGCCGTCCCCATGCCGGGTATGAATGAACCGATCAACAACAGGACGGTGACCATTCCCCCGAAACGGCGCACTGCGCCGGCCACTGCAGCACGGGAAATCGCATTGGGCGCCACTGGTGCCAACTTGGCCGCAGCGGTGCGTCCAACGGTGCGCCTCATAGCGTCGCATGTTACCGATAGTCTCAGTACCAGCACGGTTACCTGACGATCGTTAGGTCGCTGTGTGATGCTAACTAGTGTTCAGGCTGGTCAAAGAGCCGTTGTCATTCAGCTCACCGCTGCCTGCGCACTCGAGATCTCTAGGCTATCTCGCTGAGACAGACTCGTCGCGACCGTGGGACGCGGGAAGGTTCCGGCTTGACCGCCCGAATCGTTATGACGAACGGACGCTCGTGAGAATAGCCGTTGAGTCTCGTTGCTCAGTTCGCGTGCAGAGCCAAGGGGTGGCGACTTTGAGTGTGATGCCCCAAATCAAGTCGGCGAAAAGGGTTCGCCGCTACTGCCGGACCGTGTCACCGCCGACGGCACCCGCCGCCGTTTGCTGGCCAGGTGCGGCACCTCATGCCGGGACACACCATCGAAGTTTCGTGACGACGTCGCGGAGACGGTCGATCGTCACGCCGTTCAGTAGCCGAGGGTTCACGCCCACAGCCGTAAATGGGATGGCCGCCCGACGCGTGGGCCTTCCGCCGCCTATCACCTGGCGCGGGTTGGGCATCAGGTCGAGGTGCGCGACGCAGGGGCAGAACCGGGCGGGACGATGCGTTACGACATCCCCAATTACCCGCTGCCTCAGGCATATTGGGCTCAGAAGAGATGCCTCGTCGGCCCCGGGACCGGACGGCACCTCACTGGTTGGCCCCGTGTCCGGTGCCTGCTCGTTGACGTGAGTTTGCTTGGCGGCGTCGACGAAACGTGTGCGTACACTCGGCTGGGGGTGGCGCGAGAGGACATGAATGACCACCGTTGATGATCAGAGCCTGGTTTTTGCCGGGGTGGCACGGCAGGCGCAGTTGGTGCGCGATCGTCAGGTTTCGCCGCGAGAGCTGGTGGCGCTCCACCTGGAACGGATCGCCCAACTGGACCCGGCGTTGAACGCATTTCGCGTCGTGCTGGCCGAGCAGGCGATGGCAGAAGCAGCTCAGGTCGAACGCCGGCTCGCCGCCGGGGAGGTGCTGCCGCTGGCGGGCGTGCCGATTGCGGTCAAAGACGACACCGATGTAGCGGGGGTTTCGTCGATGTGCGGCACCAGGATCGATACGGGCCCGGTGAGCAGCGACAGCGCCGCGGTGCGGCGCCTTCGGGAGGCCGGGGCGGTGATCATCGGCAAGACGCATCTGCCCGAGTTCGGTGCCGTGCCGATGTGCGAGTCGCCGACCTGGGGTGTGACACGCAATCCGTGGCATCTACACCGAACAACTGGAGGTTCCAGCGGTGGTTCGGCGGCTGCGGTGGCAGCCGGCATGGTGCCCGGCGCGCTGGGCACCGATGGCGGCGGGTCGGTCCGCATCCCGGCCGCGTGCTGCGGAGTGGTGGGCCTGAAGGGTCAGCGCGGGTGGATCAGCACCAAGCAATCACCAGAGCGGGCCTACCGATTCCACGGGTTGCATCACATCGGAACGCTGGCCCGCAGCGTGACCGACGCGGTGCTGCTGCACGACGCGATGGCCGGCGCGGAGCCCAACGACGAGATCACCTCAGCGTCGCCGCCGCCGGCGTTGATCGAGGCGGTATCGCGCGCGCCGCGTCGTCTGCGGATCGCAATGTCCTTCAAGCCAGTGGTTCCCGTGCGGGTCAGCGAGGAAGTGCGCCGCCCGGTGCTGGAGACCGCCGAGTTGCTGCGCTCGCTCGGCCACGAAGTCGTTGAGCGTGATCCGGTCTATCCGCCAGCTGCGATCCTCTCAGTGTTCGCGCTGATGATGCATGGTCTCGCCGATGAAATCGAGCGGCTGCCCACACCTGAGCTGCTGGAACGGCGGATTCAGGCCGAGGGACGTACCGCCCGGCTGATCCCCGACTGGCTGGTGCACCGCGCGCTGGCCGCCCGCGACCGGATGAGCCAGCGCGGGCTGCGGCCCATAGCTGATTGCGACGTGCTGATGACGCCGGTGTTGGGTAAGCCGCCGGTGCCTGTCGGACACCTTGAGGGGTTGGGACCAACCCGCGCCATGGCGCGGGTATTGGCGTTTATGCCGTTCACCCCGCCGCAGAACTACACCGGGCAACCGGCCATGTCGGTCCCGGTCGGAGTCTCGCGCCACGGCCTGCCCGAAGCGGTCCATCTGGTCGGGCGACCCCACGACGGGTCCACCCTCATTTCGCTTGCCGCGCAATTGGAATCGGCGCGCCCGTGGGCCCACCATCGGCCCCCGGCCGTTCGGTATCGCTCATCGGCTTAGGGTTGGCGCGTAATGGGTCGTGGACATCGACCATGCTGGACTTCTGAACGGAAACCCGATGGCACACGCTGTGGTAACCGGAGCAAGCGGGCTGCTGGGGGCCAATTTGGCCACCGAACTCATCGCGCAGGGGCACACCGTGACTGCGACGCGGCGCCCGAGCACCGATACGAGTTCGGTGGCCGACCTCCCGATCAAGTGGGTATACGCCGACCTCGGTTCGGTCGCAGAACTTCGCGACGTGTTTGCCGACGCTGACGTGGTCTTCCATTGCGCTGCAAGCGTTTCGACCAGGCGAACGATCACACCGGCAATCGAGGCAGTCAACGTCGGCGCTACCCGAGCCGTCGTCGAAGCCGCGATTGCCGCCGGTACGCCGCGGCTCGTCCATACCTCGACCGCGAACACGATCGGACCCACACTCGACGGCACACCCGCCGACGAACAGACCCCATGGGGATGGGACAAAGCCGGGCTGGCGGCAGCCTACCCAGTCACCAAACGGCGTGGCGAAATCCTCGTGCAGCGTGCCTGCGACAGGTTGGATGCGGTCATCGTAAACCCCACCTACCTGGTGGGCCCGCGCGACGCCAGACCCAGTTCCGGCCGTCTCATCATCGAGATCGCCAACCGCAGAATTCCTTATTGGACACCGGGATACAACAGCTTCGCGGATGTCTGCGAGGTCGTGCGTGGAATGATCGCCGCCTGGTTGGACGGGAAACGTGGCGAACGCTACATCCTGGGCGGCCAGGAGATGACGTATCGCGACTACCTAGAGCTAGTGGCACGGGTGGTCGGGGTCAATCCGCCGCGTAGACGCTTGCCCTATCCGGTCGCATGGATCGGGGGCAAGGCTGGCGACCTCCTCGAGGTCGTCACCGGTCGGGAAACCACGGTGAACTCGATGTCCGTCGGATATGCGTTCACCGACCGCTACCGGTACCGCAGCGATAAGGCCGTGGGAGAACTGGGCTATGTAGTAGCTCCCGTTGAGCCTGCAATCCACAACGCGATCAAATGGTTTCGCGCTCGAGGCATGATCCGATCCGGGGAGATTCCATGACGCCACAGCGCAGCACGAGGTACCGGCGGTCGGTGCGGCTCCGGTGGTCTTGGGCGCGGCGAACATGCAGACCCAACGCGAGTAGGCGGACCCAACGCGCGTAGACCTCGATGACCGGGGTCGCCCATCCGGACGTCAGGCGGCCGGCACTCGTTATTCGTGCGGCGTTGTCGAGCACAACGAGCGCAAAGTTGAAGCGGCTGAGGCTGATTCGGAGCGGTGATCATCGTGCATTTCCGCTTAGTTCGCCGGTGTCGAATCTCGCTGGCTGCTCGAACCGCATAAGTCGCAACGTGGTTGTGTTCGCCGTGGTTTCTGTGGTTGACGTTTTGCGCCCCAGGCTGTGGGCATTCCGCAACGCGGCAACTCCTGCGCCGGAAGAAATCCGCCGCCCCGTCAAGATCGCAGAGCCGGTTGGTCGAGACGAGCTGGGTCAATCTCTGACGGGCGGTCCCATGACCGTGGCGGGCGACAACCAAGAAATTGGGTTTGCTCAGTTGTTCGGTGGGTAGATGCCGCGTACCGTAACTGATAGCGTCCGTTTCCGCATTCGGGGTTGTTAGGGGGAAGGCGCCAATGTCGTTAACCAGACTGGCTGCTGCGGTTGGCGTTCTGATATTGTCGTTGACCGCTGGGGTTGGGGTCGCATCCGCAGATCCTGACATCAGTCCAGCCGTCAACAGCACATGCAGTTACCGGCAGATTGTGGCGGCACTGAATGCGAAATTTCCGAAAGCTGCCGAGGAATTCAACGCATCCCCGGAGGCGCAGGCCTGGTTGTACGATCTCGTCGATGCGCCGCCGCCTCAGCGCCGGCAGATCCTGCTGGACATAGCGAACACACCCGAGGCTGCACCGTTCCGCGGCATTGTCGTGCCACTCGCTAACATCTGCCACAATTACTGACTGGTTGGGATCCAGGCGCCGACTGCGAGCTGTCCCAGCGTACATCGGTGCTCTCGACGAGCGGGCCCAGAATTGCTCTCCGGCGAACTGCGTCCAGTTCAAGTATCCGTTGCGGGCTCGATGTTTTGATTGAGGGCGAAGCGGTTGTCCGGATCGAGGCGAGCCTTCAGCCTGGCGAGGCGCCGATAGTTGACTTCACCGAAGCTCGCCCGGATGCGGGCCCGCCCTTCATCGCCGACGAAGTTGAGATACGCGCTCGCCGGACCGAGGGGACGCAGAGTTTCGTACGCTTCATCGGTCCATGACTTGCATCGTTCGGTGTCAGCGCGGTGTGTCCATGTGGTGATCAGATGGACGATGTAGGGATGGTTGCGGGCCGAAAAGGCTGTCGCCCCCAGCGGAACACGGCTCGGAAAGCCGCCGAGACGGATCAGGTGCAGGTGTGTTTGCGGCGCGGGGCGAGTTCGTCCGAGCAGCGCGATGCGCCTGATGGCCTCGTCGGATAGCTCCGTCAGGAACATCGACTTCCAATAGTGCAACCGGCCGAACGGGGCCGTGTGGTCGAGGACCTGTTGCCATGTGGGATAGGCGATTTCGCGCTGCAGCGACGTCACCGGTTCTGTGGTCACCCCGCGGGCCTGCAGCAGCGCACCGATGGTGGCCTGACCGACCTCGTCGGATCCCGTCGAACAGCTGAGCATCGTGACCAGGCGGCGTCCGGAATTCTCATCGGTGCCGAAGTCGACGAGGGACGCGAGATGGTCGTCGGCGCTGTCCATCTGAGCGCGGAAGTGTCCGAGCACCGCCTCGGCGTCGGTGTCGTCGTAGGATCGCACGCCCCCGATGACGTGATCGACCGGATGCAGGTCGAGCACGAAGTGCGCGACCACCCCGAAGTTGCCGCCGCCGCCGCGCAGTCCCCACAGGACCTCCGCGTTCTGTGACCCACTGACGTACAGCACCTCCCCGTTGGCGAGGACGAGCTCCGCGGCGGTCAAGTTGTCGCAGGTCAAGCCGTATGTCCGGGACAACCAGCCGACCCCGCCGCCGAGCGTGAACCCGCCGACGCCAGTCGATGACACCACCCCGCCGGGGCAGGCCAGACCGTGGCGGGCGGTCACCTTGTCGATGTCGCGCCAGGTCGCGCCGGGCTGGACGACCGCGATTCGGTGCTCGGGGTCAACGACTACGCCGCGCATGAGGGAGAGGTCGATGAGGATACCGCCGTCGGTCGAGGCGTGTCCTGCGACGCTGTGCCCGCTGCAGCGCACCGCGGTCTCGGCTCCGGAGCTGACGGCGTAGCGGACGGCGGCGACGATGTCTGCGCGTGAGCGGCAGCGCAGCACAACGGCGGGCCGCTTGTCGATCAGGCCGTTGAAGACCTGCCGCGCCGAGTCGTAGTCGTCGCTGTCGGGACGGACTATGTGGCCGGTGAAGCCCGGAACCGCGTCGATCGTGTGTGTCATCACTGGCTCCGCGTCTCAGGATGATGCCACGGCGGTGCGGAACGGCATGCAGCGCACGAGGTTTGGTCGCCGCCGCACACCGATACTGATCCCCGACATCGCATTGAATCAGAAGCGGTAGGTGGTGCAGCCGACCTGGACACCTGAGCCGACGGCGAGTATCAGCGCGATGTCGCCCGGCCGTGCCAGCCCGTGCCGCCGGGCGTGCTCCAGCTCGTACGGCAGGGACGACGTGAACGGGTCGGTGTCGACGGGGAGCTCGGCGAATCGTGATCGCGGGATGCCGGTCTGAGCGGCCAGTTCGTCGAGCGCTGCCGGGGGCAAATACGGCGGGAACACGACCGCGATGTCCGAGGGGTCGAGCCCCTCGAGCGTCAAGAGTTCCTTGGCGGCCGAGGGGATACAACTCAGGTAAATGGCGGCGAGGTTGGGGTCGCGGTCGATCTGCAGCCAGAACCGCCCGCCCCTTTCCTGAGTGTAAGTGGCAAGCGCCCCGCTGTACTCCGGGTGCGGCTGAAAGATGAACCGGCCGAAGCCTTCCGTGCCGTCGCTTCGGCTGAGCAGTATCGCCGAGCCTGTCTGGCTGATGCCGTTCAACGGATCACCGCTTTCGGGGGTGTTGTTTTCTACCTCCGAGGCCACCACCATCGCATGCTCGGCCTTACCCGCCCCAATCATTCCCGCGGCGACGTGGCAGGCATTGAGGAAGCCGACCGCGCCGTTGAGGACGTCGAAGGCAAGCGTCTTGGGCCCGTCCGGGGACTGCACGTCGCCATTGATTCCGAGTTCGCCGGCGACGAGCGAGGCAACCGCGGGTTCGCTGAGAAAGTCGTCGCGGTAGATGCCGACGTGGATGATCAGATCGACCGCCGCCCGATCGAGGCTACTTCGGTCAAGGCACGCCGCCGCCGCTTGAACCGCGAGCTGTATCGAGCTCGGAGAAGTCGATTGCCCAGCGGGAGCGATGCCCACGCTGTCAATGCGCACACGGGGCGTCGCCGGTAGCTCTTTGCGGTCGCTGTCGGTCCACGTGCTGCGGCCGTGCTGGCCGCCGGCGCCCCGGCGCATCCGGTCTGGCAGGTCGTCGAAGGTGTACAGCGCGGCGCCGATGGTCTGTCCGGAGCCGGTGATTGAAAAGACCACGTTGTCTCCGGACTTGATCCGGTTGCTGAGGATGTAGTCGTTCAGCGCGACGAAGTGCGTTGTGGTGGCGGTGTTCCCCCGCTCCGCCACGTTGTAGATCGTGTTGTCCCGGTTGGCTGCGCCCTGGCCGAACTGTTGATTGATGGCGGCGACCGCGTCGTTGAGCGACGCCTCCGATGTCTGGTGCATCAGCAGGTAGTCCATCGTCTCGGGCCGCCACCCGTGCCGTTGCATGACCGCAGAGACGTAGGGCACGGCGTGCTTGACCGCGATCGCGGTCTGCGTGACGGAGTCGGTGAACATGATGGCGCCGCCGTGCGGGCCGCCCGCCTCCTTGGCGATGCACAGCTTGCTGTAGCGGCTGAAGGTGGCGATATCGATGTCGTGGAAGCCGACCCGGTCGTTGGGCCCGCGTTCCAGGACCACCGCCGCGCCGGCGTCACCGAGGGTCAGGCAGGCAAGCCGCGGGTCCATCGGCCCCTCGATTTCCTTCTGCGCGGTCTCGGTGAGGTGGCTGATGTATTCGCCGCTGACCACCAGGGCGCTCCGAATCAGTCCTGTCTGCAGGAAAGCGTCCGCCACCGCGATGCCGGTGAACATTCCGGCACACGCGTTGCTGATGTCGAAGGCCAGCGCGTTGACAAAGCCACACTGGCCGCGCAGCCGCGAGGCGGTGCTGGGCTCGAAGGTGAACCGGTGCCCGAATCCGTCACGCCGGGAGATGTTGCAGGCGATGACCAGGTCGATCTCCTCGCGCCGATAGCTCGACCGGGACAGGCAGTCGTCCGTCGCCTTCCTGGCAAGGTCGATCGAGAACTCGTCCTCGCCGACCACCCGTCGGTTCTTGATGCCGGTCAGGCGTTCCAGCGGTATGCGAATCTCGTTGGCGCACTCGGCCATGACCGTCTTCGTCGACACCGTTCGCGAGGGAAGGTACACGCCGATGCTTTCGATGACGGTGTTTCGCTTTTCCTCGGGTACGGCGTGCACCGGTTTCTCGGAGGCCGGCGCGGTGACGACCGCCTCGACGGGGCTTTCACGGTGATCCGTTGCGTCGTCCGCGATCTGGCCGTATTCGGTGGCGAGCTCGGCGATCGTGCCGTAGACGAACATCGACTCCGGTCGCAGCGGCAGGCCTGCCGCGTTCGCCCGCACCGCGACCTCCAGGCTCTGGGTCGAGGCACCGCCGAGAGCGAAGAAGTCGTCGTTGACGCCGACCCGCTCCAAACCCAGTACCGCGCACCAGATCTCGGCCAGAACCTGTTCGGTATGCGTGCGCGGGGCGACGAATACCGGCTCCTGCGGCCCCGACGCGCTGTCGGCTGCCATCAAGGCCTTGCGGTTCACCTTTCCGCTCGATGTGAGCGGCAGCGCGTCCGTCACCTCGAAGACCGCGGGCAACATGGCGGCGGGAAGCAGGTCAAGCAGGAACCGGCGCAACTCCGCTGTCGACGGAGCGGCGCCGCCGGCTGGCACGACATATGCGACGAGGATCGGGTTTCCGCGGCTGTCGGTTCTGATCACCACCGCGTTCTCGGCCACCGCGGGGTGTTGGGCCACCGCGGCCTCTATCTCGCCGGGCTCGATCCGGAAGCCGTGGATCTTGACCTGGAAGTCGATGCGTCCCAGGTAGTCGATGTTGCCGTCGGGCAGATACCTGGTCAGGTCGCCGGTGCGGTAGAGCCGCTGGCCGGGGTGCGCAGCATCGCCGCCGAACGGGTCGGCCACGAAGATGGCTCCCGTCAGATCCGGCCGGTTGAGGTAACCGCGCCCGAGCCCCACACCGCCGATGTAAAGTTCGCCGGGCACGCCCACCGGCACCGGTCGCAGATGTGCGTCCAGAATGTGCGCGCGAATGTTGGCGATCGGCCGCCCAATCGGCACCAGCGTGCCGGATTCGCCTCGCTCGCAGTGGAATGCGGTGACGTCGATCGCCGCCTCGGTGGGCCCGTAGAGGTTGTAGAGCTCGGCGTCCAGCGTGGCCATGAAGTGGTCGCGCAGGTCGTAGGGCAGCGCCTCGCCGCTGCAGATCACCCGGCGCAGTGCGGTGCACGCGGCCACCCCGGGCTCGGCGAGGAAGCGGCGCATCATCGACGGCACGAAATGCATTGTGGTGATGCGCTGTTCGACGATGGTCCGAACCAGGTACGCGGCATCCTTGTGCCCCTCGGGTTTGGCGATGACCACCCGGGCCCCGACGATCAAGGGCCAGAACAGCTCCCAGACGGACGGGTCGAAGCTCACCGGCGTCTTGTGCAGCACCCGGTCGTCGGCGGTCAGCCGGTAGGCATCCTGCATCCACAGCAGCCGGTTGCGAATCCCGGCGTGGGTGTTGAGCGTCCCCTTCGGCTTACCCGTGGAACCCGACGTGTGGATTACGTATGCGAGGTTTGCCGACGTCGTCTCGCAGACCGGGGCGGCGTCCTCGCCCGGTGGCGCCGACGGCTCGTCCAGGCAGAGCCGGTGACCGGTGAAGCCGGGCGGCAGGTGCGCCAGTTTGCTCCGGTGGGTGACGCAGACCGGCGCGTCCGGTACGTCGTCGAGCATCGCGGCCATGCGCTGTGCGGGCTGCGCGGAGTCGAGCGGCATGAAGGCGCCGCCGGCCTTGAGGACGCCCAGCACGGCCACCACCAGATCGTCGGAGCGGTCCAGCAGGACGGGCACGACCGTCTCGGGCCCCACGCCGAGCTCGCGCAGCCGGTGGGCGAGACCGTTGGCCCGGCGGTCGAGTTCCGCATAGGTCACGTCGCGGTCCTCACACGTCACCGCGACGGCGTCCGGGGTGCGCGCGACGGTGGCGGCGACCATCTCGTGCAGGCAGGCCGGGCCGTCGTAGGTGACCTCGGTTTGATTCCAGGCGGCCTGCTGGCGGCGCTCCGCCTCGGTGAGCAGCGGCAGCTGCGAGACCGGCCGGCCGGGGTCGGCGACGATGCCGCCGAGCAGGGTGGCGAAGTGCCCGGCCAGCCGCTCGATGGTGCCGGCGTCGAAGAGGTCGGTGTTGTATTGCAGTACGCCGGAAAGCTTTCCGTCGTGTTCGCCGACCTCCATCATCAGGTCGAACGGCGCGCCGCCCTGCCCGACATGGAGGGTCTCGAGCGGCAGCCCCCCGGGTTCCGGGCCGGCGTCGTCGGTGAAGCGGCGCGTCTGTTCCCAGGCGAACGAGACTCCGAACAGCGGCGTGCGGCTCGGGTCGCGCGGCGGCCGAAGCCGCTCGACGAGCAGCGCGAAAGGATAGTCCTGGTGCTCGAGGGCACCCTGCACGGTGTCCTTGACGCGGCCGAGCAGGGTCATGAACGTCGGATCGTCGTGCAGGTCGGCCCGCAGGGCGACCGGGTTGGTGAGGTAGCCGACTAGGCCCTCAAGCGCGACCCGGTCACGGCAGGCGAACGGCGAGCCGATCACCAGGTGATCCTGGCCGCTGTAGCGGTGCAGCAACGCGGCGTAGGCCGCCAGCAGTGTCATGTAGGGCGTCGCGCCCACCTTGCGGCCCAGTTGAATGATCCCGGCCGTCACCGCGGGGTCGACGGTGAACCGGCGCACGGTGCCCGGGTAGGTCTGGACGGCGGGCCGCGGCCGGTCGGTGGGCAATTGCAGGACCGGCAGTTCGCCGGCCAACTGGTCACGCCAATAGGCCCAGAGGTCCTCGCCCTCGGCGCCCGCGAGCATCTGGGCCTGCTGCTCGGCGTATTCGACGAAGCTTTCCGCGGGTGGCGGAGGCGGGGTCGCGCCGTGCTCGGCGGCGTACAGCAAGCGCAGCTCGTCGAGAATGATGTCGATGGACCAGAAGTCGACGGCGATGTGGTGCAAACCCAAGAGCAACACATGTTCGTCGGGCGTGCGCTCGAGCAGCGTCAGCCGCAGCACCGGGCCGGTGTACAGGTCGAAAGGACGGTTGGTCTCGCGCCGGATCCACTCGTCAACCTCGGGCTCACCGGGGCCGAGGCGGTGCCGGGCGATGCGCACCGGCCATTGCGGATGCACGAGTTGGACCGGTTGCCCGTCGCGTTCGGCGTACGTGGTCCGCAGCGCCGGATGCCGGTCGACGAGCGCCTGGGCCGCGCGTTCCAGCGCCGCGACGTCGAGCTCGCCCCGTATCCGTCCGGCATACGTAACGTTGTAGGCGGCGCTGGCCGGTGCGAGTTTGTGAATGAACCACATCGATCGCTGGCCGTACGACTGCGGATGCACCGAGGCCGACTCCTCGGCCTTCTGCATCAGCAGCTGAGCGAGCAGCGCCCGCTTTTTCTCCGGAGACAGGCCGGAGATCTTGATGGGCTTGTCAGTCATCGCCGGCGTCCTTCGCGGCAAGCTCGGCCCCTCTTTCGGCCAAGACCTTTTGAAGCAGTTCGTCCACGGCGTCGTCGGAAAGCTCCGGCACCTGGGTCAGCAGGTCGATGCCGCCCGATGGCGCGCCATCGGTTTGCCGGTGGACCGTTGCCTCCGGGGTGGCCTGCCGCGAGACCGCCTCGTGCGTCGTGGGTACGCCGGCCGCTTGCTCCGGCAGATGTTCGCGCAGCCACTCGGCGAGGCTGGCGACGCTGGGCCCCTCCAGCAGCCGGGTGACCGGCACCACGAGGCCCAGGTCGCGTTCGACCTGCATACGCAGCTCGAGCGTGATGAGCGAGTCGACGCCGAGGGTGTTCAGCGGTGTCTGTTTGTCCAGGTTCGCCGGTGCCAGACCGAGTTTGCCGGCGGCGAGCTCGGACAGATAGGTCTCCAACAGCCGTTGGCGCTCCTCCGGCGACGCGCCCTGCAGTGCGTCGTAGAGTCCGGCTCCCGGCCCGGTTGCGGGCTCGGCCTCCGCCTTGTCGGCCGAGGGCGCGATTCCAAGGTCCGCGAGCAGCGGCGGCTGCAGGTCGGGTTGCCAAACCGCCCAGTCGATGTCGAGAACCACGGCCTGCGTGGCCGACCGCTCCAGCAACGACGACAGCGCCCGGAGGCTATCGGCCGCGGACATGGCCTCCACGCCGTATTGGGCGAAGTAGTCCTGCAGCTCGGACCGGGTGAAGAAACCGAGCCCGGCCCATGGCCCCCAGTTCACGCTCAACGCCGGCCGGCCTTCGGCGCGTCGGTGCCACGCCAGCGCGTCCAGGAAGGCGTTCGCCGCCGCGTAGTTGGCCGCCCCGGGCGGACCCAGCAGGGACGAGGCCGACGAGAACAGCACGAAGAGGTCCAGGTCGGCGTGTTTGGTCAGCGCGTGCAGATTCCAGGCACCCTGAACCTTGGGCGCCATGACCTTGCGCAGCTTCGCCTCGTCGAGGCATAGCAGGATGGCGTCGTCGGCGATCCCGGCCGCATGCACCACCCCACGCAGCGGCGGCATCGACTCGGCGATCGATTCCAGCATGGCCGCGACGTCGTCGGCTTTCGCGACGTCGCCCTTTGCGATGGTCACCTCGGTGCCGGCCGCGCGCAGGGCGTCCAGCGTTTCCTGCGCCTCCTCCGAGGCGCCGCCACGTCCCATCAGGACCAGGTGCCGGGCGCCGTGCTCGGCCATCCACTTGGCCACCACGAGCCCCAGCGCACCGAGCCCGCCGGTGACGACATAGGTGGCGTCTTCCTTGAATGACGCGGTCTCGGAGGGTTCCGGCTCGTCGTAGCGGGTCAGTCGTTCGACATAGCGGCGGTCGCCCCGCAGTGCCACGTCGCCGTCGCGGTCGTCCACCCACATCTCCCGGAACAGGGCTTGGATCTCTTGTTGGGCCTGTTCCGGACCGCCACCGGCGGACAGGTCGACACAGGTGCAGCGCAGTTCCGGTTGTTCGTGGTCGATCGTGCGGGCCATCCCCCACACCGGAGCCTGGGCGATCGACACAGGCTCGGCTTCGGCTGCCGAGGTATCGGCCACCTGCGTTCCCCGCGTCACCAGCCACAGCCGCGGCGACGCCGACCAGCCGGCCCGCGCCAGCGCCTGGACCAGGTGCACGACGCTCACCGGGCCCAAAGTTGTTGCCGAATCCAGGGATTCGAGTGAGGTCTCGGCCGGCGGTGCGGCCAGCAGGTCCCACAGGTGCACCACGCCCCGGCACGGTGGCCGGTCGTCGGTGAAGGCGTCTTCCAGCAGCTGCTTGAAGTGATCGGGCTGCGTCGGGTCAAGACGGTAACTGTCCGGGGTGAGACGCTCGAAGTCGCCGTTCGGTGCCGGCTCGACGAGCACGCACCGCTGAGAATGCGATTCGAGGTGTTTCCGGAGGGTGTCCGCGGTGTCCGCGCCGTCGCTCAAGATGAGCCAACTGCCCGCTTCGTCCGGCCGGCTCGACCCGTCCCGGTCCGCCGGAATGGAGGCGGGCTGCCAGCGCAGCCGATACATCCGGTCGCGCAATCCCGCGGCCTCGGTCGCGCCGGGGGCCTGCGGCAGCGGGCCGGTGCCGTTCGGGGTGATCGGCCCGACTTCCAACCAGGAATGGACACGCTGCCACGGGTACGTCGGTGCGGTCACGTAGTGGCTGCCCGGGGGGTACACCGCCTCCCAGGTGACCGGCTGACCGAGGGTGTAGAGGGTGCCGAGCGACGTCAGCGCGGTCGCCCGTCCCCCGTCGTCACGCCGCATCGACGGCAGCGCGGTGCAATTCCGGCCCAGGTCCTGGGCGTCCTCCCGGATAGAGGTCAGCAGGACCGGGTGCGGGCTGATCTCGACGACCGCGTCATGACCGCCCTCCAGCAGCCGGCGCAGCGCGGGCGAGAAATGCACGGGCGAGCGTAGGTTCTCCGCCCAATAGTCGGGGTCGGCCAGGCGGTCGGTGAGCAGGTCGCCGGTCACCGTCGAGTAGATGGGTATCGCCGGTGCGGTCGGCCGCAGTCCGACGAGCCCGCCGCGCAGAGCGGGAACCAACGGGTCCATCTGCGGGCTGTGGGCAGCCACATCGACGTCGACCCACCGGCAGAACCGGTCGCGCTGCTGCACGTCCGCCATCAGCTTGGCCAGAACCTCTTGATCCCCGGACAACACCGTCGATCGGTAGCTGTTGCTGGCGGCGATCGAGACCTGACTTTCGTGCCCGGCGATGAGCTCCCGCGCCTCGTCGAGGCTGAGCTCCGCGGCCATCATCGTTCCGTGGCCACGCACCGTTCTAAGCATCAGGGAGCGGAAGCAGATCACCCGTGCGGCGTCTTCGAGGCTCAGCGCACCGGCGATGTGCGCCGCCGCGACTTCACCCATGCTGTGCCCCACCACCGCGGCGGGCTCGACCCCCCATGAGCGCCACAACGCGGCCAGCGCCACCTGCATGGCGAAGATGGCGGGCTGGATCAGGCTGATGTCGGTGAGTTCCTCGTCCTTGGCCAGCTCCTTGAGCACCGAGTGTCCCAGGTAGGTCTTGATCGCGCGGTCGCACGCCGCCAGGGCGTCGCGGAACGCAGGCTCCTCGGCCTGCAGTCGCCGGCCCATGCCGTGCCACTGTGAGCCCTGGCCGGGAAAGGCGAAGACCACACGGGGTCGCTGGCCGGGACGGCACTGTCCGACGGAGAACCCGGGCCGCGACTGCCCGTGCCGGTAGGCGTCCAGGCACTCCGACATCGCGGCGGGGGAGTCGGCGACCACGGACAACCGATGCTCGTAGTGGCCGCGACGGGCACCGGCCGTATAGCACAGGTCGTCGAACGCCGCCCCGGACGCCAGCGCCGACTCGTACCGGTCGGCCAGTGCGGCCAGGGCCTCGGGGGACCGCGCGGAAAGCGGCAGCAACTCGGCTCGATCCGGTGTCGTGACGCGCTCGGTCGCGGTGGCCCGAGCCTGCGGGGCTTCGGTGAGCACGGCGTGCGCATTGGTGCCACCCATGCCGAACGAGCTCATACTGGCGATCGCTCGCCCACCGTTGTTCGGCCAGGGGGTCAGGGTCTGCGCCACCCGCACCGGCAGGCTGTCGAACGGGATCTCGGGGTTGGGCTCGGCGAAGTTCAGGCTCGGCGGGATCGCCCTGTGCTGCAACGCCAACGCCACCTTGATGAGCCCGGCCACTCCGGCCGCCGCCTCCAGGTGGCCGATATTGGTCTTGACCGAGCCGATCAGGCACTGACTACCCGGCGGACGGCCGTCCGAAAGGACGGTGCCCAGCGCGTTGGCCTCGATCGCGTCGCCGAGGAACGTTCCGGTACCGTGCGCCTCGACGTATTGGGCGGTGCCGGGGGAAAGACCGGCACGGCGGTAGGCCGCGGCAATCACGGCTTCCTGCGAGTGCCGGTTGGGTGCGATCAGCCCATTCGTCCGGCCATCCTGGTTGATCGCGGTGCCGCGGATCACCGCATAGATCGGGTCGTTGTCGGCCAGCGCCCGGCTGAGTGGTTTCAGGACGACCATTCCGGCGCCTTCACCGCGTACGTATCCGTCCGCGCCGGCGTCGAAAGTCTTGCAGCGGCCGTCGGGCGCCATCAGCGTGGCCTTGGTGAAGTTGATCATCAGCGCCGGCGACAGGATGACGTTCACTCCTCCGGCCAGCGCGACCGCGCACTCGCCGTCGCGCAGGCTGCGGCAGGCCAGATGGACCGCGACCAACGACGACGAGCAGGCGGTATCGATGGCAATGCTCGGCCCGTGGAAGTCGTAGAAGTAGGAGAGCCGGTTGGCCGCGATGCTCAACGCGTTCCCGGTGCCCGAGTAAGCGTCGACCAGCTGCATCTGGCTGCCCCGGAGATTCGCGTAGTCGGTGGTCGCGATGCCGACGAACACGCCGGTGTCACTGCCGGCAAGCCGTTCCGGCACCTGCCCGGCGTCTTCCAGTGCCTCCCAGGCCACCTCCATGAGCAGACGCTGCTGGGGGTCCATTTGCGCAGATTCCCTCGGCGAGATGCCGAAGAACTGGAAGTCGAACTCGTCGACTTTGGGCAGGAAACCGGCCCGTCGGGTGACCGCGGTGCCCGGCACGGACGGATCCGGGTTGTAGAAGGCATCGACGTCCCAGCGATCCGCCGGGACCTCGCTGATCGCGTCCACGCCGCCCGATAGCTCCTGCCAGAAGGCCGCCGGCCCGTCGGCGCCCGGAAACCGGCACCCGATGCCGATGATGGCGATCGGCTCGTCCGCGGCGGGCGGGGCGCCGCTGTCGCCCGCCGGTGCGGCGGTGCGGTCGGGGGCGGAACCCTTGCCGGCTTCGCCGGCCAGATAACGGGAGAGAAGGTCGATCGTGGGGTATTCGTAGGCCAGGGTGGGTGAAAGTTCGCGTCCGAGCCAGGATTCCAACGCGCCGGTCAGCCGCACGGCATGCACCGAATCGAGGCCGTAGTAGGCGAACGGGCGGGATGGGTCGATATCCGTTGCGGGAATGCCGAGTTCACCGCAGAGTTGGGAAACCAACCAGTCCTGGATCTCCTCGGCGGTGCGCCCGGGGTGTTCCGGCGAGGCGGCCACGGGCGACATGTCGGGCAGCGGTGCGCGCCATTCGGCGACCACGTCGAACTGGCCGTCGAGGAATTGCTGCCGGCAGGCGGAGCGCTGGACCTTACCGCTGGATGTGGTGGGAATCCGCAACGGGTCCACCAGAACGACGGCGTCCGCCTGGATCTCGTGGTGTTCGGTGATCGCGGTCCGGATCGTGTCCACGATCTGGGTGAGGTCGGCCTCGCCGAGCTGATAGCGGTTCACCTCCTGCACGACAACGAGCCGCTCGGCGACGTCCGGTCCGGCGGCGACCGAAAAGACCGCACCCCGGCCGCGCATCAGTGCCGGGTGGCAGTCCTGCACGGTCAGCTCGATGTCCTCGGGATAGTGATTGCTGCCGCGGATGATGATGAGATCCTTGCGACGTCCCGTGACGAACAACTCTCCGGAGCGCAAGAAGCCCAGGTCCCCGGTGCGGAGGAACGGGCCGCGCCCGGTATCCGCAAGATGCGCGCGGAACGCCTCTTCTGTGAGTTCGGGCTTTCTCCAGTAGCCCTGT
Organism: uncultured Actinomycetota bacterium; assembly: GCA_963732835.1. Taxonomy (GTDB): domain Bacteria; phylum Actinomycetota; class Actinomycetes; order Mycobacteriales; family Mycobacteriaceae; genus Mycobacterium. The sequence continues at coordinate 24,418 of CAVTBA010000011.1, forward strand.
GCAACGCTCGGCCCGGCGACCCAGATCTCGCCGACATCGTCAGCCACGCACGGCCGTCGGGTCTCCGGGTCGACAATGATGACCTCCTGGCCACCGCGTGGCAGGCCGCAACCGACCAACGTCAAGGCGCTTCGATTTTCCGCCGCGACCTCGACGACCCGGCCTTCGCGCAGTGGAGCGCGATCTACGTGCAGAACCAACGGTAGCGGGGAGTCTGACGCGCCGGAGACCAGCAATGTCGCCTCGGCCAGCCCGTAGACCGGCACGAACGCCTCCGGCCGAAAACCCGCCGGGGCGAAGGCCTCCGCGAAAGCCTGCATGGTCGCGGGACGCACCGGCTCGGCACCGCACATGGCCACCGACCAACCGGACAGATCGAGCGCGGCACGCTCCTCAGGGGTACTGAGTTCGATGCACATGTCGTAGGCGAAGTTGGGGGCGGCGCAGATCGTGCCGCCGTGCCGGGAGACCGCTTCCAACCACCGCATCGGGCGCTTGATGAACGCGTTCGGCGGCATGAGGACGGTAGTACCGCAGAGATAGAGGGTCTCGAAGATGCCGCCGATGAGGCCCATGTCGTGGTACGGCGGCAGCCAGAACACACCGACCGCGTCACTGTCGCATTTAGGCTCCAATACCTGGTGGATGGTCTCGAGATTGTGGACAAGGTTGCCGTGCGACAGCACAACGCCTTTCGGTGCGGCCGTGGACCCCGAGGTGTACTGCACCATGGCGACCGTGGCGGCGTCGATGTCCGGTGGCACCCAGAGCGCCCCGTCGCCGCCGGTGTCGGTAACGGACCAGCTCAACGGACGGCCCTTGACCAGACCGTCCACCGTGGCCTGGATTCTCCCCCGCATCTCGACGTTGGACAGAGCGAAGCGCGGTTGGGCATCCGCGATGATCGACGCGACGCGCGGGACCAGGTGATCGCGCGCCGGCGGATGCACCGGTACGGCGATCGCCCCCGCGTACAGGCACCCGAACAAGCCGGCGACGAAGTCCAGGCCCGGCGGGCACAGGACCAGGACGCGCTCTCCCGCGGCGCCCTGCTGCTGCAGGCTGGACGCGATCCGCCGCGCGTGGGCGTCCAATTCCTGATAACTCAGCCGGCTGACTTCTTTTTCCTCGCCATCGCGAGAGTAGATGAACGCAGCCTTTTCCCCATAGCGTGCGAGCCGGTTCTGCAACTGGCCAACCAGCGTCGGCGCGCCAAGATCCGCGTAATCTACTGTCTCCCGACCCGATTCGTCGTCGTGTTCCGCATGCTCGGAATGGTGTTGATCGGCGGTGCTCATTTCACTCTCTCTATCGGCCTTGGGTTGCTACTTTTCCGCGGAGCCGCGATGACAGCGTTGCTCCGCCCGGTGGGTGGTCATGATCGGTGTTTCCTTGCTCTGTAGCGCTTTTGGGGTGTTCGACGACGCTGCCCTCGGTGTAAGTCTCGAGCAGTCTGCGGAATGCCTCCACGGTGTAGGCGGCAACAACCGCGTCGGTGCGGGCGCGCACCGTCGCCGAGCGGGCCATGCGGAACAGCGGTCCGAGCTCGCCGATATAATCGCCGGGCCTGGCGACCTTGATCAGTTCCTCGGCGCCGTCCGCCGATTCGCGCACGACCTCCACTTCGCCGTCGACCACCACGTAGATCAAGTCCCCCATGCTGCCCTGCTCGAATAACGCCGAACCCCTTGCCAGACGCACGGTTTCAGCCTCGGAGTCGATCGCTGCGGCATCCGGCAGCAGCCTGACCACGCGGTCGGCGAACGGCAGGATCCGGGTGTCGTGGGTGGCTACCACGACGATGCGCTCACCGCTGGCCATCTCCCGGAGCAGCCGCAGCACCCCCTCCGCGCGGACATAGTCGAGGTGGGCCGTGGGTTCGTCGGCCAAGATCAGCGGCGGGTCCAACGCGATCGCGCGGGCCACTGCTATCCGTTCTCGCTCACCGCCGCTGAGGTCACCGGGCCGGTGTGTCATGCGGTCCTGCAGTCCGACGCGGGTCAGCAATTCGTCGGCGCGTTCGCGCGCCGCCCGCAGCGACCACCCGTTCGCCCATAGTGGCACCATCACGTTCTCCAGTGCGGTCAGGCTTGCCACCAGGTTGAATGATTGAAAGACGATGCCCACGGTGCGGCGGCGGTAAGTGGTTAGCCTGCGGCGGTCCAGCGTCGTGACGTCGATGTCACCGACCTGGATGCGCCCGCTGGTCGGGCTGAGGATGCCGCCGATACACGACAGCAACGTGGTCTTCCCGCACCCGCTGGGACCCAACACGATCACCAGCGATCCGGCCGTTACCTCCAGATCCAGACCGCCGATGACGCGGAACGCCTGCCCACCGTTGGGGTATTCGACAACGAGATCTTTGATGCGCAAATCACCCATGACTATGAGGCCCCAAACGCTAGGACCGGGTCGATCGCTACCGCGCGCCGCACGCCCGCCAAGCTCGCCAACAGCCCGATCACCACTGCGGTCGCCACCAACGACAGCAAGGCCGAGGTCGTCACCACCACGAGTATCGGAAACAGCGGGCCGAGCAGCACCGCTAGCAGGCCACCCAGCACCACGGCTACCAACGCGACGAGCACTGCCTGTAGCGTGAGTCCGGCGAGCACCGAGTGAGTGGGGACACCGAGGGCTTTGAACACCGCGAAGTCGCGGGTGCGCTCCAGCGCAGAGAGATAGATCAGCGATCCCACGATCAGCGCCGCCACTGCCCACAACAGAATCGTCATGTACAAGAACGCCAGGCGAGCCTGGTGTAGCGGGCGGATCATGTCTTCCACCGCAGCTTGGCGGTCCACGACGCGATAGCCGGCGGGTATTTGCGTGGGTGTGCCGCGCAAACCGAGGGCGGAAATCACCTTCTGCCCGGAAAACATCAACCGCTGCGCCTCCGCGACGGTCACGAACGCATTGGGTTGGCCTGCGAGCGTGGTCGACTTGTTGACCAACCCAACGACGTGCAGCGCCTGCGAGCCCATCTCGATGTCGTCGCCAATGGATCGCCGCAGCGTGGTCGACACGGCGACCTCACCGAGATTCGACGGGGCCCGCCCCGCCGCGATCGGCGGCATCCCTTGCTCGGGTAAACCGTAGACGTTCACGTTTTCCGGTGAGCGCGCATCTTGCAGGATGATGTTGCTGTAGATCACCGGGATCGCCGACTCCATGCCCGGGAGCCGTGCGAACTCCCGCGTTTCCGCCTCCGGGAACCGCGATGAACCAATGAACGGACCTACTGCGCCCGCCTTGATGAGGTAGCGGTCAATGCCTATCGAGTCGACCAGACGCTGGGCCTCGACCCGCGTACCGGTCATCATGCCGGTGAGGATGAGCGTCATCGCGAATACCATTCCCGTGCCCACGGCTGCGATGATGAAGCGTCGCAGACGCCACTGCACGTCCCGCAACGCGGTGATCAGCATTGGCATGCACAACTGCTCGCGCAATTGACCGATACGTTCCACGGCCCAAACTCCCCAACTATATTTCCCGTCGAACTGGTGTAGCGAGAATCTCCCACTCCACGGTGGGTCGCGTAGAGCCGAAAGGCCTTGTTGGAAGTGACCTAGGCCGACGCTTTCGCGGAGCAGGCCGGGCTCGACCTTGTTGAGCGGTTCGTGGACCTCCTCGGGATGCCCGCCCACACGTTTAGCGGCGTGCGCGATCAGGTCAGGGAATACGTCGAAACACCTTGTCCGAGAAGATCATTCGGAACCTATGGTGGGGCGCGCCTGTTTGGCATCAGCGGCAGCGGGCCGTTCGACCCGCAACTAGACACACGCCCAATAACATTGGTTGTAGCAGTTCCGCGACCGTGTACCGCCAGTTGACGCCCGGACCTCGACCAGGCTTAGTCACTGTCTCCGCAGAGGATGTCGCGCGGGGCCCGCTTCAGGCTGGCCAGCTGCGTCGCCCTCAAACTTGCCCAACAGGCCGCGTGGCGGTTGACGTCGTCGATGATGAGGCGAAGAACCAGTTCAGCAGTGCTACAAACTCAGCAGGGGGCGGGCCAGCAACCAAGTGTGTGGAAACGATGATGTCGACGAAACATATTGCGAGATAGGCTTTTCGCCGACCAGACGAAGACCCGGACGAACACGAGGAGGAAGTCGGCCAGCGCCAGCAGCACGGCGACGCCAGGGTGGGCCGCCATGGGCGCGCGCCCGGTGCAGCTGACCGGTCGTGCGAGTCCTTAGCCGAGGATCTTTTCGAAGGCGATCGGACGAAACGGCCCCCAGTCCGGCAGCGGGTCGGCGGGCACCCGGGTGTAGCCGGTCGCGTCGTACAGCGCCTCGGCCTCGGGTTGCCGGTTGCCGGTGATCAGGTAGAGCCGCCGGTATCCGCGCGCGGCGGCCTCGGCCTCCAGGGCCGCCAGCAGGACCCGGGCGTAACCGCGGCGCCGATATGCGCGGTCGGTCCAGATCCGCTTGAGCTCGGCGGTCTCGGCGTCGTAGCGGCGAAACGCGCCGCCGGTGACGGGCACGCCGCCCAGCACACCGATCAGCAGTCCGCCGTCCGGCGCCGCCAACTCGGCCTCGGGCACCGGCAACCAGGACAGGTGCGTGCTCGGCGTGCCGCCGTAACGTTGTGCGTACTCGTCGGCCAGCTCGGCCAGCAGCGGCTGCGCCAGCGGGTCGCTGTGGGTGGCCCGCACGAACCGCAGCCGGTGACCCGCGGCCGGCGGGCTTGATGGGTGCACCACGTAACCATCCAACGCCTCTGACCGCGACGCATTCCACCCGACTCAGCGGACCGGGTCAGCCGCGCGCGGTGAGGCCGTCTCCCGGGCGCCGGCTCGCCGGCGGAGCCGTGCAAGCGGTGCGGGCGCCCACCAGTTCAGGCGGCCGAACACGTGCATGAAAGCCGGGACGAGGAGCATCCGCACCAACGTCGCGTCGACCAGGACGGCAAGAGTCAGCCCCACCCCGAACATCCGCATGAACGAGACATCCGCCGAAGTCAGAGCGGCGAACGAGATCGACATCAAAAGCGCTGCCGCCGTGATGATCCGGCCCGTTCGCGCGACGCCCAAGGCGATGCTCTCATCGTTGTCGGCGCGTGTGCGGGGCGAGTCCAGCCAGTACTCGCGGATGCGGGCCAGCAGGAAAACCTCATAGTCCATGGACAATCCGAACGCGATGCAGAACATCAACACGGGGATGTTGGCAACCAGCGTGCCGGTTGGGGTGGTGCCCAACGCTCCCAGATGCCCGTCCTGGAAGATCCACACCAACGCGCCAAACCCCGTCGTCAACGAAAGCATGTTGAGCAGCACCGCTTTGATGGGCAGCACCACGCTGCCGGTGAGCGAGAAAAGCAGCACCAGCGTGACGCACGCGACGAAACCGAACAGCAATGGCAACCGCGAGGTGATCGCGTTGACAGAGTCACGATTCATCTGGGCCATCCCGGCCATCGCGACCTGCCGGCCTCTCGGCAACGGAACCGCGTGCAGGCCGTCCAACTGTGCGTCAGACGCCCGGGAGTACAACGGCGCACTGCTCGCCACCGTCAAGTAAGCGCTATGGTCCGCCAATCCGGCGGGTAACGACGGTGGTCCCGCGCGCTCACCGGTGATGAAGGTACCGGCCGGCGAGGACACCGCCGACACGTCGGGAACTCGCGACAGCCGTGCGGCGTACTCGGCGAGCTCTCGCGTTGTCAGGCCCTCGGTGTGGGCGATGACGACCCTCACCGTGGTCTCGGAATCCGCAGCGAAGTCTTGGCGGATCCGGTCGCTGACGGATCGCGCCGACGACGAGGCCGGAAGCACCCGTTCATCGGGATAGCCCCATTTGATGCCGAGGAACGGCGCGCCCAAGGCGAGCAGGAGGGCGATGATCGCCAAGCCGATCGGGACCGCGTGGCGCGTGGCAAGCTTGGCCGACCGGTACCAAAAGGTCCGCTCAATGGCTACCGGCGATGCTGGGGGGCGCCGAAACAGCCTGCGGCCCAAGGCCCAGACGTTGAGTGCGTCGAGCCGGTCGCCCAACATCACGATCACCGCTGGTGCCACCACCATCGCGGCCAATGCCGCGAAAACCACCACCGCAACGCCCGCGTAGGCGAATGACCTGAGGAAGTACATGGGGAATATCACCAATGCGGAAAGCGCCAGGGCCACCGTCACGGCGGAGAACAGCACGGTGCGCCCGGCCGTGGCCATGGTGCGCGGGAGGGCTTCGACGGGGTCCAGCCCCTCGGCCAGTTCGTCGCGGTAGCGACTGATGATCAGGAGGGTGTAGTCGATGCCCAACGCCAAAGCCAATGCCACCGCCACGTTCACGGCGAAGATGGACACGTCCGCGACCAACGCCACCGCGCGCAACACCGCGAGTGAGCCCAGGATTGCCAAGCCGCCGACGAGAATCGGCAGTGCCGCGGCGAGCAACCCGCCGAACACCCATACCAGCGCGGCGAAGCTCAACGGTATCGCTACGAATTCCATTCGCAGCAGGTCGTTTTCGGTCTGCCGGTTGAGCTCTTCATAGATTATCGCCATTCCCCCGGCCCGTACGGTCACACCGTCGCGGTCGCGCGCCAGCCGGTCCGCCAGCTCCTGGGCGTGCCTTGGTGCGCTCCTTTCCCCACCGTTGAGCGCGGCCACGATCAGCGCAGACTTTCCATCGCGACTGACCAACCCCGGCTGCGGCGCATTCCAGGGGGATGCCACCTGCGCGACGAACGGTGACTGGGCCAGCTGTGCGACGATGTCCGTGCCCACAATCCGAGCGGGACCGTCGCGCACGCCGCCTTGCGATGTCACCAGCAGCGTCATCTCCATATCGCCCTGATGGAACTTTCCGGCCAGAATTGCTGCCGCACGCGCGGATTCGGCCGTCTGATCCAGAAATCCGCCGCCGGGCAGAGTGGCCGCGGCCGGGATTCCGAAGACGGCGGCAAGGACCGCGAGGGAAATCGCGCCCGCGATCACTCGTCGCGGAGCGGCGATGGCGATCAGGGCCAGTCGCGATAGCATGTGGATCCTCCGCGCTGATTGGCTGTTGATCCCCCCGATCGGCCTGTGCCCAACTTCAAAGTTGGGGCTTGGGTCCGCTATTCGCGGCGTTCCACGCACGCGACCGCCATGTTGGCCAAAGCGGTGCGCAGGGATTCACCAATCTCGATGCCGTCCAAGTCATTCAGGGCGGATGCGACGCGGCGGCCGATCATGTCTTCGATCTTCTCCACGGCCCCCGTCGTGGCGATCAATCGCTTCAAATGCTGCAGCGCGGAGTCGTCGAGTTCATCGAGGTTCATGAGTTCGGCAAGGACGCCGCGGGTCCGCGCGTCGGCCAGCTGGTAGGCAGCCACGACAACGCTGGTCGCCTTGCGTTCGAGCAGGTCCCCACCGGCGGGCTTGCCCGTCGTTGCCGGCGAGCCGAAGACCCCCAGCACGTCGTCGCGAAGTTGAAACGCTTCCCCGACGGCGCCGCCGTAGCGGCCGAGCCGGGAAAGCGTGCGGTCGTCGCAGCCGGCCATTGCCGCGCCCATTTCCAACGGACGGCGCACCGTGTAGTTGCCCGATTTGCGCCGCGCTACGTCCAGCACCGCATCGAGGGTCGGCAAGCTGCGGAGATCGGCTGCCAGGTCGGCGAATTGACCTATCGCCAGTTCGGTCCGCATGGCGTCGTAGCGCGGCCAGACCCGCTGTAGGCGGCGGGCCTCGATACCGCTTTCGCGCAGCATCTGCTCGGCCCAGATCAGGCAAAGATCACCCAGCAGAACGGCCGCCGACTCGCCAAATCTCTCCGGGCACGAAGGTAATTCACGTTCGCGGTGCCACTGTGCCAATTGCACATGCGCTGCCGGGCGGCCCCGCCGTTCCCGCGAACGATCCATGACATCGTCCTGTATCAGCGCGAATGCGTGCAGTAGCTCCAAACTTGCCGCGGCCGAGAGTGCGGCACGGCTTGGCGGGGCGCCACACAGCCACCCCAGGTACATGAAGGTGGACCGTAGACATTTTCCGCTCGAGAGGAACTGCGCCAGGGTATCGCCGGCCGCGCCGAAGCCCGCGCCGTCGAGGTCCGTGGCCCGGTGGGCGGTAACGAACTCCGCGATGGTGGCCAGCACGGCGGTGCGCACGCTCGAGCGCCACGCTTGGGCTCCCGGAGCACCGCTCGCAGGTACCAACGGCAACGCGTCATGCTCAGCGGGAACCGCCGGTTGCGAAAGTTCACGGGGCAAGCGATTCGAAAGACGCACGCTCACTGTTGGGACCCCTTCTCGTCGCGGCTCACAAAGCGGTTACGACGTTAGGCCGCACGGGGTTCAAGGATCGGCGAGACTAATTTAAGTTAATTAACTGTTAACCATCTTAACCAGGAGATGGGCTGGGGCAGCTACGACCGCGTCGCGGTGAGGTATTCCGGGACGAACTCGGTGTCGCCGGGGCCGCGCCGCCAGCCCGGCAGCCCGATGGCGCCCAGCAGGTCGGCGACGGTGCGCTGCACGGTCTCCCAGCCGTGGGCGGTCAAATACTCTGGGACGTAGTGGTATTGCCCCGGATGGGTCAGGCTGGCCAGGTCGACGTCCAGGCCGTGTCGGCGCCAGCCATCGACGAACGATCGCTCCGCCTCCAGCTGCAACGGCGTCCAGGTCGGCATGTGGTCGGCGGCGAACCGGCTGCCGGTGGCGCTCATCGCGGTGACCGCCTGCAGCAAGCGGTCCTGGACGCTTGGCGTCAGGTACCCGATCAGCAACTGTTCGGCGATCCACACCGTGGGCGCGGTGGCGTCGAAACCGACCCGCCGCAGCGCGGAGGGCCAGTCCTGGTGCCACTCGACGCCGACGGCGCGACGGCTCGCGGCCAGTACGGCGCCCTGGCCGCGCAGCGCCTCGGATTTGAAGTCGAGCACCTCGGGTCGGTCGATCTCGTAAACGGTCGTCCCGGGCGGCCACCACAGCCGGTACGGCCGGGTGTCCAGACCGGACGCCAGGATCACCACTTGGCGAAGGCCCGCCCTGCCGGCGTCGGCGACGAACTCGTCGACGAACCGGGTGTGGGCCGCGCAGACGTCCAGGAACCGCGGGTTGCCGGTGTCGTCCGCGGCGAACCGGTCGTCATCGATCATGCGGACGAAGTGGTCGACCCCGGCGGCGCGCACCAACGGCTCGGCGAAGGGGTCGTTCAGCAGCCCCTTGCCGGTGGCGACGGCCCGGGCGGCGGCGGCGAATGCCGCTGTCACCGCCGCGCCCGTCGCCGCTGCCATGGCTCAGACGCCGGACCGGCGCCGCCGGGTCAGCCCGAAGGCCGCTCGCCAGCCGAGCAACAACAACGCGGTGACCGACGCCGCCACCACCACGAAACTGGCCGCCACGCCCGCGGAACTTGCCTTGCGCAGCACCATGCCGACGACGACGGTGCACAGCCAGACGACCACCCCGGTCGGCACCACCGCAGTCGGGCGCCGCCAGGCGCGCGACGCCAGCCACCCGATCGCGGTTCCGGTGAGAAATGGCCATGCGGTCGTGGCGACGCCGGTGATGTCGAGTCCCTCGTCGTGGCTGCGACGCCCGGCAGCGCAGAAGACCAGCACACCGATGACGTCTGCCACTAGGGGCGCCAACCACACCCGCCGCCGCATGCCGCGAGACTACCCGGGCGGGGTCGCCGACCTTGACCCCGCCGCCACGGCGAACCTAGATTCATCACCGATGAATGCAGATTCACAAGGCCGCCTGGCCGTCGTGACCGGCGCGGGTTCGGGCATCGGCAGGGCGATAGCGCTGGCGTTCGCCGCACAAGGCGACCGGGTGGTCGCCGCCGACCTGGACGAAGCCGCCGCGGCGGCCACAGCCAAGGAGCGCGCCGGGCTGATCATCGCGCTGCCGGTGGATGTCGCCGACCCGGCCCAGGTCGACGCCCTGCGGGATGCGACCCACGCCGAAGCCGGCGTGCCCGACATCGTCGTCAACGCCGCCGGCTGGGACCGCACCGATCAATTCCTCAATGCCACACCGGAATTCGCGGCCAAGGTGGTGGCGATCAACTACCTGGGACCGGTACATGTCTGTGCGGCGTTCCTGCCGGGAATGATCGACACCCACGCCGGCGGCCGCGTGGTCAACCTGGCCAGTGACGCGGGCCGGGTCGGCAGCGCCGGGGAATCCATCTACGCGGGCGCCAAGGGCGGGGTGATCGCGCTGACCAAGTCGCTGGCCCGGGAGATGGCCCGGCACCGGATCACGGTCAACTGCGTGTGCCCGGGCCCGACCGACACGCCGCTGTTCCACGCCCAGCCAGAGAAGCTGAAAGAGGCGCTGGTCAAAGCCATCCCGTTTCGCCGCCTGGCGCGGCCGGAGGAGGTTGCCGCACCCGTGCTGTTCTTCGCGTCGCCCGCCGCGTCGTTCATCACCGGACAGGTCATCAGCGTCAGCGGCGGCCTGACGATGGCTGGTTAGTGGCAGGCTGAGGCTATGAGCACCCAAAAACCTCCCGCCTTCGACCGGTACGACCCCCTGGGCCTGGACGCCTCGCTGTCCGACGACGAACTCGCGCTGCGCGACACCGTCCGGAAGTTCTGCGCCGAGCACGTCGCACCCTATATCGCGGAGTGGTTCGAGATCGGCGACCTGCCGGTCCGCCAACTCGCCAAAGGGTTCGGCCAGCTGGGGCTGCTGGGCATGCACCTGGAGGGCTACGGGTGCGGCGGGGCCTCCGCCGTGCACTACGGGCTGGCCTGCGTGGAACTCGAGGCCGCCGACTCCGGACTGCGGTCGATGGTCTCGGTGCAGGGGTCGCTGGCGATGTTCGCGATCTGGAACTTCGGGTCCCAGCAGCAGAAGCGGGAGTGGCTGCCCGGTATGGCGACCGGCGAAACGCTGGGGTGCTTCGGGCTGACCGAACCCGACGTGGGGTCCGATCCCGCCGCGATGAAAACCCGCGCGCGCCGTGACGGTTCGGATTGGGTGCTGGACGGCCGCAAACTCTGGATCACCAACGGCTCGATCGCCGACGTCGCGGTCGTGTGGGCATCCACCGACGACGGCATTCGCGGGTTCATCGTGCCCACCAAGACGCCCGGCTTCTCGGCCAACACCATCCACCACAAGCTGTCGCTGCGGGCGTCGATCACCAGCGAGCTCGTGCTCGACGACGTGCGGCTGCCGGCCGACGCGATGCTGCCCGAGGCGAAAGGCCTGCGGGGGCCACTGTCCTGCCTGTCGGAGGCGCGCTACGGCATCATCTGGGGTTCGATGGGCGCGGCGCGGTCGGCCTGGCAGGCGGCGCTCGACTACGCCACGCAGCGCACCCAATTCGGGCGCCCGATCGCCGGCTTCCAGCTGACTCAGGCAAAGCTCGTCGACATGGCGGTCGAGCTGCACAAGGGTCAGCTGCTGTCGCTGCATCTGGGCCGCCTCAAGGACAGCGTCGGGCTGCGTCCCGAGCAGGTCAGCTTCGGCAAGCTGAACAACACCCGGGAGGCCATCAAGATCTGCCGGACCGCTCGAACCATCTTGGGCGGCAACGGCATATCGCTGGAATACCCGGTCATCCGGCACATGGTCAACCTGGAGTCGGTGCTCACGTACGAGGGCACGCCCGAGATGCACCAGCTTGTCCTCGGCCAGGCGTTCACCGGTAGCGACGCGTTCCGCTGACGGGAGCACTAGATGGCCGCACGTCTGGAGTACGCCGAAGAGCATCACCAATTCCGGGAGCTGGTCCGGGATTTCGTGCGCCGCATCGTGGTGCCCAGGCATGAGGACGCCGAACGAAGCGGCCAATGGGACCGCTCGCTGTTGGTCGAAGCGGGCAGGCTCGGGCTGCTCGGCTTTTCGGTGCCCGAACACCTCGGCGGCCCGGCGGTCAACGACTTCCGCTACAACGCGATCGTCATCGACGAGCTGCAACGGGCCGGGGCGGCGGCCGAGGCCATCGCGTTCACGCTGCAAAACGACGTGGTGCTGCCCTATCTCACCGACCTGACCACACCCGAGCAGCAACAACGCTGGCTGCCCGGCGTGGTGACCGGCGAGACGGTGCTGGGCATCGCCATGACCGAACCCGGCACCGGCAGCGACTTGGCCGGGATCCGCACCACGGCGGTCCGCGACGGCGAGCACTACGTCGTCAACGGCGCCAAGACGTTCATCTCCAACGGTCAATGTGGCGACCTGTTCGTCGTCGCGGTACGGACGTCACCCGATCGGCACAGAGGGCTTTCGCTTCTGGTGGTCGACGCGGGCACCGCCGGTTTCTCACGGGGCCGCAACCTGGAGAAGATCGGCCTGCACGCGCAGGACACCAGCGAGCTGACGTTCACCGACATGCGGGTGCCGGCAGCCAATCTGCTCGGAGAAGAGGGCAGGGGCTTCTACCAGCTGATGCAGAACCTGCCACAGGAGCGGCTTGCGCTGGGGGTGGGGGCGGTGGCCGCCGCCGAGAGCATGCTGGCCGAGACGCTGGAGTACGTGCGCGGCCGCAAGGCGTTCGGGAAGCCGATCGCCGGCTTTCAGCACAGCCAATTCGTGCTCGCCGAGGTGGCGACCGAAATCGACATCGCCCGAACGTATCTCGACGACTGCCTGGCCCAGCACCTCACCGGCGAGCTGACGGCCGCGCGGGCCGCGCGGCTGAAGTGGTGGACCACCGACCTGCAGGTGCGCACGGCCGACCGCTGCCTGCAACTGCACGGCGGTTACGGCTACATGCGCGAGTACGCCGTGGCGCGCGCGTTCGTCGACGCCCGCATCCAGACGATCTACGGCGGAACCAACGAGATCATGAAGACGATCGTCGCCAAGGATTTGGGCCTGTAGTGGCGGTTGACTACGGGGACCTGCCGGTCGGGGAGGCCGTCCGCGCGGCCCGGACCAGCGCACGCCGGCGCCAGGTGCTCGACGCCGCGGTCAAGGTCATGGGAAGGCACGGCTTCCACCAGATGTCCATGCAGGACCTGGCCGCCGAGGCCAAGGTCAGCGTCGGTCTCATCTACACCTACTTCGGCGGCAAACAGGACCTGCTGCTGGCCACGATCGTGCGGATCCTCGATGTGTTCCGCGACCAGTTGGCGCCCGTCATGGACGCGGCCGGCGACGACGTGGTGGACCGGTTGGCCGCGGGCATCCGCCGCTACATCGAGATCGTGGACGAGAACCTCGACGGCGTCGTGCTCACCTACCGGGAGAGCCGGACACTGGCGCCGACCGGTCGGGCGCGGATCAAGGAGCTCGAAATCGCCACCGCCGCACCGCTGCGCGCGGTCATCGAGGCCGGCATCGGCCAGGGTGTCTTCCGCGAAGTCGATGTGGACCTCACCGTGGTCGACATCATGCTGCTGGCACACGGCTGGGCCCTCAAGCACTGGCATTTCGGACCGGTCTACACCAGCGACGACTACATCCGGCTACAGACCCGCCACGTGCTGGACGCATTGGTGCGCGAAGACCGTCGCGCCGACTACGCACACGTGCTGGAATGAGAGGCATGAGAGGCACCGCGCATCGGATCGGCAGCGCCGTCGCGGCGTTGGCCCTGGGCGTCGCCGTCGCCGTGACGCCCGCGGCCGGCGCCGATCCCTCCGTCGCACTGCCCCCGATGACGTCGAGCGGCGGCGGGCCGATCATCGGCGGCGGCAGCAACGCCGGGATCGCGCAGCAGCTGTTCAGCTTCGGCACACCCAACGTGCAGGAGGTCGACGGCACGGACGCGGCACAATTCGTCACGGCCGCCGCCGCGAGCGCCAATCCTCAACTGGCCGCGCCCTTCTCGCTGATGCGCCGGGCACTGGGGTGCCAGACGAATAACGCCGGATTCGGGGCGCGTGCCTACCGGCGCAGCGATGGGCAGTGGGGAGGCGCGATGGTGGTCGCGGCCAAGAGCGCGACGCCCAACGTCGACGCCCTGGCGGGCTGCGCCAAGACGAACTGGCGCAGGGCCACGGCCGGCACGCAGAGTTCGCTCTGCAACACCGGTTGGAGCACCCCCAACAGCTACGAGAGCCGCCGCGGCGAGACCTACTACATCTTGCTCGCCGGCACCGCCGACGACTTTTGCACCGCGCTCAACGGGAAATTCAAGGACAACTCCAACGGGTGGCCGTTCTAGCGGGGCGCGAAAGAGATTGCGCGCGTGCCCGGTTGGTCGCCCACACGCACTTCCGATGCTGCGCCGGCAACGTCGAAGGGGCGCAATTTCAATTTCGGTGGCGCCGTCACCGCCCCAACTAAGGTAAGTCCAACAATCCAAGATAGGGTCGCCGGCCGCTCATAATGCGGTTGCTTGTTTGCGTGAATTGAATTCAATTCATTCGCGCGTGGCCGTGGAACTGAGGCACGAAAAAGTCGGCGCGCCAAGTTTTCGAAATCCGGTGGCGGAACTGACATGCCAACGTAGACTTCCGCCATCGGGCAATCGGGTGAACAGGGAAATTGTCCTTTCAGGAACGGGGTGCTGTTGTGTCACGATTCACCGGCAAAATCATTCTCGCAGCGATGCTCGGCTTCACCGTCTGCGCGGCTTCGGCTTGTACGACGCCGATAACGATCGATTGCGGTCCCTCCCTGACCTGCCAATAACGGCAGGCCGGCGAATTGGGCAGCACTTCATTCGTGCCGCCTGATTCGGTTATCCGCAGCTTCGGCAAGGGATCGCCCACCCTATCGGCGGGCGGTCCCTTGCCGTACCGCTGAGTGGACCTGTGGGTTCCGGATTGTCTTGTGCGACAGCCGGTTCTATGGGCCGCGTGGCCGATCTGGGCCTTGCCGTGACGTTCACCGGGTTCGAGTCGTACGGTGGACATGCGTTGAGAGCATTGTGGGACCAGAACAACGAGGCCAATAAGGGGTGAGCATGTCGCGTCATCGCGTCGTAATCATCGGAAGCGGATTCGGTGGCCTGAACGCGGCGAAGGCGCTCAGACGGGCGGACGTCGATGTCACCCTGATCTCGAGGACCACGACCCACCTGTTCCAGCCATTGCTGTACCAGGTGGCCACCGGCATCCTGTCCGAGGGCGACATCGCCCCGACCACCCGCTTGATCCTGCGCCGGCAGAAGAACGTCCGGGTGCTGTGGGGCGAGGTCAGCGAGATCGACCTCACCGCCAAGACCGTGACGTCGCACCTGATGGGCATGCAGACGGTGACACCCTACGACAGCCTCGTCGTGGCCGCCGGCGCGCAGCAGTCCTACTTCGGCCACGACGAGTACGCGGCCTTCGCGCCCGGCATGAAGAGCGTCGATGACGCTCTCGAGCTGCGGGCCCGCATCCTCGGCGCGTTCGAGGCCGCCGAAGTCGCCACCGACCCGGCCGAGCGGCAACGCCGCCTGACGTTCGTGGTGGTCGGCGCCGGGCCGACCGGGGTCGAGCTCGCCGGCGAGATCGTCCAGCTCGCCGAGCGCACCCTGGCCGGGGCGTTCCGGACGATCACGCCCAGCGAATGCCGGGTCATCCTGCTCGACGCCGCACCCGCGGTGTTGCCGCCGATGGGTGAAAAGCTGGGCCTCAAGGCGCAACGACGGCTGGAAAAGATGGATGTCGAGATCCAGCTCAACGCGATGGTGACCGCGGTGGACTACATGGGCATCACCGTCAAGGACAACGACGGGACCGAGCGGCGCATCGAGTGCGCGTGCAAGGTATGGGCGGCCGGGGTGCAGGCCAGCCCGCTCGGCGCGATGATCGCCGGGCAGTCCGAGGGGACCGAGACCGACCGCGCCGGGCGGGTGATCGTCGAGCCCGACCTCACCGTCAAAGGGCACCCCTACGTGTTCGTCGTCGGGGACCTGATGTCGGTGCCCGGCGTGCCGGGGATGGCGCAGGGCGCGATCCAGGGCGCGCACTACGTGACCACCCTGATCAAGCATGCGGTGAAGGGCCACGACGACCCGGCCAACCGCAAGCCGTTCAAGTACTTCGACAAGGGCAGCATGGCGCTGATCTCGCGGTACAGCGCCGTCGCAAAGGTCGGCAAGCTGGAGTTCGGCGGCTTCATCGCCTGGTTGGCGTGGCTGCTGCTGCACCTGTACTACCTGGTCGGCCACCGCAATCGCATCGCCGCCATGTTCGCCTGGGGGATCTCCTTCCTGGGCCGCACCCGCGGCCAGATGGCCATCACCAGCCAGATGATGTACGCCCGGCCGGTGGTGGACTGGGTGGAGCGGCAAGCGCAAGAGGGGACGCTGGCGGCGGCCGAACGCATCGAGGCCGCCGAGAAGCAAGCCGGCTAGCTCAGGGCCTGGTCGATATCGGCGATCAGGTCGTCGGTGCCTTCCAGCCCGACGGAGATGCGCACCACGCCGTCACCGAGCCCGATCGCCGCGCGGCCCTCCGGGCCCATCGCCCGGTGGGTCGTGGTGGCGGGATGGGTGACAAGCGATTTGGCGTCGCCGAGGTTGTTGGAGATGTCGATCAGCCGCAGCTTGTCCAGCACCTCGAAGGCCCGTTGCTTGGCGGCGCTTTCGGGGCAGTCGAGCGCGAAGGTGATCACCGTCCCGCCGCCGGACATCTGGCGCTTGGCCAGGTCGTACTGCGGGTGCGACGGCAGATACGGGTAGCGCACCCAGCTCACCGCCGGATGGGCCTCCAGGAACTCCGCGATCCGGTGCGCCGAGGAATTGCTGTGCTCGACCCGGACCGCCAGCGTCTCAAGGCCTTTCACCAACACCCAGGCGTTGAACGCGCTCATCGCCGGTCCGGTGTGGCGCATCAGCTTCTGCACCGGACCGTCGATGTACTCCTTGTCGCCGAGGATGGCGCCGCCCAGCACCCGGCCCTGGCCGTCGATGTGCTTGGTGCCCGAGTACACCACCACGTCAACGCCGAGCGGAATGCCCTGCTGCAGCAGCGGTGTGGCAAAGACGTTGTCCAGCACCACTTTCGCGCCCGCGGCATGCGCGAGCTCGACCACCGCGGCGATGTCCACCAGCGACTGCATCGGGTTGGACGGCGTCTCGAAGAACACCGCCGCGGTGGGAACGGACAGCGCCTCCTCCCACTGCGCGAGGTCGTCGCCGTCGACGAAGACGGTCTCGACGCCCCAGCGCGGCAGGATCTCGTTGCACACCACGAAACACGACCCGAACAGGCTGCGCGCCGCGACCAGCCGGTCCCCGGCGGCCAGCAGCGCGCCCAGCGAGGTGAACACCGCCGCCATGCCGCTCGCGGTGGCGAACGCCGCGGGCGCGCCCTCGATCAGGCGCAACCGCTCCTCGAACATCGTCACGGTCGGGTTGCCGTACCGCGAGTACACGAAGTGGTCCAGCTCGCCGGTGAACGACTTCTCCGCAACGGCCGCCGAGGAGTAGACATAGCCGGACGTGAGGAACATCGCCTCGGCGGTCTCGTCGAACCCCGAGCGCAGCAGCCCGCCGCGCACGCCGATGGTGGCCTGGCTGACCCCGTCGGGCAGCGCCTTGGGCGTGCGGACCGAAGGGTCGTCGGTCACAACTGCTTCCAGGGCAATCCGATGGCGCGCCAGCCCGATTCACCGCGCTGCCCCTGGGGGTTCGGGTGGCCTTCGAACCCGTCCAGCACGTTGAAGGCGGGGGTGATGCCGGCCCGGGTGGCGGCTTCGGCGGCGCCGATGGAGCGGTTGCCCGAGCGACACAGGAAGACCACCGGACGTTCGGCTTCGGCCTCAGGCACCCGGTCCCGCAGTTCGTCGGTGAAGTTGGCGTTGTGCCTGCCGTCGGACGTGTTCCACTCGATGAACACCACCTCGCGGCCCAGGCTGGACAGGTCGGGCACCCCGACGAACCGCCATTCGGCGTCGGTGCGCACATCGACCAGCACAGCGTCGGGGTTGTCGCTGAGCAGCTCCCATGCCTGACCGGGTGTGATGTCTCCTGCGTAGGAGCCTGCGCGCTCTGTGCTCATGATTGTCCGACCTCGTCCTTGGTGAGCATTGTGAGGCCACAATATCCGCGCTCGGGCGTTGCGGCCCCGGCGAGGTCATGGCGCCGGGCGATAACTCTCCTGCCCCGGGCCGCGCGGTGTCAGCCGGTTTGCGACCTCGCGGGCGCGGTCGCGCGCCGCCGTCACCTCCGGCGCCGTCGCCAACGCCTGGAATCCCCGCCCGACGACGCGAAGGTCGCTCTCCGGCACCCCCAGCGCCCCGGCCAGCGCGGCGGCCTCGGCGTCGGCGCTCGCCACCCGATGGGCGGCGCCCGGCGAAATCATCATGGTGTCCACCGGCAGGCCCAGAACGGCGCGGGCCTGCAGTTCGAACGCCGACAACCGCTGGCTGCGCACCGTCGCCCAGGCGCTGTCGGCGGGGCGGGGCGTGACGTCGGCGAAGTACACCTCGTCGCCGTTGACCATCAACTCGACACCGAAGACGCCGCGCCCGTCGAGCGCCTTGACGATCCGCGCGGCAATCGATTTGGCGGAATCCAGCGCCGCCGCGCTCATCTTCTGCGGTTGCCACGACTCCAGCACGTCGGCATGGCCACCGCGATGGCCGATGGGCGAGCAGAACTCGATCACCGGCCCCCGGGGCCCGTCGCTGCGGACCGCCAGCAGGGTGACGTAAAACTCGACCTCCACCACGGTTTCGGCCAGCACGCGGTGCGGCTCCCCCTGGCCGCCCGTCGCGCGCTGCCAGGCCGGCCCGATGTCGTCGGGCCCCGACGCCACCGACTGTCCCCGCCCCGCGGCCGCGAGCACCGGCTGCACCAGCAGCGGATAACCGGCGTGGGCGCCCACCGCCTCGAGTTCGCCGACGGAGCCGACGAACCAGAACGGCGCGGTCGGCAGCCCCAATTCGTCGGCGGCCAGCCGGCGCAGGCCCTCCCGATCCGCGGTGAGCCGGACGGCGCGAGCGCTGGGCACCAGCTGGGCGTGCGCGCCCTCGAGTCCCTCGAGGGCCTCGATCGCGACGGCGTCGGTGGCGGTCACGACGAAGTCCGGCTGCAGCCCCCGGATCGCCGTGGTCAGCTCGTCGGCGTCGGTCATGGGGACCACCAGCGACTGGTCGGCCACCCCGTGCGCGGGGGCGTCGGTGCGCTCGTCGACGGCGATCACCCGCGCGCCGAGACGCCTCAAGGCGATCGCCAGTTCCCGGCTGAGCTCATCGGAACCCAGCAACACCACTCGCGGCCGGACGGCGGATTCGGCCGCCGGCGGGTGCGGGGGCACGGCGAGCGCGGTCGTCTTGTTGTCTTGTCCCTCGGTCACGCCGTCAGTCACCGCTCAAGGATAGGTCGGTCGCGCAGACCTCAGGGCTGGCCGGGAAGCAGCCGCACCATCAGCCCGTTGGCCTCGGCCAGCACCGCGTCGTCGCCGTCGACGAGTTCAGCGGCCACGAACGCCTTGCGGCCCTCGGTGCTCGTGACGCGGCCGCGCACCGCCAGCGGCGCATCGATCGGGGTGACCTTGCGGTAGTCCACGTGCAGGAAGGCGGTCCGGCTGATCGGCCGTGCCGCGGCGTGCGAGACCATGCCGAACATGTGGTCGAACAGCAGCGGCAGCACGCCGCCGTGCACGGCGTGGTTTCCGCCGACGTGAAACCGGCTGAAGTGCCCGGTCATCTCGACCCCGTCCGGCGCGTAGCGCGTCAACGTCCACGGCGGCAGCAGCAGGCTGCCCATGCCGGGCAGGTCGGGCGTCCGCCCGGCCGGCGCCGCACCCTCGTCGGCCTGGAATGGCCCCAGCAACTCCACCAGTGCGGCGGCCCGATCGGCCGCGTCGTCCCACACGTCGTCGGCCGGGTCGGCGGACACGGCAAGGTCCTGCAGCGTCCGCATCGCCGCGACGAACCGGCCGAACCCCGGGCCCGGGCTGGCCGGGCCGTATTCCGGGAAGCCGCCGTGGTGTTCGTATTCGGGGTCGAGTTCTTTCGGGTCGAGCTCCGTCACGGGCGGGCCGCCAGGACGTCGCGGCGCACGATCGTCTGTTCGCGTCCCGGGCCGACGCCGATGCACGAAACATGGGCGCCGGCAAGCTCTTCCAGCCGCAACACGTAGTCGCGCGCCTTGGCGGGCAGGTCGTCGAACTCGCGTGCTTCAGAGATGTCCTCCCACCAGCCCGGCAGCTCCTCGTAGATCGGTTCGGCACGAGCGAGATCGGTTTGCGTCATCGGCATGTCGTTGGTGCGCTCGCCGTCGACGCGGTAGCCGACGCAGATCGGGACCGTTTCCAGGCTGGAGAGCACGTCGAGTTTGGTCAGGAAATAGTCGGTGATGCCGTTGACGCGGGTGGCGTAGCGGGCGATGACGGCGTCGAACCAACCGCAGCGGCGCCGGCGCCCGGTGGTGACGCCGAACTCGCCGCCGGTCTTGGACAGATACTCACCCTTTTCGTCGAACAGCTCGGTGGGGAACGGCCCGGAGCCCACGCGGGTGGTGTAGGCCTTGAGGATCCCCAGCACGGTGGTGATGCGGGTGGGGCCGATGCCGGACCCGACGGCCGCGCCGCCGGCCGTCGGGTTCGACGACGTCACATAGGGATACGTGCCGTGATCGACGTCGAGCAGGGTGCCCTGGGAGCCCTCCAGCAGCACCGTCTCACCGGTCTCGAGCGCGGCGTTGAGCAGCCGCCGGGTGTCGCGGATGCGGTGGCGGAACCCTTCGGCCTGTTCCAGCAGGGCCTCGACGACCTGGTGCGGGTCCAGCGCCTTGCGGTTGTAGATCTTGACCAGGATCTGGTTCTTGAGTTCCAGCGCGGCCTCGACCTTGTGGGTCAGTTGCTCGGGGTCGAGCACGTCGGCGACCCGGATTCCCTGGCGGGCGATCTTGTCCTGGTAGCACGGCCCGATGCCGCGTCCGGTGGTGCCGATCTTCTTGTTGCCCATGTAGCGCTCGGTGACCTTGTCGATGGCCACGTGGTAGGGCAACAGCAGGTGCGCGTCGGCCGAGATCAACAGCTTGGTGGTGTCCACGCCGCGGTCTTCGAGCCCTTTCAGCTCGTCGAGCAGCACCCCGGGGTCGACCACCACGCCGTTGCCGATGACGTTGGTGACGCCGGGGGTCAGCACGCCCGAGGGGATCAGGTGCAGGGCGAAGTTCTCGCCGCTGGGCAGGACGACGGTGTGTCCGGCGTTGTTGCCACCCTGATAGCGCACCACCCACTGCACGCGGCCACCGAGCAGGTCCGTGGCTTTACCTTTGCCCTCGTCGCCCCACTGGGCGCCGATGAGGACGATTGCCGGCATGACTTGCTCCCGCCTAATCCCACCTGTTTGAGCCTGCTTATTGTGGTCCAGCCGGTGGCCCAGCCTATCCCAGGAGGTTGCGAGGAGCTGATGAATGGCGTGGGGGTGTTGGTGTTCGGCGATCGGCGGGTGCCGCGGCCGCTGACCGGCCTGCCGGTCCACACTGCCGATATCGACGCCGCGATCGGGCCCTACCGGCGGCTGGCGGTCGTCGGCGCCGACGCCGACCTGGCCGCGGTGGTGACCCGGTTGCTGCGCGCAGACCGGCTCGACGTCGAAGTGGCCTACGTGCCGCCCCGCCGCACCCGGGCCACCCGGATCTACCGCCTGCCCGCCGGACGTCGCGCGGCGCGGCGCGTCCTCCGCGGCTCCGCGCGCCGGGTCCCGCTGATCCGCGACGAGACGGGGTCGGTGGTCGTGGGCCGGGCCGGCTGGCTGCCGCCCGGGGCCGAGCACGCGATCCGCGGTGAGGCGGTGGTCGACGACACCACGTTGTTCGACGGGGTAGTCGCCGGCGTGTACGTCGAACCGACACTGGCCATGCCCGGCCTGCGGGCGTCGATACAAAGCGGAGTGTGGCGCCGGTGGGTCACCGGCCGCGCGGCGCAGCTGGGCAGCAGCGGCGTCACCGTCATCCGGGACGGCGTTTCGGCGCCGCGGGCGGCGCGCCGGTCGACGTTCTACCGCCACGTCGAAGGCTGGCTGTTGGTCCGCTGAAGCGATCCTGTCCTGCGCCCCGGTCACAGTTCGGGCCTGCGAGGTATTGAGTCGGTGATCTCGGTGTTTCGACTCTGTGCAGAAGACGCAGGAATCACCTTGCTCATGAAGGATGCTGCGCCCCAAAGTGTTTCGGTCACATGAGCGCGTTAGATTGCCAATCGCGAATCGGAGCCCTTGGTGCTCGACGCAGGCACTCGCGTGCCGCGGCCCAGTCGCTGTTCCGGGCTGTAGATACCGACGGCGTGCACGTCGGCGTCAGGGGAGTACATGCAGCGGCGATCGCCGTTCGTGCACCAGCGGTTGTGTTAAGGCCCCAGCTTGGGGGCTATCTGCTCGGCGATGCGGGTCGCGTCGGTGGTGATGTTATTCGGGCCGCACGCCGACACGTCAATGACCTTTTCCGACACCGCGCTGAGCGCGTGGGAACAGGATCCGGTCCCGTCCATGCGGGTTTGCCATGTCGTGATTTCTGTAGAACCGCCCTGGGCGCCGGAGAACAGCCAGGTAGTTGTCTTGCCGTCGAGGGTCCCGGTCACGGTTTTTCCGGCGCAGGCATTCCACTTGGACAACGACGTCTGCACGAATGTGCTTGCCGCATCTGCCGAGGAAAAAGCCGCGACGCCCTCGACGATCCGCCGAGTGTCTACGGCTTCTGAGTGGACGATTTGACTGCCTACGGCGCTGAAGCCGGCGGCCCCTTGGTAGGACGCAGCGAGAACGGCTTCGTGCGCGGGAGCGCAGTCTGGGCTGGACAGTGACGAGTTGGGAGTGCGCAGTTCGCCAAACGGTCCTTCGACCACCAGATTCGTGTCTTTGACGATAGCGCCGATCTCGTGGGGGCCGAGCAAGTAGGAGGCGAGTTTTCCGCCGGAATTCGATTGGTCTTGCCGCATGAACAGCATCAACGCGGCAATCGCGACGACGATCACGAGGGCAGCACCGCCAATGATGATCAGCCGTTTTTTGGCGCCGCCTTTCCGGCGCGCCACGGCGGGCGCGGTCCCCGACGAAGGCCGCCGAGGTGGCGCGGGGATGCCGACGGCGTGTGGGGCGGGGCGGGGTTGTGCTGGGCTTGGGCCTGACCTGGCTGCGCCGACGGCCCTCGCCAGCTGGCTCTTCGCACTCGCCCAGGCTCCCGCCGAATGAGCATTGAGCGCTTCGATCGATGCCAGTAATTGGTCGATTTCGCTTCCGGTGCGATAGGTGACATCGTGTCGCTGCCGCAGCATACGGAGAAGTTGCGCGATGTCGTTGCGGGCTAGCGAACCGCCAACCCACACAGTCGATGCCGACACTCGCAGCTGCTAGTGAGGAGCACGTCAAAACGGTGAAGTGCTCGCAGGGGCGCTCCAACATATGTTGCGCGCGAACGTGTTTGTGGTTCATTGCTTGGTGGCCGTCCAGACACCGTGGCAAAAACGGTCGTCCCACGTGCCGTCGCGAATGACCCAATGGCCACCTTCGGTAGCGAAGACACCTTTTACCGTGGAGTGGTCGTAAGGCCCCCAAGGGCCTTCGGCCACGAACGATCCATCGGCGCTCAACGGGCCGCTCTGCCCCCAAATAGTCACCGTGTTGCCTTGAAGGCTAACGGACAGGGGTGCATCGGCCGACGCTGCATTGAGCCCGTTGCACTCCCACGTCACGGTGTGCCGCATATAGACCCCGGCGATGTCTGATTGGGGTCCCTGTCCGGCGGTGGGAGCGCTCGTGGCGGGTCCGGGAGGTGGGACGAGTCCGGTGTGTGGCGTGTCGTTGGTGCCGGCGGTTCCGGCGGGCCGGTTGAACGGGTGTCCGGTGACCACGTCTACGAGGACGAAGGTGGTGATGGTTGCGGTGCTGGGTTGGATCGCGGCCAGCGCGCCGGGGTGGTAGCCGGGCCAGGGGGTGCCAACGGGTTTCGGTTGGCCTGCCAGAGCGACCGGTGCGGTGAGGGGGTTGCCGGAGTAGGGGCGGGCGCGGGGTACGCCGTGGGCGTCGACAAGCACGGCGGTGCCCGCCTGCAAAACTGATTGAAGGGGCGTGGGGTGTGTTCCGTTGAACCCGTGGTTGGTGGCTCGGGTGTCCAGCCGCAGCAGGCCTGGGGTGAGTTCACGCAGGTAGGCGGGGATGTCGGCAGTGGTGAGGGGGTGTGCACCGCTCCAGTACAGGCTGGGGTCGCTATTGAGCGCTTCGACGAAGGCGCCGGCCTGGGCCGGGTGGCTACCCAGGAACGCGATCATCTTGTCGCGGTCGGATTCGGCGTTGTCCAGGATGCCGCCGTAAAGGCCGTCCCGACCGCCGGGCAGCGGCTGGGTGACCACACTGGTGCCATCGCCGCGTGGCTGCAGGGTCGGAGGGGGCTGGGTGTCGGTCGGCGGCGCCGAGGCCGCGGGGGGCATGAACGGATTCACGCCGGGGTCGGTGGCCCCGGTGAGCATCAACTCCCCGCCGGTCGCCTTCGATGACAAGACGTGACGCAGGACCACAGTCCCACCTGCGGCGGCGATGACCAGAACCACCAGCCCCGCGATCAACCACTTGCGCTTCGATAAGGTCGCCCGCGGCGGCATGCCAGTGACCCGCCGTGGCGATGCCTCCTCGCGCTGGGGTGGGACCTGTGGGCGCAGTGAAGTCGCGGCCACGTTCGGGTCGGCGGGCTGCTGCTCGGCGGCGGGAGCGGGCGTGGTCGGGCCAACGTCGTCAAGGTGGGTGGGTTCGGGCGCGGATGTAGGTAGCGCGGGGCTCGCCTCCGACGTTGAGGACGTCGCCGACCGTGAGTCGATCGACGCCAGGATGGCCTCCACGTCGGTTCGTGTTCGATAGCTGACGTCTTCTCGGTCGCGCAGTTTGGTCAATAACACGACGATGTCGTTGCGTGCGGCGTCGTGGTCGCCGTCTTCTCGCAACCCCACCTGCAGCTGCGCCACCAAGGCCGCCTGGTCGCGTGGACTGAGCTGGTCTGGACCGGCGATGGTGGTGTAGAGCCGGATGAGGTATTCGAATGGGACCTCTGGTTCGTCGGGTAGCGATGAGGGCAGCGGCTGACGCTGTGCCTTCGTTCGATTGAGTGCCGAGATCAGCTGCATGGCGGTGCTGGGAGTTGGGGTGCGGTAGTCGATTGTTTGCACCGTGGCCAGGGGATTGAGTTGCATGCTGTCGACTGGGCCGACCTGCACGGGCAGGATCGGCAACCCGAGAGCTTGGGCATAGTGCAGTTCGGCTTGGCACGGCTTGGATTGGATGGAATTCTGCGATAACGCGAAAATGAAGACGTCGCAACTGCGGATCTGTTCGAGAATCGCCCGCCACCAGGCGTCGCCACCCGCGAGGCGCTGGTCCATCCACACTTGTTCTTGTGCGTCTTGCAGTTCCTGGGTGAGTTTGTTGACGGCATCCTTATCGCGCCTGGAGTAGCTGATGAATACCGTCACGACACTCTCCCACCGACCGCGCCGGGCTGATAGCCCACCGAGTATAAGCCGCACCGCGCGGCATTCGCCCCTGATTGGGTTGCACGCTCTTTTAAACTTTTCACCGTCGACAAGAGTCGTTCATGGTGCGCGGGTCGATTTCAATCGAATTTCATCGCTTCCGAATGATTGCCGACGTTTAAAGCGATGGCGGCGTCGAGCACCGTGACGACAGATGCGTGCGCGGCCGGCACGCCGAGTCATCGCGCTCCGCGGTTACGGCAACAAGGTGAAATTGCCACTGGCGGGAGGAGATCACTGTGGCAACAAGCGTTGCGCCTGGTCTCTGCTCTGCAGCCAGAGCGGCGCGATTCCCGAATTGGCGAACTTTTGCCGCGCGTGCTTTTGGCCGCGAATGTAAAAGACGATCAGCGGAATCCATAGGACGATAAATATGAAAGCGCCGAACACAATGGCGAAGGAGGTGAAGACGATCGACAGCATTAACCACAGTACTCCATGCGGCTCCAGGAGTTTGAACAAGTCTTCGTCGTTAACAAACTGCCGGTTGACCGTGTGATTGAGTACCGCCACCGTGACCCACTTGTTGCCCTTGTTGGCATGGCAGACGGTCACGACATCTCCCGCTTGCGGGCTGACGTTGAAGTTGAGCAATCGCACGTCGTCCTGCTGGCCGTTTGCAAACTGTAGGCGGATGCTGTCGGTGACGTCTGTTCGGATACGACCCTGGGCCGTCCCGGAGTTGGAATCGAAATAATATCCGCCGGAGACCCGAGTTGTGGCACTCGCTGCAACAACCCGTCCGGTGGCGGTGGACAGCTTCCAGCCGCTGTACTTGCCGGCGAGGGCGGTGGCGTCCGCGTTAACCATCAGCGGCCGGGCATAGAAGCCGAACACCTTGACCATCAAGGGCACATTCACGAGCAGGACCAATAGAAGTACCACGCCCGCTCCTTTGCTCAATGAATGAGGAAGCAACTCTGGATTGAGAAAGCAAACGTCAGACGATGAGTGAACCATCAACACACCGCTACGGGGCCGGTTTAACCAAATATTTACCGGTTCAGCGCCGAGGAATTCGGCCGCCGGTTTGCGGGTGGCCAAGCGCCGCGTGGGGCGCCGATACCGCTCCCCGGGGGTGGGCCGCATCGCCACGCGGTCAGCCGGTCATCCGGTGTCGGCGCTGGATCTTGCTGCCCTGCCCGGGTCGGCGGGGCGCGCGGCACCTCTCGGCGGCTGGCCACTCGTGGACGGCGGCGGGAATAGAAACGGCGCTGCGGTGCCCGCTCGGGCCGGCATGACCATGCGAACCGCAGCAGGTGCCGGCGCCGCTTCCGCGCAGCAAAGCCGCCGGTTCTCGGTGCAGCACGGCGGGTATCGTTCACCAGGTGTCGGGCGGTTGGGTCGAGCCCATCGCGCAGGCCATTCACGAGCGGTGGCGCCGCGAACAGATCAGTGCGGGCAAGCCGGCGCCGTCATGGGAGGAGCTCGACGACTCGCGCAAAGAGTCCAGCCGCGCCAACGCGCGTGATATCGCGGTCAAACTGCACCTGGTCGGCTGTGATGTTGGACCGCGGCAAGAGCGGGAGGCAAGCGATTTCGCGTTCAACAGCGAAGAAGTCGAAACACTTGCCGCCGCTGAGCATCGTCGCTGGATGCGGGAACGCATCGCAGCTGGCTGGACCGCCGGGGACAAGGACGTTACCCGCAAAACGACTCCGTACCTCGTGCCGTTTGAGGAATTGCCCGCCGACATTGCCGAATACGACCGGATCTTGGTCAGGGAGATTCCGCGCCTGCTGGCCTCGGCGGGTCTGCAGGTAGTCCGCGTCCCCACCACGTCGAGGCCGGTGTCGACCGACTGAGGCAGCGAAACGGGTCAGATCGGGTGTGGTTGGCAATCCGCGGTGCGCCACCGCCTGGTGGGACGGCCGCTGAGCCCGATGGGGGCTCAGAAGCGCACACCGTCGTTGTCGGGCCTGGGGAAGCCGGTTGACAGCAACGACCTGTCTGGCGGCGCAGAGGTGGTGTCGGTGCCGAAATGTGTTGCCGGACAACATCATGGCTTCGATGCGCACTTGCCCTCCACGCCTGTGCTGACCGCGACCACGCAAGTCGTTCGCGGACTTCACTGGCGTCGGCGAAAACTTAGACGCCCGGCGCACCGCCGAGAGCCAAAGTCTCCCGCTCCCCCACGATCACGAGCAGCCTTGGTGTGAAGGCTTTCAGATCAGCTCGACCAGCAGCGTGTGATCCCTGCCGGGAACATTCGCCCGCCGTGTGGCCGGCCGCCGGATGATGACTCACCGGTGCGGCCGGATGGGCCGGTAAGAGTGCTGCTGGCGCAGGTCGCCGGCCGCTGTGGGGCGATCATTAGTGCCACGAAGTGAAGGCGGTGCTAAGGATGGCGCACGACGTGTTCATCAGTCATTCGTCGGTGGACAAACCTACCGCCGATGCCGTCTGCGCGGCGCT
The DNA here is from genome assembly GCA_963732835.1 of uncultured Actinomycetota bacterium. Lineage (GTDB taxonomy): Bacteria > Actinomycetota > Actinomycetes > Mycobacteriales > Mycobacteriaceae > Mycobacterium. Next base: position 52,137 of record CAVTBA010000011.1, read on the forward strand.
GAGGCGAGAGGATTCGCTGCCGGATCGCGCCCCGGGATTGGCCTGCTCGCAAAGGTTCTATCGCGCAGCCGGATCCGCTTCATGTCATCCTATTTCGATATCGTCGGCCAGCTCCACCTCGCCGACAAAGATCCTGTTTAATCCGCGGCTACAGTGAATATCGCAGTGGCACAAACCGTTTCGCTGATAGATATTTCATATCTTATGTCAGTTAAAGCTCGGCCTGTGTCTAAAACGTCGTGTACCAAGTCGTTTGATACCATTTGTTCGCTATCGCTCTGTGCGGCAACACTTTCAGCCATGCGCCAGTTGCCGATAACCGGCGAGTACCGGTATTGGCCATCGAACAGGACGCCGTCCACCTCGGGGTCGGGATTCTGGGCCCGCGCGACCGCGAAGAGGCTGCCGGCGCGGTCCGCCGCCAAACTTGAGTCGGCGAATAGGCCGGTGAACGGCAGCGGGGTTTGCACGGGATGCGCGGCGTGTTGCGGTCGTAGCAAGTATGCAGCGATGCCGGCGGCGGCGATGACGGCCACGGTCAGCGCGGCAGCCGGGATCACTATGGCCTTTTGGCGCCACCATGGGCGCCGTGGTGGTGGGTCGGGTGTCCACCGGCCCACCGTACGCAGCCGGCCGCTACACCGACAGGCAAACCGGCTACTGCCCTTGGGCGGCCGGCTTCTTGGGTTGCCTTTTGAGCTGTTTCCTGCGGGTGCTGGCGTTGCGCAAAGCAGCGCCGAATTGGCCTTCTTGCCGCATTCGCCTTCGGCGTAGCATCGATAGCAAATGGCACGGCCTACTCCCCCAAGCTGGCAACCTGGCCCGTCACGCACCCAGGGAAAGCGGCATTGGAACGCGGCCGGCTGGACTCCTGAGGGAGCTGCGCCTCCCACCGCGGCCGACGACGGTATGCGTTGGGCCGCGCGGAATTCCGAGTCGAATCACGCAATACACCATGGGCCCGGTTTTCGAGTTTTCATGTCCGCGCACCCAGGCCTCACCAAATTCGCAGCGCTGGCCGTCCTTGTCTTGATCCTGGCGGACTGGAAGGCGTTTTTGCTCCTGGCAAGCATCGTCACTGTGGTGACCGGTCTAGCTAAGTTGGGCATGCTGGCCATCGACTGTCGGCAGCGCCGCCGCCAAGAGAAGGCGGAGATTGCCGCGCGCGCGGATGACCAACACGAGGCGCTGCTGCACGGTGACGACCAATGGGGAGTGTTCGGCATCTCACCCGCGGCCGAGCCCCCCGTGGTCCGGCCCCGGAGGTCGGGGAAGTTGGGTCACGGATCGTTCGTGGCCGGCGTTGCCATCGTCGCGGGCCTTCTCGGCTTCGCCGTGGTGGCCACTGTGAATGCCCGATCGGCCGATCAGGCACCGCGCGCGCGCCCGGTCTCGGCTCCGACCGTCACGGTGACGGCTCCCGCGGGCCGACCGACACCGCATCCAATGAATCCGACTCCGCCGCTGCATATTCCGGCGCCTCTTCCCCCGGTGCCGTCGCCATCGCCCAAGCCCTCGGCGCCGGTACGGATGGGCCAGCGCGCCGTCGACGGCAATTTCACGTTCGTCGTCACATCGGTAGACCGTTCCAAGACCGTCGCAAACCCGAGCATCCCGTTCATGCAGACAACTGCTAAGGGCACATTCCTCACCGCCCAGCTGACGATCACCAACAACGGCAATCAGCTCGAGGAATTTATCGCGTCGTATCAGAAGCTCAGGATCAACGGCGCTGTCTATGGCGCCGACCCCGCGGCCGCCGTGTGGACGCTGACGTTCGAAACCTTCGTCAGCCCCGGCATGACCACTACGGCGGCAGTGTCGTTCGACGTGCCGGCGGACACGCCTCCCGGGGGCACGCTGGAACTGCACGGAGCATCGCGTTCACCCGGCGCCAACGTCGAATTGCTGCCGCCGCAATAAAGACCGAGTAATTACGGGCTGCCAGGTGCACGAGGCGGGGTTCCTACCGGTAGAACACCCGCAGATCTGTCCGCTTCACCGGAACAGGCGAAGTCGTACCACGTACCCCAGTCGCCGAATCCGATTCCGGCAACGCCTCAGCGACCGTTACCCAGCGCTTGGTTCTGTCGCCCTATTGCCAGCGTGGCCGACGAAGACCAGGATTAACAGCGCGCAATCGAGGCTGCGCGGTTCTTTTCGGTTCCGCTCAATTCGGGCGTCGCTGAAATGCCGGCAAAGAAATCTCGAAGAGGCGGAGTCGCAGATGATTCGCAGACGTGGGCCGGGTGGTGGCCCGAGCCCCGTTTCGCGTCGGCAAGACCGCAGCGTTGAGCCGGATGCAGGGCGAGGTAGACACGCGAGTAACGGTCCCGGTGTGAGCTCCGCGTCCGTCGAGTCGGCCCGCATGACTGCGGCGCCGGCCAAACCGACGGCAGCGCGCCGCGGTTCGGGGTCCGTCGTGCTGGACGGACAGCACCTGACGCTTCACCAAGTCGTATCGATCGCACGCGGCGGCGCCGGCGTCAGCGTGCCGCCGGAGGCGATGCAGCGGGTCCAGCGTTCATTCGACGTCCTGCTCGAGGCTGCTCGCGAGGACAAGCCGATCTACGGCCTGACCCGGGGAGTCGGCGAGAACAAGGACAAGACCGTCTTTCCCGGCGGTCAGATCACTCCAGCCGGACGGCACCTCTCCGAGCAGTTCAACGCCAACCTGCTGCGGGTGCAAGCTACAGCCACCGGTCCGCCTGCAGCGCCAGAGGTGGTGCGCGCGGCGATGGTGATCCGCCTGAATGCGATCCTGATCGGTCACACCGGTGCCGAGCCCACCGTCGTCCAAGGGCTTACGGAATTTCTTAACCACGGAATCACACCAGTGGTCCCGAGCGAGGGAACGGTTGGCGAAGGCGACATCGACATCCTGGCGCACATTGGGCTGGCGCTGATCGGGGAGGGCGACGTCTACTACGGCGGCAACACGGTGCCCGCCGCCACCGCCCTAAAAACAGCGGGCTTGAAGCCGCTCGTCCCCTTCGGCAAGGACGCGTTATCGATCTTCAGCTCCAATGCGTACTCGGCGGCGCTCGCGATTTTTGCGGCGGCCGACGCTCGGCACCTGCTCACGCGCGCACGGCAGGTGTTCGCGTTGAGCCTCGAAGGCCTTGACGGCAACATTGCACCCTTCCTCGCCGAGGCCCAAGCCGTGCGGGCATTTCCGGGGCAGGCCGCCGTCGCCGCCGCCGTCTGCGACCACCTGGCCGGCAGCTATCTGTTCTCGCTCAACCCCGGCCGTGCGCTGCAGGACCCGCTGAGCTTTCGCACCTTCAGCCAGGTCGTGAGCAGCGCCGAGGACATCCTCGCCCGGCTTGACAGCCAGCTCGTGACACAGATCAACACCGCAGATGACAACCCGACGGTTCTTGATGGAGCCGACCCGTCGACGAAGGCCATGCCGCAGGAGCTCGCCTACTACATCCACGGCAACGGCGTCGACGGTGCCGTAATTCCGACCGCCAACTTTGAACCGTTGTCGTGGGTCCTTCAGCTCGAGTCGCTCGCGGTCGCGCTCGCGCATGTCTCAGACACCTCGGCGCAGCGGATCATGCGCCTCGGGACTCCCGAGTTCACCCGCCTCTCCCGTTTCCTGACCGCCGACGCCACAGGGATCGGATTCGCTGCGATCCAGAAGATTCCCGCGGACTTCGCCGCCCGAAACCACCGGCTGGCCGACCCCGTGTCCCTCGACGTGATCCCCGTGGCCGGCGACATCGAAGACACCGCGACCAACGCCGCGGCGGCCGCCACGAACGTGAGCAAGATCGTCGAGAACACTTTCTCGATCCTCGCCGTGGAGCTGATGCACGCCGCGCAGGCCGTCGACCTGCGTCAACGGGCGGATCCGGCTCTCGCTCTCGGCCAGGCCACGCGACCGTTCCTGCAGGCTTACCGCCAGGTCGTCCCCTTCCTCGACAAGGACCGACAGCTCAGCCCTGATATCGCACAATCGACCGCCTTCCTGGGCGGTTCCCCCGCCGCGTACGGGGTGCTGAAGGATGTCAAGACTTTTTTCGATCACGGCGAATTCTTCCGCGCCTACGACCTGGCGGCGGAGGCGCTGGAGCTGTTTCCCGGCGATGTCGCGCTCGCCCACCGTGCGGTGCTGAGCCTCGCCAATGCCGGCGCGACCGCGCTTGCGCTCGAAAAGTATTACGAATTCGGCCTCGATCAGTGTCCCGAGACCGACGCCCGCAGCCTGCTGGGCCGGTTGAAGAAGGACGAGGCGTTCGGTGAGACGGGTGAGGCGCGCACCGCGTTGTTTCGCGAGGGCCGCGCGATCTACGAGGAGGCCTTTCACGCCGCGACCGCCGCAGGCGACCCGGAAGCCTATTACCCCGCCATTAATGCCGCGACCTTGGCGCTGTTCGCCGGCGAGGCGGCGGCGGCCGGCCGGTTCGCGGGGAAGGTTCTTGAGCTTCTGGTGCCGCGCATCGCCAGCCTGGATGAGGGTGCGCCCGACCGGTATTGGGTGTTGGCGACGGCGCTCGAGGCCCATCTCGTGCGGGGCGATCTCGACGCGGCGGGTGGGCTGGTCGACCAGGTCGTCGCGGCGGCCGGGCGCGACGACGCCGCGCTCGCCACCACCGGACGTCAACTTGAGCGCATCGTGGCGGCGAAGAAGCTCGATTCCGGCGTGCTCGCTGCGTTCAAGGTGCCGACCGTCGTCCATTTCCTCGGTCCCATGATCGCGTCGCCGCTTGGCCATAATGGCGGGTTTCGGGCGGCGGCGACGATGGCCGCCGATATCGCCGCCGTGGTGGGGGGCATGCGCATCAGTGCGGCCTACGGCTCGCTCGCCGCGGGCGCGGATATCTTGTTCGCTGAGGCGCTGCTCGAACAGGGCGTCGCCCTGAATATCGTATTGCCCTTCGCCGCCGAGGATTTCATTGAACAGGCAGTGCGCCCGGCCGGCGAGGGCTGGGTCGGGCGCTTCCAGGCCTGTCTTGCCGCGGCCAAGACAATGCGCTTGGCCACGGAGGACGCCTATCTGGGCGACGATCAGCTCTTCCCCTATGGCAGCAGCTTGGCGATGGGTCTTGCCAGCCTGTGCGCGCGCCATTTGCATGCGCCGCTGATGCAGTTGGCGGTGTGGGACGGTGTCGTCGATGACGGCGCGGTCGCCGGCACCGCTGCCGACATGAGCGCGTGGCGCGAGGCCGGCCATCCCGTCAGAATCGTGGCGGTCGGGCCGGACGCAACCGTCGAGAGGCTTCGGCCCTGGCACCGTCCAGAGGTTGCGCGGGGCCGCCGCGACACGCGGGCGATGCTGTTCGGCGATCTCCACGGCTTCAGCAAGCTGACCGACGCCCAGCTGCCGACATTCGCCGAGAAGGTCATGCGCCCGCTGGGCGACGTGACGCGGCGCCACAGGCCGCATATCACCTTCATCAAGACCTGGGGGGACGGTATTTTCATCGTCTTCCGCGATGCCGGGAGCGCCGCTGCCTGCGCGCTGGACATGCAGGACGCGATAAACGCGATCGACCTCGAGACGGCCGGGCTGCCCGACACGCTCAAGATGCGCCTCGGCGGCCATCTGGGACCGGTCTATGAGCTGGACGACCCGGTCACCGACCGGCCGAACTATTACGGCGCCCATGTCAGCCGCGCCGCCCGCATCGAACCGATCACACCGGAAGGCTGCGTCTACGTCACCGAGACCTTCGCAGCGATGCTCGCACTGCACAACGCCGCTGAGTTCTCCTGCGACTACGTCGGCAACACCGAGATGGCCAAGCATTACGGCCGGCTCCGCATGTTCCTGCTCCGCCGTGCCCGTGACGGCAACGGCCCAGCCGTGCTGGGCGATATCGAACGCACGGCAGGGTAGGGCGACCTACTGACGAGCTATAAAACCTGAAGTCGCTCGTCCCCTTCGGCAAGGACGCGTTATCGATCTTCAACTGTGCAGACTCTGACGGCATGGTGCGATTGTGGCCGGGCGGCGCCTTTCCCGAGACATTGTGCGCCAAGCTGACCACCAACATGAGCCGCAAGCGGTGGCACGAGCGGGTCTCGCCCGAGATCGATTGTGTCCTCGCCTGCCCGGACCTCCCGATCGCGTCCGGTGATGACGATTCCTGACGTGGGGACGACGTCCCGGCGGACGATCGCGGCGTCGCCCTAAAACCGGCTCCTACCGGCTGCGATGTGTGGTAAGCATGCGCGCATGCTGGAGAAACGGACCGAGCCGTGGGCGTCCTGGGAGCCATGCGAACGCGAAGGTAAACAGGGCGCGGAGGCGCTCGAGCGGCTTGCCAGCGAGCTGCCGGCATTATTCGCCGGTTCGACATTGGTCCGCTGTCGCAGATCATTTTTGTCCTTTTATAGCGCCCATGAGCTGATCGACCTGGAGTTTGTCCGCGACGACGGTATGGGGCAGGCATTTGTGCTTGATGGTCCCCGGGGCATCGTGTGGTTGAACGGGGAGTCGGGACCGATTCATGACACCAACGAGCTCGAGTCGCTGGCGTTGACCGAGTCGACGGTCGCTGACTACGTGAGGTTCTTCTTCTACTTCCTTCGCGCCGACGAAGGCGCGTTCGTTTTGATCGAGTCGAGTGAAGAGATCGAGTCCGCTGATGAGGTCGGCGGAGCCGGGAAAGACGAAGATGGGGCGCTCAAGCTGGAGGAGGCGCGGGACAAAGCGCGTCCGCTGGACATGCGCGGACCCGACGAGGACGGCCGCTGGCTCACCGATGCCACCGTCGCCTACGCCGGGGCTCTGTTCAGCGCCTCGATCGCTGTCGAGCAAAACGGACTCGTTGAGATGACCGACGACGAGCCGCTCGGAACGCTGGAAGGGCTGGTGGTCGCACAAGCTCCTTCCCTCAAGCTGCAAGAGCGGGCCGGCGCGACCAGTGACCTGCCGCGTGACCGTGAGGTCACGGAGGCCGTCGTTGCCGTCCTGCTCGACGATGCGATCCGCGACCTGAACGCTGCCAACAGGGTCGGCAACGTGGTGGTGCGCCATTTCAACTCGGAGACGCAAGACGGGAAGCCGACGCAGCAGTTGACTCGTCTCATCGAGTCCAATGCGGTGGTGATCATCGAGTCCGATATCCCGTTCGTTGAGGACGTCGTCGCTCAACTTGTGGCTCCGGGCAACACGGCTCGCTACGCCGTGCGGGCGAGTGCAGTCAGCGGTGACGATTTGCGCTGCGAGATCTCGGTTAACGACCGGAGCAAGCTGTATCTGTTGTCGTTCCACGCCTACCGTGGACTGTTGGATACCGAGCGCGCTGCCCACGACTTGAACTTCAGTGAGGCGGCGGTGCTGATTGGCTGCAACCGGGCTGACGAGGTGCCCGAGCCGCTGAGGCGGATTGCCGACGGCACGATCACCTTCCCGTCAATCGACCGACGGCAATTCGAGCGCATTTTTGAGGGCGTGTTCCACACCAAGCCGACGGTGGGTTGGGACAGTGCAGACGCGGACTGGACACATTTCCTGGTCCCGGGCGACTTTCACATGGCGCGTCGCCTCGCGCTCGGCCCAGACGAGGCTCTCTCCGTGCTCAGGGATCGAGTCGACGCCCGGCTGACCCGGCTGACGCCCGACGACGGTCCGTCGCTGAGCGAACTCGGCGGCATGGGAGAGGCGCGGCAGATCGCCGAGGACATGATCGAAGACATCCGCGCTGCGCAGGCCGGACAGATCCCGTGGTCGGCAGTCGATAGGGGCCTGCTGCTTATTGGGGCGCCGGGGACCGGCAAGACCTCGCTCGCGCGAGCGATCGCCAGGGCGTGCGGTGTGAAGTTCGTGGTGGCGAGCGCGGCGAAATGGCAGTCGGCAGGCGCGCTCGACGCGCACCTACGGGAGATGCGTGCCGACTTCAGCGAGGCGCGGCGCTACGCCCCGGCGATCCTGTTCATCGATGAAATCGACAGCATCGGCAGCCGGGAGAATCTGTCGGGGCAAAACGCGGTCTACCAGACCGACGTGATCAACGCGCTGCTGGAAGAGATCCAGGGGATTGACTCGTCCGGCTCGGTGATCGTGATCGGAGCGACCAACTATCTGGATAAAATCGACCCTGCACTGCGTCGTGCCGGGCGCTTGGACCAGGTCGTGGAAATTCCGCTGCCCAACATCGAGAGCCTCGAGCAGATCTTCGGGTATCACCTTGCGCGGCAAGCGGCCAACGGTGTCGCGCTAGGCCCCGACATCGACAAGCGAGCACTGGCCGGGCTGGCGTTCGGACTGACCGCTGCCGACGTCGAGTTCTTCGTGCGCGGCGCAGCGCGGCGCGCACGGCGCGAGAACCGACCCGTGGGTCACAACGACCTGATGGCAGAGGTCACCCGGCGCCCCCGCCGTCCCGACAGCGCGCCGCTGCTCACTGCCGCCGAGAGGCACCGCGTCGCCGTGCACGAGGCCGGCCACACAGCGGCGCGGCTGATTAGCTCGACCCAAGGCGAGGACCTCGCGTTCGTCAGCATCATCCCGCGGCTCGACGGGTCACTGGGATTCACCGCCGCGGTGCCGGCCAACACGCGGGTGCTCACGCGCCACACCATGCTCGAACAACTCGAGACGGTGCTTGCCGGACGGGCCGCCGAGGAGATTGTCTTTGGAGCTGACGCCATCGGGGGCGGCGCGGGCGGCCCGGACAGCAGCTGCGACCTGGCAGTGGCGACTCGCCTGGCGACGCTGATTGTCTGCCAGTCCGGTCTGGGCGACGACGGCTTCCTGCGCTGGACGACCCAGCCGACCCCCGGCCAGGACGAGAAGATCGAAGACATCATGCAAGGTGCCTACCGCAGCATCCGGATCCGCCTACAGGCCTGCCGGCCGCTGCTCGAACACGTCGCTGCAGCCCTGGAAGACAAACAGGAACTGAGCGGCAACGAGCTGCGCCGACTCGCTGAATCGCTCGGCCATGCCGCCGCGGCCGGGGCTGTCCCGCAAGCGGATCCCACGGCCCCCGGTGCTGCGTTAACCTAGCGACGCTGGCGGTTTCGCCGGGACGAAAGCCATGCTGGGTCAAACGATCTCAAGGGTGACGTGCGGGCCTTCCAGCAGCTGTTGGTCGCCGACCCGAAATGCGCTAGTCATCGACGCGGTTAGACAGTAAAGTCGAATCCTTCGCCGTCGCGCGGAGTCTCCAGGGAGCACCAATGCCCAACCATCATGCTTCGCGTTCGTGGCGTGGCTGCGCGATGTGTAAACCGCACAAGCGGCGAGGCGCTGGCCGAGCCGCGAAAGATCCCGTGGCCGTCAAGCGCCGGATCGGGCAAACTCGGCGTTACTCCCGCCGCACCACCGGGCGCTCCTGAGCACTTAGGCCCAGAACAGCGGGCCTGCTGAACGGTCACCGGGGACCATGGCGAATAATGGCCGCCCGCATCACGTTCGTACGCTTAGGAAGCCCCCGCGTCGTCCGGGTTAGTCTGCGGCGGCCGTTTGATCCGCAAGCCGGCGGAAGCCAGGAGCTTCGGGATCTCTCGCACAAAGACGCGGTCGTATTCGGCGATATCCTCGGGAACCAACGGTCGTGCTCATCTCTCGCGAGCTGCTCGACTTGCTCAGGCTTGAATGTGAAATCGGCCGCGTCCCCTTCATGCAGCAGCTCGGTATAACCGACGTATTGCACCTTGAACTTGATATCGCGGGCCTGCGCACGGCTGGACTCCTTGCGTGACTCATCGAGCTCGTCCCAGGTGGGCGCGTTCTGAAATTCCCTCAGTATGTGGTGATATCGGCGCTGTCGGTCCCCCTTGATCCCGCGTGTGTGCCGGTCGATCGCGCGGGCAGTTCCACGATTTCGCGGGCGGGCCATCCGATCGCAGCCGAACGGCTCGTCGGTGGAGTACCGGTTCGGATTAGCCAGTTTCGGTTCTTGGCGCATACTTAACCTGCGATACCACTGCGGAGGGACCCGTGCGGAGAGTTTTCATTTCCTATGCGCGCCAGAACCGCGCTGACGTCGACCAGCTCGCCGGGCACCTCGACGTGCTGGGTTGCGATGTCTGGATTGACAAGTCGCTGCACGGGGGCCAGGACTGGTGGGAAGAGATTCTCAGACAGATCGCCGGCTGCGATACGTTCGTCGCGATCATTTCCCACGAGGCACTGAACTCCACGGCCTGCCGGCGAGAACTTGAATGGGCCGAAAAGCTCGGCAAGCCGGTGCTGCCGGTAGCCGTGCAACCCGTGCCTAAGGCCCTGCCGGCTCGCCTGGTCAGGCTCCAGATCATCGACTACTCCTCACCGACCGAACGCGACCGGGCTGCGCTGGCTTTGGCGGGAGGGCTTGCGACTCTGCCGATGTCACCGCCGCTACCGGACCCGATGCCGCAACCGCCCGCTGCCCCGCTGTCCTACCTCACCGATCTCATCGATCAGGCGACGCAGCCGCCGCCCCTCGACCACGCCCAGCAGCGCGATATCCTCAGCCAGCTGGAGCCCGCTCTCTACTCGGTTGACCTTCAAGAACGACAAGGCGGGCACGACATCCTGGAGCTGCTCAGCAGCCGTAATGACCTCTACGCGGATATCTACCGGACGATCAACCGGCTCAAGGATACGGACGCAGCAACCTCGGGGCCATCCGCGGCAGTAACCGAAAAGCAGCCACCGCATGCCGCAGACCCGACGCGAGACGTACTAAATGTGAACAAAGCTGTTGTCGGACAAAATGATTCGCAAACTGCGACAAGCACGGTCGAGCCGTTCGATCAACCCGTCTCCGGCATGCCCGCACCGCCAGGACGCGCCAATGCATCCACCCGCGCCCCTACCGGACCTCGGAGCACCCGGGGCGGGCATGGGCCGACACCGGTCCCTTCGACGACACGTGTCGCTATTCGATATTCCGACAGCGGCACCGAATCGATGTTGCGGTTCTTCACCCGAGGTGTCGATCTGGCCTACGTCGGCATGGTCCCGTTCACGCTTGGGCTCGGTTATGGCCTGCCACTCCGAGTGGCGGCCGTTGCCCAGTCCGCGGGCCCGACGCATTCCGTGGTGCTCAGAAAGCGGATCGATGACAGCGATGCGCCCCTTCGAATCGCAACCGTTTTCGGATCAAGCGGACACTTCGTGGGCTGGCACTGGGCCCGCACTGCTGGTCGTGAAGCGATGTTCATCGATTTACCGCCGCCGGATCAGGTAAGGGCCTTCCACCAGGGCTATATCCACGGCGTCGCCTCATGGGAACCCCATGTCAGCGCCTGTGCGGGCGAGGGGTCGGAGGTGGTCTTCTCCGCCGAGGATCTACCGTTCACGTTGTTGGACCTGATCGTCACTTCTGAGGTGGTGGCCCCGCGCGCGCTGGAAATTGATCGCGTTATCGAGATGCACCGGCGGATAAGCGCAACACTCGCCCATGATCCCCGCGACATCGACGTGGAGTACCTTGAGGAGTACCTCGGAGCTCAATGGAATCAGAAGACAGCGCGGCGGCTCCTGAATACCGCCTTCAAAAGCGCCGCCTCCGAAGACTTCGAGCAACACCTCGGGGATATCACGGCCGGTGTTGCCGCCATTCGGGAGTTCGCTGTAGCAGCCGGGTTCGAGGCGGGTGCCCCGTCACACCCAAGCCGGCAGCCCGAAATCCTCGATATCAGCCATTGGGAGCGTCTGACCTACCCCAACCAGGCCGAGGACGTCTGCGTCGGATATTCCGACGATTTGATGTGCGCCCCCCTCGTGCTGGGTCGGCTGGCGCACCCAGCCGCGAAGGACTGCGGCGTCACCTTTGTCCAACAACCGAGACGAAACATTGAGCGGATCGCCGGACTATCCGTAACCCTTCGCAAGAGCGTTGCGCAGGCCCGGGAGCTGATCCCGAAAGACCCCGCTCTTGCGACCATCAAGATGGCCCGCCTGGTGGAGCTCAATCTCCGCGACCTCGCTGATCAACTCTTGGGCGACAACTCGCCGCGAGAATTCTCGGCGGTGATCGCGAGCCTTGAGCAACGGGGCATTCTTCCTCCTCTCGTGGCGAGCTCGGCGCATTGGATTCAGCGCGTGTGCAACGTGGCCGCGCACCAAGACGATTTCAGCGAGACAACGGCTTCAGCCGGGCTGACACACTTGCTGGAGATATTGGAGTGGCTGCAAGAAAGCCAGGCAGCCGGCGAGAAGCGGTGTCCTCACTGCAGTGGCCTGCTGGAGTCCGAGTGGGTTGTGTGTCCACACTGCACGTGGCGTTTCGAACGGAAATGTGAGCAGTGTGGTCTCGCGGTCGACGCCGCGTGGAAGGCTTGCCCGGGGTGCGGGTCAGCGACGACCAAACAAGACTCACCTGCCAACGGGTAGAGAACAGATCCATTTCCGAAGGGGAAAGGCTCCCGCGAGCGTCGGCACGTTTATCATGTCTTCGGAAGCACGCCACCCCTTATGGCGGTAGAACCTTTCAGCCGGGCCGTTTCTGGGAACTGCCCACAGGCACGCGTCGGCTATCCCGGCTTCGAACATGGCGTGCACGGCATGGTCGTGAAGCGCGCTCCCGACTCCGGCCCGCTGGCTCTCCGGCGTCACAAACAGCCACTTGAGCTCCCCGGTCCGGATCCCCTGGGAGATCCACCCGCAAAAACCCGCCGGTCGCGATCCATCTATCGCCAGCTCAAAGCCGGCACCGAGTTCCTCGATGGATTCCAACCAGAACTGCGTTGATCGCTGGTGAAGAAGAGCATCGATCACGGGCGCAGAAGCGACATGGCGCACTGACGTCGGCCACGACGCCCGGTAGATCTGGCTCACGGCGTGAGCATCGTCGCTGCAGGCACTCCGGAATAGCCATGGCGTCAATTCGGATCCCCGTCGACAGCTGCACCTTTTCGCAGGTTCAGCGTAGCCAAGCGGACTCGATCGCCTGCCCGCGGCCGCCTCGTTCCTCGTCGGCGACGGGTTGGGACCCAGCCGAACAAAGCGCCGCCGAGCACGATGAGACTGTCTAACACAAATCCGTCCACAACCCGCATGAAAACGGCCCCCGGAGAAGTCTCCGGGGGCGTTTTACCTAGTAGCTGTCAACGGCGGCCGCGGACCCGGCAGACCTCCAGGAATCCTCAGCCGCCGCAGTAGTTGTGGGTGGTGTCGTTACAGAAATCCCAGTCCCGCATCCTGCCCATGCTCACCTGGAGGGCCACACCATCGTTGCCTGAAACGGAGGCCGGCGGACCGGTGAACGGATATCCGATTCCGGTAACGAGTTTGATGGTCACCGGCTCGCCGACGGTGTCGTTGCTCGGATTTGAGACAGCGTCGACACTTCCGGTGGCGGTGTATCCCGAGACCGATGTCAGCGTGAAGTCCACAGTGGTCGTCGGCGCGTCGGCGTAGTCGTCATGCCCCGAGCATGCGGCTGGGCAGGCGGAGATGTCGGCATACGTCAACCGACCCGACCCCTCGCTAGTGATGGTCAGCCCCGAGCCGTGGGCGTGCCAAGAACCGGTGAACGGCGCTATCCCGGCTACGTCGGCCGCGGCTGGCGGCGCGAACGCCAGCGCAGCGATCGCAAATGCCGCCACTGCAGCCTTTTTCATCATTGCCGCGGGTCAGAAGGATTCGACATTGGTATCGCTGCCGATGAACATGCCGTGGCCGGTGTCGTCGTGGATAAAGCGGACGCCGTCAGCGCCGGCCACGATCGTCCACCCTTGGACATGGTAGGTCTGGCCCGCAATGAGGGTGTCAAACGGTGGATGCTCGTAGCCGACGCCGATGTTGGCGGTGCGGTAGTGGAACTGGCCCGACGCGGTGACGACGGCCTGATCGTCGTCGGGGGGAGCCTGCGCAAAACTTCCCTGACAGACGACATTCGGGCCGATTCCCGGTGTCTCGTCGTCCGAGCCGATCTCGCAGAGCATCGGCGGCGTGCGGGTGGTCACCTTCGTGTCGTGCCCCGGACTGGGGTCGGCGTTTGCGGGCACCGCGCAAGTCAACGCGACGACAATCCCCGGCGCCGCCAGTGTGCTCTTCCTCATCTCATTCCTTCCGGAGCCAAGTGACGACGCGGTCGCCTACCAGCCCGCGCGTAACCGGTTGCATGCGCCCTCCGTTCAGGCGATGGGCACTCGCGAGACCTGCAGACCGACCGATGCGAGCAAGGCGGGAATTGCCCTGACGAACACGCGATCCCATTCGGCAACATCGGGGGGCAACGCCTCCCACTCGACCATGTACGGGTTCGTCTTCAGCTTTTCGTCCTTCTTTTCACCCAAGGTCCAATCATCCGCGCGCCTTTCGTTCCACCACCGATCGTGTTCCATTTCGGCGAGCATCTCGACCTCATTGTAGTCAAAAGTGAAATCCATTGCCGCCCAGTCGCGTAGCGGCACCATCTGACACCCGATCTCCGCCAACTTGACCGCGATATGGCGTGCCTGGCTACGACTGGATTCTTTGTACGATTCGCTCAGCAGCGGCCACGGCGGCGGTGTTGTCTTTCCGGCTTGGATATCGCCGTAGCGAGCGTGGATCGCCCGCGCCACCGCTTCGAATGATCCGCCGACGGCGAAATCGGCGTTGCAGGTCTGCTCCAGCGTGAAGAAGACGTCCATGTTCGCGGCGCTGGAGCGCGTCACGAGCGAGGCAATCCCGTCGGTGCTCGATAAGGCCAGAACCAGAGGCGCTTTGGCGTTCAATGCGTCGAATTCGCGTCGCAACTTCAGGGCGGTTTCCAGTCCCTGTGCGTCGTCGTATGCGGTCACGTAGGCACGAGAGATGCTGGGCCCCTGGTTTCCCAGCTGATGCTGGACGCTTCGCAGCGAGGCCGAACAGGTGATGAATTGGCAGACGTTTTCCTGCTCGAGAACAGGATATTCACCGGTGAGCGCATCGACCTGCTCCTTGGCGTGGTCGTCGACGACGGTGACTCGCAGGGGTACGGTGCTGTCAGGGCGTAGGTCATACCATTGGCGAGCCGCGTGGAAGATCAGCCTCGCTCCCACGGCATCGGGGTGCGCGACGAGCACGTGGGGTCGCTCGCATGCGGTGTCGAACGGGAATTTGTCGAGCAGCAGAGGCGCGCAGATGTCGTAGAGGTTGAAGAAGTCCAGTGCCGACTCGGCATCATGGCGCTTGGACTCCTCAATCCGCAGCCACATGCACAAGTCCGGATCGCCGATTTGAGCCAGACACCGCAAATCACCGCCGCGACGACGGTGCATGACTCTTCGTTGTTGATGTCCGCCCTGCAGCGGTCGGGTCAATTCCTGTGCACACGCGACGATCTCGGCGTTGACCGCGTCGTCAGGGGTCACAGCGAGGAGTCGGCTCGCGCGCTCGATTCCGGCGGCTTGCAACATTTCTTTTCGCTGCGCATCGCCGATGATGACCGGCACACCCCACCGCCGACACAGGTTCCTGTTCGGGCTTTCGCCGTCCGTCTCGATGACGACCACCCGCTTATGCTCCTTGAGCAGGGATTCCAGGAATGCCTGGCCGGCGTAGCCCAGCCCACACAGCACAATGTGGCCGTGCCGGCGCGCGCCCTTCATCTGCAGCCAGCGCTCATAAAACAGCGATCCGAGCGTGATGAGTGCGGCATACCCGGCCACCGCGGGTGCCAGGAACCTGGCGATATTCACGCAGACCCCTACACCGCTGTTGGCCTCGGACTCGTGAAAGATGAAGAGCTTGAGGCTGTTGTAGACGGCGTCGGTCGGAGAATGATCGTGCTCGAAGAAGCCAACGAAGCCGAGAACAAACGCCGCGAGCGCGGCCAGGCCCACCACCCACCATTGGTAGGCCCGCCATAAAGATTGCACGGTTGCCGCGAAGGTCTGAGCAAAATTGCGAGAGGATGGTCCCGTCACGAGTCGCTCAGTTGGAGGCCGCCCACTGTAGGGCGGTGCACCGGCACAGTGACTCGCGGGTAGAGAACCGCTGTCGCTCATCGGCGCCGCCTCGCTAGTTCGTCGCACCGGGTGCAACCGGGTACGTCTGGAAGTTGGCCCCGAACACCCGAAGGCAGCATAGCCGGGCGAGTCAAGCCTGCGCTGGGTACTGGGGCAAACGTCGGCGCAGCCCTTGGACTTACAGAAGTTTTGTGACAATTGCCGGTGCTCGTGGTCGAATAATTGCGGCTGTCGACGATATATTCGCGACCGCCTCACCGATACTGGCGTCGAACTTGTCGCATACCTTCGGGAACGGCGGCCGCGGCCGGCTCGGCGGACTTACCTGAAAGTCTCGTGGAGTAAACGATTTATACGCGGTGTGCGGTCAAGCGGCCGCCCGTGAACCGGTTCCTCGCCGATATGTGGCAAAAAAATGCATCGCGAACGATTCACCTAGGCCAAGGATTGCGCCGCCCCGATATTCGAGCATCGCGATAGCCCTCAAATTGCTACCATTTACCCGAACTAGCCCATGAAGGGAGCGTCCGATGGTCTCGCGCATTTTTTTGCCGGTGATGTTGATGTCGGCGGTCGGACTGATCACCCTGGTGCCCTTGGAGCCATGGGGCGCCACTCAATCTGCCGCCGACCCGGGTGAGGACCGGCTCGGCTGCGGAACCTTCTGCCAGACCGCGGGCGGCTACGGCGGCTCCGGGAAACCCGATCGTGTAGCGGTCACGGTTTCCAGCACAACCGTCACAGCCGATTCAGACGGCTACATACCCGTGGCCCTGACATGCAATCTGCCCATGCAATGCAACGGCGTTCTGGCGCTGTACTTGATGGATTATGGTGGCAAATCAGACTTGGTGGTGGGCTCCGGCGCGACCCGCACATTGGGTGTCTCATTGGGGCCTGGGGCGATCGACTACCTTCGAGCACACGGCCCGAGCACGGTTCACGTAACCGCTGACGCCAGAAATTCCGGTTACCAATGGAGTCCCGGCGGGTGGGCTGAAATCAATCTGACCCAGATAACGGTGGCAGCTCCGCGATAACGTGAAGCTCCGGAGGCCCGGGGTTGGCCGCCGAGAAGCGCTCGCCGGCGTAGTCGGTGGCCTCGTCTTGGCATTCGTGCTGATCCTCTATGCGTCAAGCATTTTGGATGGCCTCGAGCGCCAGAGCGTGGATGTGCGGTTCTCGTGGCGCGGTTCGCAGGCGCCCGGCGATCAGATCGTGATCGTTGCTGTCGATCAGGCGACACTGCAGACGCTGGGAGTCAGGCCACCGCTGCCGCGATCTGACTACGCGAAAGTTCTCGACCGCCTGCACGCCGCTTCACCGCGCGTGATTGGGATCGACACACAGTTCATCGGACGATCGGATGCCGCCGAAGACGACGCCCTGCTAGCTGCCATCGCCCGGGATGGGCCCGTACTGCTGGCCACGCACGACGGGCCTCAGGGACCGATCCCGGTGCCTGCTGGTGTCGTCGATGCACCTGGCGTGGTGCTCGGCAGCGCGGCGATCGATAAGGACCCCGACGGTGTACTGCGCCAAATGCTCTACGCGCCCGTGGGCCTGAAAACACTCGCCGTGCGCGCCGCCGAGATGGTTCGCAGTCAGCCGGTGAACGAGGCCGGCTTTCCCGACAATCACGCGTGGATCGATTTCCGTGGCCCCCCAGGCACGTTCGCGCGCTACTCGTTCGCCGATGTGCTGGCGGGCAGGGTGCCGCCGAGCGCGTTTACCGGTAGGGCGGTGCTGATCGGTTTCACTGATCCCGTCAATGACGTTTTCGTGACCTCGATTTCGTCCGTCCCGATGCCTGCGGTCGAGATCAACGCCAACGCGTTGTGGACTGCGCTGGCCGGTCTGCCGCTTAAGCCGGTGGATGCACCGGTGGATGTCGTGCTCATCCTCGCGCTCGTCGGGGTCCCCACAGCCATCGGCGCTCGCAAATCGGGCCTGTTCATACTGGCCAGTTCGGCCGCCCTGCTAGTGGTGTTCATCGCCGTTGCGCAACTGGCCTTCAACGCGGGCTGGATTGTGAGCGTCGTGTACCCCGTCGTCGCGTTGGTCGTGGCCACCATGGCCATGGTCGGAGTGGATGCGCATATGGAGCGGCGGCAGCGCACAGACCTGGAACGGCTGCTGGGCGATCTGCTTCCGCCGCAGAAACCTCCGGCCTTCTTCATCAGCTACCGCCGCAGTCAAAACACCTGGCAGGCGCGCGATATCCGCAAAGAGCTGGTGCGGCGCTATGGAGAATCGAGCGTGTTCATGGACGCGTCTTCTATCGACTATGGCGAATCGTTCCCTGACCGCATTGCCAGCGCCATCAGGGGCAGCAGCGTAATCCTTGGGTTGATCGGGCCACATTGGCTGGAACCCACCGGCGGGAGTCGGCGCATCGACGATCCGAACGACTGGGTCCGGCGCGAGATCGAAGCTGCATTGCAACGCCGCGAAGCCCTCGTCATACCGGTACTCCTCGACGGTGCGCCTGCTCCGTCCGCTGAGGATCTGCCCGAACCGATCAAACCCTTGGCCACCCTGCACGCGGTCGCGATCGTCGGTGAAGACCTTGCCACCGATATCGACAATCTCCTGAAGTCCATCGCACGAGGGCAGCGAAGGGCCGCCACACAGGATTCTCCGGAGAATTCGGCGGCCCCAAACAGGAACAACGACAACAGTGCGTAATTTCCCAGGCGGCTTGGCACCGGCCATCAGACGAGGCCGCACTTCGTTTGCAATTCGGACCGCAGCGCTTGTTAGGTCAAAACGGTAGCGTATCGGTGCGCACCCATATAGCCAGGTCGAGGCCCATCCGGTTGTGACTGCTGCGAGCAGCTCATGACGCGAATCCGCGCGTCTGGCCGACGGAGCGCTGCGGAGCGTCGATCCTCGACACACCTCCATCGACTTGCCAACCGACGTACCGGTTTTCGGGTCACGGCGGCGGTGTTCGGCATCTGCGTTGTCGGCGTGGTGATGGTCGCCGACGGCGAGGTTCGGCCCGGCGGCACCGCCGCACTCATCAGCGACTTCCAATACCTGCAGAGGAGCGCGCAAGCCGCGATAGGCATCGCCCTGGAGCCGGTCGGCGGGTCGGAAACGCCGCTGAGTTTGGGTGACTGGCCTACTGGCCCGGCTTGGTCGACGATCAAGGTGCCGCTCGTCATCGCCGCGCTGCGCGAACAGTCTTTCCCTCACATCACCGACCAAATGACGGCCTCGATCACCCGCTCGGATAACGCTGCGGCCGACGCGATTTGGGCCGGTTTGGGGGATCCCGAGACGGCCGCCGGCAAGGTCGAAGCCGTATTGGCGGAGACAGGCGATTCCACTCGGGTGGAGTTCCACAAGGTGCGCCCGGAGTTCAGCGTTTATGGACAGACGGATTGGCCTTTGACCCGGCAAGTGCGGTTCTTATCGGCCGCGGCATGCGATCCCCGGAACACCCCGGTCTTTTCCCTGATGGGCCAGATCGAAAAAGACCAACGATGGGGCCTGGGCGCCATCCTCGGGGCGAGGTTCAAGGGCGGCTGGGGGCCGTCGCGGGCCAACAGGTATCTGGTGCGGCAGATGGGGGTTATTGTCACCCCAGCGGGCGCCACCGCGGTGGCCGTGGCCGCGGAGCCGTACTCGGGCAAGTTCGCCGACGGCATCCGGGTGCTTAACCAGATCGCACGGTGGCTATCCGCTCACATCATCATGCTGCCGAGCGCTCGGTGTCCGCACTGACGGCGTTGCGGTGAAACGAACACATTAAGCCGCGATCGCGGTGATACTGGTTCGATGCACCGGGAGTCACGGTGACGGACCACGAAGGTATGGCGCCGGACACGGCCGACCACTCGCCACAAGAACCGCCGCTGAACGATGAGCTACCAGCGAAGCGGCCCTGGTGGAAGGGTCCGATAGGTGTGGTTGGTGCGGGCGCTGTTCTTGGGATGGGCGTGGGCGGCTACTTCGGTATCAGTGCCGTACTGGCGCACCCGTCGTCATCGGCTCCCCCGCCGCCGGCGTCGGGCATCGACGACCCGGTCTCGGGCCTGCCGCCAGGCGCGTTGAAGTGTACGTCGGTTCACACGGACACCGGTCCGTTCCATTCCGGTGCGCGTGGAACCCCGGCGACCTCGTGTGAATTCGTTCAGCAAGTGAGCATGGCGTATTCCAAGCACACGCCCACGCCCGGCCCGGATCTGTTGACGGTTCTGAGTCCCGCGACCTCAAAGTCGTACCACCTCGTTTGTCTCAGGATCGACGGCTATGCCACCTGCACGGGCGGCGCTGCGGCCGTCATCTATCTGTACAACAAATAGGTGGTGCTAACTCTTCATCCCGTCAGCAGTTCGGGGTAGTCCTGGACACGTTTGTCGATACGAAATCTGCGGCGACACCCATTTGTTCCAGTTGTCCTGGCTCATTGTCGTAGTCAGCTTGGCGCACAACGCATCCGCCGGGGCCGTTGTGGGCGGATTGGGCCAAATCCGAATCGTTCCGTCGACGCTACCGGAGACGATCAGCGAGCTTTGGTAGTTAACGACAACGCTGACGACCTTATCCTGGTGACCGGTGAACGCGTATTGCTTTCCGTCCGAGGCGCTCCACAGCTGAATGGTGGGGGGATCGAAGCTTCCCGCCGCGACACGATCCTGTGCGGGGTCGTCAGTTTGGGAGCTGAAAGCCAAGCCCATGACTGCGCTCGTCCCGATTTGCGCAGGCGCACCGATGGGGGTTCCCGCAATGACATCCCAACGCTGGATCACTCCGACGGCCGACCCACGCTGCGCCGCGCCCCAGTCGACGCTTCCGGACGCCAGCCGCTGACCGTTCGAACTGAATGCGAGACCGAGAACCTCGCCAAGCTTTCCCACCTTCGGTGACCATCCGTCGGTGAACCAGGGCGGCAGGGCCTCGACGGCGTTGGCGTGCCACACTTCTCGGCCGTTGAGGTCCCATAACCGGACGATCCCGGCGACACCACCCGATGCCAATCGATCACCACGCGGACTAAACGCAAGGTCGAAAACCATCGCTTTGTCCCTATTCTCGAGCGAGGTAAGCCGTCCGGTAGACAGCTCTCGGACGGTGATCTGTCCGTCGATGCCTCCGAAGGCGAGGAGGTTACCGTCGGGACTGACCGCCAGCGCGGTGACCGGTTGGTGGGTGTCGATCGTCGTGACGGTATTGGCAGTGGGATCCCACATCCGGATGATTCCGTCTGCGCTCCCGGAAAAGACCTCGCCTGTGCGCTGGTTGAACGCGACGTGACTGATCGCACCTGCAGCCTGCCCGGGCATCGTGCTGATCGGGGCACCGGTGTAAGAGCGCCACAGTCGTACTGTTCCGTTGACGTCTCCCGACGCGATTTGGTGGCCGTCCAAGCTCATCGCCACACTCGTCACCGGGCCTTTGTGGCCAACAGCGATTGCTGCCGTATGAGGTTGGCCCACAACGGCGTTCCAGAACCGTAGCTCGCTTTCGTTTCCGCCGCTGACGATTTCGTTGCCGACAACGGCGACGCTCAGCACCTGACCCTGGTGTCCGATCAAGGGGTCGCCGATGCGCTGCTTTCCCTCGACATCCCACAGCCGGACGCTCATGTCATCGCTGCCCGACACGAGGCGGGTGCCGTCTGCGCTGAAGGCGACGGTGGTGACCGTTGCCGTATGACCCTCAGCTGTGGCCGTTGGCCACTGCTCTACCGGGCTAAGCGTGTCGCTATTCCACAACCGCACCGTCTTGTCCGCGCCGCCGGATGCGACGAGATCGCCCGTCGGGCTGAAGACGACGCTCTTGACGCCATCCTCGTGGGCATCCTTTCGTACGGTGTCCGGCGGCACGTCGCCGCCCGTGGGCGGCACGTTTCTGAGGTTCCAGACGCGGATGGCGCCATCCGCTCCGCCTGCGGCAAGCCTTTGCGACGCGCGATCGAACGCCACGGTGAAGATCGGTCCCGCGGAATTGCCTATCGGGCGCATATCGGTTCCGTCCGGCCGCGAGATGTCGATGAATCCGTCGACACCGGCTGAGGCGAGCCGATGGCCATCGCGACTCAATGCGACGGCGGTTACGCGTCCTTGGTGAGGCAGTGGGAGTGACTTGGGAGCGGGCTGTTGATCGTTGAGGTTCCAGACCTGCACGGTCCCGTCTTCGCGGCCCGCAGCGACCACTTGGCCGTCGGCACTGATCGCAACCTTGGTGAAATGGCTGTTGGTTACGGGCCACAGCCGGCAACCCAAGTGATCCGGTGCGACGTGCGCTCGGGGGGCCGCACATCCGCTGTTGCGGAGGTTCTTCAGCCAATCCCGGGAGCTGGTGTCGATGTCCCACATGCGCAGACCGTCGCTGTCGGCTACGGCTAAGCGGTGACCCACTTCGGCGAACGCAACGCCGACCACGGGAGCGTTGCCAAGCGAAATGAGGTCGGTGCTGAATCTCTTGACGAGCGCGTCGAGCAGAGCCTCATTCTTGGGCTTGGTCGCCAATTTGTTGGCCACCAACAATTCCTGAAACGCTCGCACATCATCACCGTTGTCGGCGGCGGTTGTTGTGGTGGTATTGCCCGCCCGGTCCAGGATGGCCCGCGCGTCGGAGAACAGCTTTTCGGCGACCGCGTCCTGGGCGTTGCGCTGGGCGAGCTGCTTTTCCCGGTGCGCTGAGATCATCAGGCCTAGCGCCACCACAGCGACGACAACCGTAACTGCCAGCAGGCCACGCAGCACCCGAGAGCGTTTGCGCAGGATCGCTGCGTGAGCCTGCGCTTGGGCGGCACGGTCCTGCTCTGCGGCCGCGATCTGCTTGGCCGCTTCAAGCTCGGCTTCCCGCTGGCGCTTCTCGGCCTCCAGCTGTTCATTTTCCGTCGTGCGGCATGCTGCCAGGTATTCGCGGTCGGTCGCGTCCAAATTAGCTGCCAGGTCAGGCCGCTGGTTGAGTCGCTCCGCAGCAACGAGTCGATCCGCCGCGTGAATGAGCCAGGCGGCGCCTTTATTCGACTTCGTCCATTCACGCGAGGCGCGCTTTACGCCCTCCAGCACCGCCAGCTGTTCGGCATCTTCCGTTAGCCATCCTTCAAGGAGACTCCACCGCCGCAGTAGGGCCTCATGGGCCGGCTCGACGGTTGTCTCGCCGGTGCGGGCCAACACATCGGTGGTCAGCAGGCGCTGCTGCACCAGGTTCTGCAGAAGCGGCCAGCTGTCGGCGGGAATCTCCGAAACACGTGCGACACGCCGCCTGGGTATACCGGTATCTGGGTCGATGTCGGCCAGCCACGGGATCATCCCGTGCCGCAGCAGCGCCAGCCGAGCGACACGATCGTTGGGGACCGGGGGGTCGGTGTCTGCGGCGAGTGCCTGCTCGACGGCTTCTTCGATCGAGCCTTTGATACCTCCGAGGTTGCGATAGTCGGTGACGGTGAGGCGACCCGTTCCCCTGTTCTCCAGATAGAGACGTTCCATGGTGAAGCTGAGCAACGGAAGCGCGTCCTTGGCCCCGCCAACCTCGATGTCTCGCAGCAGTACACCGACCAACCCGTCGTCGATCTTCAGTCGGCGCGTGGTTTCTTCCAACCTGGTCGCCGGCCCCTTGATCACCTCGGCATACGACCCATGGGGCATGGGTCCTAGGTCGAACGGGACTTTCCGTACTCCCTCCAGGGCTTTGGCTTCCTGCAGCTGGGCATAGGAATCAGACCGGATCGCGATCACCACCATCAGCGCGGGTGGATCTTCATCGAGGAGTCCGCGCAGGAGTTTCAGCAGCCGTTGGGCTTGGTCGTGGCCTTCGGCGCGGAACAGTTCTTCGCCCTGGTCGATCGAGATGACCACTGTCGGTGGCTTTGTCGGACCGTCGGCGTCACTCGCTTCTGGTGTCGCCGCGTCCACCAGAGCTTGCAGGACGGGACGCAGCGTCTCCGCACCGCCATCGATGGCTGCTCGAATCTTGCTGCGAGGCAGGCTTATTCCCGCGGTATTCCTGGCGTCTTCGAGGGCGCGCAGCAAGCCGTTGTCGCCGGAGATCGCCGCACGTTCGGGCCTGACGATCTTCAGCGGCAGAAAGTCGCGGTCGTAGCGCGTCATCCGAGCGAACAGGCCGGCGCGCAGAAACGACGATTTGCCGGCACCGGATGCCCCCAGGATCACGAGCAGACGTGGCGGTTCGTCCGCTCGCAAGCCCCGCAGCTGGTCGAGCGCCTCGAAGATCGGCGCGTCGCGGCCGAAAAAGATTCCGGCGTCGTCGGCCTCCAGCGGCTTCAGGCCCCGATAGGGCGGTCGATCGGGATCGGTCTCTGGCGGCCATTCAAAGAACCGGGGGTCCAAACCCGCCTTGACCAGCCCTGCACGCAGCCGCTTGAGGCCTTCTTGGGAGAAAGTGACATGGCATTCCTCGTGGGTGCGTGGCAGCGTGACCCGGAATTGTCGGTGATCACGTCCGGACGCCAGGTCGACTACCTGGTACGCATCGGTGAGCTCCGCGGGTAACTCAGTGAGGTCAGCGGGCTCGATCAATACGCCGAACACGCGCTTGTCGAGCTTGCGGGCAAGTGAGAGTTCTTTGCGACACCACTCCGACTGCAGCCATGCGCGGGAAACCATGAACAGCACGCCCTCGCAGCGTGCCGCCGCCTCATTGAGCGCACGCTCCCACCGTTCGCCGGCTGCTATGCCACGGTCGGGATCGAGGTCGAGGAATATGTCCTCCCAACCTTCGGACTCCAGCCAGTCACGCAGTCCGACCGCGTGAGCGTTGTCGGCGCTGGAATGGCTCAAAAAGATGCGCGCCACGCCTCACCGGCCCGCCTTGATGGTGCCGCAGGACGCGGCGAGGCATTTGGCAGCACCAGGCGAACTAAATCGCTGACCAACCATCATCCGGGCCTGCCGTCGGCAACTCTTGTCCCCGATTGGGTTGCATTCGCAAAATGATCAACAGCTCACCTCAGCTGCCCGACTCATCGACAATGTGCCCGAGAGCATAGGCGCCCAGAGCGAGGAAAAGACACCGAATCCGAAATTTTCACGATATTTCCGCCGGTAATCCACCCATGGCCTGCGTTCTGGTACTCCAATCGATTCACTGAAGTAGCGCGCAGGCAATCGTGCAACTAAGGCAGTCACGCTATCGCCGGCTAGTCGCACCTAGTTGATTGTGTGGTGAGCATCGATCGCCGCTGGCCGAAACATGCTGCGCTGCAACCCCGGTATAAAGTGGAAGGACTCTACGGGTTTTGGCCGATGTGTCTGACACAGCCCTTCAGAGTTGGCGTGCAGACGTGCACGCCAAGGGCCCTGGCGTTTCGGGCCCGACGAGAGTTTAGGCGCGCATATGACCCTGGCGCCGTCGTCAACAACACGGCAAAACGTCCCCCGTGGGCCAACTGTCGCCGATATCCTGTGCCGATGAGCCGACGGTCGATGCACGCCGCGTGGGGCCGATGCATCGGAAAGCGTAAGCGCAGCCACGGCCGGGTTATCGAGTCCGTTCAGCCGATCTCATCGCCACCTGTTCGTTTCCGATCGAATCTGCTGGAATGACACCGCATTCGGATCTATCCGGCAAGAACCTACTGGCCGAACGCCTCCGGGGCGTCGGCGTTTCGGTCGGTCGCGTGGGCAGGTCCCTTGCTGCGCTAAAGCGCCCGGTGTTGCGAGTCGCCCAGATACTGCTGTTGGTGGGGACGGTCGGCGTTACCGCCTGTCTGGCGCTGCTGGCGTCGCAATGGCAGCACAAGTGGCCGCGATGGTTGCAGTGGTTGGGCCAGGGCCGCGACTGGGTGCCCGTCGCGCTCGTTATCGCGGTCATATTGCTGCTGTGCATCAGCACCTACCGACTGCGGCGCGATCGTTCGTCGGTGGCGGTGCCGGTCATGATCGTTGGCGGCCTCACCGCGATCAGCGTCGTCCTGGGCGTCAGCTCGTACTGGAGGTGCACCGACGAGCGCAATCCGGCCTTCATCACCCCACTGCTGTGGACCATGTCCCTGGTGAAAGGAGGCATCGGCGATCAGAGTTTGGACAAAGGGGGACCGTGTCCGGCGCCGATGCCGACCGCGCTCGAGGTCGCGCGGCTGACGATTGTCGGCGCCATCCTGATCAGCCTGGTGGGAGTCGTCGCGGCGGCATTCCGCGCGCACTTTGACCGGCTGCGAGCAGCTTGGGCGAGATCGGTAACGGTCGTGGTCGATCTCGACGACGACTCGGCGTCGATGATCGGCCCTATCGCACGCACGCTGCGGCCCAACAGCACCCTGGTGGTCATGACCGACAACCCTGACCAGGGATGGGTAACCGAGGCCCGCAGACAGGGTGCGCGCATCGTGCAAACAGACTTCGATAAATCGGAAACGATTGTTGCGCGGAGGGTTTGGCGCCGGATGAACCGTCTGTACCTCCTTTCAGCTGATCCTTCGACAAATCTGCTTCGGCTGTCGGTGATCAGCCAGCGATTAGCGCCCATCGCCAAGATGCGGCGCATCCCCCTTATCGTGCGGATCGATGACCCATGGCTGGCAGAGACATGGCGGGCCCAACAGTTCGGGCACCACGCCAGCGGCTCCGAGCACCTCTGGGCCGCGGATACGGCTTCCAGGTACGAGGTGACCGCGCGTCGGTTGATCGACGACGTGCTGGATAAAGAGGTTCGTCGGCTCATCATCTGCGGCAGCTCACAATTGACCCTTGCCCTATGCGCCGAGATGGCCCTTCGGCATATCGAACGTCGCTTCCACGCGACGGAGGGGCAACCCGAACTGCCCGAACTGACACTGGTCGCACCCGACGCCGATGAGTATCTCCGTGATCACGTGGCGCGTCTCCAGCGGAAGGGATTGGGCAGCGACCTGCCGCCCGTCGACGCGGTCGCCGCCGTTCCCTCCGTCGCGGAGGTCAGCGAGCTTGTCGAACAAGTCGAGGGCGGGGGCGCCACCGCGGCAGTGATCATCGTCGACTCGGCGGCGGCCGCCGACCCGGTCCTGGGCACGCGCCTGGCCGCACGCTATCCAACGATGCCGATTTACATGTGGGATCCGGCTGCCCGGCCGAGTGGCTTACGCATTCCGGTCGCGGGCGAGCTGCGCACCTACCGACTGGGAATGCACCTGCCAGACGGCCATGCCCACGACAACTTTGAGCGCACCGCCATATTGATCCACGAGCGGTACGCGTCATCGCAAGCCGACCGAACCAAGCCCGCATCGCTGCCATGGGAAAAGCTCAGCGACTTCTACAAGGGCTCCAATCGTCGCCAGCTGGTCAATGCGCTTTGGATGGTGGAAAAGATCGGCGGGCATACCTGGAGGACCGCGGATCGGCCCCAAGATCGTGTGTCGCCGCCCAACCTGCGGGAACTGGACGCGGTTGGCGACGGCGAGACCACCTCGCCCGACCGTCCCGCCGAGGTCGCAGTCAAGAAACTCCAACGGCTGGGATTCAGCGAGGACACCGTTTACGCAATGGCACAAGCGGATTGGGAGAGGTGGAGTCACTACGTGCGCGACCGCGGATGGGTCTGGGGCTCAGAGCGGAGCACGAAGAACAAGACGGACGAACGATTGGTGGACAGCTGGGACGCCGTGCTCGCTGATCCTGAGCTGAAAGGCAGGGCGTTGGAGAGCTTGGCCGAGGCACAGGTCGCGCTGGCGAAACTCGAGCGGCTGGGATTCAGCGAAGACACCGCCTACGCGATGGCACAAGCTGAATGGGAAGACTGGAGCCGCTACCTGCGTGAGCACAAATGGACCCTGGGCGACAAGCGCAGCGAAGCCCGCAAGAAGCACGAAAAGTTGGTAGACGACTGGGAAACGACCGTCGCCGATCCCGAGTTGAGAGCCGCAGCACTGACGAGCTTAGCGGGCACGCTGATCGAGCTGATGATGCTCGGATACCGGTCGCGGCCGATGTGGGAGACATACGAGCGCGTCGGCACCGTGACCGCGAAACGTCGTTGGAAGCGGTGGAAGTGGGCCACCGCGGCGGGGAAAACAGCACGAGCTTGTGCCGGCGACTGGGAAGTGTGCGACGACGGCCGCAGCTGGCCGGTGCACAACGACGTCTTCCGCGCGTCATATCGGCACCAGCATGGCAACCATTGGGAACGTATGGGAAAAGTCCTGGCCCGCCCAGCGCGCCAAGGAGAGACCATCCACACCCTGGAGGGTCCTGTATCAGCAGACGACGGCCAGTGGGTGATCCAGGGCAACAGGGGCGAACAGAGGCCGGTGCCCGACGGCGAATTCCGCCGGGGCTACCGCGGACCCGTGCCGGTCTACGATCGCTCGGGCGCAGCACCGATGACTCAGGCCGTCAGGTCACGGTGGGATCGTCTGCGGCGACGCCGTCGGCGCTAGGCAGCCGACGACACTTTGCGACACCCGGTTCGCCATATTCGGCCGGACACGCTTCCACCGCTGGTGAAACGCACGCACAATACATTCGGCAGGGTTGGTCACAAATACGACGGAAGGTCACATGTCCTATCGGGACCGCATCCGGTCGCCTGGACCGAAGAAGTTGCTCGCGTTGGACGGTGGAGGGATTCGGGGCGTAATCACCTTGGAGTTGCTCAGCCGGCTGGAATCCATGCTGGCACAGCAACTCGGCGCGGGAGACGAGTTCGTGCTGGGCGACTACTTCGACTACATCGGGGGCACCAGCACGGGGGCGGTTATCGCCGCGGGACTTGCCAAGGGGTTGCGGGTGGGGGAGTTGCTCGACCTTTATATGAGCAGGTGCCGGGACATGTTCGACCACGCCTCGCTGCGGCGCCGCTACCACTACCGCTATGACAGCCTGCGGCTTCGGGAATTGTTGCAGGGCATCCTCGGCAGCGACACGACGTTGGGCAGTGAGGAGCTGAAGACGCTGCTGCTGATCGTGGTGCGCAATGCGACCACGGATTCGCCCTGGCCGCTGTCCAATAATCCCAATGCGCTGTTCAACGACCCGAGCCGGCCCGACAGCAACCTGGCAATCCCGCTTTGGCAGTTGGTCCGGGCCAGTACTGCGGCGCCAACCTATTTTCCTCCGGAGGTCGTCACCTTAGGAGACCGCGACTTCGTGTTCGTCGATGGGGCGATGACAACGTACAACAACCCCGCCTTCCAGCTGTTTCTCATGGCGACGCTGGATGCATACCGGCTGTGTTGGCCGGCAACGGAATCCGATCTGCTGCTCGTGTCGATCGGCACAGGGACGTGTCCGAAGGCTGACGACCACTTGCGCCCGGGAGCCATGAATTTGCTGTTCAACGCGAACTCAGTGCCGGCGGCGCTGATGCATGCCGCGCTCAACGAGCAAGACTTGCTGTGTCGGGTATTCGGCCGTTGTCGACACGGTGCGCCCATCGATATGGAGGTGGGCGACCTTATCGACGGCCAAGGGCTACTGGGCAAGCGGTTCTTCAGCTATGTCCGCTATAACGCCGAACTGTCGCGGCACGGCCTCGATGACCTAGGCCTTCAAGACGTGATTCCCGAACAGGTGCAAAGACTGGACTCGGTGCAACACGTCGGCGATCTCAGCAGGGTGGGGCAGGCAGCTGCGCGCGATGTGGCCATAGAGCATTTCGCCGGCTTCCTCACGGCGAGCCCTTGATATCGCGGTTCCGGATTGAATTGGCCGATGCAGGTTCGGCGCCTGCAGTCCAACTCACCGAAGACAACGAATTAGGGGCCGCGCTCGAGGCGCTCGCGCTACACCCACCGCGACCGACACTTGTTCTGGTCGGCGGAGCCGCCGGACTGGACGAGGCCGGCATGGACGGCCTGCGTCCGGTGTTCGCGGACGCGATTGCACCGGTGGTCCAAAAGTATGGGGCAGTCGGTATCGACGGCGGAACCCGTTTCGGCGTCATGCGCCTGTTCGGGGAAACCCGCGCCGCCAGGCAAGCGACCTTCCCGCTGGTGGGCGTGGTGGCCGCCGGGGCGGTGAAACTGCATCGCGAAGCTGACTTGGCGCGCGTCGGTACGGCGCTGGAGCCCAACCACACCGAGTTCGTCGTCGTGCCCGGGGATCAGTGGGGCGCCGAGGCGCCGTGGATGGCTCGGGCGGCGACCGTCCTTGCCGGCGCCACAGGGTCCAGCACGGTGCTCGTGAACGGCGGCCAGATCGCGTACTCCGACGTCGAGCACAGTGTCGAAGCCGGCCGTCCGGTCTTAGTCGTCTCCGGTTCGGGGGGTGCCGCCGATGTGTTCGTCGCCGCGCTGGTCGGCGCTTCGGATGACCGGCGCGCCGCGGCGCTGGTCGACTCCGGGTTGATTTGTTCGGCACCGAAGGATGACCCAGCAGCGCTGGTTGAGTTGCTCACCGCGGCTCTCGGCGCGTCGACGTCCGGGTGAATGCACGCGTCGCAAAGCCTTACCAATGGCATCGCCGCGTCCGGGCAAACATCGCGTCCATAATTACCAAGGCAGCCGCACGTAGATACATGATCCGACCAAGCGAACGTGCGTCGGTGTTTGCCATCTTTCCCCAAAACGGGCAATGCGGTTACTTACTGACTACGAGTTAAGACACTGTTCCCTGTGCTTCCGCTTCCGGCCATTAGATTCGGCGGGCATCAAGCGTTCTGAATTTCAGCCTGGGCGGCACCACTGAGCGTTTCCAGATGCAGCCGAACTCGCGAATACCGCTGGTCGCTGCGGAAGACTGCTCACGAAAGGTATTGTCTCGCAACCGAGTCCACTTAATCTCATGCTATGGCGATATCATCGGCCGCGCCAAACTCGCCAGCCAGGGCCAAGGCCAATCCGCAACTGAAGTGAATACCGAAGCGCCACAATACTTTTCGCCGAACCTTTTATATTATCAGGCAGTAATCTACAGTATCCATTGTCCCACAACGAGTTTTAGCTGCTGTCTCATGCCGATAACATCACCTTGTGCCGCACCGGTTTGGGCTCTTGGAGTCGACCGGTTGCACGACTGCGCCCTGCTCGCCGCACACCGCGCGAGTTCCGTAGCCGCACGGTTGGCCGTCCAACCCCATTGATGAAGGGTGGCTGGCGGTCCGATAGTTTCGACCGGTGAACCTGCCCGCCCGGCGCCAATCGGTGCGACCCAGCCCCCTCTTCCTGGCCCTGCTGGGCCTGACGGCGGCCGGCGGTGTGCTGGCCTGGCTTGCCGGCAGCACCGTGCGGCCACTGGCGTATTTCGGGGTGTTCACCTTCGTCATCGCCGGCTGGCTGGTCTCGCTGTGCCTGCACGAATTCGGCCACGCGGTGACCGCCTGGCGATTCGGCGACCACGACGCCGCCGTGCGCGGGTACCTGACGCTGGATCCGCGGCGCTACAGCCATCCCGCACTGTCGCTGCTGCTGCCGATGGTGGTCATCGCGCTGGGCGGGATCGGCCTGCCCGGCGCCGCGGTGTACGTGCGGACCTGGTTCATGACGCCGAACCGCCGCACCCTGGTCAGCCTGGCGGGCCCGGCGGCCAACCTGCTGCTGGCGGTGCTGCTGCTGGCGCTGACGCGGCTGTTCTACGACCCTTTCCACCAGGTGCTGTGGGCGGGCGTGGCGTTCCTCGGGTTCCTGCAACTCACGGCCCTGGTACTGAACCTGCTGCCCATCCCGGGACTGGACGGGTACGACGCCCTGGAACCGCACCTGAGCCCCGAGACGCAGCGCGCGGTGGCCCCGGCCAAGCAGTGGGGTTTCATCATCCTGCTCTTCCTGCTGTTGCCGGCCAGCCAGTGGTTCTTTCAGATGGTGCTCTGGCTGTTCGATTTCTCCGGGGTGCCGACCTGGCTGGTGTCCGCGGGCAACCTGCTGACCCGTTTTTGGAGCCGCTGGTTCTGACCCTTGCCATATATGCGCGGATCCGCATATATTGCACGCCATGGGCGCCGGCCACAACCACACTCCTGCCGAGACCGACGGGTCGCGGCTGATTCCCCGGATGATCCTCGCCGCCGCGATTCTGGCGGCGTTTTTCGTCGTGGAGTTGACCACCTCGTTGCTGATCAACTCGATCGCGCTGCTGGCCGACGCGGGCCACATGCTCACCGACGTCGTCGCCGTCTTCATGGGCCTGGGCGCCGTGACGCTGGCCCGCCGGGGCAGCTCGTCACCATCGCGGACCTACGGCTGGCACCGGGCCGAGGTGTTCACCGCGGTCGCCAACGCGGGGCTGCTGCTGGGGGTCGCGCTGTTCATCCTCTGGGAAGCGGTCCAGCGGCTCAGGGAAACCCCGTCGATCCCCGGCGTGCCGATGATCGTGGTGGCGCTGGCCGGGCTGCTCGCCAATCTCGTGGTGGCGTTGCTGCTGCGGTCGCACTCCGGGCAGAGCCTGGCGGTCAAGGGCGCCTACATGGAGGTGGTCGCCGACAGCGTCGGCAGCCTGGGCGTGCTGATCGCCGGTGTGGTGACCGTGACGACGCACTGGCCGTACGCCGACGTGGTGGTCGCCGTGCTGGTCGCGCTGTGGGTGCTACCGCGCGCGATCTCGCTCGCCCGCGACGCGTTGCGGATCCTTTCCGAATCGTCACCGACCCATATCGACGTCGACGAGCTGCGCGGGGCGCTGGGCTCCGTCGACGGCGTGACCGAGGTGCACGATCTGCATGTCTGGACGCTGTCGCCCGGCAAGGACATGTGCACCGCACACTTGCGGAGCACCGGCGACTCCGCCCGGGTGCTGCAGGAGGCCCGTGCGGTGCTGTCGGCCCGCGGGCTCGAGCACGCCACCGTCCAGATCGACTCCCCGGACGACGCGGGGTGTACGGAAAGCTTCTAGAGCCCCAGCGCCGGGCGCGCGGCGGGGTCGCAGTCGTCGAGCAGGTCCAGGCAGCGCATGTACTCGTCGGGCTCGCCGATCGTGTCGGCGGCCCGTGCCAGCGCCGCCACGCACCGCAGGAATCCGCGGTTGGGCTCGTGCGAATACGGCACCGGGCCGAAGCCCTTCCAGCCATTTCGCCGCAGCTGGTCCAGGCCGCGGTGATAGCCGGTGCGGGCATACGCGTAGGCCGCGACGGCCTGGTCGTCGGCCAGCGCCTGCTCGGCCAGGGCCGCCCACACCACCGACGCCGACGGGTGCGCGGCGGCGACGATCGCGGGTTTCTCGCCGGCGAGCAGTTCGGCCTCGGCGTCGGGATCGCCGGGCAGTCGGGTCGGGTCAGGTCCGAGAAGGTCTCCCATCGGCGTCATGGCTCCTATTCTGCAGCTGCCCCGTTTTGCCGCGGTGCCGGACCTCAACCATCACCCCATCGAGGGGGGCGGGTCGCTAAGCTCTCCAACTACCCCACCCGATAGCGGAGGACAGCCGTACTCATGCCCCAGCCACCCGAGCCCGACCGCGGCGGCCCGCCGAATCCGCCCGGGCACGAATGGGCCGCGCAGTCAGGCGAGGACGCGACCGAGAGCGTCCCGCTGGTACCGAGCGACTCCGAGACCGAGACCGTGGTGATCAAACCCGATTCCGGCGGCAATCCGGCGGGTCCCGAGGAGGACGCCGACGTCGCGCAGCGCGAACGCCGCTTCACCGCGCCCGGTTTCGACTCGAAAGAGACCGCGGTGATCGCCACCACCCCGGAACCCGCCACCGAGGTCTTCGCCTCACCGCCGGGACCGGAGGGACCCACCGCTCAGTTCGGCGCGCC
This sequence comes from uncultured Actinomycetota bacterium, assembly GCA_963732835.1. GTDB lineage: Bacteria > Actinomycetota > Actinomycetes > Mycobacteriales > Mycobacteriaceae > Mycobacterium. The sequence continues at coordinate 85,551 of CAVTBA010000011.1, forward strand.
GGGCAAACCGGCTGTGCCGCAATCGATCCCGCCGCGACTCGGGGGAAAGCTGCGCACCTCACGGCAATTCAACTGGGGCTGGGTGCTGGCGCTGGTGGTGATCGTGCTGGCGTTGGCCGCGATCGCGATCCTGGGCACGGTGCTGCTCACCCGCGGCAAACACACGAAAGTGTCACAGGAAGACCAGGTTCGCACGACCATCGAGAGCTTCGACACCGCGATCCAAAAGGGCGACCTGGCCACCCTGCGGACCATCACCTGCGGCACCACCCGCGACGGGTACGTGGACTACGACGAGCATTCGTGGGATGAGACCTACCGCCGGGTTTCGGCCGCCAAGCAGTATCCGGTGATCGCCAGCATCGACCAGGTGGTGGTCAACGGCCAGCACGCCGAGGCCAACGTCACGAGCTTCATGGCCTACGACCCGTCGGTGCGGTCCACCCGCAGCCTGGACCTGCAGTACCGCGACGACCAGTGGAAGATCTGCCAGTCCCCCAGCGGCTAACTAGCCTGCCGGCGAGCAGACGCAAAATCGCACATTTCCTAGCTGAATAACGCGATTTTGCGTCTGCTCGGCAAAGTCAGCCGAGGGACTTTCCGGCGCAGTGCAGGTCGTCGCAGGCCTCCACTACCCGCTCGGTCATCGAAGCCTCGCCCTTCTTGAGGTAGCTGCGCGGGTCGTAGACCTTCTTGGCGCCCACCTCGCCGTCGACTTTCAGCACGCCGTCGTAGTTGGTGAACATGTGGCCCGCGATCGGGCGGGTGAACGCGTACTGGGCATCGGTGTCGACGTTCATCTTCACCACGCCATACCGCAGGGACTCCTCGATCTCCGACTTGAGCGAGCCCGACCCGCCGTGGAAGACGAAGTTGAGCGGCTTGGCGCCCTCGGGCAACCCCAGCTTCGCCGCGGCGACCTGCTGCCCCTGGGCCAGGATGTCGGGTCGCAGCTTGACGTTGCCGGGTTTGTAGACGCCGTGCACGTTACCGAACGTCGCGGCCAGCAGGTACTTGCCGTGCTCCCCGTGGCCCAGCGCGTCGATCGTCTTCTCGAAGTCCTCCGGCGTCGTGTACAGCTTGTCGTTGATCTCGTGGGCGACGCCGTCCTCTTCGCCGCCCACGACGCCGATCTCGATCTCCAGGACGATCTTGGCGGCCGCGGCCTCCTTGAGCAGTTCCTGCGCGATGACCAGGTTCTCGTCGATGGGCACGGCGGAGCCGTCCCACATGTGCGACTGAAACAACGGGTCCTCACCCGCCGCCACCCGCCGGCCGGAGATCGCCAGCAGCGGCCGCACGTAGCTCGCCAGCTTGTCCTTGGGGCAGTGATCGGTGTGCAGCGCGACATTGACCGGGTATTTGTCCGCGATGACGCGGGTGAACTCGGCCAGCGCGACCGCTCCGGTCACCATGTCCTTCACCCCGAGGCCGGAGGCGAACTCCGCGCCACCGGTGGAGAACTGGATGATGCCGTCGCTGCCGGCGTCGGCGAAGCCCTTGATCGCGGCGTTGACCGTCTCCGAGGAGGTGCAGTTGATGGCCGGGAAGGCGTACGCGTTCTCCTTGGCGCGGCCCAGCATCTCGGCGTACACGTCGGGCGTGGCGATGGGCATGAGAACTCCTCTGCGGGCCGGGTGCACCCAGTATCGTCCAGGATGGTCAGGCGCTCACCCCGAAGCCGGTATCTTGAGTCATCATGAGCACCGCCGTGACGGCCCTGCCCCACATCTTCGACCCGATGTACTGGTTGGGCGCCGACGGAGTTTTCGGATCCGCGGTACTGCCCGGCATCCTGATCATCGTCTTCATCGAGACCGGCCTGCTGTTTCCGCTGCTGCCCGGCGAATCGCTGTTGTTCACCGGCGGGCTGCTGGCCGCGCACCCGAACCCGCCGGCCAGCATCTGGGTGCTTGCCCCCGCCGTCGCCACCGTGGCGATACTGGGCGATCAGACCGGGTATTTCATCGGCCGGCGGATCGGCCCGGCGCTGTTCAAGAAGGAAGACTCCCGGTTCTTCAAGAAGCACTACGTGACCGAGTCGCACGCGTTCTTCGAGAAATACGGGCCCTGGGCGGTCATCCTGGCCCGGTTCGCGCCGTTCGTGCGGACGTTCGTCCCGCCGGTCGCCGGGGTGTCCTACATGCGCTATCCGGTGTTCCTGGGCTTCGACATCGTCGGCGGCATCCTCTGGGGCGGCGGTGTGACGCTGGCCGGCTACTTTTTGGGCAGCGTGCCGTTCGTGCACCACAACCTGCAGAAAATCCTGCTGGCGATCCTGGTCGTCTCCCTGATGCCGGCGTTCATCGCGGTCTGGCGGAACTACCGGGGGCGGCGGCAGCCGGCGGCCCCGTCGGACACCGAGCCCGACTCAGGGCACCCGACTCCTGCGGTACGCAACGAAAGCGTCTAGCAGTTCCGGTCGGTCGATCGAACTCTGCTGCACGGCCTCACCCGGCGCCGCGCCGAGCAGGATCCGCTTGATCGGGATTTCCAGCCGTTTGCCGGTCAGCGTGCGCGGTATGCCCGGAACCGCCAGGATGTCGTCGGGCACGTGGCGCGGGGAGGCGTGCTGGCGGATGGCCGCCACCATCCGCGACCGCAGCCCGTCGTCGAGTTCCGCGCCGTCGGCCAGCGTCACGAACAGCGGCATCCAGTATCCGCCGTCGTCCTGCTCGACCCCGACCACCAGGCAGTCGCCCACCTCGGGCATGCCCTCCACCGCGGTGTAGATCTCCGCGCTGCCCATCCGCACACCCAGCCGGTTCAGGGTGGCATCCGAACGGCCGTGCACCACAACGGATCCCCGGTCGGTGATGGTGATCCAGTCGCCGTGACACCATACCCCCGGATACTTCTCGAAGTAGGCGGCCCGGTATCGACTGCCGTCGTCGTCGTTCCAGAAGAACACCGGCATCGAGGGCATCGGCTCGGTGATCACCAGTTCGCCCTCTTCCCCGATGACGGGATGGTTTGGGCCGGTCCAGGATTCGATGGCCGCGCCCAGGCAGATGCACGACAGCTCGCCGGCCACCACCGGCAGGATCGCGCAGCCGCCGATGAAGGCGGTGCACACGTCGGTGCCGCCGCTCATCGAGATCACCGGCACCGGCCGGCCGAGTCCCTCTTGGACCCAACGGAATCCGGACGCGGGCAACGGTGATCCGGTGGAACCCACCGCGCGCAGCCCGTCGAGTGGATGCGTCGCCCCTGGCCTGAGCTCCTTCTTGGCGCAGGCCAACAGGTAGCCCGCGCCGGCGCCGAGCAGATTGACACCGGCCTCGGCGGCGACTCGCCAAAGGCCGTCGGTGCCCAGATGCGTTGGGCTGCCGTCATAGAGCACGATCGTGGTCTCGGCCAGCAGCCCGGACAGCTGCAGGTTCCACATCATCCAGCTGGTCGACGAGTACCACAGGAAGCGCTCGCCGGTGTGCAGGTCCAGTTGCAGGTTCAGGTACTTCAGGTGCTCGAGCACCACCCCGCCGTGACCGTGCACGATGCCTTTCGGCTTGCCGGTGGTGCCGGACGAGAACATCACCCACAGCGGGTGCGCGAACGGCACGGCGGTGATGTCCAGGGGGGCATCCGATTCCACCGCCGTCGCCCACGGGACGTTGTCACCGTCGGCCGGGTGCCCGAGCCGCGGCACCACCACGGTGGCCCGCAGGCTGGGCATCGCTCGCCGGATCGTGTCCAGCTCCGCGCGCCGGTCGATGCGCTTGCCGTCATATACGGACCCGTCGGTGGCGACCAGCACGGCCGGCTCCACCTGGCCCAGCCGCGCTATCACGCCGTCGACGGACACGTCCTGGTTGCACACCGCCCAGATCGCGCCGACGCTGGCGGCGGCCAGGGCGGCGACGGCGGCCTCGGCGACGTTGGGCAGGTACCCGACGACGGCGTCCCCGGGCCGTACCCCGAGGCCACGCAGGTAGGCCCCGAAGGCGCCGGTCGCGCGCCGCAGCCGCGCCCACGACCACTCGCACGCGCCGTCCTCGCCGACGACGATCATGGCGGGCCGCTCGTCGGTGGCGTGCCGGAAGATCTCGGTGGCGTAGTTGAGGGTGGCGCCGGGGAACCACTCCGCGCCGGGCATGGACCGGTCGCCCAGCACCGCGCGCGGTGGGCTGCCCACCTGGACGTCGAAGTAATGCCAGACGGCGTCCCAGAACCATTCGATGTCCTGGACCGACTTGCGCTGCAGGGCGTGGTAATCGCCGTAGGTGCCGCGGCCCGTCCCGGCGAGCCACTCCATGAAGTGGGTGAGGTTGGCCTGGGCCAGCGTGGCCTCGTCGGGAATCCAGTCGCCGTTCATGCCGGCGTCGTACCGCTGCCGTTCGCTGTCACGGCGGTGACGTTACAGGCGGCCTCCATCAGCATCCACCCCGACAGCTGGACCGACAGGTCCCGTTCGGCCACCTCGGAACTGTTCACCGCACCGTCGACGGACTGCGCCTCCGCGCCAGCCCGGCCCGGCAGCTGGGCGTCGCGGTCCCAGAACGGGCCGAACAGCGGCAGCCCGTCCACGGTTTGCCGGTTGTCCCACGCCGACTTCGCGCTGGCCAGCACGATCCGCCGGGCGGTGTCGCGGGCGACGGCGTCGTCGGCGGAGTCCCCCGGCAGGCTGCTGGCGACCAGCGCGAGATAGCGCGCGGTGACGCCGGAGAACAGGCCGCCGTCCCCACCACCGGCGCCGGCGAGCACGCCCGTCGGTGCCATGTGTTCGGCGACGGCCGCGACCAGCCGGTGCACCCGCGCGGCGTGCCGATCGTCATGGGTGCGTACCGCGAGTTCCGTCTCCAGGCCGAGCACCACGCCCTGGCAATAGGTGTACTGGGCGCGGACCAGGGAACCCGCCTTGATGCCGTCGAACACCAGGTGCGTCTCCGGGTCGATCAGGGTCTCGTCGATCCAGTCGGCCATCTGCTGGGCGCGCCGCATCCGGTCGCAGTAGCGGGCCAGGAAGATTCCCGCCGGGCCGTTGGCCGGGGCGTTGAAGAACCGGTCCTGCTTGCGCCACGGGATGCCGCCGCCGTCCTCGGGCACCCACGCCACGAGGAACTCGTGGGCCAGCTTGGGCAGCGCGCGATGGCGCTCGACGCCGGCTATCCGGGCGGCGCGTTCCAGCGCCAGCGCCAGCCAGGCCATGTCGTCGTAGTAGCTGTTGGTCCAGCGAAAGTTGTTGCGCAGCCGGTGTGAGCGGACCTGTCGGTTGATCCTGGTGTGCCGCTGCGGTTGCGGGTCGCGCAGCTGCGCGTCGACCAGGCAATCCAGCAGGTGCGCCTGCCACCAGTAGTGCCAGGTGCCGAACGAGGAGTCCCGCCGCGTCGGCGGCCACGCCACCACGCCCAGCTGCGTCCCGGGCAGCCCCCACAGCCGTTTCAGGTGTCGTTGCGCGACAGCGGCTTCGGAGCTGGCCGCCCGGTTGGTCCATAGCTGATCCATATCGCCGATCCTGCCTCATACTGAAATATGCGCTACCGGCAAACCATTTCGGGGACCACGCACACCTTCTCCGGCCTGGTCGACGTGATGGCGAAGGCGACACCGTTGCGCTCCGGCGACCAGCTCGCGGGTTGCGCCGCCGACTCCGACGCGCAGCGGGCCGCGGCCGCGTGGGTGCTGGCCGATATCCCGCTGGCGACGTTCCTGACCGATGTGGTCGTGCCGTACGAGACCGACGAGGTCACCCGGCTCATCATCGACGGCCACGATCGCGAGGCGTTCGGCCCGATCGCGCACCTGACCGTGGGCGGGTTCCGCGACTGGCTGCTGGACGCGGCGTCCCGCGACGACGGCGCGGCGCGGATCACCGCGATCTCCCCGGGGCTGATCCCGGAAATGGTCGCGGCGGTGTCGAAGATCATGCGCAACCAGGACTTGATCCTGGTGGGCGCCGCGGCGACGGCCACCGCGGCCTTCCGGACCACGATCGGAGTGCCGGGCACGCTCGCGACCCGGCTGCAACCCAACCACCCGACCGACGACCCGCGCGGGATCGCCGCGGCACTGCTCGACGGCCTGCTGATGGGCTGCGGTGACGCCGTGATCGGCATCAACCCGGCGACCGACTCCCCGCACGCGGCGTCGGACCTGCTGCACCTGCTCGACGACATTCGGCAGCGGTTCGCGATCCCCGTCCAGTCGTGCGTGCTGTGCCACGTCACGACCACCATGGAGCTGATCGACCGCGGCGCCCCCGTCGACCTGGTTTTCCAGTCGATCGCGGGAACCGAGGGCGCCAACGCCTCGTTCGGGACCTCCATCGCGATGCTGATGGAAGCCAACGAGGCCGCCCGGTCGCTACGCCGCGGCACCGTCGGCGACAACGTCATGTACCTGGAGACGGGGCAGGGCGCCGCCCTGTCGGCCGGGGCCCACCTGGGGGTGGGAAACAAGCCGGTCGATCAGCAGACGCTGGAGGCGCGCGCCTATGCCGTGGCCCGGGCGCTGCAGCCGCTGCTGATCGACACCGTGGTCGGATTCATCGGACCGGAATACCTCTACGACGGCAAGCAGATCATCCGCGCCGGGCTCGAGGACAACTTCTGCGGGAAACTGCTCGGCCTGCCGATGGGCGTCGATGTCTGCTACACCAACCACGCCGAAGCCGACCAGGACGACATGGACACGCTGCTGACCCTGCTGGGCGCGGCGGGCACCGCCTTCGTCATCACCGTTCCCGGCGCCGACGACATCATGCTCGGCTATCAAAGCCTGTCGTTTCACGATGCGCTGTACGTGCGGAAAGCGTTGGGGCTGCGACCGGCACCCGAATTCGAAGCCTGGCTGGCCGGCCTGGGCATGGTCGACGCCGCCGGCCGGATCCTTCCCGTCGACCTCGCGACGTCCCCGCTGCGCGCGCTGGCAGCCGGCTGATGGGCGTCCCGGATCTGCCGTCGGACAACGACATCTGGGCGCCGCTGCGCGCCACGACCCAGGCGCGCATCGGGCTCGGGCGGGCGGGAAACTCACTGCCGACCCGGCGCGTCCTGGAATTTCAGGCCGCACACGCCGCGGCCCGCGACGCCGTCCATGACCCGCTCGACGTCGACGGCCTCGTCCGGCGCTTGCACGACATCGGCATCGACGCGCCGTTGCGGGTGCGCAGCCGGGCGACCTCGCGCAGCGAATACCTGCGCCGGCCCGACCTCGGTCGCAGCCCGGCCGACCTGTCGGGTCTGCCGAACACCAAGGCGGACATCGGCTTTGTCCTCGCCGACGGGCTCTCACCGCGGGCCCTGACCGATCACGCCGCGGGCATGGTCGACGCGCTGGTCGGAGAATTCGACGACCGCTACCGGATCGCGCCGCCGGTCATCGCGACCCAGGCGCGCGTCGCGCTCGGCGACCACATCGGTCAGGCCCTCGGCGTCACGACGGTTCTCGTGCTCATCGGTGAGCGCCCGGGTTTGTCGGTCGCCGACAGCCTGGGCATCTACTTGACGCATCGACCGGCGCCGGGGCTCACCGACGCCGACCGCAACTGCATCTCCAACATCCACCCGCCCGACGGCCTCGACTACGCGACGGCGGCTTCGGTGGCCGCCGCGCTGGTGACCGGGGCCCGCAAACTCGGCCGCTCGGGCGTCGCCCTCAAAGACACAACTCGAGCAGCAATCGGCGCAGCCCGGTCAGCGAATGCGCGGGCAGAAACAGATCGCAGTACGGCAGGGCCGCCGCCATCGACCCCGCCAGCGGCTGGAATTCAGCATGTGCCGCACGCGGATTGAGCCAGACCAGTAATTGGGCGCGGCGGCGCAGCCGGGCCATCGCGTGCGCGAGCGCGTCGGGGGGATCGCTGTCCCAGCCGTCCGAGGCGATGATCACCACGGCGCCGCGCAGCGCGTTGCCATGGGGCGGGGACAGCAGCGCGGTCACGCTGCGCCCGATGAAGGTGCCGCCGTACCGGTCGGTGACTTTGGCGTTGGCCCGATGCAGCGCCACCTCGGCCGACCGGTGCGACAGCACCGCGGTGAGCCGGGTCAGCGACGTCGAGAACGCGAAGACCTCGGGGCGCGTTCCGGCTTGGCGCGACACCGCCCGCATCAGATGCAGATACACCGCCGCGTAGGGCTGCATCGAGCGGCTCACGTCGCAGACCAAGACGATTCGCCGGGGCCGGTGCCGCGGCCGGGTTCGCGCCAGGACCATCGATTCCCAGCCGGTCGCCCGGGACGCTTTCATGGTGGCCCGCAGGTCGATTCGCTTGCCGCCCGCGCTGGGCTCGAATCGCAGGCTGCGCCGCCGCGGCCAGCGCGCCACGGTCGCCTCCAGCCAGGTGCCGAGCAGGCGAAGATCTTGCGGCTCGAAGCGGTCGAACGGTTGGTCGGCCAGCGCGGCGATCCGGCTGGGCAGCACGTCCGGCAGCAGCAGGCTGGAGGCCGCCGTGTCGTCGGTGGCGCTGAGGGTTCGCGTTACCCAGGGCACGTTGTGGGCGGAAGGAGACCCGCTGCCGGCCGGACGCAGCGCGCCGGCCGCGGGCGTTTTGGGGCCCGGCAGTGGCGGGGGTGTATCCGGGCGGCCGGCGTCGCCGGGTTCGGCCGCGCCGAAGACCGCCGCGAAGACGGCGTCGAAGGCGGCGAGATCCTCCATCCGGTTGACCAACGTCAACCTGGCAGCCCAATACAGCGCTGTTGTGTTGTGCGGCACCAGGTTTCGCAGCGCCTGCACGAAGCTCGCCGGGCCGCTGGCGGACACCAGCACCCCCGCATCCCGCAGCCGCGCGACCAGCGCTGCAGCGAACGCCGCCCGATCGACGCCCCGGAACAACGCTGGGGTGGCCACGGGGCGCTAGCGCCTCCGGCCGAGCAGCCAGCCCAGCACCAGCGCGGCGAGCACGGCCAGCACCACGGGGGCGTACTTCTTGAGCTGGTCGCCGCCGGCGAGCGCGAGCAGGTCGATGGGCTCCGGCTCGGCCGCGTGGCGCGGCTCCGGGGGGAGCCCGACCTGCGGGGGGCCCTCCGGTGTGGCCGGCGCCGCCACCGGTTCGGCGGCCAGCTTGGCTTCGAGCGACTCCACGAACTGACCCAGCAGCTTCTCCGACACCTGCTGCAGCATGCCGCTGCCGAACTGGGCAAGCTTGCCGACGATCTTCAGATCGGTGTCCACCGTGACGCTGGTCCGGTCGCCGTCGGCCTGCAGCTGGGCGGTGACCGTCGCGGCCGCGTTGCCGGTGCCGCGCGTCTCCTTCCCCTTGGCGTCGATGACCGCGCGGTGCTGGCCGCGGTCCTGCTCGACGAACCGCACCTTGCCGCTGAACTCGCTGGTGACCGGCCCCACCTTGACCTTGACCTTGCCGGAATAGTCCTCACCCTCGTGGCCGGTGAGCTGCGCGCCCGGCATCAGCGGAATCACCTGCTCCAGGTCGCACAGCACGTCCCAGGCCTGCTCGATCGGCGCGCCGACGGTGAACTGGTTGGCGATCTTCATCCGGGGTCCTCTCAGGTAAGGCTGTGTTCAGCGAAACTGTGGTACGCGTCGCGAATCAGCGTACGGTCGTCGGGAGTCTTGGCCAGCGCCCCCAGGGTGACCAGCGCAGCGGGGTCGGCCAGATCGGCGACGCGCAGCGACACCAGGGCGGCGACCCAATCGATCGTCTCGGCCACACCCGGCGGCTTGTCCAGGTCGAGATCGCGTGCGCTGCCGACGAATTGGGTGGCGTGCTCGATCAGCGGCGCGGACGCGCCCGGCACCGTCCGGCGCACGATCGCGGCCGCCCGGGACGCTTCCGGGTAGTCGATCCAGTGGTAGAGGCAGCGGCGGCGCAGCGCGTCGTGCAGGTCGCGGCTGCGGTTGGAGGTGAGCACCGCGATGGGGGGTCGCTGCGCGACGAAGGTGCCCAATTCGGGAACGGTGACGGCCGCTTCGCCGAGGAACTCCAGCAGCAGCGCCTCGAATTCGTCGTCGGCGCGATCGATCTCGTCGATCAGCAGCACCGGTGGGGTGGGGCCGCGATGCCGCACGCAGCGCAGGATGGGCCGGTCGACCAGGTAGGCCTCGGTGTACAGATCGGCCTCGTCGATCGCGGCGCCGCGGGCTTCGGCCAGCCGGATGGACAGCAGCTGACGTTGGTAGTTCCAGTCGTAGAGCGCCTCGCTTGCGGTCAGTCCTTCATAGCATTGCAGCCGCAGCAGAGGTGTATTCAGCACCGCCGCAAGCGTTTTCGCCGCCGTGGTTTTGCCCACGCCCGGCTCGCCTTCCAGCAGCAGCGGCCTGCCCAACGTGACCGCCAGATAGATCGCGGATGCGGTCCCGGTGTCGAGCAGGTAGTCCCGCGCATCGAACCGGGCGATCACGTCGTCGACGTCGCCGAACACCACCGGCGTCATGCGCCGGCTTTCCCCGCGAACGCCGTGCGGCATCCCGGGCCGCAGAACCAGTAATCGGTGCCGGCCAGCCGCAGGTGCTCGGCGGCGGGGCCGATCGGCACGGCCATGCCGCACACCGGGTCGACGGCCTCGGCGGGGCCGCCACCGGGGGCGACAGCGCGGCCCAGGCCGCCGCGCACGCCGGCGACGAGTTCGGCGGCGATGGACACGGCGATCTCCCCCGGGGTCTTGGCCCCGATGTCCAGGCCGACCGGGGTGTGCACCCGGGCCCGCTCGTCGGCCGAAAGTTCGATCTCGTCGAGGATCGCGGCACCGCGAATCTTGCTGGCCACCAAGCCGATGTACCCGACGCCGTTGTCCAGCGCGGCGCGGACGATCTCGCCTTCGGGGCCGCCGTGGCTGGCGATCACCACCGCGGTGACGCCGGCGAGGTCGCCGTCGCGACGGACTTCGTAACCCAGGACGCCGCAGATCTGGGCCAGCGCGTCGGCGATGGGCGTCGCGCCGCAGATCCGGATCATCGGCGGCGGCAGCTGCGGCGTCAGGAAGATCTCCAGCGACCCGCCGGACAGGCACGGGTTCACGACGACGCAGGCGCCGGGCGCCTCGGGAAAGTGGACGTCGCCGTCGGGAAGCACCCGCAGCAGCACGCTTTCGCCCGCTTGCAGCGCGCCCAGCGCCGCCTTGCGGACGGAGTTCTGCGCGCACTGGCCGCCGACGAAGCCCTCGATGGTGCCGTCCGCCAACAGGATCGCCTCGTCCCCCGGGTGCGCCGAGGCGGGCGGCTGGGCGCGCACCACGGTCGCGCGCACGAACGGTGTGCGCGCGGCCAGTAGTTGCTGAGCCCGTTCGCTGATGGTCATCCGCTCACCTCTAGATCGGCGGTTTCGCTCTGCCCTGCATGGCCTCCCACACCCGGGACGGCGTCAGCGGCATGTCGGCGTGGCGAACCCCGAACGGCGCCAACGCATCCACCACCGCGTTCACCACGGCCGGCGGCGATCCGACGGTGGCCGATTCACCGATTCCCTTCGCCCCGATCGGGTGGTGCGGCGAGGGTGTCACGGTGTAGCCGGTCTCCAGGTGGGGCACCTCCATCGCGGTCGGGATCAGGTAGTCCATCAGCGACCCGCCCAGGCAGTTGCCGTCGGCGTCGAACGCGATCATCTCCATCAGCGCCATGCCTATGCCGTCGACGATGCCGCCGTGCACCTGGCCCTCGATGATCATCGGGTTGATGCGGGTGCCGCAGTCGTCGACGGCCAGGAATCGCCGCACCGTGACCACCGCGGTACCCGGATCAACATCCACCACACAGAAATACGCGCCGTACGGATAGGTCAGGTTCGACGGGTTGTAGCAGACCTCGGCGTCCAGGCCGCCCTCGATGCCCTCGGGCAGGTCGCCGGCGCCGTGCGCGCGCATCGCGATGTCGGCGATCGTCACCGACGCCGACGGGTCGCCCTTGACTCTGAATGAGCCCTTCTCCCACTCCAGGTCGGCGACCGACACCTCGAGCATCCCCGAGGCGATGATCCTCGCCTTGTCGCGGACCTTGCGGGCAACCAGCGCCGCCGCCCCGCCCGAGACCGGGGTCGACCGGCTGCCGTAGGTGCCCAGCCCGAACGGGGTTTGGTCGGTGTCGCCGTGCACCACGTCGATGTCGTCGGGCGGGATGCCCAGCTCCTCGGCGACGATCTGGGCGAACGTCGTCTCGTGTCCCTGCCCCTGGCTCTGAACCGACAGCCGCACAACGGCTTTGCCCGTCGGGTGCACGCGCAGCTCGCACCCGTCGGCCATTCCCAGGCCGAGGATGTCCATGTCCTTGCGCGGGCCGGCGCCCACGGCCTCGGTGAAGAACGACATGCCGATGCCCATCAGCTCGCCGCGCGCCCGCCGCTCCTTCTGCTCGGCGCGCAGCGCGTCGTAGCCGATCATGTCCATCGCCTTGCGCATGGTGGCCTCGTAGTCGCCCGAGTCGTACACCCACCCGGTCTTGGTGGTGTACGGAAACTGCTCGGACTTCAACAGGTTTCGCAGCCGCAGCTGCGCCGGGTCCATCTTGAGCTCGAAGGCCAGGCAGTCGACCAGCCGCTCGACGAAGTACACCGCCTCGGTGATCCGGAACGAGCACGCGTAGGCCACCCCGCCGGGCGCCTTGTTGGTGTACACGGCGGTCATGTGGCAGTAGGCGGCCTCCAGGTCGTAGCTGCCGGTGAACACCCCGAAGAACCCGGCCGGGTATTTCGTCGGCGCCGCCTGGCCGTTGAACGCGCCGTGGTCGGCCAGCACGTTGGACCGCAGCGCCAGGATCTTGCCGTCCTTGGTCGCGGCGATCTCGCCGACCATGATGTAGTCGCGCGCGAAGCTGGTGGAGGTCAGGTTCTCGCTGCGGTCCTCCATCCATTTGACCGGCTTGCCCAGCACCAGCGAGCCGACGATCGCGCAGACGTATCCCGGATAGATCGGCACCTTGTTGCCGAAGCCGCCGCCGATGTCGGGCGAGATGACCCGGATCTTGTGCTCGGGCAGCCCGGCCACCAACGCGTACAGGGTGCGGTGGGCGTGCGGCGCCTGCGACGTGGTCCACAGCGTCAGCTTGCCCGACACCGGGTCCAAATCGGCCACCGCGCCGCAGGTTTCCATCGGCGCGGGATGCACCCGGGGATAGACCATCTCCTGCTTGACGACGACGTCGGCATTGGCGAACGCCGCGTCGGTGGCGGCGGCGTCACCGGTCTCCCAGTCGAAGATGTGGTTGTCTTTCTTGCCATCGAGGTCGGTGCGGATCACCGGCGCGGAGGATTCGAGCGCCTTGCGCACGTCGACGACGGGATCCAGCGGGTCGTAGTCGACGTCGATCAGCTCGAGCGCGTCGCGCGCCGAATACCGGTCCTCGGCAACGACGAACGCCACCTCCTGCCCCTGGAAGCGGACCTTGTCGGTGGCCAGCACGGCCTGCACGTCGCCTGCCAGCGTCGGCATCCAGGCCAGGCCCTTCTCGGCCAGGTCCGCGCCCGTCACGACGGCCTTGACCTTCGGATGGGCAAGGGCCGCGGTCACATCGATGCTTGCGATGCGGGCGTGCGCGTACGGCGAGCGCAGGATGGCCAGGTGCAGCATGCCCGGCAGGGCGACGTCGTCGACGTAGGTGCCGCGGCCGCGGATGAAGCGCGGGTCCTCCTTGCGCAGCATCCGGCCGTGGCCGCAGGGCTTTTGGTCGTTGTCGGCCGCGTCTTCGGGTGAGGGCGGCCGGGACTCGATGGTGGTCATGAGGTTGCCTCCGCGGAGCTGTGCTGGGCGGCCCACTGGATGGAGCGCACGATGGTGGTGTATCCGGTGCAGCGGCAGATCTGCCCGGAGATCGCCTCGCGGATGGTTTTCTCGTCGGGATCGGGGTCGCGGTCCAGCAGGGCGCGGGCGGTGATCATCATTCCCGGTGTGCAGAAGCCGCACTGCAACCCGTGGCAGCGCATGAACCCTTCCTGCACCGGGTCCAGCCGGCCGTTCTGCGCCAACCCTTCAACCGTCCGCACGCTGTGGCCGGAGGCCATCACGGCCAGCATGGTGCAGGACTTCACCGGCACGCCGTCGACGTCGACCACGCAGGTCCCGCAGTTGCTGGTGTCGCAGCCCCAGTGAGTTCCGGTGAGCCGCAGCTGATCCCGCAGGAAATGCACCAGCAGCATCCGGGGTTCGACGTCGGCGTTCACCTGCTCGCCGTTGACCGTCATGTTCACCTGCATGGTCAGTTCCTTTCTGTCGGCGACCCGTCCCCCGCAAGCGGGAGGTACCCCCAGCGCCCGGCTTCGCCGCGCTTGCGATCGCCTCAGTTACCCCTTTGTTCGCGCACCCGCTGCGCGGCCGTGCGCAGCGTGCGGATGGTCAGCTCGGCGGCCAGGTGCCGCTTGTATTCGGCGCTGCCGCGGACATCGGTCACCGGCTCGCAGGCCGCGGCGGCGCGCCGGCCCGCCTCGGCGAAGACCTCCTCGGAGGCCGGCCGGCCGACCAGGGAAGTCGAAAGCTCGGCCAAGCCGGCCGGATCGGAGTTCACCGCCGTCAGATCGACGCGCGCGGCGGCGATCTGGGCTTCCTCTCCCGTGCCGTCGAGGGTGAGGCTCGCGCCGGCGGCCGTCACCGCCCAGTCGCCCACCCGCCGCTCCACCTTGGCATACGCGCTGGAGCTGTTGTGGCGCACCGGGATTCGTACCTCGATGAGCATCTCGTTGGGCGCCAGCGTGGTCTCGTACGGCCCGGCCATGAAGTCGTCGATCGGGATCTCGCGCTCACCGGACGGTCCCCGGGCCAGACACACCGCGTCGAGCACCGTGCACACCGTCGACAGGTCCTCGGCCGGATCCGCCTGGCACAGCGAACCCCCGAGCGTGCCGCGATTGCGCACCACCGGGTCAGCGATCACCCGCTCGGCGTCACGGAAGATCGGGCACACGGCCGCCAGGGTGTCGGACTCCAGGATCTCGCGATGCCGGGTCATCGCGCCGATGCGCACCAGGGTCGGATCGGTGATCACATACCCGAGTTCGAGCGCGAGATCGTTGATGTCGACGAGATATTCGGGGTTGGCGATGCGCAGCTTCATCATCGGCAGCAGGCTGTGCCCGCCGGCGACGATCCGCGCCCCCTCCCCCAACCGATCCAGCAGTCCGATGGCGTGGTCGACGCTGGTCGCGCGTTCGTATTCGAAGGGCCCGGGTACTTGCATGCGCCACAGTGTCAGCCGTGCTGACAGGGCCGTCAATAGCCAGTTAAGTAATCGCTGAACTGGCCGTGAAGCCGCCCTCTACCTGCGCGTCGTGGTGGATCCGCCCGGCGATCCGGGCCAACGGGCGGCCCCCGCCGCCCCAGCGCTTGGCGATGATGTCGGCGGCGATCGAGACCGCGGTCTCCTCCGGGGTGCGCGCGCCGAGGTCCAACCCGATGGGGCTGGACAGCCCGCTCAGCTCGGCGTCGGTCAGCCCGGCGGCTTTGAGCCGGGCCAAGCGGTCGTCGTGGGTGCGGCGCGACCCCATCGCCCCGACGTAGCCGACCTGGGGCAGGCGCAGCGCCACCTCGAGCACCGGCACGTCGAACTTCGGGTCGTGGGTGAGCACGCAGATCACCGTGTGGCGATCGATGGCACCCGCCTCGGCCTGGGCGGCGAGATAGCGGTGGGGCCAGTCGACGACGACGTCGTCGGCCGTCGGGAAGCGCGCCTGTGTGGCGAACACCGGGCGGGCGTCGCACACGGTGACGCGGTAGCCGAGGAACGAACCCTGCCGCGCCAGCGCGGCCGCGAAGTCGATGGCACCGAACACCAGCATCCGCGGCGGCGGCGCATAACTGGACACGAAGACTTCCATGCCGTCGCCGAGCCGCTGCCCGTCGGGCCCGTACTCGAGGACCTCGCTGCGGCCCAGCGCGAGCAGGCCGCGCGCATCGTCGGCGACTGCGGCGTCGGCACGCGCCGAACCCACCGATCCCGCCACCCCGTCGGGCCGGATGACGGCCCGCCGGCCGATCCAAGTCGGGTCCGGATGGGCGATGACGGTAGCGGTCGCCACCGCGCGGCGCCCGGCGATGTCGTCGGCCACCGCGCCGAGTTCGGGAAACGACGCGCGCGAGACCGGTTCGACGAACACGTCGATGACGCCGCCGCACGTCAGGCCGACCGCGAACGCGTCGTCGTCACTGACCCCGTAGCGTTCCAGCCGCGGCGTCCCGGTTTGCGCCGCCTCGGTGGCGAGGTCGTACACCGCGCCCTCCACGCACCCGCCGGACACCGACCCGGTGACCGAGCCGTCCGGCGCCACGACCATCGCGGCTCCCGGCGGACGCGGCGCGGACCGGAAGGTGCGCACCACCGTTCCCAGCCCCGCGGTGTCACCGGCGCGCCAGATCGACATCAGCTCGGCAAGCACGTCACGCACCCGTCCAACGTAGGCTGACATCCATGACCCCGGCTCAACTTCGGGCCTATTCGGCGGTGGTTCGCCTCGGCTCGGTCCGGGCCGCGGCCGCGGAGCTGGGTGTTTCCGACGCCGGCGTCTCGATGCTCGTCACGGCACTGCGCAAGGAGCTCGACGATCCGCTGTTCACCCGGACCGGCGCCGGGCTGGCGTTCACGCCCGGGGGGCTGCGGCTGGCCAGCCGCGCGGTCGAAATCCTGGGTCTGCAACAACAAACCGCGATCGAGGTCACCGAGGCCGCCCACGGGCGCCGGTTGCTGCGGATCGCCGCGTCGACCACGTTCGCCGAACACGCCGCGCCCGGGCTGATCGAGCTCTTCTCGTCGCGGGCCGACGACCTGTCGGTCGAGTTGAGCGTGCATCCGACCAGCCGGTTTCGCGACCTGATCTGCTCGCGTGCCGTGGACATCGCGATCGGCCCGGCCGGCGAGAGTTCGATCGCGTCGGACGACTCGCTGTTTGTGCGGCCGTTTCTGAAATATCAGATCATCGCCGTGACGGCGCCCAATAGCCCGCTGGCCCTTGGCGTTCCGGCGCCCGCGCTGCTGCGCCAGCAACATTGGATGCTGGGCCCGTCGGCGGGCGGCGTGGACGGCGAGATCGCAAACATGCTGCGCGGCTTGGCGATTCCGGAGTCGCAGCAGCGGATCTTCCAGAGCGACGCGGCCGCCCTCGAAGAGGTGCAGCGGGTCGGTGGTGTCACGCTGACCATCGGGTTCGCGGTCGCCAAGGACCTGGCCGCCGGGCGGCTGACCCACGTGCACGGTCCGGGCCTGGACCGGTCCGGCGAGTGGTGCGCGGCGACGTTGGCACCCTCGGCCCGTCAGCCGGCCGTGTCGGAACTGGTCCGCTTCATCACCACTCCGCGCTGCACGCAGGCGATGATCCGCGGATCGGGCGTGGGCGTCACCCGGTTTCGGCCCAAGGTGCACGTGACGCTGTGGAGCTAGTCGCGGCGAATGCCCATGTGTCACAGCAGCACCGGGTTCCGGGCGGCACGTGACCCGCGGATTTGATATCGCCGGCGATATCAAATCCGGAGATGAGCGCATGGTCTCGGAGGCATTCACGACTGTGAATCGTTGGCTTTGAGTGTGAATCCTGGGCGACGACACGCCGACGATCCCCGCCGTCAGCGCACACTCGACGGCGCGCTACCAGGCGCGGGACAGGTTCCCGTGCTGGCGAATCCAGGCGTGCATCGCGATCCCGGCGGCCACGCCGGCGTTGATGCTGCGGGTCGAGCCGAACTGGGCGATCGACACCGTGATCGCCGCGCCCGCCCAGATGTCGTCGGTGATGCCCGGACCCTCCTGCCCGAACACCAGCAGGCACTCCCGCGGCAGCGCGGTCTCCTCGAGACGGGCCGCCCCCGGGACGTTGTCCACCGCGACGACCGTCAGCCCGGCACCGGCCGCGAAGCCCAGCAGCTCGGCGGTGCTGTCGTGATGGCACAGCCGCTGATACCGGTCGGTCACCATGGCGCCGCGGCGGTTCCAGCGCCGCCGTCCCACGATGTGCACGGTGTGCACCGCGAAGGCGTTGGCGGTGCGCACCACCGAGCCGATGTTGGCGTCGTGCCCGAAGTTCTCGATCGCCACATGCAGCGGATGCCGGCGTCGATCGATGTCGGCGACGATCGCTTCCCGCGTCCAGTACCGGTAGGCGTCGACGACGTTGCGAGTGTCCCCCTCGCGCAACAGGACTGGGTCATAACGCGGGTCGTCGGGCAGCTCACCCGCCCAGGGCCCCACCCCGCCGGCCGGAGCGGCCCACTCGGTCGGCCCGGGACCGGTCATCGCGGCGTCCACACACCGGCGTGGGTACCGTCGACCGCCACCGTCGCATAGAGCAACGCCTCGTTGATCTCGCCCTGGGTGCACAGCGACGCGCTGACGTGGACCGCGTCCAGCGAGGCGTCGGGCAGGATCAGCACCGACGACCCGTACGCGGCGCACGCCGGGTTCAGTCCGGCGCCGGGCAGCGTCGGCGACGCGAGCAGCATCAGCGGGCCGCCGCGTTTGGCCGAGTCGTCGCGATACCGGGCCGCGATCCCGTCGGCTTCCAGGCCCAGCAGCATGTAGCCGCTCCCGTTGAACGCCGCGGGATCGCCGAGCTGCGCCTTGGTCACCGGGGCGCCGTCGGCGCGCCAGGCCGACAGGCTGGTGGTCTTGACCGCCAGGCCGGTGTCGTTAGCGTTGGTGGGCATCAGCCCGACCGGAAACGCGGCCGGGTAGGCCGCGGACGTGTTCGGGATCCGGTCGCGCGGCGAGTAGCTGTACACGCCACGCACCTGACTCCGATCCTTCAGCGGCCCAAGGCAAACCGAGCCGGTGAGCCGGTCACCGGGCGCCGACAGCGGGGAATGCACGTCGGGCACTTTGCCCGTCGCCCGGTCGCAACTGCCCAGTCCGGTCGACTCGATCGGGTGCGACAGCGCGCCGTAGAGCCCGAACCGGACGTCCTCGGGTTTGGCGTGCGGTGCGTGCGGGTCCGCCGCGGAGGCGTCGACGTCGACGAGCACGTAGTCGCCGTCCCAGCGCAGGTTCGTCACCGCCATGTTCCAGCCGAGCAGCGAAAGCGATTCCCCCAGCCGCGCGCCCTGGGCGCCGTACGGGCGAACCGGTTGGCCGGAACCCGAGCAGCCCGTCAGGCAGGCCGCCACGCAGGCCGCTATCGCGAGGACGGTGCGCACAGCGATGACTACGCCAGCCCCAGATCGGCGAGGCCCAGCACGCTGCGGTACGGCAGGCCCTCGGCCTGGATGGCCTCGGCGGCGCCGGTGGCACGGTCCACGACCGTGGCCACGCCGACCACCTGCCCGCCCGCCTCTTGGACGGCGCGCACCGCCGTCAACGCCGACGCGCCCGTGGTGCTGGTGTCCTCGACGACCAACACCCGCTTACCGGCGACCTCGGAGCCCTCGATAAGGCGCTGCAGCCCATGGGTTTTCGCGGACTTGCGCACGACGAACGCGTCGATCGGGCGTCCCGGCGCGTGCATGACGGCCGTGGCCACCGGGTCGGCGCCCAGGGTCAGCCCGCCGACCACGGCGTAGTCCCAGTCGCGGGTGAGTTCGCGCATCAGCGTGCCGATCAGGGCGGCGGCCCGGTGGTGCAGGGTCGCGCGGCGCAGGTCGACGTAATAGTCGGCCTCCTTGCCCGACGACAGCGTCACCCGGCCGTGCACCACCGACAGCCGGCGCACCAGCTCGGCCAGCTCCTCGCGCAGGGCGGACTCAGGTGCGGCCACGGCCACCGCCGATTCGCTTGGTCACGGCCCGCATCAGGGTCCGGGGAATCATCCGCTCCGCGGCGATGATCGCCTTGTATTGCACGCCGGGGATGCTGATCACCTTGCCGCGGGCGATATCGGCCAGGCTTTGGTTCACCACGTCGTCCACCTCGAGCCACATGAACGACGGCGACTTGGCCATGTCGATCCCGGCCCGGGAGTGAAATTCGGTGTGCACGTAGCCCGGGCACACGGCGTGCACCCCCACGCCGGTGCCTTGCAGGCCGACGGACAGGCCCTCGCTGAACGAGACCACCCACGCCTTGGACGCCGAATAGGTCGATCCGCGTCCGGGCACCAGGCCGGCGACGCTGGCGATGTTGACGACGGTGCCGGCGCCGGCGTCGAGCATGGCCGGCAGCGCCGCGCGGGTCAGGTGCATGACCGCGGTGACGTTGACGTCGAGCTGGGACTGCAGCAGCGCGGGGTCGGCCGCCCAGAAGTCGCCCGAGGTCCCGAAGCCGGCATTGTTCACCAGGACGCGCACTCCCCCGCGCAGGCGTTCGCAGACCTTGTCGCGGCCGGCGGGATCGGCCAGGTCGGCGGGCAGCACCTCGACACTGCCGGCCCGGCTTTCCAGTTCGCCCGCCAGTTGCGTCAACCGGTCCGCGTCGCGGGCGACCAGGACCAGGTCGTAGCCGTCGCTGGCATAGCGTCGCGCGTAGCCGGCGCCGATCCCGGACGTGGGCCCGGTGATCAGGGCTACGGGACGAGGCATGAGCGACATCCTAATGACGGCGCACGCGCCACCCACCCGGCGCCCGGCGCGCCGTCAGTGCTGATAGTTGGTGGCCTGATGGCCGTTGCGCCCGGCCGGCGGCGGGCGGCGCACGGCGTCCGAACCGCGCTGCTCGCGGCGGATCGGCTCGGCCGGCCGGCGAACAGAGGCATCACCCAACAGCCCGGCCACGTCTTGCTGCGCGCGCCGGGGCGGCAACTCCGCCCGGCCGGCGGGCGCCAGCGGGCGGCTCGGCGACGCGTTGCGCAGCCCCGCGGGCGCGCCCGCCTCCTGCGGGGTTTCCTCCGGCAGCGGCGGCAGCACCCGCAACAGGTCGTTGAACTGCCGCACGGTGCGCAGCCCCTCGTCCCACTGGGTGCGGGTGCTGGCGAGGGGCATGGCGACCAGCGTCCAGTTCTGCTCGTTCCACATGATCTCGGCGCAGTCCGGCGCGGTGTGCGCGAAGGTGACCATGCGCCGGTCGCAGGCCCGCCGGGCCGCGTCCAGGTTGGTGGAGTACACCATCCGCGGGCCGATCGCCCCCAGCAGCCAAATGTCGCTCTCCCGTGGCTCTTTCAGCCCCTTGAGCCGCAGGTCCACTACGACGTTGGTGCCCACCTTGCGGTGCAGCGCGATCACGGTGGCGACCTCTTCGAGGTCGAAGATGTACACCGCCTCGCCGCGGATCTGACCCAGCACGACGTTCTGGGCGGCGATGTCGCCCACCGTCGAGATCACACCGCGCTTCCAGCGCTTGAGGATGTCGGCCGATTCCCGCTCGTAGTCGAACCCGTGCGACCGCGCCCACGACTTGCGGCGCCTGCTGCGCCCGCGGCGTCGATCGAGATCGACGTACAGCAACACCCCCGCGCCGACGAAGCACAGCGCGGACAGCGTGAACCAAAGGGGGACCATCCCACACAGGGTATCTGCAATTGCGCCGGAATAAAGAAGTCCGGCAGGTCACAACCCAATCACAGGACGAAACATCCGCCCCACGGGACGGTCAGCAGAAACCGCGGCAGGTGCAGTCCTGAACCGAGCGCCAGCAGACGCGGAATCGCACCCGCGGGGGCTCGCGGGTGCGATTCTGCGTCTTGTCGCGGTGAAACTCAGCCCAGGATCAGCGAATCGCCGTCCGGGCTGACGTTCACCGGAACGGTGTCGCCGTCGTGCACGTCACCGGCCAGCAGCAGCTTGGCCAGCTGGTCACCGATGGCCTGCTGCACCAGCCGGCGCAGCGGCCGCGCGCCGTAGACCGGGTCGAACCCGCGCTGCGCCAGCCACTGCTTGGCCGGCAGCGACACCTCCAGCGTGAGGCGACGCTGCGCCAGCCGCTTCTGCAGCTGGGCCAGCTGGATGTCGACGATCGCGACCAACTCGCCCGGCTCGAGGCCGTGGAAGACGATCACGTCGTCGAGCCGGTTGATGAACTCCGGCTTGAACGCCGAGCGCACCGCGGCCATCACCTGCTCCTCGCTGCCGCCCGATCCCAGGTTGGACGTCAGGATCAGGATGGTGTTGCGGAAGTCGACCGTGCGGCCCTGGCCGTCGGTCAACCGGCCCTCGTCGAGGACCTGCAGCAGCACGTCGAACACGTCCGGGTGGGCCTTCTCGATCTCGTCGAACAGGATCACCGTGTACGGCCGCCGCCGCACCGCCTCGGTCAGCTGACCGCCCTGGTCGTAGCCGATGTAGCCGGGCGGGGCGCCGACGAGCCGGGCGACCGAGTGCTTCTCGCCGTACTCGCTCATGTCGATGCGGACCATCGCGCGTTCGTCGTCGAACAGGAACTCCGCCAGCGCCTTGGCCAGCTCGGTCTTACCGACACCGGTCGGGCCGAGGAACATGAACGAGCCGGTCGGCCGGTTCGGGTCGGCGACGCCGGCGCGACTGCGACGCACCGCGTCGGACACGGCGGTAACCGCTTTCCGCTGCCCGATGACGCGGCGGCCCAGCTCGTCCTCCATGCGCAGCAGCTTGGCGGTCTCGCCTTCGAGCATCCGCCCGGCGGGGATACCCGTCCACGCCGACACCACGTCGGCGATGTCGTCGGGACCGACCTCCTCCTTGAGCATCACGTTGTCGCGGGCCTCGGCCTGCGGGAGGGCGGCGTCGAGCTTCTTCTCGACCTCGGGGATGCGGCCGTACCGCAGCTCGGCGGCCTTGGCCAGGTCGCCGTCGCGCTCGGCGCGCTCGGACTCCCCGCGCAGCGTGTCCAGCTGCTCCTTGAGCTCGCGGACGACGTCGATCGCGCTCTTCTCGTTCTGCCACCTGGTGGTGAGCTCGGCCAGCTTCTCCTTCTGGTCGGCCAGCTCGGAGCGCAGCTTTTCCAGCCGCTCCTTGGACGCCTCGTCCTCCTCCTTGGCCAGCGCCATCTCCTCGATCTCGAGGCGGCGCACCAGGCGCTCGACCTCGTCGATCTCGACGGGCCGCGAGTCGATCTCCATCTTCAGCCGGCTGGCGGCCTCGTCGACCAGGTCGATGGCCTTGTCCGGCAGGAATCGCGCGGTGATGTAGCGGTCGCTCAAAGTGGCCGCGGCCACCAGGGCCGAGTCGGTGATGCGCACGCCGTGGTGCACCTCGTAGCGGTCCTTCAGCCCGCGCAGGATGCCGACGGTGTCCTCCACCGACGGCTCGCCGACCAGCACCTGCTGGAAGCGCCGCTCGAGCGCAGCGTCCTTCTCGATGTACTTGCGGTACTCGTCGAGCGTGGTGGCGCCGACCAGCCGCAGCTCGCCGCGGGCCAGCATCGGCTTGATCATGTTGCCGGCGTCCATCGCGCCCTCGCCGGTCGCGCCGGCGCCGACGATCGTGTGCAGCTCATCGATGAAGGTGATGATCTGACCGGCGGAGTTCTTGATGTCGTCGAGGACGGCCTTCAGCCGCTCCTCGAACTCGCCGCGGTACTTGGCGCCGGCCACCATCGAGCCCAGGTCCAGGCTGATGACGGTCTTGTCGCGCAGGCTTTCCGGGACGTCGCCGGCGACGATGCGCTGGGCCAGGCCCTCCACGATCGCGGTCTTGCCGACGCCGGGCTCGCCGATCAGCACCGGGTTGTTCTTGGTGCGACGCGACAGCACCTGCACGACGCGGCGAATCTCGTTGTCCCGCCCGATGACCGGGTCGAGCTTGCCCTCGCGGGCGCGGGCGGTCAGGTCGGTCGAGTACTTCTCCAGCGCCTGATACGTCGCCTCCGGCTCGGGGCTGGTGACCCGGGCGCTGCCGCGCACCTTGACGAAGCCCTCGCGCAGCGCCTGCGGCGACGCACCGTGGCCGGTCAGCAGCTTGGCAGTGTCGGAGTCCCCGGTGGCCAGACCGACCAGCAGGTGCTCGGTCGAGACGTACTCGTCGTCCATCTCGGTGGCCAGCTGCTGGGCGGTGGTGATGGCGGCCAGCGATTCGCGCGACAGCTGCGGTTGCGCGCTGGCGCCGCTGGCCTGCGGCAGCCGGTCCAGCAGCCGCTGCGCCTCGGTGCGGACGGTGGCGGGCTCCACGCCGACAGCCTCCAGCAGCGGCCCGGCGATCCCGTCGGCCTGCGTCAGCAGGGCCATGAGCAGGTGAGCCGGCCGGATCTCGGGGTTACCGGCGGCCGATGCCGCCTGGAGCGCCGAGGTCAGCGCCGCCTGGGTCTTGGTGGTCGGGTTGAAAGAGTCCACGACGCCTCCGTTCGGGTAGTACCAAATGCTTGTCGCGAAGTTCAACGCCGTCAAGGTTGAGTCTGTTCCGCTCAACTCTAGCGACTTTTGGCCAATCCGGCTCACGGGGTACCCCCCGGGAACGATGACGCAGACGCAGCGACACCAGGACCGGGCCGACGCCACCCCCGCCGACGCCACGCGCGCCACGACACCCCGCCGGGTTCCCACCGCCCTGCGCCTGGCCGTCGTGGCCGGCGGGCTGGCGCTGGCGGGCCTGGTCGCGGCCGGATCCCGCAGCGATCTCGCCGGTGGCGGCCCGTCGGCGACCGTCCCGGAGTCGGGCACGTTGCAGGTCAACGGGACCGGCGTGACGAAGACCATCCGCTGCCACGGCGGCTACCTGTCGGTCAGCGGCCAGACCAACACGGTCACCGTCACCGGCCACTGCACCAGTCTCAGCGTCTCGGGCCACGGCAACCGCGTCGCGGTCGACAGCACGGAGGCGGTGAGCACTTTCGGTACGGGCAACGCCATCACCTACCACTGGGGCTCGCCCAACGTCGTCAACGCCGGAACCGCCAACACCGTCCGGCAGGGCTGAGCGGGTCACGCGCGCACGCGGGCGTCCCCGGCAACCTCACGCGGCGTCGGCGTCCCGTAGCCCTGGGCGGCTAACCGCCGCCTGGCCGCGCGGGGCACCACCTCCTTCGACACCGGCTCGTTGCGTCCGGGACGCCGAAGTGGCAGGTGAGACCATACAACGATAACGAAATTTCATTGGTTGTTGAAAACATCGCGCGGCGCGGCTACGCTCGCGGCATCATATTTCATCCGTTGATGAAAAGGTGTCGCGCATGATCACGCAGTCGCTTCCCCAGCACGGCCGGCCCGCACCCCACCGCCCGCCGCTGCCCCTGGCCCGCGCCACGGGCATCGTCGTGGCGATGACGGTCGCGGTGGCCATCATCTGCGTCGCCTTCGCGCTGCCGGCGGCACGCTCCAAGCCGCACCACGTACCGATCGGCCTCGTGGGCCCCGGCCTGGTGACCGGGCTGGTCAGCAACCAGCTGGACACCGCCGCTCCCGGCGGCTTCGCCGTGACCACCTACCCGGACGAGGCCGCGCTGCGGTCGGCGATCCGCAACCGCGACGACTACGGCGGCTTGGTGGTGACACCCAACGGCCCCGCCCTGCTGCTCGCGTCCGGGGCGAGCCCGACGGTGGCCCAACTGCTGACGCAGATCGGCGACCGCGTCGCGCAACGCACCGGCGCGCCGCTGCGCACCGAAGACCTGGCCCCGCTGCCCGCCGACGACCCGCGCGGCGCCGGCCTGGCCGCCTCCGCGCTGCCGATCACCCTGGCCGGAATCCTGCCCGCCATCGTGCTCCTGCTGGCGTTTCCGCGCCGACCTTGGCTGAATTGCGCCGTCGCCACCGGCTTTTCGGTCGTCGTCGCGGTCACCATCTCCGTGCTGCTGCGCTACGTGCTCGGGTCGGTCGGCCAGAATTTCTGGGGCGTGACCGCCGGACTCACGCTGGGCACGCTGGCGATGGCGCTGCCGACGCTGGGGCTCGGCGCGCTGTTCGGCCGGGTGGGGCTGAGTAGCGCGGTGGCGGCCGCCATGCTGTTGGGCAACCCGCTGTCCGGGCTGATGAGCGCCCCGGAGATGCTGCCCTCCGGGTGGGGCGCGCTGGGTCAACTCCTGCCGCAGGGGGCCAACGCCACACTTTTGCGTTCGACGGCGTATTTCTCCGGCGCCGGGGCGACGACCGCCAGCCTCGTGCTGTGCTGCTGGGTGGCCGCCGCGGCCGTGCTGATCGGGATCGCCGGCGCGCGGCGAGCCTAGAATCGGGCCCCGTGGGGCTCGAGGACTCCGATGCACTGGCGGTGCTGCGCGATGCCTTCGCGCAGGACGACTCGGGACCCGGCAACGACCTCGTCCGCGGGTTCTACACCCACTGGTTCGGCCTCGACGTCTCGGTACGCGACCTCTTCCCGCCCGAAATGGGCGGGCAGCGAGCCGCTTTCGCCCATGCCCTGCACTGGGTGTACGGCGAACTCGTCGCCCAGCGCGCCCAGGAGCCGGTGGCCTTCCTCGCTCAGCTGGGCCGGGACCACCGCAAATACGGTGTACTGCCACAGCATTACGACACGTTGCGCCGCGCGCTGTTGGCGTCGCTGCCGACGCACCTCGGCGATGCCTGGACCGACGCGGTCCACGACGCGGCCGATCAGTCGCTCAACCTGATCACCGGGGTGATGAGGGGCGCAGCGGATGCCGACGAGGGGCCCGCCTGGTGGGACGGCACGGTCATCGAGCACATGCGGGTCTCCCGCGATCTGGCGGTGGTCCGGCTGCAGCTCGACCGCCCGATGGACTACCACGCCGGCCAGTACGTGAATGTCCACGTCCCGCAATGCCCGCGCCGCTGGCGCTACCTGTCCCCCGCCATTCCGGCGGATCCGGGCGGCGGCATCGAGTTCCACGTTCGCGTGGTCCCCGGCGGCTTGGTCAGCACCGCCATCGTCAACGAGACCCGGCCCGGCGACCGCTGGCGGCTGTCCAGCCCGCACGGCGGCCTGCGGGTCGACCGCGAGGGCGGGGACGTGCTGATGGTCGCCGGCAGCACCGGCCTGGCGCCTCTGCGGGCGCTGATCATGGACCTGTGCCGGTACGCGGTCAACCCACGGGTGCACCTGTTCTTCGGCGCGCGATATCGCTGCGAGCTCTACGACCTGCCGACCCTGTGGCAGGTGGCCTCCCACAATCCGTGGCTGTCGGTTTCGCCGGTCTCCGAGTACAGCGCCGACCCGGCGTGGGCCGCCGACTATCCCGACTGCACGCCGCCGCGCGGCCTGCACGTGCGGCAGACCGGCCGGCTCCCCGACGTGGTGACCAAATTCGGCGGGTGGGGTGACCGGCAGATCCTGATCTGCGGCGGACCGTCGATGGTGCGGGCCACCAAGGCCGCCCTGATCGCCAAAGGCGCTCCGCCTGAACATATTCAGCACGACCCACTGTGGAGGTAAGCATGCGTGTCGTCACCCTGCGGGACCCGGCGTCGGCGGTGACCGCGCAGTTCGTGCCCGAGGCCGGCATGATCGGCACCTCGCTGAGCGATGCCGGCGTGGAACTGCTCGGGCAGCGGCGCGGGCTGGACGCCTACGTGACGGCGGGCAAGACGATGGGGATACCGATCTTGTATCCCTGGGCGAATCGGTTGGGCGAGAACAGCTATACCGCCGAAGGCGTGACGGCCACGCTGACGCCGGGCGAAAACGGGGTCCGCGCCGATCCCAACGGGTTGCCGATCCACGGCGTGCTGGCGGGCCACCCGGGCTGGCGGGTGACCGCCGAGTCGGCCGACGAGCTGATCGCCGAGCTGGATTTCGCCGCCGACCCACGGTTGTTGGCCAGCTTCCCCTATCCGCACGTGCTGACGGTGGCGGTGCGGCTCGCCGAGCGGACGCTGACGGTGCGTACCACGGTGACCGCCACCGGCACCCGCGCGGTCCCGCTGTGCTTCGGCTTTCACCCCTACCTGCGCCTGCCGGACGTGGCCCGCGGCGAGTGGGTGATTCACACGCCGCGGCTGCGGCATCTGCTGCTCGACGACCGCGGCCTGCCCACCGGCGCGTCCGAACCCGCACCCGCGCGCCAGGAGGCGTTGGGCGACGAGGCTTTCGATGATGCCTACGACCAGGTGCCCGACGGCGCGGTGTTCGCGGTGACCGGCGGCGACCGGCGGCTGGAGGTGCGCTTCGAGCGGGGATATCCGGCGACGCAGATCTTCGCACCACCCGCCGAGGACCTGGTGTGCTTCGAGCCGATGACCGCGCCGACCGACGCGTTGCGCCGCGGCGGCTACCGGTGCGCCCAGCCGGGCGAGCCTGCGGGCGCGCAGTTTTCGATTCGGGTCTGATCAGCCGCGCGTTCTGCGCGGCTGCCACACCACCACGGCGGTGCTCTTGGGCATTACCGCCAGATCGCGGCGCTGCCCGGCGCGCATCTGCACCAACTCGTCGGTCAGCTCCTTGACCCGCGCCTGCAACGCCTCGACCTGGTTGGTCAGCTCGATGATGCGTTTGATGCCGGCGAGGTTGACTCCCTCGTCCTGGGACAGCCGCTGCACCTCACGCAGCAGGTCGACGTCGTGCTCCGAATAACGCCGTCCCCCACCGGAAGTGCGGCGCGGGCTGACCAGGCCGAGGCGGTCGTAGGTACGCAGGGTCTGCGCGTGCATGCCGGCCAGCTCGGCCGCCACCGAGATCAGGAACGTCCGGGACTCCTCCCGTGAATTCTTGGCCATCAGCGATTACCTGCCCATCCCGCTCGTGGGTCGAACCCACTGGCCCGCTCGGCCGCCGCGTACGCCTCCAGCGCCTCGGCCGCGGCGCCTTCCACGTTGGGCGGCACGGCGACCTTGACGGTGACGAGCAGGTCCCCGTTGCCGCCGCTGCGCTTGGGGACGCCCCGCCCGCGCACCCGCAGGATGCGGCCGTCGGAGGTCCCCTTGGGCACCCGGACGCCGACCTTGCCATCCAGTGTGGGTACCGAAATTGTTGAGCCCAAGGCTAATTCGGTGAAGCTGACCGGAACGGTCACGGTGAGGTCGTCGCCGTCGCGGCCAAACACCTGATCCGGCCGCACATGCACCGTCACGTAGAGGTCGCCCGACGGTGCCCCGCGCAACCCGGCCTCGCCCTGACCGGGTAGCCGGATGCGTTGCCCGTCCTCGACGCCGGGCGGGATACGCACGTTGATGGTGCGGGTACGGGTGGTGACCCCGGTGCCCTTGCACTCCTCGCAGGGGTGCTCGATGATCGAGCCGCTGCCCCGGCAATCGGTGCAGGGCTCGGAGAATCCGAACGCGCCCTGGTTGCGGCTGACCACGCCGGAACCGTTGCAGGTGGGGCACACCTTCGGGCTGGTGCCCGGCCGCGCGCCGCTGCCGTGGCAGTTGGTGCACGGCGCCGGACTGGTCAGCCGCAACGGCATTGCCACGCCCTTGGCGGCCTCGACGAAGTCCAGCTGGGTCTCGGTCTCCAGGTCGTTGCCGCGCCGCGGCCGGCTGGGACGGGCGCCGGCTCCGCGCCCGAACAAGCCACCGAACAGGTCACCGATGTTGGCGCCGCCGCTCCGGCCGGCGGCATCGAACAAATCGTTGAGGTTGAACTCGGCGCCGTCACCGCCGGCACCGAAACCGCCGAAACCGCCGGTGTCGAACCGCCGGCCGCCGAAACCGCCGCCCGCGAACAGGCGGCGGGTCTCGTCGTATTCCTTGCGCTTGGCCGGATCCGACAACACGTTGTGCGCTTCCGACACCGCTTTGAATCGCTCGCCGGCGGCGGGATTGTCGGGGTTGGCGTCCGGGTGCAGGTCGCGCGCTAGCTTGCGGTAAGCCCGTTTGATCTCTTCGGGGCTGGCGTCAGAGGAGACGCCCAGCTCCTTGTAGAAGTCCTTTTCGACCCATTCTCGCTGGGCCATGTCGCGTCACCCCCTCTCACCCTTCTGCTTTTTGTTGTGCTGATTGTGTGGTCTATTCACCGGATGCGCCGGGGTTATCGTCCGATTCGACCGGCTCGGCCGCCGCGGCGCCCTCGTCTGGCACCGTGTCGACGACACCGACCAAAGCGTGCCGCAGGACCTGGTCGCCCAGTTTGTAACCCTGCCGCATGACCGTGCCGATCACCGGCTTGGAACCGTCGCCGCCGTCGCCCTCGTGCTGCACGGCCTCGTGCAACACCGGGTCGAAGTCCTCGCCTTCCTCGCCGAACGCCGTCAGGCCGAGTCCGGTCAGGGCGCTGTCCAGCTTGTCGGCCACCGACTTCAGCGGGCCGGACTCCAGATCGCCGTGTTTGCGTGCCCGCTCGAGATCATCGAGCACGCCCAGCAATTGGCTGACGACGCCGGCCTTGGCCCGGTCCGCCGCGGCCTGCTGGTCGCGCAGCGCACGCTTGCGGTAGTTGGCGAAGTCGGCCTGGACCCGTTGCAGATCGGCGAGCAACTCGGTTGCCTTGCCGGCCTCCTCCGGGCTTTCGCCCGCAAACTCCTCCGGGGAGGCCCCTCCCGGCGCCCCTACGTGGGGGCCGGGAGGGGAGTGCCGCACTTCACCGGTCTCAGGATCGATCCGCCGCTTGTCGGTGACGGTCACCGGCTCCTGTGGATTTCCGTCCGTCACTTGGACTCCCGGTCGTCGTCGACCACCTCCGCGTCCACGACGTCATCGGCGGAGCCGGACGGGCCGCCGGACTCGCCGTCGCCCTGCGGGCCTGCGGCTTGGGTGGCCTCGTAGATGGCCTGGCCGAGCGCCTGGGACTCCTGCCCCAGCTTCTCCATCGCCGACTTGATCGCGGAGATGTCGGTGCCGCCCAGCGCCGACTTGGCCTCGGCGATCGCGCCGTCGACCTTGGACAGGGTGTCCTCGGGAACCTTCGAACCGCCCTCCGCGCCACGCTGTTCGGAGACGAACTTCTCCGTCTGGTAGACCAGCGATTCGGCCTGGTTGCGGATGTCGGCCTCCTCGCGACGCTGGCGGTCCTCCTCGGCGTGCGCCTCGGCGTCCTTGATCATCCGGTCGATCTCCTCCTTGGACAGGCCGGAGCCCTCCTGGATCTTGATCGTGTTCTCCTTGCCGGTGCCCTTGTCCTTGGCCGTGACGTGCACGATGCCGTTGGCGTCGATGTCGAAGGTGACCTCGATCTGCGGGACGCCGCGCGGAGCCGGCGGGATGCCGGTCAGCTCGAAGGAGCCGAGCAGCTTGTTGTGCGAAGCGATTTCGCGTTCACCCTGGTAGACCTGGATCTGCACCGACGGCTGGTTGTCGTCGGCCGTGGTGAAGGTCTCGGACCGCTTGGTGGGGATCGTGGTGTTGCGCTCGATGAGCTTGGTCATCACGCCACCCTTGGTCTCGATACCCAGGCTCAGCGGCGTAACATCCAGCAGCAGAACGTCTTTCACCTCACCCTTCAACACACCGGCCTGAAGGGCCGCTCCGACCGCCACCACTTCGTCGGGGTTGACGCCCTTGTTGGGCTCCTTGCCGCCGGTCATCTCCTTGACCAGGTCCGACACCGCGGGCATCCGGGTGGAACCACCCACCAGGACCACGTGGTCGATCTCGGAGACCGAGATGCCGGCGTCCTTGATCACCGATTGGAACGGCTGACGGGTGCGGTCCAGCAGATCCTGTGTGATGCGCTGGAATTCGGCGCGGGTCAGCTGCTCGTCGAGGAACAGCGGGTTCTTGTCCGCGTCGACGGTGATGTAAGGCAGGTTGATCGAGGTGCTCTGCGAACTCGAGAGCTCGATCTTGGCCTTCTCGGCGGCCTCACGCAGCCGCTGCATCGCCATCTTGTCCTTGGTCAGGTCAATACCGCTGGTGCCCTTGAACTTGTCGACGAGCCATTCGACGACGCGGTCGTCCCAGTCGTCCCCACCGAGGTGGTTGTCACCACTGGTGGCACGGACCTCGACCACGCCCTCGCCGATCTCGAGCAACGAGACGTCGAAGGTGCCGCCGCCGAGGTCGAAGACCAGGATGGTCTGCTCCTTCTCGCCCTTGTCCAGGCCGTAGGCCAGGGCGGCCGCGGTGGGCTCATTGACGATGCGCAGCACGTTCAGGCCGGCGATCTGGCCGGCCTCCTTGGTCGCCTGGCGCTGGGCGTCGTTGAAGTACGCCGGCACGGTGATGACGGCGTCGGTGATGTCCTCACCCAGGTACGCCTCCGCGTCGCGCTTCAGCTTCATCAGCACGCGGGCGCTGATCTCCTGCGCGGTGTATTTCTTGTCGTCGATCTCGATGGACCAGTCGGTGCCCATGTGCCGCTTGACGGAACGGATGGTGCGGTCGACGTTGGTCACCGCCTGGTTCTTGGCGGGCTGGCCGACGAGCACCTCACCGTTGCGCGCGAACGCGACGATGGACGGGGTCGTCCGTGAGCCCTCGGAGTTGGCGACGACGACGGGGTCGCCGCCCTCGAGAACTGCGACGACGGAGTTGGTGGTCCCGAGGTCGATACCGACCGCACGAGCCATAGTGATTCCTCCTGATTGAGTAGAGCTTCTTTGGTGCCACTAT
The DNA here is from genome assembly GCA_963732835.1 of uncultured Actinomycetota bacterium. Lineage (GTDB taxonomy): Bacteria > Actinomycetota > Actinomycetes > Mycobacteriales > Mycobacteriaceae > Mycobacterium. The sequence goes on from CAVTBA010000011.1 coordinate 117,583, forward strand.
GCTGAGTGAACCCCGCTCAAGACTGCTCTTGGCGGCACCATGGTGTCAACCCAGGCTTGAGTCTGGTTCGCTCAACTTGTCGATCATGCTAACGGCGGGCGCCGCCGTCTTGTTCCCGGGGGTAGTGAAGGATGCGGCAACTGGGCGAGCGCGTCGGCGCATCGGTGGGTTAGCCTGGGCCATTCCCGGAGCCGACACGGCAGGACTCGATGCCACCGCAAGACAGCGCCGCCGCGCGGCTCGCACGCGAAGAGTCGGGCTATCACAAGGGCTTGGACAACCGCCAGATACAGATGATCGGTCTCGGCGGCGCCATCGGAACCGGTCTATTCCTCGGCGCCGGAGGACGGCTCGCGTCGGCGGGGCCGGGGTTGTTTCTGGTGTACGGGATCTGCGGCATCTTTGTCTTCTTGATCCTGCGCGCCCTCGGCGAGCTCGTGCTGTACCGCCCGTCCTCGGGATCCTTCGTGTCCTATGCCCGGGAATTCTTCGGCGAGAAGGCCGCTTTCGCTGCGGGCTGGTTGTATTTCCTCAACTGGGCGATGACGGGAATTGTGGACACCACCGCGATCGCGCACTACTGCCACTACTGGACGGCGTTCCGCGCCGTCCCACAGTGGACGCTGGCGTTGATCGCATTGGTAATCGTGCTGGCGATGAACCTGATCTCGGTCAAGCTTTTCGGCGAGCTGGAATTCTGGGCCTCGTTGATCAAGGTGCTCGCCCTGGTGACGTTCCTCGTCGTCGGCACGGTCTTTCTGGTCGGACGCTTCAAGGTCGACGGTCATGACCCCGGTGTGGCGCTATGGGACAGCCATGGCGGACTCCTGCCGGCGGGGTTGCTGCCCCTGGTGCTCGTCACCTCGGGGGTCGTCTTCGCCTATTCCGCGGTCGAACTGGTCGGCATCGCGGCTGGGGAGACCGCGAATCCGCACGAGATCATGCCGCGCGCGATCAACTCGGTGGTGTTCCGTATCGCCGTCTTCTACATCGGGTCAACGATCCTGCTGGCGCTGCTGCTGCCACACACCGCCTACCGGGACCACGTGAGCCCGTTCGTCACGTTCTTCTCGAAAGTCGGGTTCGGCGGGGCGGGCAGTGTGATGAACCTCGTTGTTCTCACCGCCGCCCTCTCGAGCCTGAACGCCGGGCTGTACTCCACGGGCCGCATCCTGCGGTCCATGGCGATCAACGGCAGCGGCCCGAAGTTCACCGCACCCATGACGAAGAACGGCGTGCCGTACGGCGGGATCCTGCTCACCGGCGTCGTCGGCCTCTCGGGCATCGTGCTCAACGCCGTCAAACCCAGCCAGGCGTTCGAAATCGTGCTCCACATCGCCGCCGTGGGCGTTGTGGTGGCCTGGGGGACGATCGTCGCGAGCCAGCTACGGTTCTATCGGCTGTCCCGCGCCGGGACGTTGCAACGGCCGCACTTCCGGATGCCGCTGGCCCCCTACAGCGGTTATCTGACACTGGTTTTCCTGGCCGGCGTCCTGGTTCTGATGTTGCTGGACAAGGTCCAAGGCCCGTGGCTGCTCGGCGCAATGGCCGTCGGCATCCCCGGGCTGATCGGCGGTTGGTATCTGATCCGCCACAGGGTGCAGGCCGCCGCCCAAGACGTCGCGCTGCCGGCCGCCGAGCCACCCGCGGCGGCTTAAGGCTCGTCGATGTCTCGACCGCCGGCGAGATCCGCGCAGTCGACGACCTCGACGTCGGGCCGGGTGCGCAGGTAGGCGCCGGCGCCGTGATCGCCGGAGATCCGCGCGAGGACCTCGGGCCAGTGCCGGCGCGCGATCACCACCGGATGTCCCGGGCGGTCGCCGAACGAGGCGCGCGCCAGCCCGCCCGGGGACGAGACGGCTCGGTGCAGGACCCGCGCGACCACGGCGGGACCGACATCGGGAGTGTCGATGACGTGCAGCACCGCGTAATCCGCGCGCATGCGGTCGGCCTGCTGCAGTCCGGCGCGCACCGAGGCGCTCAACCCGTCCCGCCACCTGTGCGCCGTGACCGCGGTGACCCCGGGCGGGACCGCGACCTGGGCGGCGCCCAGCACGACGACGACGTCGGCGCAGCCCCCGGCCCGCAGCGCGCCGACCGCGATGTCCAGCCAGCCGTCGACCAACACCTTCGGCTTGCCATAGCGCCGTCCGGCGCCCGCGGCCAGCAGGATCCCGACGCTGTGTGGAGGTGTCGACTCCGGTAACCCCACTCTCCTATGATGACATTGCACTTCTCTCAAAGCGATAATTTGGCTGCGCATCGGGATCGGATGGAGCGTCATGACTCAGGACGTGCAAGGGGCCCCCGCGGCCCCTGCCACCCCGGCGCCCCGGTACGCCGGGACCCGCGTCCAGCGGGTGGAGGACGGCCGGCTGCTCACCGGGCGCGGCAGCTTCGTCGACGACATCTCCCGGCCCGGCATGCTGCACGCCTGCTTCGTGCGCAGCCCGTTCGCGCGGGCGCGCATCAACGGCATCGACACCTCGGCCGCGCTGGCACTGCCCGGCGTGCGCGCGGTGTTCACCGCCGCCGACCTCAACGCGTGCGTCAAAGAGGCGTGGCACGCCGTCGCCGGCAAGGACGTCCCGGACACCCCGCGACCGCCGCTGGCCGAGGGCGAGGCCAAGTTCGTCGGGGATCCCGTCGCCCTCGTCGTCGCCGGGAGCCGCTACATCGCCGAAGACGCGCTGGAACTGATCGAGGTGGACTACGAGCCGCTGCCCGCGGTCACCGACTTCACCCGGGCGCAGGGCTCCGATGTGCTGGTGCACGACGCCTACCCGAACAACGTCGCGGGCGGGATGGGCGGGGCCCCGCCGGACGAAGAGCTGTTCGCCAACGCGCCGTGCGTGGTCAAGGAGAACATCTATCAGCAGATCTACGCGCCGGTGCCGATCGAGACCCGCGGCCTGGTGGTCGAATGGACCGCCGCCACCGGAGAACTCACGATGTGGGCGTCCACCCAGACGCCGCACGAACTGCGGGCGTTCTGCGCCCGGCTGTTAGGCATTGCGGCGCAACGTGTTCGGGTCATCATGCGCGACACCGGCGGCGGTTTCGGCCAGAAGGTCGTCCCGATGCGCGAAGACATGTGCATCATGCTGGCGGCCCGCAAGGTGCCGGCGGCGCTGAAGTGGATCGAGGACCGGCGCGAGAACCTGATGTCGGCCGGGCAGGCGCGGCACGTCGACGGCACCGCGCGGATGGCCTTCGACGAGGAGGGCAACATCACGGCGGCCGACATCGACTTCGTCCAGGACATCGGTGCCTACCCGACGCCGTACCCGGTGCTGACCACCGCCGCCATCGGCATGTTCTTCCCGGGCCCCTACCGGGTGCCCAAGGCCAGCTTCAACTACAAGACGGTGTTCTCCAACACCAGCGGCCTGGCCGCCTATCGCGGCCCGTGGCAGTACGAGACGCTGGCCCGCGAGGTCCTGCTCGACATCGCTGCGCGCAAGATGAACATCGACCCGGTCGAGCTGCGCCGGCGTAACCTTTTGCGCCGCGACGAGATGCCGTATGTCAACCCCAACGGCATGCCGTATGACCACGTCGCGCCCATCGACACGTTCGAGCAGGCGGTGAAAATCCTTGACCACGAAGGGTTTCGCAAAGAGCAGGCCGAGGCGCTGGCGCGGGGCCGCTACCTGGGCCTGGGGTTCTCGGCCTACATCGAGCCGACCGGCGCGGCGACGGGCCACCTGGCCACCGAAGGCGCGACCATCCGCATGGAGCCGACCGGCAAGATCAACGTGTACGTCAACGGCGGCTCGAGCGGAAACAGCATCGAGACCACCGTCGTGCAGTTGACCGCCGACGCGCTGGGCGCCGACATCGACGACGTGGCCACCATCCAGGGCGACACCGCGGTCACCCCGTACGGCGCCGGGACGCAGGGCAGTCGCAGCGCACCGATGACCGCCGGAGCCGTCAACGAGGCGGGCGCCATCCTGCGCGAGAAGATCGTGGCGCTGGCCGCCCACCACCTCAAGGTCGCCGAAGCGCAAGTGGAGCTGGCATTTTCGGTGGCCAGCGTGCGGGGTGACCCGACCAGGTCGGTGTCGTTCGGCGAGCTGGCCTATCTGGCGTACTACTCGCCGCAACAGCTGCCGCCGGGAACGTCGGCCAACCTGGAGGCCGCCGCCCGGTTCAACTCGACCAATCCCATCCACTGGTCCAACGCGACGCACGCCTGCACCTGCGAAGTGGACGTGGCGACCGGCAAGGTGACGCTGCTGCGCTACATCGTCAGCGAGGACGTCGGGCCCATGATCAACCCGTCGGTGGTGGAGGGCCAGATCGCCGGTGGAACCGTGCAGGGCATCGGCGGCGCCCTGATGGAGGACATGGTCTACGACGACGACGGCAACCCGCTGGCAACGACTTTCGTCGACTACCTGCTGCCCACGGCCACCGAGGTGCCGCCCATCGAATTCGGGCACGTCGAGATACCCGGGCCGGGGCCCGGCGGCTACAAGGGCGCCGGCGAGGGCGGGGCCATCGGCTCGGTGCCTGCGGTGATCAACGCCGTCAACGACGCGCTCGCACCGCTAGGTGTGACGATCACCCGGCTGCCGGCCAGCCCGGCGTCGATCGCCGCCCTGCTGGAACAGGGGGAACGGTGAAGCCGGCCGCGTTCGAGTACCACCGCCCCGACACCGTCGACGGCGCCGTGAGCCTGCTCGCCGAACTGGGCGACGACGCGAAGATACTGGCGGGCGGGCAGAGCCTGGTGCCGATGCTGGCGATGCGGCTGGCCTACTTCGACCACCTCATCGACATCTCCCGCCTGCCCGAGCTGCGGGGCATCGACCGCCGGGGTGACCAGTTGTGGATCGGCGCGGGCACCACCGAGGCGGTCGTGGGCGCCGATGCGCAAGTGCGCCAAGCGGTTCCGCTGCTGACCCGGGCGACGCCGTTCGTCGGGCATTTCCAGATCCGCAACCGGGGCACGCTCGGCGGGTCGATCGCCCACGCCGACGCGGCCGGCGAATATCCGGCCGTCGCCCTGACCCTGGATGCGGTGATGGAGGTCCAGTCGCCACGCGGACGCCGCGACATCGCGGCCGCCGACTTCTTCGCCGGGGTGTGGGAGACCACCATGGATCCCGATGAGGCGCTGACCGGGGTGCGGTTCCCCGTGTGGAACGGCCGGTGCGGGTTCGCCGTCGAGGAGTTCTCGCGCAGGCACGGCGATTTCGCGATCGCCGGCGCCCTGGTCGCCGTCCAGCTCGACGAGCGGGATCGGGTGTCGCGCTGCGCGGTCGGGCTGCTGGGCATGGGGTCCACCGTCCGGCGCGCGACGGCGGCCGAGACCGCGGCCATCGGCAGGCCGGTCGGCGAGCTGGTGCCCGAGGAGATCGGCGCGGCCGCGATGGACGGGCTCGACGACGTTCCCAACGACCTGCAGGGGTCGGCGGCATACCGGTTGAAGGTCGGCGCCACCATGGCCGCCCGCGCCTGGACACGAGCGATAGCCGAAGCAGCCACGGGGGCCAGCAATGCGTGAACACCCAATCGAACTGTCCGTCAACGGAACTGAAATCACGGCCGGGGTCGAGCCACGGATGACGCTGGCAGACTTCCTGCGGGACAAGTGCGGGCTGACCGGCACCCACCTGGGCTGCGAGCACGGGGCGTGCGGGGCGTGCACGGTGCTGCTGGACGGTGAGGCCGTGCGTTCGTGCCTGATGTTCGCGGTGCAGGCCGACGGCACTGAGGTGACGACGGTGGAAGGCGTCGCGGCGCCGGACGGCACGCTGTCGCCCGTGCAGGCGGCGCTGCGGGAGTGCCACGGGCTGCAATGCGGGTTCTGCACGCCGGGTTTCGTCCTGTCGCTGACCGCGCTGCTGCGCGACAATCCCGACCTCAGTGACCACGAGATCCGCGAGGGCCTGTCGGGCAACTTCTGCCGGTGCACCGGCTACCAGGGCATCGTGGCCGCCGCCCGCCGGGCCGCCGAGACCCAATCGGTCACGCAGCGATAAAGCTTCCCCATCAGGGTCGCATCGATAGGTGCGCGGTTGCACCGGGTTTCGTTATTTCGCGCGTAATCTGATTTCCCGGTGTTACCAATACTCGGGAGTGGCGCGTGCGGTTTTCGCAAAGGGCACGGTGGAGTCTTGCCGGTGGGTCCCTGCTGATTGCGCCCGTGCTGGTCAGTCCCGCACTGATCGACGCCTGTTCCTCCCCCTCCCCCATCGCGGGCCGACCGGTCGCCGCGCCGGGGGCCGGGCCGGTCGAGCCCACGTTCCCAACCCCCAGACCGAGCACGTCGGTGCCGGCGCCCACCGCCAGCCCGGCCCCCGGTTTACCGACGACGCCGGCCAACCCGACCGCGCCGGCCGGCACCATCCCGCTGCCGCCAGATCAAAACGGTTACGTGTTCATCGAAACCAAGTCGGGCAGTACGCGCTGCCAGATCAACAAGGACACCGTCGGCTGCGAGGCGCCGTTCACCAACTCCCCTCTGCAAGACGGCGAGCACGCGAACGGCGTCAGCGTGGACTCCGGCGGCAAGGTGCAGTGGGTGCTGGGCAACCTGGGTGCCATCCCGACCGTCCAGATCGAGTACAAGACCTACAACGCCGCGGGCTGGACGATCAGCGCCACCGCCGACGGCACCCGGTTCACCAACGACCGCACCGGCCACGGCATGTTCGTCAGCATCGAGCGGGTCAACACGTTCTGAAGGCCCGAAAACCCAGGTAACGGCGGCTATCGGGCCGGCCGCGTCCGCAGTGCGTCCGCAGCAGATTTGATTGCCGTGTCTAGGCTGTCGGCCACAAAATCCAGGTCGTCGTCAAAAAGGTCTGCATACACGTCCAGCGTCATCGAGGCCTCAGCATGCCCGAGCATCCGCTGAATGGCCTTGACGTTTCCCACAACGACGCGGTTACCGGCGGTCCCTCAGTCTTCCATGTGCTTGCTGTCGCCGCTTATCGCGACGCCGGTGACCACGAGATCCCAGCCGCGGACCTTCTCAAGCAGCTGTCGTCTCGCATGGCTATTGAGTGTGTACATGACGTGGCGCCACGCCTGTCGTCGGTCGAATAGTCCCACCTGAAGACTGCTCAGCCAGCTGGTGACGGCGGAGTCGGCGGACTTCGCCCCGATTGGTCAGTCGGTCTTCTGCACGGCTGACCGACACGTTCAGGCCGCCCATGGGCCCACGCCGCCGACCTTCTCGATCGTGGTGTGAGTCAGGTATCCGGGGGGTGCGTCGGGCGGCGGGAACCCCGTGCCGGGGCCGAAGATAGTCGTGGCGATCTCGTCGAGCAGTTCGGGAGCACCGCCCTCCTCGACGCGAGCCCTGCCCCTGATCGACAGATAGGGTGTCTGTGGCCCGCTGCGGTCGGTAGACACGATGGTCACCGCCACTCGGGGATCACGTCGGATGTTGCGAATCTTCTGATGCTCCTGCAGATGAGCGGTGACCAGCTCATCACCGCCGTCAGCCGTGCCCTGCACCGTCATCCAGACCAGGCTGACTTGCGGGCTGCCGTCGCGATTGATCGTGACTAGCGTCGCAGGGTTGGACACGATCAGTTGGCGTGTGGCGTCGTTGAGTTTCATGGTGTTCATCGCGGTCTCCTGAGCCGTCATTTTCGGATGTCTATCCATACGACGAACAAGCTGTGCTTAGACCGACAGCCCGACAACAAAATCAACCGATGCGGGCCCAGCCCACCAGCCCGATGCCGTCGCGCATCGAACCGCAAGGTGATGGACACCCTGGCGCTCGTCCTGGTGATCTGACTTCAGCGTGCTGCCTGCCCGGCAACCGTCCGCAGGCCGTCCGCAATAGAGCCGGTAACAGCTTTCATCGGTCAACACAACCAACGGGCTAACCAGTGCTTTCTCAACACATCCAACAGAGCTTGAATTAGCAAATGTCCAAATAGGTTCGTCAGCATCGAGCGGGTCAACACGTTCTAAAGGCGGGCTCAGAAGGTTCGCGGGGGGTTTAAGTACCATCGGTGCCGTGGCACGCAACGGCCCGCGCGACGACTTCCACGAGCAGGCGACCCTTCATGCCGACTACGGCGTGGCGGACCCGCCGACTTCCGGCCAAGCCCCGCTGAACCCGCCGGGCGGGTTCGAGCAGCCCGAGGCTTTCGACGCCCTGGAGACCGAACCCACCCCGTGGTATCGCAAGCCGCCGCTGCTCATCGCCTGGCTGGTATTCGTCGCGATCCTGATCGGGCTGATCGTCTACGGCGTCACTGAGCTGCTGCACGGGGAGCAAGGCTCGAACCCCACACCGAGCACCAGCAGGACGAGCACGACGACCACCACCACCACCACGCCGACCACCACCACCACGACGCCGACCACCAGCAGTGCGGGCGAGGCGCCGGCACAGCAGCCGACGCAGCGGCCCACGCGCCAGCCGAGCCAGCAGCAGCCGACGCATCGGCATCACCTGCCACAGATACCGTCGGTGATCACGATTCCGGGGATTCCCACGGCGATCACGGTCCCGCCCGGCCTGCGCTGACGCCGTCGGCCGCTAGGGTGAGGACCACCGGGCGATCGGAAATGGGGTGCGGGGCATGAGCGAGTCGCTCGGGCTGTCGATTGGGGCGGCCCACCTGGTGGCGGCCCGTGCGGGTAGCGCCCCGGTGGTTCGCAGTGCCGTGTTGACCCTATTCGAGCACCGGCCGACCGAAGTTGGCCTGCCGGAAGAGAACCCGAACCTGACCGAAAAGGGGATGGTGCTGCGCGGGTTCGTCGAGCGCGTCGGCGACCGGTCCCCGTTGGTCGCGGCCGACGGGACGAAGTACCAGGGCGAGGTGCTGACGGTCGAGGCGATCGAGGCCATGGCCCGCACCGTCGGCTACGGCAGGCCGATCACCATCGCCGTCCCCGCGTACTGGTCCGACGCCCAGTTCGCCGCGCTGCGTGACGAATTCTTCGCCCAGCCGGATCTGGCCCGCGGCGGTGTGACCCCGGTGCTGGTGTCCGACGCCACCGCCGCGCTCGCGGCGCTGCGCGGCAGGCCGGGATTCCCGACCGCCGGCGTCGTCGCGCTGTGCGATTTCGGCGCCAGCGGCACCAGCCTCACCCTGATGGACGCCGGGGCCAACTTCACCCACATCGGCCCGTCGGTGCGGTACGCCGAGTTCTCCGGCGACGCAATCGATCAGCTCGTTCTCGGCCGCCTGCGGGCCTCGGACGACACCATGGCCGACCTGGCCAGCACCGTGCGCGTCGGCTCGCAGACCCGCCTGCTCGGCGAATGCCGACACGCCAAGGAGCAACTGTCGACCGCCACGACGGCCTCCGTCACGATGACTCCGGGCGCCAACGTGCAGCTGTCCCGCGCCGAGCTTGAGCAACTGATCTCCGAACCGTTGGACCGATTCCTGGGTGCCATCGATGAAGCTTTGCGCCGCAACGGGATTCCTCACGCCCGGCTGGCCGCCGTGGCGAGCGTCGGCGGCGGTGCCAGCATCCCGCTGCTCACCGCGCGCCTGTCGGAGCGTTTTCAGGTGCCGGTCCACACCGCACCGCAGCCCGCGGTCAGCGCCGCCATCGGCGCGGCGGCGCTCGGTGGTCAGCAGGCGTCGGCGGGCGCACCGACCGCCGCGGGCGCCGTCGTGGAAGCGCCTACCGAGATGGTGGGCACCGCCGGAATCGACATGACCCAGGCCGCGTCGGCCGCCCGGGCCACCGACGTGGACGGCGCCCTGGCCTGGTCACAGGACGCCGACGGCGCCGACGAGCCGGTGCCCTACACCGGGCGCGACGCCACCGGTGAGTACACCGATGAGGCAACCGATTTCGACCGCTCCGCCGGCGACCGGTCCCCCGCCCAGGAGGGCGGGCTGCCGTGGTACAAACGCACGGCCCTGGTCCTGAGCGTCGCCGGTGCCGTGGCGGCGGTGCTGGTGGCCATCCTGTTGGCGCTGACCCTCGGCCACCCCAAGTCCAATCCGGTCAACCCCACACCGCCCGCCCCGCAAACGTCGCAAACCGTGACCATCACCGGGCCGGACAACAGCACCACCGTGACGGTCCTCCCACCGCCACCGCCGCCGCCTTCGTCGTCCGAGCAACCGCCCGCCACCACGACGACCGAGCCGCCGACCACCACCACCACGACGCCCCCGCCGACGACCACGACGCCCCCGCCGACGACGACGACCGCCCCGCCGACCACCACCGCCCCGCCGACCACGACCGCCCCGCCGACGACGTCGCAGGTGACCACCACGGCCGCGCCCGCCACGACCCGCTTCCGGCCGCTGCCGCCGATCTTCCAACCGCGGCCCTGACGCGGTGGCGCCGGTCACGGCGATCAACGTCACCCGCTCGCCGGGGCCCTAACGAAGCAGGCCAAGCGCGCCGCCGAAATTCCAAGTTAGGGCAGCCTTTCTCGCGTCGAAAGCGGCCGAGATGTAACTATGAGCAGGGCTAAGCAGGCAAACAAAACGCAGGCTGAATCAACGATGCATTGGGGAGACCTTCTGTGACGACGCAGATGCTCATCAGACTGGTCGTGGGCATGGGCATGACGCTGGTCGTGGCCGCACTCGCCGGACGGCGCGTCCTGTGGCTGTTCAAGCTGATCACGGCCGGGAAGCCGGCCCCCGGGCACACCGACGAGCCCGGCAAGCGAATCTGGGCCGAGGTCTCCGAGGTCTTCGGGCAGCGCCGCCTGCTCAAATGGTCGATCCCCGGCCTGGCGCACTTCTTCACCATGTGGGGCTTCTTCATCCTGCTCACCGTCTACATCGAGGCCTACGGATTCCTGTTCCAGGCGAACTTCCACATCCCGATCATCGGGCGCTGGGACGCGCTGGGCTTCCTGCAGGACTTCTTCGCCACCGCCGTCTTCCTGGGCATCACCACCTTCGCCATCATCCGGTCGACGCGCAGCCCGCGTGAGATCGGCCGCTCGTCGCGGTTCTACGGCTCACACACCGGCGGCGCCTGGCTGGTGCTGTTCATGATCTTCAACGTCATCTTGACCTACGTGTTCGTCCGCGGGTCCGCGGTCAACAACGGCACCCTGCCCTACGGCAACGGCGCGTTCCTCTCGCAGCTGTTCGGCGCGATCCTGCGTCCGCTGGGCCAGCCCGCCAACGAGATCATCGAAACGACGGCGCTGCTGCTGCACATCGCGGTCATGCTGGCGTTCCTGATCATCGTGCTGCACTCCAAGCACCTGCACATCTTCACCGCGCCGATCAACGTCATCTTCAAGCGGCTGCCCAACGGGCTCGGCCCGCTGCTGCCGCTGGAACACGACGGTAAGCCGATCGACTTCGAAAACCCGCCCGACGACGCGGAATTCGGCCGCGGCAAGATCGAGGACTTCAGCTGGAAGGCCGCGCTGGACTTCGCCACCTGCACCGAATGCGGGCGTTGCCAGTCGCAGTGCCCGGCGTGGAACACCGGCAAGCCGCTCTCGCCCAAGCTCGTCATCATGGACCTGCGCGACCACTGGATGGCCAAGGCGCCCTACATCCTCGGGCGACAAGCACGCCGAGCCGCTTGAGGGCCTCGACCTCGAAACGGTCCACGAAGAGGGCCACCATGTGCCGGAATCCGGGTTCGGCCGGGTGCCCGGGCACGGGCCCGAGCAGGCCGCCCGCCCCCTGGTCGGCACCAAAGAACAGGGCGGCGTCATCGACCCCGACGTGCTGTGGTCGTGCGTGACCTGCGGCGCCTGCGTCGAGCAGTGCCCGGTGGACATCGAGCACATCGACCACATCGTCGACATGCGCCGCTACCAGGTGATGATGGAGTCGGAGTTCCCGTCGGAACTGTCGGTGCTGTTCAAGAACCTGGAGACCAAGGCCAACCCGTGGGGCCAGAACGCCGCCGACCGCACCAACTGGATCGACGAGGTGGACTTCGACGTCCCCGTCTACGGCGAAGACGTCGACAGCTTCGACGGCTTCGAGTACCTGTTCTGGGTGGGCTGCGCCGGCGCCTACGACGACAAGGCCAAGAAGACCACCAAGGCCGTCGCCGAACTGCTGGCCATCGCGGGCGTGAAGTACCTGGTGCTGGGGACGGGCGAAACCTGCAACGGCGACTCCGCGCGCCGCTCGGGCAACGAGTTCCTCTTCCAGCAGCTGGCCGCCCAAGCCGTCGAGACCCTCGATGGGGTGTTCGAGGGCGTGGAGACCGTCGACCGCAAGATCGTCGTCACCTGCCCGCACTGCTTCAACACGCTGGGCCGCGAATACCGGCAGCTGGGTGCGAACTACTCGGTGTTGCACCACACCCAGCTGCTCAACCGGCTGATCCGCGACAACAGATTGGTCCCCGTCACCCCCGTCTCCCAGGACATCACCTACCACGACCCGTGCTACCTGGGGCGGCACAACAAGGTCTACGAGGCGCCACGCGAGCTGATCGGGGCCGCGGGGGCGACGCTCACCGAGATGCCACGCCACGCCGAGCGCAGCTTCTGCTGCGGCGCAGGGGGCGCCCGGATGTGGATGGAAGAGCACATCGGCAAGCGGATCAACCACGAGCGCGTCGACGAGGCGCTGGCCACCGGGGCCGCCACGATCGCCACCGCGTGCCCGTTCTGCCGGGTGATGGTCACCGACGGCGTCAACGACCGGCAGGAGGAGGCCGGCCGCGAGGGCGTAGAGGTGCTCGACGTCGCCCAGATCCTGCTCGGGTCGCTGGACCGCGACACGGTGACGCTGCCGGAGAAGGGCACGGCCGCAAAGGAAGCCGAAAAGCGGACCGCTCAGGCGCCCAAGGGCACCGCGACCGTCGAGGCACCGGCCAAGGAGACCGAGGAGGCACCAGCCGAGCCGGCCCCGAAGTCCGAGGCCGCGCCCGCCGCGCCCGCCGCTCCCGTTAAGGGGCTGGGCATCGCCGGTGGCGCCAAGCGCCCCGGCGCCAAGAAGGCCGCACCGGCGGCCGAGGCCAAGACCGAGTCTCCGGCGGCCCCGGCCGCGCCCGTCAAAGGGTTGGGCATCGCCGGCGGCGCCAAGCGCCCCGGCGCCAAGAAGGCCGCACCGGCGGCCGAGGCCGCCCAAGGCCGAACCGGCCGCCGATGAAGCCGAGGCCGAGGAGAAGGCGCCCGCGGCGCCCGTCAAGGGCCTGGGGATCGCCGCCGGTGCGAAGCGTCCCGGCGCCAAGAAGGCCGCGCCGAAGGCTGAAGCAGCCAAGGCTGAGGCACCCAAGGCCGAGTCTCAGCCCACCGAACCGGCGCAAGCCGAGCCCGAGTCGACGCCCAAAGCGGAGCCGGCAAAGGCTGCCGACGGCGACGGCGCACCCTCGGACCCGCCGGTGAAGGGGCTGGGTATCGCGCGGGGGGCCCGCCCGCCGGGCAAGCGCTGACCTGGAATTTTGTCGCTTGACAGCAAATTTCAGTGGACAGTAGTGGCACCATTGGTGACGTGACCACTCACCAGCTGCCCCTGCACGCTTCCGCTCACCACCGGCAGCGTGTCTTCGCGCAGTCGTCCAAGCTCCGGAACGTTCTGTACGAGATACGCGGGCCGGTGCACCAGCAGGCCGCGCGGCTGGAGGCCGAAGGGCACCGCATCCTCAAGCTCAACATCGGCAATCCGGCGCCCTTCGGCTTCGAGGCGCCCGACGTGATCATGCGCGACATGATCCAGGCGCTGCCGTACGCCCAGGGGTACTCCGACTCGCAGGGCATCCTGCCCGCGCGCCGGGCGGTGGTCACCCGCTACGAGTTGGTCGAGGGCTTCCCCCGGTTCGACGTCGATGACGTCTACCTGGGCAACGGGTGCTCCGAGCTCATCACGATGACGCTGCAGGCCCTGCTCGACGACGGTGACGAGGTGCTGATCCCGTCCCCGGACTACCCGCTGTGGACGGCGTCGACGTCGTTGGCCGGCGGCACGCCCGTGCATTACCTGTGCGACGAGACCCAGGCGTGGCAGCCCGACATCGCCGACCTGGAGTCCAAGATCACCGAGCGCACCAAGGCGCTGGTCATCATCAACCCCAACAACCCGACCGGCGCCGTCTACAGCCGCGAGGTCCTCACCCAGATGGTGGAACTCGCGCGCAAGCACGAACTGCTACTGCTCGCCGACGAGATCTACGACAAGATCCTCTACGACGACGCCAAGCACATCAACGTCGCCACGCTGGCGCCGGACATGTTGTGCCTCACCTTCAACGGGCTGTCCAAGGCCTACCGCGTCGCCGGCTACCGCGCGGGCTGGCTCGCGATCACCGGCCCCAAGGACCACGCCGAGAGCTTCATCGAGGGCATCAACCTGCTGGCCAATATGCGCTTGTGCCCCAACGTCCCCGCCCAGCATGGGATCCAGGTGGCCCTCGGTGGCCACCAGAGCATCGACGACCTGGTGCTCCCCGGCGGCCGGCTGCTCGAGCAGCGCGACGTCGCGTGGCAGAAACTCAACGAGATTCCCGGGGTGTCCTGCGTGAAGCCCGAGGGCGCGCTGTACGCCTTCCCTCGGCTCGACCCCGAGATCTACGACATCACCGACGACGAGCAGCTCGTCCTCGACCTGCTGCTGCAGGAGAAGATCCTGGTCACCCAGGGCACCGGATTCAATTGGCCCGCACCGGATCACCTGCGCATCGTGACGCTGCCGTGGGCCCGCGACCTGTCCGCGGCGATCGAGCGGTTGGGCAACTTCCTGGTCAGCTATCGCCAGTAAGCATCTTCGCAGCCGGCGCCTCTACGGTGGACCGGGTGACGCACTCGCACTCCCACTCGCACAGCCTGTCCGGCCCGACCCCGGTCGACGCGCTGCCGGCCAGGATCGTCGTCGGGCTGCTGGTGGCGATCGGCCTGGCGGTGCTGGCCGGTGCCATCGCGCTGTGGCCCAGCCGGGAGCACGTCGACATCCCGATGCCCTTCCAGAACGCGGCCGGGGGCGCGGTGAGCACGCAGGCCGGGCACGTGCTGTCCAGCGGGCTCGGCGACTGCGGCAGCCCGTCGGTCAGTCAGGTGCTCACCACCGCGCCGCAGCCGGCGCCGCCGGGCGCGGGCCGGTGCGTGCTGACCCAGGTGGCGATCGATTCCGGCCCCAACTCCGGAGCCAGCACGTTGCTGGAGTCCTCCCCGGGCCCCGCCCAGCCGAAATTCGCGGTGGGAGACCGCATTCGGCTCGTCCGGCAGGTCGACGATCAAGGTGCCACCAGCTACGCGTTCTACGACTTCGAACGCGGCTGGTCGTTGGTCGCCCTGGCCGTCGCGTTCGCGGTGGTGATCGTCGCCGTGGCGCGCTGGCGGGGGCTGCTCGCGCTGGTGGGCATCGTGGTCGCGTTCGCAGTGCTGGTGGTGTTCTTGCTGCCGGCCTTGCGCGACGGCGCGCCGGCGGTCCCGGTGTCCCTGGTGGCCGCGGCGGCCATCCTCTACGCGGTCATCTACCTGGCCCACGGCGTGAGCTTGCGGACCAGCGCCGCGCTGCTGGGCACCCTGACGTCGCTGCTGCTGGCCGCGGGGTTGTCCTGGGCGGCAATACGACTGGCGCATTTGACCGGTTTGTCCGACGACCAGAACGCCACCGTCAGCGCGTACCTGGGCAACGTGTCGATCAGCGGCCTGCTGCTCGCCGGCTTCATCATCGGGTCGCTGGGTGTGCTCAACGACGTGACGGTGACCCAGGCCTCGACGGTGTTCGAGCTCGCCCACCTCGGCGGCTCGCGACGCGCAATCTTTTTGGGCGCCATTCGAGTCGGTCGCGATCACATCGCCAGCACGGTGTACACGCTGGTGCTGGCCTACGCCGGCAGTTCACTGCCGCTGCTGCTGCTGTTCAGCGTGGCCAACCGCTCGTTGGCCGACGTGCTGAGCAGCGAGAGCGTGGCCATCGAAATCGCCCGGTCGGCGGTGGGTGGCATCGCGCTGGCACTGTCGGTGCCGCTGACGACGGCGATCGCCGCGGCGCTGGCAAGGCCTAGTGAAAGCGGCTCCGCTCCAACAGATCCAGCAGATAGCCGCCGTACCCGGACTTGAGCAGGGTGTGCGCACGCTCGGCCAGCTGGTCGTCGGTGATCCAGCCCTGCTGCCACGCCACTTCCTCGGGGACGCTGACCTTCAGGCCTTGCCGTCGTTCCAGCGTGCGGACGAAGTCGCTGGCGTCCAGCAGGGAGTCGAATGTGCCGGTGTCGAGCCAGGCCGTTCCGCGGGCCATCACCTCGACCGAGAGGCGGCCCCGATTGAGATAGATCTGGTTGACCTCGGTGATCTCGTACTCCCCGCGCGCCGATTTCTTCAGGCCCTTGGCGATCGCGATCACGTCGTTGTCGTAGAAATACAAACCCGGCACCGCGTAATTGGATTTCGGCGTCTTGGGTTTCTCCTCCAGCGACAGCGCCGTGCCGTCGTCGCTGAACTCGACGACACCATACGCCGACGGGTTGGCCACCCAATATGCGAAAACCGCTCCGCCGCTGATGGATTGGAAGCGACTCAGGCTGGTGCCCAGCCCTGGGCCGTAGAAGATGTTGTCTCCCAACACCAAAGCCACCGAGTCGTTGCCGATGTGCCCGGCGCCCAGGACGAAGGCCTGGGCCAGACCGTCGGGCCGCTCCTGGGTCACGTAGGTGATGTTGATCCCGAATTGCGACCCGTCGCCCAGGAGCCGCTGAAAGCCCGCCGCGTCGTGTGGGGTGGTGATCACCAGGATGTCCCTTATCCCGGCCATCATCAGGGTGGACAGCGGGTAGTAGACCATCGGTTTGTCGTACACCGGCAACAACTGCTTGCTGATGCCCACGGTGATCGGATGCAGGCGAGTGCCCGAGCCGCCGGCCAAGATGATCCCACGCATGGGTTCCCCTATTCCACGCTCAATTGACGAGGTCGGATTCGGTGAGCTCGGTGGCCGCCAGCGCCGACGCCAGGTCCTCGTGCCGGAACACGGACGTGACGCGATCGTGGACCACGCGGAATGCCGAAGCCGCGGTCGTCACGGCCCCGGGATTGTCCGGGGCGCCGATCTTCTGTTCGACGACTACGACACCGTCGTGCACGTAAATCCGGCCGAGTTCGGCCGTCCCGTGGCGGGAAGCGGCCCACCTGCGCAGCGCCTCGTGGCCCTGCGCGGCCCCGTGCGCGTCGCCGATCTCGATGTCGTCACTGGACAACGCGACCAGGGTTTCCAGGTCCGCAGCGTTGAGCGCGTCGTGCCATGCCAGGACGGTGGCGATCTCCGAAGTGGTCATGGTGTGCAAGTTACCGTGTGCGCCCCGCCGCCGTGGCTAGAGCGGGGTGCGGTCCAGCCAGTTCTGCCACACTCCCTCGTCGCCGAACAGCGCGATGTCCGTGTCGGCGAGCGGCACCCGGCGCAGGATGGCCAGGAGCAGCTCGGTTGCCGCACCCCGCAGCGCGGCGGTGCCCTTGCCGTGCTCGTGTGACCAGGTGATGCGGCCGGCCTCGACGCCGATGGTCCATTCGCCCGCCTCGCCGAGGCCGGGGTCGGTGGCGTGCAGGTGCAGGGTGTTGCCGTCCTCGAGCGGCAGCGCTGCCCCCTCGCCGCCGGCCTGGATCGCGACCCGCTCAAGCCATTCGGTGATCGCGTCGGCGGCCTGCTCGGCGGGCAGGCTGAATTCGGCTCCCAGTGCGATGGCCGCGTCGGCGCGATGCACGGCCACTTCGTGCACCCAGCGCCGGAGCCACCAGCTCGCCGGGCGCGGCCCGAGGAACGTCCACACCGGCGTTTCGGCACCCGTCAGCTCGACGGCGTCGACCAGCCGCCGGGCCCCGCCGTGCAGCCACGAGATCGCGTCCGCCGGTTCGTTTGGCGGCTTACCGTCCTCGACGGACCGGGGATCGAGCGGCTGGTCGAGCTTGTCTCTGACGATCTGAGCCGCCCAGCGTTCGCCCCGGCCGACGTGGCGGAACAGCTGCTTGAGCGTCCATCCCGGGCAGGTCGGCACCGGGGTGGACTCGTCGGCGTCTCCGAACAGCTCGGCGAAGGCACGGTTCTCTGCGAGGAATGCGGCGGCATAATCCACGCCGGTCAGGCTACTCGCCTCCTCCGCACCGAACGTCACGCTGGCGCGGCGTTCACCGGTCAGCGCCACGCTGGCGTGACGCTCGGGGCGTCTGGGCCTCAGGGCCGCGGCGCACCCAGCCGGAACACCCGCCAGCCCGCCTGCGTCCACCGGGCGGCGTCGAGGCAGTTGCGGCCGTCGACGATGACGCGGGCCCGCACGCGGCCGGCCAGGTCCCCGGGGTCGAGGTCGATGAATTGGCGCCACTCGGTGAGGACGAGGACCGCGTCCGCGCGCTCGCAGGCCTCCTCGACCGAGACCGCGTAGTTCAACGTCGGGAAAAGCCGCTGCGCGTTGTCCAGCGCCTTGGGGTCGTACACGTTGACCGCGGCGCCGTTGAGCTGCAGCTGGCCGGCGACGTTGAGCGCGGGCGAGTCGCGCACGTCGTCGGATTCGGGCTTGAACGCCGCGCCGAGCACGGCGATGTTGGCGCCCAGCAGCGAGCCGCCGCAGGCCGCACTGGCCAGCTCCACCATCCGGGTGCGCCGGCGCATGTTGATGCTGTCGACCTCGCGCAGGAATGTCAGCGCCTGGTCGGCGCCCAGCTCGCCGGCGCGGGCCATGAAGGCGCGAATGTCCTTGGGCAGGCAGCCGCCGCCGAAACCCAAACCGGCGTTGAGGAATTGGCGCCCGATCCGGGGATCGTAGCCCAGCGCATCGGCCAGCACGCTGACGTCGGCGCCCGCGGCCTCACACACCTCGGAAATGGCGTTGATGAACGAGATCTTGGTGGCCAGAAAGGCGTTGGCGGACACCTTGACCAACTCCGCGGTCTGCAGGTCCGTCAGCAGGAAGGGCACTCCCTCGGCGAGCAGCGGGCCGTAGAGCTCCCGGACCGCCGCCTCGGCGCGCGTCGAATCCTGTTGCACACCAAGGACGATGCGGTCCGGATGCAGCGTGTCGTGCACCGCGTAGCCCTCGCGCAGGAACTCGGGGTTCCAGGCGATCTCGACGTCGACGCCGCGTGGCGCCAGCGCCGCCGCCCGCTGGTTCAGCTCGGCCGCGGTTCCCACCGGAACGGTCGATTTGCCCACCAGCACCGACGATCTCGTCAGCCGCGGCACCAGCGCGTCGACGACGGCGTACACGTGGCAGAGGTCGGCGCCGTACTCGCCCTTCTTCTGCGGCGTCCCGACGCCGAGGAAATGCACGTCGGCGAACTCGGCGGCCATGTCGTAGTCGGTGGTGAACCGCAGCCGCCCCGCCGCCAGGTTCTTCGTCAGCAGCTTGCGCAGGCCGGGCTCGTAGAAGGGAATGTCACCGCCGGCGAGCTTGGCGACCTTCCCCGGGTCGATGTCGACCCCGACGACCTCGTGTCCCAGTTCCGCCATTCCGACGGCGTGGGTCGCACCCAGGTAACCGGTGCCGAAGACGGTGCATCGCATGTAACCGGTGTAGGTCACGGCGATGAGCTAACCGCATCGCGCCGCTGAGCGGGAGGCAAACGGCAGATGACAGGTGCCACCTGAACGGCCAGGTGTACTACAGCCCGGGGATACCCGGGATCCCGATGTGGGGGCCGAAACCGCCGTGACCGTGACCGCCACCGAACCCGGGGAACCCGCCGTGGTCGTCGTCGCCGCCGCCGAACCGACCTCTTGGTGCCGGCGGCCCGCCGATAATGATCGGGGGTAGTTGTATCGGCGGTGGCGGCGGCGGCGGAGCGGCCGGCGCCGGGGCCTCCGGGACGGGGGCGGGAGCGGCCGGAGCAGGGGCCGGCGCGGGCGGTGCGGCCGCGGGCACGGGCGCGGGAGCTTTGGGAGCCGGGGCCGGAGCCGCCGGCGCGGGGGCCTTTGGCGCCGGGGCCTCGGCCGGCGCGGGAGCCGCGGGTGCCGGGGCGGGGCGGGTGGGCGCGACGACGACGTTCTGGTTCGGGCTGGGCCGGACGTTGGCCGTGGGCCGGATGGCGATCGCCAGGGAGACGACCAGCGCCACCACGCCGATGACGAGGACGCCCCCCACGATGCTGCCCACCAGCCGGAACGAGCGGCGCTCGGGATAGCCCGCGTCGACGAGCGCGGTGGCGCCGGTGTGCGCGCCGGTGTAGAGGTCGTCGACGTCGTCGGGCACGGCGCTGTAGGCGAGGCCTTCCTCGCCGGCGTTCGCCGGGATGTCGAGGTAGCCGGGCGCCACCGCGAATGGGTTGATGGCGCCGGTGCCCGGGTCTTGGGCGTAGGCCAGCGCCGCGGTGGACGACGAGAACAGCGGGGCATGCGCCGAGGCCAGCGCCGCGCCCCGGGCCAGCGCCGTTTCGGGCTCCTCGGGCGCCGACAACGGCAGCGACGTCGCCGCCTCCAGCGCGGGCTTGATGAGGGGGATGTCGATTCCGGAGCCGACGACGAACACGCCGTCCGGACGCGTCTCCAGCGTCTCGGCATGCGAGACCATCGTGGCCAGCTGGGCCACCGCGGCCTCGTCGTCGGCCGGTAACGGCTGCCGGCGGACCTCGGCGATCGACCCGTCGGCGCTGTTGACGACCGCGAGGGTCGCGGTGTCGGGCTCGATGTACAGCAGCGCCGTCCGCGCGTAGTTGGTCTGGCTGCCGACCGCTTGCGCCAGGGCCGCCGCGGCCAGGAAGGCCGAGACCAACATCACGTTCTCGACCTTGTGGGCGGCCAGCGCATCCCGCAGGGCGGCGGCCTCGATCGGGTCGGTGAAGGTGACACCGGTCGAGGCCAGTTGGTAGCCGCCTTCGGCCGCGCCCTGACGCGTGCCCAGGATCGCCGAGACTACCTGGTTGGCCGCGCTGAGCGTTGCGGCGTCGTCTTCGGGCGGAACGTGAAAATTGTCTTCGTCGACGGTGGCGCCTTCGCCGTTCTGGCCTTCGACCAGCACCATGCGGACTGCCGTCGGCGCCATTGACACACCAAGTACGGTGTCCACAGCTCCTCCATGGTTCGATTGCTAGCACTGTCGATGAGGACGTGGCCGCCGCACCCCGCGAAAACGCCAAACGTCACTAATTCCCCAACGTGTATTCCCCTAGTGTCACGATTTTAACGCGCGGGCGCCACCCTTCGGTTGGGCGGGACAACGGCTAGGGGACCGGGATGCCGTGCTGCCCCAGGTGTCGATGGAGCCAATCCTCCCACTGATCGCCGTGGGAGGGACCGGGTCCCGGTTGGGGGGATACCGGCGCGGGGGGCGGCGCCGGCGGGGCGGATGCCGGGAGCGGCGGGATCACCGATGGTGGCGGGGGCGCCTGGTTGGCCGGGGCGACGACGTTTTGGGTGACGTCGGGGCGCTGGTGGGCGTGGGGCCGGATGTCGAGAGCCAGCGCCAGGGCCAGGGCCACGACGCCGCCGACGAATACCAGGATGGCGGCGACGACGGCCAGCACCGATTTTCCGCTGCGTTGCTCGCCGGTGTGGGCGGCGGACTCGCGGTCGGCCCCGGTCGCCCGGCCCGTCCCGCTATCGGCTTCGGCGCTATAGGCCAGCTCGCGCCCGTCCGCCGAGGGATCGCCCGCGTAGGGCATCGCGAGCGTCGACGGCGCGCCCAGCCGGGCATTGGCCGCCGCCAGGGAAGCGCCCCGCGCCAGCGCCATCTCGGGTTCCTCGGGCGTGGTCACCGAGAGCGAGGTCGCCGCCTCGAGCGCCGGCTTGATGTATGGGATGTCGACGTCCGAGCCCACGAGGAACAGCCCGTCCGGGCGCGCCCTCATCGATTCGGCGCCCGAGACCATCGCGGCCAGCTTGTCCAGCGCCGCCTCGTCGCTGCCGGGCAGCGGATGTCGGCGCACGTCGGCGACCGACCCGTCGGCGGTGTCGACGACGGCCAGCGTCGCGGTGGTGGGCTCGACGAACAGCAGTGCGGTGCGCGCGCAATTGGTCGCGCTGCCCGCCGCCTGCGCCAGCGCCGCGGCGGCCATGACCGCCGACACCACCATGACGTTCTCGATCTTGCGTGCCGCCAATGCATTTCGCAGCGCGGCGGCCTCGGCCGGGTCGGTCCAGGTCACTCCGCTCGATTTCAGCTGATAGCCGCCTTGGGCCGCGCTCTCCCGGGTGCCGAGAATCGCTGCGACCACGCGTTCCGCCGCGGCGACCGCCGTCGTCTGATCGGCGAGTTGGAAGCCGTCCTGATCGACGGTCACCCCGCCGGCGGCTTCGCCTTCAACAAGCACCATGCGGACCGTCTCAGGTGCCATAGACACGCCAAGTACGACGTCCACCGCTCCTCCAAATCGATTGCTGTGCCGTGCGAGGACACCCGCAGTGCCGCTGCGGGGCTTCGTCACTTCGCGAATTGGCCGGATGACTTCGCAGCGATCTCGCCCGCGCCCCACCCCAATTCGCCACCTTAGCGCGCGACGACAGGTGCGACGTCTGTAGCGACGCGGCCTCCTGGGGCCGACGGTTCGTCCGTCGGGGCTACCTGTGGCCGCCGCCACCGCCGCCGCTGTGGCCACCACCGAAGCCGCCACCACCGCCGAAGCCGCCGCCGTGGCCACCGCCGAACCCGCCGCCACCACCGGGAGCGCCGAACCCGCCGTGGCCACCACCGAACCCGCCGCCACCACCGGGAGCGCCGAACCCGCCGTGGCCACCACCGAACCCGCCGCCACCACCGGGAGCGCCGAACCCGCCGTGGCCACCACCGAACCCGCCGCCACCACCGGGAGCGCCGAAGCCGCCGTGGCCACCACCGAACCCGCCGCCACCACCGGGAGCGCCGAAGCCGCCGCCGCCCGGAGCGCCAAAGCCACCACCGCCCCCGACGGGCCCGCCGCCGTGGCCGCCACCGCCGAACAGGCCACCGGGGCCGCTGGGCGCACCGCCGCCCGAACCGGGAGACGGGAGGTGCCCGCCACCGAAACCGCCCTCGCCCGGGGGCGACGCGTGCCCGCCACCGAAACCGCCCGCGCCCGAACCGGGCGGCGGGACATGCCCACCACTGGAACCGCCCGCGCCCGAACCGGGCGGCGGGACATGCCCACCACCGAAACCGCCCGTCCCCGAACCAGGCGGCGGGACATGCCCACCACCGAAACCGCCCGCGCCCGAACCAGGCGGCGGGACATGCCCACCACCGAAACCGCCCGTCCCCGAACCAGGCGGCGGGACATGCCCACCACTGGAACCGCCCGGGCCCTCGGGGATCGGCGACGAGCCTTGGCCGGGAGGCGTCTGGTGGGGCGGCGACTGCGGTTGCGGGATATGTACCGGCGGTTGGGGCAGCACCGGCTGTGGGGGCGACACGCGCGGCGGAGCCTGGATCACCGGCGGGCTCACGACCGGATTGGGAACAGGCACGTGGAGCGGTGGCACGATCACCGGCACCAGCGGCGGGATCACAACGGGAACCGGCACCGCAGGAGCCGCCGGAACGGGGGCTGCAGGAACGGCAGGGGCCGCGGGCAACGGCGCTGGCAGCGGCGCGGCCACCGGCGGACTCATCGGGATGGGCGCCGCCATCTGCACCGGCGGGCTGATCTTTCGCGCCGGGGCCGACGCCTGAACGGGCGCGGGCGCCGGTGCCTGCGTCGGCACGATGAGGTGTTGCCCCGGGGTGGGCTGCAGGGCGATGGTGCCGGTTGTGCGGATGCCGATCGCCAGCGCGATCTCGAGCGCCAACACCGCGCTGATGCCGGCGACCGCCAACCCGCTTCCGATCAGCAGGGCCGGCCTGCGCCGCGGTTGGCTTTCTTCGGGCATGAAGAGCTTTTCGATGACGACGGTCGGCGAGTCGGCGTCCTCATCGGGCACGGCGCTGTAGGCGAGCTCGTCGTCGCCGGGCTCCGGCCCGAAAGGCGTGTAGAGGTATTCCGGCAGCGAGTGTTGGTCGACGGCACCGGTGCCGGGGTCCTGGGCGTAGGCGAGCGCAGCCGTCGACGAGGCGAACAGCGGCGCGTTGGCCGACGCCAGGGCGGCGCCGCGGGCCAGCGCCGTCTCCGGCTCCTCCGGCACGCTCACCGCGAGGGAGGTCGCCGTCTGCAACGCCGGGTGCAGCGGAACGATATCGACGCCCGAGCCGACCACCAGCACCCCGTCCGGCGCCGCCGCCAGCTTCTCCAGCCCGGCGATCATGCCGCCGAGTTGCGCGGCGGCCTGATCGTAGGAGTCGGCATAGATCGGTTGCTTGTAGACATCGGGGATGGACCCGTCGGAGGTCTCGACGACCGCCAGCGTCGCGGTGTCGGGCTCCACGAACATCACCGCGGTTCGCTCGTAACCCATTGCCCCGCCGACGTTTTGGGCGAGCGCCGTCGCGGCGAGAAAGGCCGACACCAGCATGACGTTCTCGATGCGGTGGGCGGCCAGCGCGTCGTGCAGCGCCGCGGCCTCCAGCTGGTCGGTCCACGTCACGCCGATGGACGACACCTCGAGTCCGGCATCGGCCGCGCCCTCGCGGGTGCCCAGGATGGCGGCGAGCACCTGGTCGGGCGCGCTCGCGGTGGCCGCTTCGTCGGCGGCGGCGACGTCGAACACGTCCTCTTCCACCGTGGCGCCGTCGGCGCATTCGCCTTCCAGGACGACCATTTGGATCGATGCCGGTGCCATCGACACCCCGAGCACGATGTCCAATACAAACCCCTCCAAAAGGTATTGCGAGATGAACCATGGCCAGGCGGAGGAAAAACCACGGCTAACTAAGTATCGCGCAGAAAGGGGGTGGGGGAGCCCCGCAGAACCTATGTAGTCCTTATGAAGTTCTGATAGGAGCGCGACGGCGTGGGTCCCCGCTGGCCCTGGTACTTCGAACCTACTTGCGAACTGCCGTAAGGATGTTCGGCCGGACTGGTCAACCGCAGGATGCACAGCTGACCGATCTTCATGCCCGGCCACAGCGTGATCGGCAGGTTGGCGACGTTGGACAGCTCCAGCGTGATGTGACCGCTGAAGCCGGGATCGATGAACCCGGCGGTCGAGTGCGTCAGCAGTCCCAGCCGGCCCAGGGACGATTTGCCCTCCAGCCGGCCCGCAAGATCCTCAGGCAAGGTGAACAGCTCCAGGGTGGAGCCGAGCACGAACTCCCCCGGGTGCAAGACGAACGGCTCCCCGTCGACGGGTTCGACCAGCGTCGTGAGCTCGTCCTGCTGCTTGGCCGGGTCGATGTGGGTGTAGCGGGTGTTGTTGAAGACCCGGAACATGCAGTCCAGGCGGACGTCGATGCTGGACGGCTGCACCAAGGCGTCGTCGTAGGGGTCGATGCCCAACCGGCCGGCGGTGATTTCGGCCCTGAGGTCCCGATCGGAGAGCAGCACGCGACGAGCCTATCCGCTGCCCGCTGTCGCGCGTTCAGTCGGCGAGATACATTTCGTCACCCTTGGGGTAGCCGCCCCCGGTGGTCGTGACGTGGACGTGGTCGTAGTGGCCAAGCCGGCTCGGTTGCGCCCCGCCCGGCGTGTAGTAGACACCGCGCCAGATCGCATCCTGGATCCGGAACCGTTTCGCGTTCTTCATCACGTACGCGACGATCTCGTTGCCCAGGGCGATGCCTTCGGCGCTCTGCGGGTTGGGGATCATCACGTCGAGCGCCAAACCGAACGGATGCCAGGGCAGCGCATCCTGCCGCACGCCGCCGATTTCATGGATCTGCGGGAACTTGGCGCTGATGCTGCGTGAGGCCAGGATCGTCCTCACCTGAAGGCCCTGTTCCGGTGCGAGCCCGGCGGGCAGGAACCGCGACCTGGTGTGATACCTCGACGCGGCGACGGGCTCAGCCGTGCCTTCGCCGCGCGACACGTCCGACGCGAGCACAATCCCAGCTGGCTTTGCCGCCACGATTTCTAAGCAGCATGCTGAATTGTCTTCAATAACGGGTGCGGCGTCATGGCGGGGTATGAAAGGGGAGACATCTCCGGCCGCCGCGAAGAACACCGCCGCGGGGGCCAGCATCCCTGCCAGGACCAGCGGCGACTTTCGTCGCTTCCTGGCTAATCTGTGCCGACCCACCCCAGGCACATTACGACATGATCACGAAAGAATAAACATCGGTTCGCGAATTTGCCGCGGCGGCCATTCCTCGCCCGGCGCCACTTCCACGACGCGGCCCGACCCGCGCTGGGCCCGCTGGTGTCCGGCCACACTACTCGCCCGACGCATCCGCCGCCGGGTGCTAATCTTCGATGCCGACACCGCCGATGTAGTTCAATGGCAGAACATCAGCTTCCCAAGCTGAATACGCGGGTTCGATTCCCGTCATCGGCTCCACATCAAGCGCCCGAACCTGGGGACCTTCGTGACTCGGTACGCCGTCGACCTGGCCCGCCACGCGGGCCTATAGCGGGCCTCGCACCCGACCGGCGTCGGCACGGCCAATGCGGCGCTACGAAGCCAATATCGCGCGCAGCATGGACAACATCTCGGAACGCGAGCCGGCGCCGAGCCGGCGGCGGATCCGCGCCACATGGTGTTCGACGGTCTTGGCCGAGATGAACAGCTGACGGCCAATGTCGCGGTACGGCAACCCCAAGAGGAGCAACTCGGCGACTTCGCGTTCGCGCGCGGACAACGGCGAGGCCGACGGCGCCTGTCGGGTGGTTGTCGGAGCGTCAGACCCGGGCTCGTCGTCGGGTGTTTCCTCCACCGCCGCGACCAGCTTGAGGTCACGGGCGAGCTGCAACATGTCCCCCGATACCCGGCCATCCGGGGTCTGCAGCGCGGCCTGACCGGCAAGGCGCGTCGCATCCCAGGTCAAACCGAATTGGGCCAGCGAGCGGGCGGCCAGGGTCACTTCGTCGGCGTCGACATCGCCGGCGAGCACCCGCAGCCAGGTGCGACCGGCGCTCGCCAGCGCTTGGGCGAAGACACTCTGGGATGCCGCCGCGGTGAGGGCCTGCCCGTGCGGGGCAACGGATTCCGGTGAACCGGTCAAGATTCCGGCGTGCACGCCCGCCCAGTGCAGTGGCACCGACCATAAGACCGGGTTGCCCAGCGAGTCCAACAAACCGAACGCCACATCAAGGTGGTGGCGCAGCCGGGCCACCTGGCGCATCCTTGCCGCGGCGACCCACAATTCACCCAACGGCAGCAGGGTGAACAAGTCGATGGAGTACTCGGCGAGCACCTCCATCGCCGCATACCAATGCTTGTGCAGTGCGCCGGTGTCGCCGCTGCGACGCGCGATTGCGGTGCGCAGCGTCGCCGCCCATAACGCGTCGCGCCGATGCAGGTCGGTGGCCGCACCCGAGCAGGCGGCGTCGGCGTCGGCGCCGGCGGACGCGAGCTGGCCGTCGCGCATCTTCGTCCAGCCGAGCAGCAGCAGGTGCCGACGCTCGAAGAGTCCGTCGCCGTCGGCGCGGACGGCAGCACGACCGATGATGCTGCGCGCCCGCACCGGATCGCCGCCGTGCAACGCGGCCAGCGTGACCAATGCGGCCGGGCTATCGGGGATCACTTCACCCATCGATCCGCCCACGGCGATCGCCTGGCCAAGCTTCGCCACCGCCGCCGGGTACGGCTCTTTCATACTCCTCAGCAGGCCTTCGGCGAGGCCGCGGGCGGCGCGCGCGGCGGCCGTCGGCGGCCCGTGTCCCGGGACCTGCAGCGCCGCGTGCGCCGCCGTGAGGTCTCCCGTCGCTGCCAGTGTGATCGCGCCGGCGGCGCTGACCACCGCGTCCGGATAGGGCCCCAGCCAGTCGAACAACTCCGCCGCCTGCCCCGCATTGCCGTCGTGGGCGGCAGCGCTGGCCGCCACCCGCACCGCAGCGGCACGTTCGGCAAGGTCCGCCGAACCGAGCAGATCATCAGCCAGGGCCGCCGCGCCCGCGCAGTCTCCGGTCAGGGCCAGCGCGTCTGCCAGCCGGCAGGACAGCCCGTCGGCGCCAGCGTCGACCGCCGCCCGGTACAGCCGGGCGGCCCGGCCCGACTGGGCGCGAGCCTCCGTCGCCTCGCGGCGCAGGATGCTCGCAAGATCCGGATCTCGCAGTCCGTGTTCGGCGAGACGCAGCGCGAGGTCCGATGACAACGTGGACATGGCGAGCTGGGAACGCAACAGTGCGGCCTCGACCTGGTGGTGATGGGCGTTGCCGACGAGCTGGGCAACGGCGTCGTGCACCGATTGGAGGAAGCCCGGGCTATGCGATGGCTCGATTAGCCCGCTGGCGCGCGCCCGGTCGACAAGCAGCAGCGCTTGCGTCACCGGGATGTCCAGTGCCGCAGCGACATCGGCGGTGCCCAAACCGGGGCTCAACGAGGTGATGAGCAGCGTGTCCAGCGCCGGCTCGTCGAGGCGGCGCAGCCGGTCCATCAATGCAAACTTGGCCGCCCGCATCGGGTCCTGCGCGGCCTCGGCCACTGCCCGCACCAAGAACGGCAGCCCCGCCGTGCTGTCCAGCAAGTGGTCGGCGACCGGCCGCGGACCCAACGCTAGGCGGGGCCGCTCCCGTTCGAGGGCCGCGGCCAGCGTCTGCAGCGCGGTGTGTTGCTCGCGCGGTTCGGCGGCCACCACGACCGTCGCCGCGGGATCAGCGATGCGGTCAACGAGCGCCAGCAGTTCGCCGTCGGGCAACAGTTGCGCGTCATCGATGACCACCGCCGCGTCGGGTCGCTCCCCGTCGCGCGGGGAACGCGTCAGCACCGTAACCCCGGCACCGCGCAAGGCATCCCGAACGGCGGCGAGGACGGTGGTCTTTCCCGTACCGATTCCCCCGCTGACCAGAACCTTGACCGGGATCTGCGTCCCGTCCGCCAGCGTGTTGATGATGCGACGCGCGTCGGCGGGGACCTCGGTGGAGGCCGCAATGTCCGGACTGGCCACGTTGGGGGCTACCCGGGCGTGGGGCGGGTGGGCGAACGGTGATCGGTGCGCACCCTGGCACCCTCGGCCGTGTCGAGCAGGTGGTTCTCGGGCGGCCGGTGGCCAACGCGCGCCGAGCCATCGGCGTCCGGCCACCGGGCACGCGACCCGACCCCCAACCCGAGCGAGTTGCCCATTGTGCACGTCCCTGCGTCGATTCGGGTGACTGGCGTCGGCGGCCGTCGCCAACCCTAGCGCTCCCCCGCCGTGCCGGTCATCATAATCCCCGTAGGCACCATGACCCCCTAACGGGGGATCCCCTAACGCGGCGCGCCGGCAGGGTGGGCGCACACCGATCACGGCGGCGCCGCCGGCAGATAGCATTCCGGGAAACGGCTGGGTTTTCGCTGCGGGTAGGCGTTGATGGTGACTGAGCGCACGCTGGAGGCGTGTCATGGCAAATGCATTGCTTGACTTTGTGATGTCACTTGTGCGCGACCCGCAAGCCGCCGCGCGCTACGCGGCTGATCCCGCGCAAGCGATCGCCGACGCTCACCTGACGGGTGTCACCAGCGCCGATGTGAATCATTTGATCCCGATGGTGTCGGATTCGCTGTCGATGTCCACTCCGGGCGGTACCGGCGGCGCCACCGAGCACGGCAATGTGTGGGCGAGCGGTGCGGCCACGGCCGCGTTCGACGCGTTCCCGGCGCACGCGCCGGTCCAAGATCCGGGGGGAACCGATGCGCACGGCCTGACCGGCCACGTCATCGATCACCCGCCGACCGGTGGCGGCGGCGAGGCCCCCGGGGCTTGGACAGATCCCGAATCCGGCGCCGCTCGAGCTGCATGATCCACCGGCGACGATCGCTGTTCCCGACGAAATTCCTGATCAGCCAGTCCACGACGGCGGATTCGGGATGGACGGCGCGGGAGGATGGGATCACTCCGTGGTGGCCGACAGCCACCCCGTCGAGAATGACCATCACGGATTCGACCCACACTTCGGGTGATTTCGATTCGTTATCGACTTGGGCGACGACCGCAATCGTCGACCGTTATGGTCCCGAAGTGGGCAAATGTCGTCGATGGGGGGTTATCCGACCAAGCTCCACTTGTCCCTAACCATCCCCTAATCCCCTAATGGCATGGGCTTCGTGATCCCGCCAAGGGCGCAAACCACTGGGGGATTCGGCCCCGTTACCGGCCTGAAAAGAAGCACCTAACTTGAGTGTCGGAACGTCGGCGTAGCACCGGCAACGGCTCAAACGAGCCACAATCGAAAGGCACTGACGTGAGCTCTCTGATCGACTACATCCTTAACCTGTTCCGCAGCGAAGACGCGGCCAGGGCTTTCGCTGCTTCTCCCCAGCAGGCGCTGAATGAGGCCGGGTTTGCTGACGTGTCCCCCGCCCAGGTCTCCTCCGTGGCGGCCAGCGCGGTGCCGGGACTGCAACTGGGTAGCGGCGACCCCATCGCCGGTCTGCAGCAAGCGGTGTCGAGTCAGTTCGGTCTCGCGGCGGCCTCAAATGTTTCTGCGGCGGCTGGCGGTGAGGCCGCTGCTGGGCTGGGCGCCGACGTGGGTGCTGGCTTGGGCGTCGGGGCCGAGTTATCCGATGCGGTGGGGCTGGGTGCTCAGGTTGGCTATGGCGTCGGCGGTGGCTTTGGCGGTGAAACCGGTGGCGGCTTTGGTGTTGGTGGTGCTGCGGGTGGTGACCTCGGTTGGCATGGCGGCGTCGGCGGCCAGGCCGGCGCCGGCTTAGGGATCGGTGGCGAAGCGGGCGCGGGTATTGGTGGCGGTTTTGGTGTCGGCGGACAAGCCGGCGGCGGTCTTGGTGTCGGCGGTGACGTCGGCGTCGGTATCGGCGGTGGCTTTGACGGCCAGGCTGGTGGCGGCTTCGGTGGCGACGCTGGCACTGGCCTCGGCGGCGGCTTTGGCGGCGAGGCCGGCGGCGGTTTCGGTGCCGGTGGTGACGCCGGATGGCAAGGCGGTGTCGGCGG
This sequence comes from uncultured Actinomycetota bacterium, assembly GCA_963732835.1. Lineage (GTDB taxonomy): Bacteria > Actinomycetota > Actinomycetes > Mycobacteriales > Mycobacteriaceae > Mycobacterium. The sequence continues at coordinate 148,258 of CAVTBA010000011.1, forward strand.
ACAAGCCGGCGGCGGTTTCGGTGCCGGTGTCGGCGGCGACGCCGGTGCTGGTATCGGCGGTGGCTTTGACGGCCACGCCGGCGGCCAGGCTGGCGGCGGCTTCGGCGGCCAGGCTGGCGGCGGCTTCGGCGGCCAGGCTGGCGGCGGCTTCGGCGGCCAGGCTGGCGGCGGCTTCGGCGGCCAGGCTGGCGGCGGCTTCGGCGGCCAGGCTGGCGGCGGGTTCGACGGCCAGGCCGGTGGCGGTTTCGGTGCCGGCGGTGACGCCGGCTGGCAAGGCGGTGCCGGTGGCGGTTTTGCTGTCGGTGGTGACGCCGGATGGCAAGGCGGCGTCGACGGCCACGCCGGTGGCGGCCTAGGGGCCGGCGGCCAGGTCGCTGGTGGTAGTCGCGGCGAAGCAGGTGGGCGTGCCGCCGGCGGCTTTGGCGGGCAGGGTGGAGCTGGCGGCCAGGCTGGATCTCGCGGTCAGGTCGGAGCTGGTGGTCAAGCAGGCGCTGAGGGTGACTCCGGCGGCCGCGTCGGCGGCGGCTTCGGCGGCCAGGCGGGCCGGCCAGGCGGGCGGCGGCTTCGGGCGGCCAGGGCGGCTTCGGCGGCCAGGCCGGTGGCGGCTTCGGCGGCCAGGCCAGCGGCCTGGGCGCCGGGGGAACTCAAATCGGTAGCTCGTCGGGTGGCGTCGGGGTAGGCGGCCAGGTCGGCGCAGCCGGTGGCGCGACGCTCGGCACCAGCGGTGGCGCGTTCGGCTCGGGTGGCGGCTCCGCTGTTGGCGGTGTCAGCGGCACTACCGCCGTGGGCGGTGCTGCCGGTGCTCAAGCGGCAGCCAGCTCGTTGGGCAATGTCGGTCTGGGCGCCCAAGCAAGCGCCGCCGGAAACGCAGCGCTGGCGGCCAGCGCCGGCGGTCACGCCAGCTTCCTGGGCAGTGAAAGCGCCGCACTCGGCGGTGGCGCCCAGCTGACCGGCGCCCAGAGCGAAATCGCCGCGGGTGGCCATGCCGGTGCCGGTGGTGGCGCAGCGATCGCATCCGGTGGCGGCGCGCACGGCAGCATCCTCAATAGCGAAGGTGCCGCGCTGGGAGGCCACGCCAGCGCTCAGCCGACGAACCCGTCCGCCGAATCCGGTACGTCAAGTCAGGTCGGTGCCAGTGGTGGCGCAGCGGTTGGCGCCGGCGGCAACGCGCACGGCAACATTCTCAGCCACGAGGGCACTGCGTTCGGCGGCGGCACCAACGTCGGCGGCACCGGCGTGGGCACCAGCCACGGTGCGAATGCCTCCGCAGGCCAAAGCAGCGTCATACACGACAGCGGCTCTGCCGCCGCGGCCGGTGGCCACGCGGCGTCCACGGTGGGCGGCGGCTCCGTCATCCACAATCCGAGTCCGGGCGCACCCGCTCACGCCGATCCGAGTGCGGCCGCCAGCCATAGCTCGGCCGGGGTTGACGCACACTCTGCCCTGCAGGACCCGGCGGCGGCCGCGGTCGCCGACCCGTCCGCTCACACGGCATTCGATGCTTCGGGCCACTCGGCCGCCGACGCCTCGAGTCACTCGGTGTTCGACTACAACAGCTACGACCCGGCGGCATCGCACACGCCGGCCCACAGCGACCCGATGACGCACAACCCGGTGGACCCGCACACTGGGTTCTGATCAGAGGCATTGCGGCGAACCGGCGGGGACCTTTCGGGGTTCCCGCCGGTTGGCGGGCATACGGTGTTTCGGAGTTCAACGCAGAAAGTAGGGCGGCCCGGTGACTCAGCCCGATGACCCGCGCCGGGTCAACGTGATCGTCGAACTGATCGATCACACCAGCAAGATCGCCGATCTCAACGGCCGCGGCGACCTGAGCCAGCGGCTCGCATGGGCCTGCGAACGCATCACCGACCCCCACACCCGGGTGGTGATCGCCGGTCAGCTCAAGCAGGGCAAAAGCCAGTTGCTCAACTCGCTGCTCAACATGCCCGTCGCGCGAGTCGGGGACGACGAGGCCACGGTGCTGATCACCGTCGTCGCCTATGGCGACCCGCCGTCAGCGCGAATCGTCCTGGCGCCGGGCCCGAACGGCCAAGCAGAAACCGCTAACGTCCCGGTCGCCGATCTGCAGACGGACCTCCGTCATGCTCCGCAGGCCGCCGGCCGCGAAGTGCTCCAGGTGGAGGTCAGCGCGCCCAGCCCGATGCTGCAGGGAGGGCTCACCTTCATCGACACGCCCGGTGTCGGCGGTCACGGTCAGCCGCACCTGTCGGCCACGCTGGGGTTGTTGCCCGACGCCGACGCGATCTTGATGGTCAGCGACACAAGCCAGGAGTTGACTGAGCCGGAAATGCGATTCGTGCAACAGGCCCACCAAATCTGTCCGGTCGGGGTGCTGCTGGCCACCAAGACCGATCTATATCCGCATTGGCGCGAGATCGTCAGCGCCAACATCCGACATCTGCAGCGGGCCCGGGTACCGATGCCGGTGCTTCCGGTTTCGTCGCTGTTGCGCAGCCACGCCATCACGCTCAACGACAAGGAACTCAATGAGGAGTCCAACTTCCCGGCGATAGTCAAGTTCCTCAGCGAGGACGTGCTGTCCCGCCGCAACGACCAAGTCCGAGACCAGGTACTGGACGAAATTCGTTCTGCGGCAGAGCATTTGACGCTTGTCGTGCGCTCCGAGCTGGCCGCTCTCGGAGACGCGGACGTCGGCGGGAGGCTCACCGAGGATTTGGAACAACGCAAACGCGAGGCCGAGGACGCGCTACAGCAGACAGCTTTGTGGCAACAGCTGCTCAACGACGGAATCGCCGACCTGACCGGCGACGTGGACCATGATCTGCGGGCTCGCTTCCGGGCCATCACCGAGCACGCCGAGCGTGTGATCGACTCGTGCGACCCCACGCGGCACTGGGCCGAGATCGGGGTGGACGTGGAGAATGCCGTCGCCACCGCCGTCGGCGACAATTTCGTCTGGGCCTACCAGCGCGCCAAGGCCCTCGCCCAGGAAGTGGCCCGCGTGTTCGTCGAGGCGGGGCTGGGTGCGGTCGCCATGCCCGAGCTCAGCGCGCACGCCATGGGTGCGGAGTTCGGTCAGCTCAAGTCCCTGGCCAGGCTGGAGGCCAAGCCCATGGGCAAAGGCCACAAGGTGGTCACGGGTATGCGCGGCTCCTACGGCGGCATGGTGATGGTCGGCATGTTGTCGTCGGTTGCCGGACTCGGCCTGTTCAACCCGCTGTCGGTGGGAGCCGGCTTGGTGATGGGCCGCATGGCGTACAAGGAGGACAGGGAGAATCGGCTCTTGCGGGCCCGCAACGAGGCCAAAACCAACCTGCGGCGTTTCATCGACGATGTCTCCTTCGTGGTCGGCAAGGAGTCGCGCGACCGGCTCAAGGCGATCCAACGTCAGCTGCGAGACCATTACCGCGGCATCGCCAACCAGGCCACCCGCTCGCTCAACGAATCGCTGCAGGCGACTATCGCCGCCGCGCGGTTAGAGGAAAGCGAACGTGACAACCGAATCCGGGAGCTCGAGCGGCAGTTGAACATCCTGACTCAGGTCACCGACAACGTCGACAAGCTCGCGCCCCAGGTGACACGAGTGTGAGCACAAGCGAGCAGGTCCGCGCCATCCTGGGCGGAACGATTCGCGCCTACCAGGCCGAGCGGGCCTACCGCGAGCGGCCCGACGTTTTCCACGAATTGCAGCGCATCGCCGCCCGGCTCAACGAACCGATGCGCATCGCACTGGCCGGCACCCTCAAGGCCGGCAAGTCAACCCTGGTCAACGCGCTGGTCGGGGAAACCGTCGCGCCAACGGACGCTACCGAGGCCACCCGGATCGTCACTTGGTTTCGGCACGGTCCGACACCGAAGGTCACCGCCAACCATCTCGGGGGGCGTCGTTCTCATGTGCCGATCATTCACGACGGCGGACTCGGCTTCGACTTGAGCAGGCTGAACCCTGACGACGTGGTTGACCTCGACGTTCAATGGCCCGCCGACGAGCTGATCGCCACCTCGATCATCGACACACCAGGGACCTCGTCGTTGGCACGTGACGTCTCCGCGCGCACGCTACGGCTGCTGGTGCCCGAGGACGGGATGCCGCGGGTGGACGCGGTGGTGTTCTTGCTGCGCACCCTCAACGCCGCCGACATCGCGCTGCTCAAACAAATCGGTGACCTCGTCGGCGGGGCGGCGGGAGCACTGGGCATCATCGGCGTGGCGTCCAGGGCCGACGAGATCGGCGCCGGGCGGATCGACGCCATGCTCTCGGCCGAGGACGTCGCCAAGAGGTTCACCCGCGAGTTGAGCCAGACGGGCGTCTGCCAGGCGGTGGTGCCGGTGTCGGGACTGCTGGCGCTGACCGCCCGCACGCTGCGCCAATCGGAGTTCGGCGCGCTGCAGAAACTCGCCGCTGCCGATGCCGCCGAGTTGCACAGGACCATGCTCAGCGCGGACCGCTTCGTCCGTCCCGACAGCCCGTTGCCGGTGGACGCCGGCACCCGTGGCCAGCTGCTCGAACGGTTCGGCATGTTCGGCATCCGTATCTCGATCGCCGTGCTCAAGGCCGGCATCACCGATGCGGCCGGGCTCGCCGATGAGCTGCTGGAACGCAGCGGGCTGGTCGCGTTGCGCACTGTCATCGATCAACAGTTCGCGCAGCGCTCCGACATGCTCAAGGCGCACACCGCACTGGTGTCGTTGCGCCGGTTCGTACAGGCGTACCCCATCGCCGGCACGCCGCACATCCTCGCCGACATCGACCCGTTGCTGGCCGACACCCACGCCTTCGAGGAGCTGCGGCTGCTGAGCCAACTGCATTCGCGCTCGACGGCGTTCCACGACGAAGAGCTTGCCTCGCTGCGTCGCATCATCGGCGGCTCGGGCACCGACGCGACCAGCCGCCTGGGGCTGGCCCCCGAGGAGCACCACGACGCACCGCGGGCCGCGTTCGCCGCGGCGCAACGCTGGCGCCGCCGCGCCGAGCACCCGCTCAACGACCCGTTCACCACCAGGGCGTGCCGCGCGGCGGTGCGCAGCGCCGAAGCGATGGTGGCGGCTTTCGCCGCGCGCGACAGCGGGGTCTGGCCGCGTTGATGTCCCGGTCCCGGCGCCCGCGATCGACATGTGTGAATCGGGGGACGGCGCCGGCCTGCTATAGGTTGGCTGCCGATACATTGTCGTGGCCGCGCACACGCACGCCGGCGGACACCTGAATTGGACGATATGTCAACGGAAGCAAGACGGGCGCTGGGGCTGTCGGCCGGGACCGCCACCCTGGCAGCCATAACGGCCGATCGGGCAGTGACACGCACGCCGGTGCTGACGCTCTACCAACACCGCCCGCCCGAGGTTGGCGTTCCCTCCGAGAACCCCAACCTCGACGAGCCCGGCTTGGTGGTCACCGACTTCGTCGACCGGGTGGGAGACCCGGTCGGGATCGTGGCCGCCGACGGCTCCACGCATCGCGGCGAGGCGTTGCTCGCGGACGCGTTGCGTGCCCTCGCCTACGGCGCGACCGCCGGGCGCCCGCTGCCGGAGGCGACGGCCGTGGCCTATCCCGCGCACTGGCGCCCCGCCGCGGTGGACGCGTTGCGCACGGCGCTGAGCCGGGTGCCCGAATGGTCGGGCGGTTCGGAATGCGTGTCGCTGGTCTCGGACGCCGTGGGCGCGCTGACCGCCCTGCAGGCCAACCCGGGTCTGCCCATCCGCGGCATCGTCGCGGTGTGCGACTTCGGCGCCAGCGGAACCAGCATCACCCTTGTCGATGCCGCCAACGGCTACCAGCCCATCGGTGCGACGTTGCGCCACACCGATTTCTGCGGGGAACTGATCGACCAAGCCCTGCTGGCGCACATCGTGGGGGATCTGTCGTCCGCCGGTTCCATCGATGTCTCAGCCACGTCGGCGATCGGATCGCTGACCCGGCTGCGGGCCGAATGCCGGGCCGCCAAGCAGCGGCTTTCGGCCAGTACGGCGACCACGCTGCCCGCCGACCTGCCGGGCTTCCGTGGGGATATCCGGCTCACCAGAACCGAACTCAACGAAGCGATCAATCAGCCACTGGACCAGGTCGTCCATGTCCTACAAGACACACTGGCGCGCAACGGAATCCGCGCGACCGATCTGGTTGCCATCGCCTCCGTGGGCGGTGGAGCGGCGATCCCGGAGGTCACCACGAGGCTGTCCGAGCACTTTCGCGCGCCGGTCATCACGTCACCACGGCCGCACCTGGCAGCCGCCACCGGTGCGGCGCTGCAGGCCGCGCGCGGGCCGGCCGACAACAGCGAAACGAAATTGGCCGCCGCGGCACGCGTGGCGGCGCCACCGCCGCTTGCGGAACCAACTCTGCAGGACGTAGCACCGGTGTCGACCGCCATGCCCGCACTGGCGTGGTCTGAGGCCGGGGACGAATCGGGGGGGTTGCCCCTGGCCGCCGACGAAGCTGCGGGCAGTGCCGACGATGGTGTCCCCGGTCCATCCGCGGCACCGCCGTTTCAGTTCGGCGACGAGACCGGTTACGCCCGGCCCGATCTGCGGTTCGAGCAACAACCCGTCCCCGACGAGGCCCAACCCGCCGACATCGCCTGGTATCGGCGGCCATTGGTGCTGGTTCTCGGTGCGGCCGCGGCGGTGCTGGCCCTCAGTGCAGTGATCATGCTGGCTTTGAGTCACGGTTCCACCGGCACACCGGCTACGTCGACACCGGGCGTCACCACCACGCCGCAACCGTCACCGCCGCCTTCCCCGGTGCAGACAAGCCCGGCCCCGGCGCAGCAGGCCCCCGTGCAGACCAGCACGGCCGCACCGGCTCCGCCGCCGACCACCACCGAACCGCCACCGACCACCACCGAACCGCCGCCGACGACGACCACCGAACCGCCGCCGACGAGCACCCCGTCAACAGCCACGACGTCGCCACCGGCACCGCCACCACCGTCGTCTACGGACAATCCGCCGACATCGGTTCAGATACCACAGATTCCGCGCATACCACGGATCCCTGCGATCCCGACCATCCCGCCCATCCCGTAGCTCCGGTCCCGCCGTTGGCGAGATGCACACCGCCGCCCCCAGCGAAAAGGGCTTGGGCGACAACATGTCTGTGCAATGCGGGCCCAGCCGCGCGCACTGTGCCCGTTGTTACAGTTGCAACTAATGAACGATGCCACGGACGCAACGCCGAACGACGGCTTCGAGTTCGTCACCGCGGAGCCGGGCGTCGAATTGGCGGTGCGCCGATCCGGCGACGGCCCGACCGTTCTCCTGATCGGCGGCCTCGGCATGCCGAGCATGACGTGGGACGTGTGCGGACTTCCCCGGTCCTTGGTAGATGCCGGATTCCAGGTCATCGCGTACAACGCGCGCGGAATGTCCCCATCCTCGGCGCCGCCCGCCCCGTACTCGGTGGCCGACCTGGCCGGCGACGCGGCCGCCATCTTGGACCATTTCCGGGGTGGCCCGGCCATAGTCATCGGCTACTCGATGGGCTGCTACACGGCGCAGACGCTGCTGCGCAACCGGCCGGAGTTGGTGCGCGCGCTGGTCTTATTCGCCGGACTGCAGCCCTCGCCGGTAAGCGCGATAGTCGGGGAGATGGAACTCGGCCTGCTCGAACGCTACGGCGAGGTGCCGCGCGAGGTATTGGTCTTCGAACAATTGCTGACGACCCTGCACCCGTCGATGCTGCAAGATCCGGCGACGGTGCGGGGCTGGCAGCAGCTGCTCTCGGCCGGCTATGACAGCGGATGGGCCGGACCGGACGGGTTCAAGGGACAGCTGGCGGCATCGCAGCAGTGGATCACCGCGGGTGAACCCACCCCCGAGCACCTCGGCGCGATCGACGTGCCCACGCTCGTCCTGGCTTTCGAACACGACTTGTTCTTCCCGCCGGCCCTCTGCGAAGCGGCGGCTCGGCGCATCCCCGCCGCCCAGTTCGCGCGGATCGAGGGGGCGGGCCACGGCGGAATCTTCACCGGACCAGGCGACAGCGTCGCCCGGATCGCCGAGTTCTGCCGCGCGCACGGCGGGAACTGACCTCGGCGCGGTGCCCGCTCACCCGGCACCCGCCCCATCGACATCCGTAGTGCCGCCGTCCCAGTCGTGGTCGTGCAAGAACGCCTCGGGGATGCTCACTCGATAGCGCACGGCCTCGGCGAGAATGTTTCCCATGGCAAGCGGCAGCGCCAGCGTCGGACCGGGATCGTGGCGCGAGGAGATGACCCCGTCGGTGCGCCGGTAGTCGCGCAGGAATCCGCGGAGAGTGTTGTCCTTCAGCGACGATTTGCGCCACCCGTACATCAGCATTCCCGGGCCCAACATCTTTCGCGCTCCGGGCTCGGGCGTGATGACCTCGTCGTTCATACCGAAAAATGCCCTGTCGACCCTCGTTTGCGCGTCGAATAACAGAATGCCGCTGGTGGCTCGCGGATTGCATTCGACAGTGAAGAGGCCCCGGCCCGGCACCTCGATGAAATCCAGCCCCATCTGCCCGGTGAAATTGAACGCCTTGACGCACTCACTCACCCATGCGGTGATGCCCTCGTGCCGGATCGACTCGAACGTCAGGCACGATGTGCCGTCGATCGCGTAGCGCACCGGGTAGACGGCGTGCGCTTTGACCTGACCGTTGTGGCAGACCGAGTACGAGCAATAGTTCGTCCCTTCGGCCCACTCCTGCGCGATCCACGGGTTTTCGGCTTTGAAACTCAGGCCGCGCGGAAGCTCCCCCGGCCGCACCTTGTGGACGCCCTGCGAGCCACGCGAGTAGACGGGCTTGAGCGCGAAGGGCTGGTCGAAATCCAACGCCTCCAGCTCCTCTTGATTGCGTACCAGCGCGAAGTCGAGGGTGGGCAGGCCACGCCTGCTCAGCGCGGCCTGGAACTCGTACTTGTTCTCCAGCCGGGCCTCGAGATCGAAATCGGAGAAGAACAACTTGCAGCCGTCCGGGAACAGGTGGGGATATCGCTTGATCGTGTTCGCCAGGATTTCGGTCCCCTCATGGACCGGCACGACCAGGTCCACGCCCTGCTCGGCGGCGATGCGCGCGACGGCCCGCGTCCACTCGACCGGTTCATACCGCGGACGCGGTGTCCGAAACGTCTTCTTGACCGAGGCGGAGAACCTGGTGATCGGCAACGGCACGGAGTCCGAGATCAGCACGTCGTGCCCGGCCGCACCCAGCAGGCGGGCCAGGTGCAGCGCCAGGAACGAACGGCCAAAGGTAACCAGCACGGTCTTCCCGCTGCTTCCGGACATTCACCCTCCCGTCGGTAACTTCCGCCGTCCGGTACGGCCGACGGCATTCGCTCAGCCGCAGTTCAAAGGCCCGAAGCGGCCCGGTAAAGGCCGGCCAACACGGCCGAGAAAGCCGCGTCCCTACCGGCCGCGGCGATGCGCGGCTCGGGGACCATCAACTGCGCCCACACTGCGCGGTTACCCGGATTCGCGCCGGCGACGCAACTCGCCCCAGCATTTCCACATCGGTTGCGCTTACCGGCAGTGGGTAGACCACTGGGTGTCGTTGTTTGACCTCGCCCTGATGCCCGTCCGCTTGGCCCGCCGAATCGGCGGAGCCGACCGGGTTGCAGGCGATTCGTCACCGGACGCCGAGCCGGTAGTGGTCGACGGCATGCCGGAGGGCGTACCGCCGGCGGCGCTCCGGCCGGAACCCACGCTGCCTTCGCCGGCCGGCTGGCCCTTCGGCGAGGACTTCTCGCGCACGTGCGGCACGGCGCGATTCGCCGCCGGCGCGCTCTTCTGGACCGACTTCCTCTACGACGACCATGGAGCGACCGGCTTGCGGGTCAATGCCCCCGTGGGACGCATCGTGCCCGCCAAGGGGACGTACGTGTATCCAGACGGGCCCGCGGCCGGCAATGGCGCTGATATCTTTCGCGTGGCCGTCGGCCTCGACGAGGCATCCACCTGGTGGCGCATCGACTGGAACACGTTGCTCGATCCGTCAGTGCCCATCGCCCTTTTCACGTTCGACACGGGATCCGGCCGAACCACAACCGGTCAATGGCCGGCGGGTGCGGGTATCCGTTCCGCCGGCATCGATCTGGGCCTGCTGATCTCCGGCGCAACCGCTCAGTTGATCGACCTCACAACCGGTTCGAGGGCGACGGTCGAGCACAGGGTCGACATGGCGTCTCGATCCTTTTTGGCGAATGTCCCGCGGTCGGTGCTCGAACCCAGCGGAACCTGGACGGTTCGGCTGGCGGCGGGACTCGCCAACGTGACGGGCGACGGGTTCGCCGGCGTGCCCGAGAAGCTCGGGGCGCTGCCCGGCCAGCCCAACGTCTACAACGTCGCCTTCCGCAGCCATGAGCAGGAGCCCCTACACCACAACTTCTGGTCAGAAAAGGCGCAGGCCGCCGCCCTGACCGACGGTGACGTCTCGCGGTTCTCGCTGGCGGTCCCCTGGGACAAGCTCGCCGCTGGGTTCACAACCGATGACCCGATCGTGACCGGCATCTCGACGCGATGGTATGCCTCTTCGATTGAGCTGGGCCAGGGTGTGGCGGAAACCAGGTTCCTTTCGAACGAGCCACAGTTCCTCGGACGGGTGCAACCGTATTCGGTGTGTCTGCCGAAGACGTTCGCACCGGGCGGAAACCACCCGTTGACGCTGCTGATGCACTCAATTGCCATGGGGCAGAACCAGTTCGCCGCGGTAGAGCCCCGCCTACTCGAGCAGCTCAGTGACGGCCGGCAATCGGTGGTGGCTACCCCGCTGGGCCGCGGACCGTCGTGTTGGTACTTCGACGAGGGTGAGCTCGACGTGTGGGAGGTCTGGGCGCGGGTGGCTGCGCAGCTGGGGACCGACCCCAACCGGACGGTGATCGCGGGTTACTCCATGGGCGGCTACGCGGCCTACCGGCTGGCTCTGACGTATCCGTCGGCGTTCTCGCAGGTGGGTGTCTTTGCGGGGCCTCCCGCGTGCGGGGTGCGGCTGTTGCCCAACGTCGACGTGCCGGCGACGCTCGACCCCGACTCGCATTGCGCACGGGAAGGCGAAACCTGGCCTCTGCTCGGCAATGCCCGGTGGCTTCCGTTCGTCATCGCCCACGGCGTACTCGACGAGTTCGTGCCGCTCTGGTCCGTCGTTCAGCAGGTGCTGCGCCTCGACCGGCTCGGGTACCGCTATCGCTTCACCGTCTACCCGGCCGAAGACCACATAATCCTGGCGCTTCAAAGCAGGTTCGACGATTCCGTCGCACACCTGGGCACCGGCACGCGGCAGGCCGATCCCGGACTGATCACGTTCGCCTGGTATCCGCAGCATGCGCGAGCGGATTTGGGCGTTGGGCCGCACCGGGTTTGGTGGTTGTCCGACCTGCGCGCCGCTCCGCACCTGGTATCGGAGCGGGGCGCGGTTGCCAGGGTGGAGGCGCAGACGCATGCGCGACCGGACTCAACGCAGAAAACCCGCAGGCGTGGCGGGCTGGTGTTGAACTTCAAACCGATGCCCGGCCTGTACACCGAACGACTCTGGCAACGCGGGCGGCCGCCGCGGCCCCGGCCGCTTCTGGTGTTGAAACTCACGGGAGTCGCCGGCCTGACGGTCGATGTGGCGAGGGCCGGGCTTGCAGCGCTGCCGCGTTCAGCGATCGAGGTGACGACTGACGGCGAGGTCGCAATTGGCCTGGAGCGACTGCCGCCCCAAACCTCGGTGCAAATCGATGGCACCGCTGCCGGTGCCGGTGCAACCGTGGTCGTGCCGGAGGGCCAGCACCGGATCGTGCTCATCACGCAACCGGGCGAGGGTGCCGTCGACCCCTAAGTTCGGGGCAGCCGATCGGTAATCCCTTAGGCCGCAGTGCGCTTGGCCCCGTGCCCGGCTCGGGCCCGCACCAGCGGCTGGGCACGAATGTGGTTCTATCGCACGGCCAATTGGTCGTTGATGTTGATCCACTGGCCTTCGCCCTTGTGGTTGGCCGTGTTCCGGCATTCGCCGTCGAGGATGATTTGCCCGTGGCTATGGTCGGACGGAACGTAGCTGATGCTGGCGGTCACGCCGTCTTTATTCAGTGTTGCGCCGTGGTAGTGCTGCCCGGGTGGTGCGCCCACATTCCAGCCGTGCGCAATCATCGCTGCCCGCACTTGCTGGAAATACGCATCGGGGTCACCGTGGATCAGGAAGCTGAGCGTAACCGTGCCCTGATACGGCGGATCTCCTTGGTCGTTGCAGGAGGCGAAGGAGAACGCCCCGCTGACGCCGTCCAAGTTCGCGGCGGCGACGATCTGCTTGGCCGGCTCGATCACCTGCGCCTTGGTCTGATCGTCGGTCATGGGGTGGGCGGAATCCTCATACGGGTTGGTCGAACCGGCGGCGGGTGGTTTTTGTGGCACGGGCGCGCATCCTCCTAACAACGTGGCGACGACCACTACCGGGGTGAGCAGTGCTTGGCGCAACCGGATGCGTTGTCGCTCAGTGGTGGTGTTCGGCATCGAAAACATGGTTGTCGGTGATGGATCCGGGTGGCCGGTCCCACTCGGGGTCGACGACGGCCGGCGTGTGTGGACCCAGGGTGACGGGGGGCAGCCCGGGAATCCTGATTTGCACGCCGCCGATCGAGTGGCGGTGTTCGGCTGTCATGCCGTCGGCTTGGAGTTGGTCGCCGTGGCCGGAGACGATGTCGGCCATGCCGTAGAGGGCTTCGCTGCCGCGGTGGTAGTAGTACGAGTGATCGTGCGGGTTGATGCCGTTGGAACCGGGCACTTCGGCGCGGAAGCGCACGGATCCGAACCCGTCGGCGGCCGGGTCGGTGCCCAGGCCGGGGTCTCGGCCGAGCACTTGGCCGGGGATGTCGTTTCCGAAGAAGTGCTTGCTGGTGCCGTCGAGCTGCCCGAGCATGCCGACTGGATCGGTGGAGGCGTCGCCCACGAAGACGTGGCCGCCGTCGAGATGGAAGTCGGCGGCGCGGTGCGCCATGTCGGTTCCGGGGCAGCCCAGAAGCACCGCGTCGGTGGCGTGCATGTTGTGCATGGCGAAGGCGTCGGCGACGGTAGTCGAGCCGTAGGAGTGACCCATCACGGTGACGTGCTGGCCGGCGCCGAGGTGCGTCGCCCCGAGGCCGTTGACGTCTTGCGCAAGCGCCGCGCTGCCGTTGCGGGCCAGTTCGGGTGTCGAGATGCGTTGAACGTCGTCGAAGCCGTTGGGGGCGTCGTAGCCCATCCACGCGATGACGGCGGTCGGGTTGTTCGGGTCGGCGGCGTTGGCCTGTTCGAAGAGGTTGATGGCGTCGTTGTGATTGTCGTGCAGCCAGCCTCCTTTCACGCTGCTGCTGGTGCCGGGCACGATCACCGCGGTGTTCTTGGCAGTGTCGGGGTTGCCGACGGCGATCGCCGCACGACCCTTTCCGCCGAATGCCGTTGGGTCATAGGCGAACAGGTAGACCGGATTCGGGTGAAGTGGGTCGCCGGCGTCGTGATCTAGACCTTGCTTCGTTTCATTAGCGTTTTGGTAGCGGGTGATGTCGGTGGCCGACAACCCGTATTTCCCGGGATCGCGCAGCACGTCGTCGACCGATACGCCGGTGCGGCCTGCGATGTCACGCACGCGGCTCAGGTCCTGGTTCATCACGGCCAGGTTGGCGTCATTGCGCGCAAGGATCGGAACACCGTTGAGATTGCCGATCTGCTCGGGGTGCTCGGCGATGAATCGCTGCCGCTGCTCGGGCGTGAGTGACGTCCACCATCGGTGCACATCCTCCGGGTTGGTGTTTGGCGGCGGTATCTGAGGGTCGGCGTCGGCCTGCCCCAAGCTTTCCGGGGCGTAGCCGTCGGTGCGCAAGTTGCCAAGTGATGTCTCCAACGTCGCCGAGTACCCGCTACGGATGGAGTTCAACTGGTTGAGGGCATCCCGGGTGTCGTCGACGGCGTCGGCTTTAGCGGCGTTGATCAACGACTGCAGTTCATTCCGGGAGTTCGCGTCGAGATGGGTGTCCTCCAAATCCTTCATCGCCGCGACGATGACCTTGTCGAGCAGCTGCAACTGGCGCTCCAACGTGGCGATCTCCGCGGCGCCCGCCTTCTGCGCCTCGGCCAACGCGGCGGCGATGTTCTCCAGGTCGACCCCGATCTTGGGTAGCTGCAGGGATTGCGCCCCAAGCGATTTGACCGTGCGCTGCACCTCGGTGGAGGCGTTGATCGGGTGATCGCCATTCTGGTGGTTCCAGGCCGCATCGAAACGCTTGCGGGCTTGCTCGAATGCATGCTCCGCCTCGGCAGTGCACCGGCCCGCGTCGTGAAACGCCTCCGCCAACCGCGAGATCTGAAACGGACTGCCCGCCTGCAGGCTCTGGTTGACCGCCCACGGATCACCGCCGGCCTGCGCAACGAGATCAGCGACATTCAGATAGATCAGCTGCACCGCACCGCCGCCAACTAGTCGATTAGTCTTCCGAGCCCGGCAATCACGCTACCCCACCTGTTGACACCCTTCACGCCACTTCGGGTTGATATCGCGCCCGGTCACGGGCCTGCGCTCATCGAGGAGGGGATCGATCTACGCGGTGGCTGCTAAGTGGTCGCAGACTTGACGGGCTACCCGCCGCCAGGCACTTGCCGCCGACGATCCCGCCCGGCTGAATCCCGAAACGCAGGCTCACTTCCCGGGACTAATCGTCTGTGGCCGAATCGTGACCGAGGCTTGACCAAATACTAACGCGCCCTTGTGCTTCCGCTGGTCAACGGGGATTTACGATCCCTATTACAACTATGTCAGTTAAAGGAATCGGAGCCATGCGGGCGGTCGTTCGGTGTGTTCTTGCGGGGGTCGGGGTCGCTGCGGGTGTGGTTGCGGGGCCGACTGGTGCCAGCATGGCGGCGGCGAACCAGCCGCATGACTTCGCCATCGCGTCGGTCCTGCCGACGCGGGGAGCGACGGTGGGTGTGGCGCACCCCGTCGTGGTGGCGTTTCGCGGCCCCGTCGCGAACCGGCACGCCGCCGAGCGCGCCATCGCGGTCAAGTCCACGCCCGCGATGACGGGCAGGTTCGAATGGCTCGACAACAACGTCGTGCAGTGGGTTCCGAGCCACTATTGGCCGGCGCACAGCACGGTGGCGCTGTCAGTCGACGGCCGGTCCACGGAATTCAAAACGGGCCCGAAGGTCGTCGGCGTCGCCAACATCACGGACCACACGTTCACCGTGACCATCGACGGAGCAGACGCGGGACCCCCGCCGCCACCGCTGCCGGTGCCGCACCACCGGCCCCACTTCGGCGAAGACGGCGTGCTGCCGGCATCGATGGGCCGGCCGGAGTTCCCGACACCGGTCGGCAACTACACCGTCTTGTCCAAAGATCGTTCGGTGCTTATGGATTCGAGCAGCGTCGGCATCCCCGTCGACGATCCCAGCGGTTACCTGCTCAACGTGGACTACGCCGTCCGGATCACCAACCGTGGCCTCTTCGTGCATTCCGCCCCGTGGGCCGTCCGATCACTGGGACTGGACAACGTCAGCCACGGCTGCATCAGCCTCAGCCCCGAAGACGCCGAGTGGTACTACAACGCCGTCAATGTCGGCGACCCGGTGATCGTCAAGGAAGACCTCTGGGAGCGGCCGCCTTCCTAGCAGGCGTCACGCTCGATCGCCCTGAGCGCAAGGGCTTTTCGCTGCTATCAAGAGCCGAAAAGGAACGGACCCGCTGGTCGAAACCAGCGGGTCCGTTCCCGTTGACGGGGGATGGGGCTCAGTGCGCGCCCGGACCGGGCGCAACCGGCTGACCGGGCTGGGGCCCGCCGGTCGGCGCCGGCCCCGTCGGGGCGTCCTTGACCCCGGACATGTCGATCAGTGGGGCACCGGCGATCCCGTCGATGGGGGCACCGGCCGCCAGCCCGCCGAGGGCAACCAGCGGGGCGCCGGCCGGCACCACCGGGGCGATGGGCAGCGGCGCACCCAGCGGGAGTGGTGCACCCAACGGCAGCGGCGCACCCAACGGCAGCGGCGCGCCCAACGGAACCGGTAGCGGAGCACCCACGGGCAGCGGTCCGGGCACCGCCATTGGGACACCAGCCATGTCGGTGAGCGGCGCGCTGGCCGTGCAGACCTCTGCGGTCGGCGCCCCGCCCCCGGCCGCCGCTCCGCCGGCCCCGCCGGCGGCTCCCGGTCCGCCGGCCAAGGGCGCGCCGGCTAGCGGCGCACCGGCCTCGCCGGCCTGCCCCTGGATGCAGGCGTAGCCGCCCGTCTTCAGGGGAGCGGCTGCCGCATCCGGGCTCAACGCAAGTGCGGCTCCGCACAACCCAAGGGTGGCAACTACTTTCATGTTGAACCGATCGACGATCGCCATCAGCGTCGACTCTCCTTTATTCGCGCTCGCATTTTGAGAATCTGGTGCAGCAGAACCGCTTAGCCATCTTTCGACGACCGAGCCAATTGTCGGCAGCCGACATGAAACGCCGGACGCGGCGCACCGCGCCGTTTCCAAACGGTGACGTCACAAGGGCGTCACGGGTCGCATGCCGCTGAAGTCCGCCCACGCCCGCGACGGCCGGCCGGGCCGGCTGCTTTTTGGCTCTCACTGACCGACTTTTTGCGCAGCGCATTCACAGGGATTTTTTGGTGACGCGACATGTCTTGGAGGTTCTATAGAGAGATGAACGATAGATAGCTCCTCGGTTAACGGACAGGGAGGAGGAGTCATGGCAGCACAACGGCTCTGCGGCCGGTTCATGAGCGCAGCGCTGGTGGGAGGCCCACTCTTGGTCGCCGGGGTGATGTGGGCCAGCCCCGCACAGGCTGACGCCGCCACCTTCATCAACGACCTGCACAAGAACGGAATCCGCGCGGTCAGCGGCGGTGACGCGGCGCTGGTGCAGATGGGCCTGAAAGTCTGCCAGCAACTGTCGTGGGGCGCTCCCCCGTCGCAGCTCGAGGGCCTGGCGCTGCAGCGCTCGAACATCAGGCAGGGCGCCGGCGGGCTCACGCCCCAGCAGGCCGACGAAGTCGTCAACGACGCCGTGCGGGATCTGTGCCCCAACGCATAGCGGTCAACCGCCGTCCGGCGGCGAAACCGGACCGGCCATCGGTCTTTGCCGACTATTCACCCTCGGGATTTATCTTCCGTGGCGTGTTTCCGGTGCTTTCGTGTAAAAGTGCATCATCGGCGATCGGCACGGGACGAAGGAGAAGATTTCGATGGCAGCACAGCGGCCCTATGGCCGGTTCATGGGCGCAGCCCTCGTGGGTGGCCCACTTCTGGCCGCGGGGATCGTCTGGGCCAGCCCGGCGCGGGCCGACCAGACTGCCTTTCTCAATGACCTGCACAACGCGGGCATTCACGCCGTCAACGGTGGCGACCCGGAGCTGTTGCAGATGGGCGCGGACCTGTGCCAACAGCTGTCCTGGGGCGCCTCCCCGCAACAGCTGGAGGGGCTGGCGATACAACGCTCGGACGCCGACCAGGGCACCGGCGGGATCAACGGGCGGCAGGCCGGGGACGTCGTCATCTTTGCCTTGCGCGATCTGTGCCCTACCGCTTAGCGGTGAGCTAAGTTCGCCCCACGGGGTGATGTCGGTGCGAGGCGGCCACGACGGCCGAGGCTGAGGTGACGCTTCGATGGAGCTGAGTGCGCGCAGCCTGAGCGCTCTCAACATCCCCGTCCCGGCCTACGACCGCAGCCAAATCGACGTCGGCATCGCGCATTTCGGCGTGGGCGGCTTTCACCGCGCCCACCAGGCGATGTACCTCGACAGGTTGCTCAGCGACGGGCTCGCCCGGGACTGGGGAATCTGCGGTGTCGGCGTGCTGCCGGGTGACCGGCGGATGCGCGACGTCCTGCGCGCCCAGGACTACCTGTACACGCTGATCCTCGAACACCCCGACGGCACCCGACAGCCACGGGTCATCGGATCCATCGTCGACTTCCGTTACGCGCCCGAGGATCCCGAGGCGGTCATCGAGCTGCTCGCCACCCCGGCCACCCGGATCATCTCGCTCACGATCACCGAAGGCGGCTACCAACCGCCGCTGAGCGACGCCTTCGGGTTGGTGGCCGAGGGACTGAACCGGCGACGGGAACGCGGCCTGCCCTCCCCCACGCTCGTGTCGTGCGACAACATCGCGGAAAACGGGAATGTGGCCCGGCGCGCGTTCACGTCGTACGCCGAGCGGCTCGATCCCGAACTCGCGCAGTGGATGCGCGAGCACACCAGGTTCCCCAACTCGATGGTCGACCGCATCACGCCGGTCACCACTCCCGAGGTGATCGCGCGGCTGGCCTCCGAATTCGGCGTGCGCGACGCGTGGCCGGTGGTCGCCGAGCCGTTCGCCATGTGGGTCCTCGAGGACGACTTCGCCGACGGCCGGCCCCCGCTGGACAGGGCCGGCGTCCAGCTGGTCGACGACGTGTCGCCGTACGAGGCGATGAAGCTGCGGCTGCTCAACGCCGGCCACCAGGCCCTGTGCTACTTCGCCTACCTGGCCGGCTATCGGCTGGTGCACGAGGCCGCCCAGGATCCGCTGATCGCCGAATTCCTGGACCGCTACCTGGAATCCGAGGCGATGCCGACCCTCGTGCCGGTCCCGGGGCTGACCGACTTCAAAGCCGGGCTCATCCCCCGCTTCGCCAACGCCTACGTGCGCGACACGGTGGCCAGGCTGTGCGCCGACTCGTCCGACCGCATCCCCAAGTGGCTGCTACCGGTGGTCGGCGACAATCTGCGACGCGGCGGCCCGGTGCGGCTGTCCGCGGCGATCGTCGCCAGCTGGGCGCGTTACGCCGAGGGCGTCGACGAAGGCGGCCGGCCGATCGACGTGGTGGACCGGCTCGCCGACACCCTCGTCCCGATCGCCCGCTCCCAGCGCGACGACCCGGCCGCGTTCCTCGCCAACCGTGCGGTGTTCGGTGACCTCGTCGACCAGCCCCGCTTCCTCGAGCCGTACCTGTGGGCGCTGGACTCGCTGCACCGCCACGGCGCGCGCGCCACGTTGCGGGCACTCGTCGGGGCCGGCGCATGACCCTGGTCGCCGGCATCGACTCGTCGACGCAGTCCTGCAAGGTGCTGATCTGCGACGCCACCACCGGCGAGGCGGTCCGCGAGGGCACCGCCGCCCATCCCGACGGGACCGAAATCGCCCCGGCGGCATGGGAGGCCGCGGCCGGGGCGGCGATCGCGTCCGCCGGGGGGCTCGACGGCGTCGAGGCGATCGCGGTCGGCGCGCAGCAACACGGCATGGTGTGCCTCGACGAGACCGGCCGGGTGGTGCGGCCCGCGCTGCTGTGGAACGACGTGCGGTCGGCCGACGCGGCGCGCGCGCTCATCGACGAGCTCGGCGGCCCACAGGCCTGGGCGCAGGCGGTCGGCGTCGTGCCGCTGGCCGCGATCACGGTGGCCAAGCTGCGCTGGCTGGCCGACCACGAGCCGCGGCACGCGGACCGCACGGCGGCCGTCTGCCTGCCGCACGATTGGCTGACGTGGCGGTTGCGCGGTGACACCGACATCGCGGCGCTGACCACCGATCGCAGCGACGCCAGCGGCACCGGTTACTACGACGCCGCGAGCGGCGACTACCGCGTCGACCTTCTCGAGCTGGCCATGCGCGGTCGCCGCCCGCGCCTGCCCACCGTGCTGGGGCCATCGGACGGCACCACCGATGGCGCAACGGCGTTCGGCGCCGGCCTCGGGGACAACGCCGCCGCGGCGCTGGGCCTCGGCGCCGAAGAGGGCGACGTCATCGTCTCGGTCGGGACATCGGGGGTGGTGGCCGCGCTCACCGCCGACCCGGTCCGCGACAACGCCGGCTTCGTCGCGGGGTTCGCCGACGGCACCGGGCGCTACCTCCCGCTGGTGTGCACGCTCAACGGCGCCCGCGTGCTCGACGCGGCCGCCGCGCTGCTGGGGGTCGACCACGACGAGCTGTCGGAGCTTGCGCTCTCCGCGCCGCCGGGCAGCGCGGGGCTGGTCCTGGTGCCGTACCTGGAGGGTGAGCGAACCCCCAACCGCCCCAACGCCTCTGGCGCACTGCACGGGCTGCGGGTCGCGAATGCGACGCCGGCAAACCTGGCCCGGGCCGCGGTGGAGGGGCTGCTCTGCGCGCTGGCCGACGGTCTCACCCACCTGACCGCGCACGGCGTCGTCGCGCGCCGCATCCTGTTGATCGGGGGCGGCGCCCGATCGCGGGCCCTGCGCGAGATCGCCCCCGCGGTGTTCGGCGTACCCGTATTGGCGCCGGCCGCGGCGCAGTACGTCGCGTTGGGCGCGGCGCGGCAGGCGGCGTGGGCGCTGAGCGGATCGCCGCGACCGCCCGGCTGGACTCCGCCCCGGACCGACGAATACACCGCCGATCCCACGCCCGAAGTGCTGGATCGCTACGCGCGGGTGCGGGACCTGACCGAGGGGGTCTAGTCGCTGGGGCGGAACACCGGCAGGACCCGGTATTTGGCGCTGAAGCTGGCCTTCTCGTATTCGTCACCGACCTCGCCGTCATACGCGATGACCGTCGGGCCGTCGACCGCGGCGAAGCTGAATTCCGGCACCTGCAGCTCGTGGTAGAGCGGGCTGCGCTCCAAGCGCCCCAGCGCGAGCGCGGTCACGATCCTGGTCCGCGCCCACCGCCGGCCCGCTTCGAGCATGCGGACATCGATCAGGCCGTCGTCCATGCGCGTCCGCCGCGACGGGGCGAACCCGGTCGGCAGGTACAGCGAGTTCCCGAGGAAAAACAGCGACGTCAGCAGGGTCTTGTTGTCGTAGGAGATCCGCACGGGCCGGTCGTGGCGCAGCGTGTGCAGCATCGCGTAGAGACCGGCCAGCGGCTTGCCGATGCGTTTCTCCAGTTTCTCGCGCTGCTGTACGAAGGCCGGATAGGCGCCGATGCTGGCGGTGTTGAGGACCATCTGACTTTCGTTGAGGCACACCAGATCCACGCACGCCACGCTGCCACGGCGGATCGCGTCGACGGTCTTGGCCACGGTGTCGCAACCGATGTCCTTCGCGAAGTGATTGAACGTCCCGGCGGGAAACACGGCCAGCGGCAGCCCGGCCTCGACGGCCACCCCCGCCGCGACCGCCACCGTGCCGTCGCCGCCGCCGACCCCAAGCACCTCGGCGCGCGCGGCGGCGTCACGCAAGGCTTCCGCCGGGTCGTCGTCGGCGCCCAGCTCGCGGATGTCCACGTTCGGCAGCGCGTCCCGTACCTCGTCGACGACGCGGGCCCCGGTGCCGCTGCCCGACTCGGGATTGATGACCAGCACCACCCCGGCGCCGTCGGGCCGTTCGGGGGCCGCGACGCGAAGCGGTTCGGTCTTGGGCAGGGCGGTTTCGACGATCGGCGGGACGAGCCGACCGCCCAGGACCGCCAGGCCCGCCCCGATGCCGAACCCGGCGATGACATCGCCCGGGTAGTGCGCGCCGGTCGCCACCCGCGACAATCCGACCAAACCGGCCAGCAGCGCCAGCCCGAAACCCAGCATCGGATTCTCCAAACCCACCCCCACGGCGAACGCGGCCGCGCTCGCGGAGTGCCCGGACGGCAGGGAGTTCGACGTCGGGCGGCGGCGGACCTGCCTGACCAGCGGCACCAACTCGTACCCCGGGCGCGGGCGCCGGCGGACGCGCTTGGCGACCTGGTTGGTGAGCAGGCTGGTGGCCGCGAGCGTGACGACGCCGCGCGTCGCCCCGCGCTGGGCGCTCTGCTTCCCCGAGGCCATCAGGACCGCGGCGATGGCGAACCACAGCTTGGAGTTGTCGGCCGCCCGGGTCAGCGGCGGCATGACCGCGTCCAGCAGCGGGGTGTCCGTCTCGGCGATCGCATCGAAGAGCTCCCGATCAAGGGTGCCCAGCCCCCGGGTGATCTGCTGGATACCGCGCGCGCGTCGCCTGGGCCGCCTGTTCATTCGGTACACCCTAAATTGGTTGGCGGACATGGACGCAGCGGGTTACTTCGAGACATGGCGGGCCAACGCCGCAAGGCGGGGCGTGGCCCCGGACGTCGTCGCGGAGATCGCCCGGCGGCACGCCGTCACCCCGGCGAGCTTTCGGGTGCTCGAGCGGATGGCGGAGATCAGGGATCCGGACGGTAAATCCTTCTTCCTCCTGCCGCGCGGAACCAGCGGCGGTGACGCCCGCGCGGCGGCGCGCAGCACCTACATCCTGAACGCGGGCACCGGCTACGGCACCAAAGGGGCCTGGCGCACCGATTTCCCCCCGACGCCCTACTGCGCCGCCGAGGTCACGCGAATCATGCGCCGGCAGAACGCAAACGGCTGGAGCTACACCCGCGACGTCGGGTTCGTCGACCGCAACGGTGGGCGCCTCGTCGCGACGCCGAACGGCATCCTGGTGGGCCTGGGCGGCAATTGGATCCAACGCCAATTCTGCCGGCGGGGCGGCACCACCTGGGGCGACATCTTCATGGTGAACATGGGTGCCGTCACCGACCCCGCCGGGCGGCTTCGCCGGATCGTGGAGTCCGGGCACGCCTGGTACGTCGACGCCAACGGGAGGCCCGCGGAGAGCGGCCTCGACCTGGATCGGGTGCTGCACCACGAAGAGCGGCACTGCCGCCAATGGGCCGCGAGGGGCTACGCGGGCATGCTGCGCGATTACGGCCGGGAGCTGGTGCGCGAATACGCCGTCGGCGCGATCAACAGGCTCGAGGAGGACGCCGGGCTGGCCGACGGCGGCTATAAAGCGTCGATCCCGTGGTAGAGCACCATCGCACCGATCAGCACCAGGACGGCCGCGAGCAGCGCGGCGTTGTTTCGGTCCATCCAGTCCTTGAGCCTGGCCAGCGGGTCGTCGAGCCGGCTACCGGCCGCCGCGTAGGCCAGTATCGGGATCGCGACGCTTGATGCCGCGATGGCCACGAAGAACGCCGCGGCCACCCAGTCTCCGACGAGGCCGAGGCCGGCGGTGCCGATGCCCAGTCCGGCCGGTACGCAGATGAGCGCCACGTCCGGCCGCAGCACGGCCAGCGCCGCCCCGGTGATCCCCGCGCGGGCCGGGGTGATGCTGGCGAACGAACGCATCCAGGCCGGCGACTCGGCGTGGCCGTGCCGGTTCAGCCACCGGTAGATGCCGTACACGATCAACGCCGACCCCAGGACGACGCGCAGCCAGGACGACCACCGCGGCGGCGACTTGTCCAAACCGCCGAGCAGGCCGGAGGCCGCGACCGCCAGTGCCGTCAGCGCGGCCAGGCTCAGCAACCAGCCGCTCAGGAACGCCAGGCCGCTGGGCCGCGGGCGCGGCGCCTGCAGCACCAGCACCGCGGGGATGACCGTGAGGGGCGAGAGCGAGACGACCAGCCCGAGCGGAACGAGCCCGGTCAGCACGGTGCCCCAGCTTCCTGCCATGGGCAGCAATCTACAGGGCGTGAATCCCGTTGTAGAGCACCATCAAACCGATCAGGACCAGGATGATCGCGAGCAGTGTGGCGTGGTTTTCCTCCATCCACACTTTGAGGCGTTCCAGGGCATCGTCGAGGCGGTCACCGGCGCCGACGTACCCCAATATCGGGATGGCGACCGTCGACGCGGTGATGACGAGAAACAACGCGGCGGCCAGCAGCTGGCCGGCCGCGCTGAGGCTACTGCCGCCGATGGCCAACCCGGCCGCCGCGCACAGGATCAGCACCTCGGGTCGCAGCACCACCAGGACCGCCCCGGTCACCCCGGCGCGTGCCGGGGTGAGCGTGGAAAACGAACGCATCCAGCGCGGCATGCCGCCGTGACGGTGCCGGGTCAGCCATTGGTATCCGCCCAATGCGATCAGCGCCGATCCCAGCGCCACGCGTAGCCACGACGCCCACGTCGGTGGCGCCTTGAGCAGGCCGCCGAGCAGGTCGGAGCCGCCGACGAACACGGCGGTGAGCCCGGCCAGGCCGAGCACCCATCCGGCGAGAAAGGCCAGACTGGTCGGCCGCGGACGCGCCGCGTGCAAGACCAGCACCGCCGGGATGACCGTGATCGGCGAGAGCGCGATGACAGCCGCCAGCGCGATGAGCTTGGTCAGCACCGAACCCCAACTTGCGTCCACGGGCAGCAATCATCGCACTGGCTTGACGCGGCCGCATGGGTCCGGCGTCGACACCGCGCTCATGACCGGTTTCGGCGCAGTGTCCAGGCGGGCACCCAGTGCGTCACGGTTTTGCGCTCGGAGCCGTAGGCGACCGGATAGGTCACCAGTCCCCACCAGTCGCCCTGCTCGCAGAGGCCCCAGCAGCTGAGCAGCCCCTCGACGACCTTGTGCAGTTGCAGACCGTTGGGCTGATACCGGCCGGAGCGGTGCGGCTCGCGCGGGAAGAGCGCCGTCAGATCGACCAGGACCGTGATCGGCGGACGCACCACCCGAAACGGGCTGCGGACCGGTTGGCCGTTGTACCCGATGGACGCGAACTGCCCCATCGATCGATCATACGTTCGAATGACGGCGGTTCGTCGAGTTCGTCGTTTTCGATCCCGGGCCCGGGGCGATCGATATGGTCGGCTCAGCTATCACGGGGAGGTCCACATGAAGATCGCTTGCGCCGCCGGCCTATTGGCGTTGGCCGGGCTGCTCACCACCGGGGTGGGCGTGGCCAGTGCCGACGAAGTAGAGGTCGAAGGCAATTACTCGAGCCAGGCCGGTTGCGAGGCGGACGCCCCGCACGTCGAGCTCACGCACAACGACCACCTGTACACCCATTGGGACTGCCGCCTGGGCTCCGACGGCTTCTGGCACGTCTGGCTGCTCAACTGAGGGGAAAGTAGTCGGCCGGGGCGGCGCTCGACGGGTCCGGGGTCCACTTCTGGCACCATAGCGGCGTGCGGAACCCGCTTCGCCGCCCGCCGGCCGCGCTGGACCCGCTGCTCGTCGGGGTGCTCGCCGTCGCGGTGAGCCTGGGCGGCGCGGGCCGCCCCTCGTTCTGGTACGACGAGGCCGCCACCATTTCGGCCGCATACAGTCGTTCCCTTGCCCAGTTGTGGCGGATGCTGGGCAATGTCGACGCCGTGCACGGCCTGTACTACCTGCTGATGCACGCCTGGTTTCAGGTTTTCCCGCCCACCGAGTTCTGGTCGCGCGCCCCGAGCGGGCTGGCCGTCGGGGGCGCCGCCGCCGGAATCGTGGTGCTGGGCAAGCAGTTCTCGTCGCGCACCGTCGCGGTGGCCTCGGGTGTCTTCTGCGCCGTCTTGCCCCGAACGACGTGGGCGGGCATCGAGGCCCGCCCCTATGCGCTGTCGATGATGGCCGCCGTCTGGCTCACCGTGTTGCTCGTGGTCGCCACGCGCCGCGACACCGGTTGGCTGTGGGCGGCCTACGGCGTCGCCCTGGCCGCGTCGGTCGCGTTCGACGTGTACCTCGCGTTGCTGGTCCCGGCGCACCTCACGCTCGTCATCGTGTCCCGTTGCCCGCGAACGGTTTTGCTGCGGTTCGCCATCGCGGCGACCGTCGCGGTATGCGCCATGGCGCCGTTCTTGGTGACGGTCGCCGGGCAGGCCCACCAGATAAGCTGGATCGCCCCGATCGGTCGCCGGACCCTCGAAGACGTCGTGGTGCAACAGTATTTCGAGCGCAGCCCCCCGTTCGCCGTGCTGTCGGCTCTGGTGATCGCGGCGGCTATCGCGTTGTGGCTGAGCAAGTCCGCGCCATTGGCGCGCGCCGACGGGCACCTGCTGGCCCTCGCGACCGCGTGGCTCGCCCTGCCGACCGCCGCGATCCTGATCTACTCGGCGCTGGTGCACTCGATCTACACCCCGCGCTACATGTCGTTCACGGCGCCGGGAATGGCGCTGATCCTGGGCGTCTGCGCCGCCGCGGTGACCGCCCGGCCCTGGCTGACGGCGGCCCTCGTCGTCCTCTTCGCCGTCGCGGCTGCGCCGAATTACCTTCTGGTGCAACGTAACCCGTACGCCAAGTACGGGATGGACTACAGTCGGGTGGCCGATCTGATCGCGGCCCGGGCGGCGCCGGGCGATTGCCTGCTGGTCAACGACACGGTGACGTTCATGCCCGCCCCGATGCGCCCGCTGATGGCGGCCCGCCCGGACGCCTATCGCAAGCTTCTCGACCTCACCCTGTGGCAACGGGCGACCGACCGCAACGAGGTCTTCGACACCAACCTCATCCCCGAGGTCGTCGCCGGGCCGTTGAGCCACTGCGGCGTGGTGTGGATCATCACCCAGGCCGACGCGTCACAGCCGGCGCATGAGGAGGGCCCGGCCGTTCCGCCCGGCCCGCGCTACGGGGCGACCCCCGCCTTCGCGGTCCCGCACGACCTGGGCTTCCGCCTGGTCGAGCGCTGGCAGTTCAACCTGGTTCAGGTGCTCAAAGCGCAGCGCTAGTCACCAGATGCGGATGTAGTCGACCAGCATCGAGGCCGGGAAGGTGCCCGCCGCGGGATCGCCGGCGCCCACCCCGCCCACGGCGAGGGTGAACATCGGCGTCATCCAGTAGCCGGGAATGTTGAACGGCCACCGGAAGTCGTCGGGGGCGCCACCGGCGACGTGGATGGGCTTGTTGGGCACCTTGAAGTACTCTGCCCCGTCCCGTGAGAATTCGAATCCCTCATCGCCCCAATGCATTCGCCAGGTGTGCCAGTTGCCGTCGACCAGGCCGGGAATGGACTTACCCTCCCACGTCTTGCCGTTGGACGCCGCGTGGACCGTGGTGCCCGGGGCCCACTGGCCGTTGCCGTACCACTCGAAGATGTCCACCTCGCCGTCGGGCAGCGGATCCTCGTTGACGCCCCAAAACGAGGGCCACAGTCCGGGAAACAGGCAGTCCAGCTTGATTCGCGCTTCCCAGGTCTGGTTGATCATGCTGCGGAAATTGCCGCGCAGCTTGCCGGTGTAGTAGGTGTTGCTCAGCAGATCGTGGGTGGCGCAGAGGACGAGGTTGGAGTGCCCGTCCTGGAATACGTTTTGGCGGTCGTCGCGATAGATGCCCTCGACCGGTGGGTAGACGTCGTCCTGCCAGGTCTGGATCGTCCACTTGCCCGGATCGGGAGCCGAGCCCGCCGGTCCGTCGAACTCGTCGGCGAAGATGTACGGCCCGCCGGGACCGGCCGACGGAGGCGCCTCCGGCGCCGACGGAGTGGCCCAGGCGCCCGGCAACCGCATCGCAGCCCCCAGCATGCCGAGCCCCGACATCAACATCATGCTGCGACGATCCATCTACAAACCACCAATCGTGAAAGCCGTGCTCCGCCCTAGCGCGTTACCCCTAGGAAACTCTCGCAAACGCCTGTTATGAAACCACGCGCCGGGGTGCCACGCACCCCACACCAGGCCCGCGGCGGCGAGTTGTCGCCGGGAGCCGGCCACCCGGGCGACGAGCATGTCGGCCGGGTCCGACGCCCGCGCTGTGTCGCGCGCCACGTCCCGGCCATGAGCAAACCGAGGCTCACGGCCACCCCGCGACCGTTCCGGACGTTTCTTTGACGCCTAACCATCAACTTCGTTGACATTGCCACCGGCGGTGGTATCAAGGAGGTTGATGCTCTGAGAAAGGAACAACAATGTCTGGCGGTGGATTCTTCGGCGGGTTCGGTGGACCCGGTTTTGGTGGACCCGGGCTCGGTGGACCCGGTTTTGGTGGACCCGGTTTTGGCGGACCGGGCTTCGGCGGCCCCGGTTTCGGAGGCGGCTGGGGCAAACACGGCTGGGGTCATGGCGGGGCGGGCGGCCCCAATTTCGGTCCGGGCGGTCCCCATCGTCTCAAGCGCGCGGCATTCGTCACCGCGGCGTTGCTGCTGGACGGGCCGGCCGACGCCGCCCAGGTCGTGCAACGGGTGTCCGAGGCGACCGGCGGCGCCTTCACCCCGCCGCAGGACGTGGCGGAACTTGCCATCGGGATGCTCGCCGGCCGCGGCGTGGTCACCGTCGACGGCGGCGTGGCGACCCTCACCGAGTTCGGCCGGAACCTCTTGGCCTGGCGCGGGGTCAGCAGCGAGACGGCGCACGCCTTCCTGGGACGGGCGGCCAAATTCGGCGACGTGTTCAAGATCCGCAGGGAATTCTTCGAGTTCGCCGGGCTGGCCCGCACCATCATGTGGACGGGCACCGATGAGCAAAAGCAGCAGCTCGCCGAGGCCCGAGCCAAGGTCCTGGAAGCCCTGACCGAGGCGAAGAAGACCCTGCACCGCGCCCTTGGCGAAAGTTGACGCCGGAGGCGGCTAAGACGAACCCGGTTCGCTGAGCTTGACCAGCGTCTTGCCGACGTTGACGCCGGTGAACAGGCCGTTGAGGGCGTCGACACACGATTCGATGCCGTCGAAGATCGTCTCCCGGTGCTTGAGGCGGCCCTCGGCCTCCCACTGCCGCAGCGCGGCAAAGGCCTCGTCGAAGCGTCCCCACTGGTCGAGGGCGTTGAAGCCCTGCATCAACGCCGTCTTGGACAGCAGGTTCACGTAGTTGGCCGGGCCCGGGTGCTCGCCGGTCAGGTAACTGGAGATGACGCCGCACAGAACGACGCGGGCGTGCGAGGCCAGGCGGCCCAGCACCGCGTCGAGGATGGGCCCGCCGACGTTGTCGAAGTACACGTCGACGCGCCGCGGGCAGTGCTGCTTGAGGGCCGCCGCGAGGTCGTCGTTCTTGTAGTCGATGCAGGCGTCGAACCCGAAGTCCTCGACCACCGCCCGGCACTTCTCCGGGCCGCCCGCGATGCCCACCACCCGGGCGCCGGCGATCTTGGCGATCTGCCCGGCCACGGATCCGGTGGCGCCCGCCGCCGCCGAGACCACGACCGTCTCCCCCGCGTTGGGCCGGCCGATGTCGGTCATCCCGAAATAGGCGGTGGCGCCGGTCGGCCCGTACACCGACATGATCGCCAGCTGGTCGTGCTCGCCCGGGATGGCGGTGCTGAACAGGTCGTCGCGGATGATCGCGTACTCGGAGAAGCCGGTCAGCGTGGTGACGACGTCACCGACGGCGTAGGCGTCGCAGCGCGACGCGACCACCTCGCCGATCCCGGCCGCGCGGATGACCTCGCCCAGCTGCACCGGCGGAAGGTAGCTGGGCTGGTCGTCGAGCCACGTGCGGGCGGCGGCGTCGATCCCGACGTAGGTGGTGCGCAGCAGCGCCTCCCCCTCCGCGGGCTCGGGCGCCGGCGTGGTGACCAGCTCGGTATCACCGGCCTGGAGGAGCCCCGTGGGGCGGCGACGCAACAGGACCTGACGGTTCGGCAACTCGGGCACGAAGCAGAAACTACCGAACCGGCCGAAACCACCCATGGGAATGGCATATTCAACCCATGGCAGCCAACGACGACCCGGAGGATCGGATCCGGGAACTCGAGCGCCCACTCGCCGACGCGGCGCGGGCGTCCGAAGCGGGCAGCGGGCAGCCCGCCGCCCAGGCTTATTCGCCGGGCCCGGCCGCCCCTCCGCCACCGCCCCCCTGGACCTACGGCGGCCCGATCCCGGGCCCGCCTCCGCTACGCCCCTCGGGCAACCGCATGTGGTGGATCCTGGGCGCGGTCATCGTCATCGGCATGCTCGCCCTCGCCGGGGGCATCGCCGCCTTCGCGGCACACCAGCTCTCCGGTGTCCGCTCGATCATCAGCTCCCCGCCGACCATCACCGACACGTCCGGTCCACCGGCGACCACCCCGGGCGGCACCGGCCCGTCGACCACCCGGACCAAGGCGCCCCGGCCGTCGACGTCACCGACCCCGCCGCCGGGCGCCAGGCTCAGCGTCTCCGGTATCGGCGAGAACCGCACCATCGCCTGCAACGACAACGTCGTCAGCGTCAGCGGAGTCTCCAACACGGTGGTGATCAGCGGCCACTGCGCGAGCCTCACCGTCTCGGGCGTGCAGAACGAGATCACCGTCGACGCCGTCGACAGCATCGAAGCCTCCGGCTTCAACAACAAGGTGACCTACCGCTCGGGCACGCCGAAGGTCAGCAACTCCGGCGGTTCGAACGTCGTCCAGCAGGGCTGAGGCCCGGCGGCGTTACGACGGCTCGCGGGATTCGTCGTCGGACGACTCGCCGGATTCGTCGCCGGGGGAATCGTTGTCGAGGACGCTGACCGCGATGCCGTAGGGCAGGAACCGCACCTTGCGTTTGGGATCGACATTGTTCTTGTTGGCCCGCAGCGCGTCGAGCTCGGTCGCATACACCTGTTCGACGTGCGCGCCGCCGTCGGTGTCCACCGTGTAGATGGCCCAGACGCCGTCGCCCGCCTCGCCGGCGGTCTCGGGCTCCGGGCGGGGGCGCCGCGACAGGTCTTCGAAGAGCGACGACCACCCGGGCCGGGCTCCGGGAGCCGCGACAAACTTGCTGACCCGTTCGAACACGTCGCGCACTCCCTCGCTGCCCTCGCGGATCATTCGATCGAACTCTTCGGGATCAAATCCGAACGCACCGTATTCGCCCACGCGACCTCCTCGCCGCTCATGTCCTCACCGCCCAGTGTGCGCGCAGTCGCGGTCGTGCGCCACGTCCTCAGCGCCCCGGCGGGGGCGGTGGGTTGATGGGGATCGGCACCGTCACGAACGGGAAATGCAGATACATCGTCAACGGGGGCATGGCAGGCGCCGGCGGCGGCGCGGCCGGCGGCGGAGGCGGCGGGGCCGCGGGGGGCGGCGCGGGAGCCGGCCGTTGGACGGGAGCGGGCGTGTACTGCGGGGCCGGCCGGGTCGGGGCGCGGTAGACCGGTGCCGCCGGCCGCGGCTTCACCTGAGTTTGGGGCGCCGGCTGCTCGGCCGCCGGCGGCGCCGGCTGCGGTGCGGCCACCGCGGTAGGGGGCGGTGGTGGCGTGGCGGGCGCGGGCGGTGGTGGCGTGGTGGGCGCGGGCGGCTGCGCTTGCGGCGGCGCGCTGGGCGCTTGGGCCGGCAGCTGCTTGGCGGGGGCGCCGACGCTCACCCGCGGGTTCTGCGGCGCGTTGGACCCCGGCCGGTCGGATGTCAGCGAAAACAGCACCACGCCGGCCACCACGGCGGCGATCCCCGCCAGCGCGCTGCCGGCCAGGAACATGGGCCGCCGCCTGCGCGGGCTCACGTCGTCCTCGTCCGCGACGGCGCTGTAGGCCAGCGCGTCGCCATGCGCGTTGCCCCAGACGTCCAGGTAGGTCGGGCCGAGCGGCCGGGGACTCACTTCTCCGGTGCCCGGGTCCAGCGCGTACGCCAGGGCCGCCGTGGACGAGGCGAACAGCGGCGCGTTCGCCGACGCCAGCGCCGCCCCGCGGGCCAGCGCCATCTCGGGCTCCTCGGGAGCCGTCACCTCGAGCGGGGTCGCCGCCTCGAGCGCGGGTTTGACGGCCACGATGTCCGCGCCGCAACCGATCAGGAAGACGCCGTCCGCCCGGGCCCCCCGCGCGTTGATGCCGGCGACCATCGCCGCCAACTCGGTGGCGAGCGGCTCGTGCCGCGGGGACGCCAGCTGCTGGCGGTGCAGGTCGCCGATCGACCCGTCGTTGACGTCGACGACGGCCAGCGTCGCGGTCTCGGGTTCCACGAACAGCATCGCGATGTGCTCGTAGTCGAGCGCGGACCCGACCGTCTGGGCCAGTGCGGCCGCGGCCAGCAGCGGGGACACCAGCATCACGCTGCCCATACCGTGGCGCGCCATCGTCTCCCGCAGCGCGCCCACACCGGTCGGGTCCGTCCAGGTCACTCCGGTCGACATCAACTGGTAGCCGCCCGCCAGCGCGCCTTCGCGGGTGCCGCCTATCGCCGCAAGCACCTGGTCGACCGCACCAGCGGCCATCGAGTCCCCGCCGGCGGCGGCAACCTCGAACTCGTCCTGTTCGACGGTGACACCGTCGGCGTCCTGGCCCTCGATGACCACCAGACGGACCGTCTCGGGAGCCATCGAGACCCCAAGCACGATGTCCACCTAAGCCTCCACAGTCCGCTGACTTACTCCGGGGCCGCTCTGGGTATGAGGGCACCACCGAATAGACCCCGCCCGACCGGGTGACACCACGCTACCCGCGCGACCGCGGACGCGCTCGTGGAACGCCCTCAGCTGGGACGACGCGCGACTAGTAGCCCGGGCTCAGGAACGGATTCTGGGAGTTCCCCGGATACTGCGGGTACTGCGGATACGGGGTGTACTGGGGCGCCTGCGGGGCCTGCGTCTGCGGCACCGGGACCGGTATGGGCACCGGTAGCAGCGGGACGTGGATCCACTCGGTGGTCATCGGCACCGTCGTGGTGGTGGTCGGGGTGGTGGACGGCGGGGGCGGCGTCTCGGTCGTGGTGGGCGGCGGCGGAGGCGTCGTCATGGCCGTCGTGATCGGCGGCTGCGTCGACGGCGGCGCGGTGTGGCGCGGGGTGTAGACGGGTGGCGCCTGCGTGGTGACCACCACCGGCGGCGGTGGCGGCGGTGAGGGCGGTGGTTCGGGCGGGGGCGGCGCGGGGCTGGGCACCGGGGCGGCGCTGGGCGGGGGCGGCACGGCCGTCGGGGGCGGCGGCGCGACGGTGCGCGGGACCAGGGGGCTGGCCGGCGGCGCCGGCCGGGGCGCGACGCTGGGCGCCGGCGGGGCCTGGTGGTTTTCGATGCCGGTCAGCGTGTAGGCCACACCACCGATCGCCGTCATGGCCACCAGCGCTGACATGCCGATGATCAACTGCGACAACCGAAGGCGGCGCCACGGCCGATCCCGGGGGGCATCGATCACGTTCAGCCGCATCGACCAGCCGGACGGGCCGTCTTCGTCGTAGGTTTCGCCGCCGAATCGCACCCGCACGTCGCCGGGGTCCTCGGTCTGCGACCACGCCAACTCGCGATCCGTCAGCGCCTCGTCGTCGATCACCAGCAGATCACCGGCCCCGAGGTCGACGACATCGCCGGTGGCGTTGGCGGCCGCGAGCAGCCCTATCGACGTCCGCGTGCGCGGACTCACCTCTTCGCCGCGGGACGCCAGCAGCAACGCGCCGCACGCCGCCGCGAGGGCGGGCTGCGACGGTGTCAGGACCGGGGTGCGTCCGTGGATCGAAAGCCGTTCGGCGACAAGCGGTATGTGCGCGCCGCCGCCAACGGTCACCACCGCCGCGAGGTCTGCCCAGCCCTTGCGGTAGCGCACCAGCATGTCGTCGAAGGCATAGATGAAGCCGGTCAGCCGATCCGCCATCAGGTCTTCGAGATCGTCTCGCTTCAGCGTGAAACTGCAGCTGCGCTCGCCGAGCACGGCGGCGATTTCGGTTACCACGTCGGCGGACAGCCGCTCCTTGGCCAGCCGGCACTGTTCCCGAAGCTCGCCGAGCTGCCCGACGGCGGCCGTGCTGCCCGGGTCCAGGCCGCTGCCCCGGCCCAGCTCCTCGAAGACCCGCAGCAGTAGCTCCTGGTCGATCTCGTCACCGGACAGGGCCGCGTAACGCATTGTCGCGCTGACGAGTTCGAAATCGCCCGCGACATTGACCAGCGTCGCCGACGTACCGCCGCCGCCGAAATCGAGCACGCCCACCACACCGTCGTCGGGCAGGCCGAGCTCGGACTTCACCGCGGTCAACGAGGCGATCGCGTCCGAGACCAGCCGGGGCGCCATGCCGCTGCGGACGAATCCCAGATGCGTCCGCAGCCCGTCGCGCAACGCCTGCACCGTAACGGGTTTCCAGTACGCGGGCACGGCGATGGAGATATCCGAGGAAGACGCGTCCGCACCGGCGGCGCACACCATCGCGTCCAGTGCCTCCACCGTGAGCAGTTCCGGGTCGTGCGCGGAGCCGTCGGCCGAAACCAACGCTACCGAGTCGCCGATGCGCTCGACGAAGCCCTTCATCATCACGCCGGGCTCGGATAGGTACGAATCCTTGTCGGGCACGCCGACTTTCGGCGCGCAGTGCGGATAAAGAGTCAGCACCGAACGCCGGGTAACCGGTGGGCTTTCGTTGCGCGCAGCGACCAGGTTCGTGGTCCCGATCGACAACCCAAGTGGGTCGTACATAGAGCGAAAACCTTCGCTTATAGGGGTCGGTGGCCAGCGTTAACCATAGCCGCGGACACGCCCAAAACCGATGGCTTGCAACATCATCGGTATCCGGTCGATGTCACCTCGTCACCGAAGTGGTACCGCCGACCCCTTGACAAATCCGCGCTCGTGCTCACACCACGGTCAGCGGCAGCGATCGCCTCGGCTCAAACTGGAATGTCGCTCCGCCACTGACCTTCGTTACCGATACCTCGGGCAGTTCGGCCGCTGCGGCGTCGGTTTCGACCAGTTCCGCGGTCCAGTCGGTGTTCGTGCCGCTGGCCCGGACCTCGAGGTGCGGGTCGACGGCGGTGGCGATCGCCTGCAGCGGTTGCACGGATTCGGGTGAGCACAGCGCGATCCAGGCGGCGTCCTCGTGGGCCGGGGAGCGGTGCACGACGAGCCGGTCGGCCGTTTCCGCGCGGACATAGCCCGCGGGGTTCAGCAGGGGGTGCAGTTCGAGCACCTGAAGCACCCCTTCGCGACCGCCCGGAAGTCCCAGTGCGCGGTGAATGCGCTCGGCGGCCACGCCCGCTATGCCGGTCAGGCCCTGGGTGCACACCGATACGGCCTGGGCGTCGTCGGCGGCGCGTGCGCGCACCGCGATCGCGAACGACAGGTAGAGCAGGTGCATCTGCAGACAGACCTCGTCGGCCATCCGCACCAGTGCCGAGTGCGAGAAGCCGGCGAAGTCGAAGTCGGACAGCAGCGGGCCGGAGTAATCCGCGTTTCCCTCGCCGGAGCGGTCGATCGGGTCGAGTTCCCAAGTGGCAGCGCGGGTTTGGCGAACGATGTCAAACGCGGGGATGCTCTGGGCCTCCGGATGGGACTCGTCGATGATGACCGTCCAGGCGCAGTGCGGATGGCGATCCTTTGGCGTCCGCGGCGGCCGGTGGATGGGGCGCACCTGGGCGCGCGCGTTGGTCGCCACGGCGGTGGCGTCGAAGGTGGGGTCCTCGATGGTGTGGCACATGCCGAACACGTACTTCTCGCCCATCGGCTCCACGTCCAGCAGGGCGCCGCAGTGGTCGAGGTGGAATTCGCCGTGCCAGCGGTCGTGCACGGTGTAGCGGAAGTCCATGAATTGCGGTGGAGCGCCGATGTCGAGCTGCAACCCCTTGAAAATGGTCGGCACGTCGTTGCCCTCGAAGTTGAGCGCGCGCTGCATGCGTCGGGTGTAGACGGGGCTGGCGCCCGCCCATTCCTCGATGGCGATCTGCACCATCTCGTCACGGCCGAACGCACTGATGCACCAGGCCATGCCCGAGCGGTCGATCAGCTGCCCGATCAGGAGCAGTTCGGGAACCAGGACGGCCAGCTGCTCGCGGGTCAACCGCGCATATCGGGATCGGCTCACGGCCCAAAAATAGACTCGGCTATGTTATAAAGTCAACAATGTCCATTGCCACAGGTCAGACCGCCGGAGGCCCGGCCGGCCCCACCCGGCGCACGAGCGCGCCGCGTAAGCGCGGCGACGACACCCGCGCGAGAATCATCGACGAGACGGTCCGCTGCATCATGGAGGAAGGCTTCGCCGCGGCGACCGCCAAGCATGTGGCCGAACGCGCGGGCGTGACGTGGGGGGTCATCCAGTATCACTTCGGCGACCGCAACGGCCTGCTGATGGCCGTCGTGGACGACGGGGTGGACCGGCTGATCGAGAGCCTGTCGTCCGCCGATGTCAGCGAGTTGCCGCTGCGCGAGCGCATCGAGGTGGTCGTCGACACCGCGTGGGGCTGCTACAGCAGTCCCACGTCGATGGCGGCGTTCGAGATCTTGCGCGCGACCCGCGGCGGGCCGGGCGAGTCGCCGCGGCGTCATCTGCTGGAGATGAACGCCGCGATCGGGCAGCTGGGGCGACTGATTACCGATGACCCGGCGAATGCCGGTGTGGCCGAAGTCATCTGGGCCACTCTGCGGGGTGCGGTGCTGGCGCAGATGGTCACCGGGACGGCGATCGACTGGAGCCTGGAACGACGCGCACTGATCGACATGGTCACCCGTGTGCTGCAATGACCTGATGACCCCTCACGATCTCGCCGACATCGAAGCCATCAAGCAGGTGAAGTACCGGTATCTGCGCGCGCTGGACACCAAGCATTGGGACGACTTCGCCGACACGCTCGCCGAGGACATCAAGGCCGATTACGGGCCGTCGATCGGCAACGAGTTGCACTTCACCAACCGCGCCGATCTGGTGGAATACATGCGGACCTCGCTGGGCCCGAACGTCATCACCGAACATCGGGTGACCCATCCGGAGATCATCGTGTCCGGCGATACCGCCACGGGCAGTTGGTATTTGCAAGACCGGGTGATCGTCGCCGAATTCAACTTCATGCTGATCGGGGCGGCGTTCTACCGCGACACCTACCGGCGCACCGACGCCGGCTGGAAGATCAGCGGAACCGGCTACGACAGGACCTATGACGCAACAATGTCGTTGGCGGGCATGGACTTCCACGTCAAACCCGGTCGCGCGCTGGCCACCTGACCCGCTACTTGGTGATGGCGATCACCGCGCCGGGCCGCAGCCATTTCATGATCGACACCAGCTGAGCATCGTCGACGGCGACGCATCCCTCGGTCGGTTTTCCGTCGGTGGTGTGGAAGAAGAACGCCGCGCCGCCGCCCGGGGTCTTGTTCTTGTTGACGCCCATCACGACCGCGTGCTTGTACTGCGGGATTTGGAGATTCTCGCTTTCGGCGGTGTTGAACGGGCACTGCGCCTTCTGGCACACCTGCATGGAGTTGAAGGTCGGGCTGTGGTCGTCACCGCTCCACCAGTAGTTGGGTCCCACCTGCGTATACGGGAGGCCGCTACCGGGATTGGGCGCGGTGCCGAAGGCGGAGTCCAGGGTGTAGACACCCATCGGAGTGGCCGGAACCCCGCTCTTGGCCTGCGGTGCCATGCCCGCCGAACCGACGTGGGTGGGGATCTGAGTCCGCAGCGCCTGCCAGCCGGCGGCGTTGCGCTGGTAGATGTCCATCGTCGCGTTCGATCCGCCGGTACTCATCACCGAAACCACCTGCGTGGCATTGCCGACGGCGTTCGCGAACCAGGGGGCGCCGGCCGCGGCACTGATCGGCGCGCACGCCAGCGACGCGAAAATCGCGCACGCCGACGCGGAGAGCGAAGCGAGCAGTCGGCGCATGACCTCAATCGTCAAACCCGCACAGCGCAAGGTCAAGTAAAGCTTTAGACCCGGTTAGGTCACCGCGCCGTGACCAAATCGTCGGCGTCACACGGTTTCCGGGAGAAGCCTGCGCTGGGGGGCCGAATCACCGTGAGACACAACAGGAAATACAGGTAGCCCAGCGACCAGCCGGCCAACACGTCGGACGGGTAGTGCACGTTCAGCGCGACCCGGGAAATCCCCGCCGCCAGCACGCCCAGCGCGACGACCGCGACCGCGACGCGGCGCAGCACCCGGTTCATCGTCGGCGACGCCAGGCACAGCGCCGCGAGCAGCGCGGCCGTCACCTCCAGCGCGTGCCCGGACGGAAACGAGGTCTCGGACGCGGCCACCAGCATGGTCGACGGCCGCGGCCGGTCCGCCAGCGCCTTCGCCGCGAGCGTCACGAGTCCGCTCAGCGGCGCACAGGCCAACAGCAGCAGCGCCGCCCGCACCCGACGCATCGCCAGGGCGGCCACCGCCGCCACCGTGCCCAGCACGCGCAACGGGACCGGTCCCAGCGCAAAGGAGACGCCCGCCCAGACCCGCACCCACAACGGGTGTTTGACCGCACCGTCCCGCGCGGCGTCCAACAGCGACCAATCCATGCGCTGCTGCCAGTGCCAGCCCCGGACGTACCCGACCCACATCACGGCGTACACCGCCGCGGCGGCCACGGCCATGCACACGGCCGGGATGGTCCGCGATCGGGTCATACCCCACCGATACCAGCCGCGCCGCGCCCCGGATCGGGCGGCCTGACCACGCGTTCACCGAACCCGGGCCATACTGGCGTCATGGCCGTATTCGTCCGTAGGTTGTTCGGCATCGGCAAGCTGCCCGAGGACGTGTACGCGCAGGTCGAGGCGGAAGGTCTGCTCTACCTCGCCGACTACGTCGCGGTGACCCGGCGGTTCAGGGGCGCGGTCCCCGGTGTGCGCTTGCCGCACAGCGTCGCCAGCTACACGGGTTCGCTGGCGTTCACCTCCGAGCGGGTGCTGGCCACGCTGTCCATGCTGCCCAGGCTGGCGGGCCCGACCGTCGACGTCCGCTGGGACGCGCCGCAGACCGGGGCCGCGCAGGTCGAGATATCCTCGACCGGTTTGCAGGTCGACGTCGACGTCGCGCGCGTCGACCCGAAGTTCAGCGGCGAACTCTCGCTGCACTACAAGCTCGCCATCCCGGCCGATGTCCTCAGCGGCCTGCCGCGGCGATCGCTGGCCTTCGACATGCCGCCCGACTACGTCTTCCGCGCGGTCGGCGTTACCTATAGTCCGTGATCGTCATCCGCGGCCAGGGCGGCTGCCGCAGCACCGCCAGGCTGCCGATCACCGCCGCCAGCAGGCCGGTGATCACTCCGATCAGCGCGATTCGGTTCACGTCCATGGCGGGCTCCCAGGAGGCCTCGCCGTTGCGGACGACGAAGACGCCGAGCGGTTTGACGACGGGGATCACGGTGGTGCCGTCCGGTGTCTGATAGGGCTCGCCGTACACGCGGCCGGCGGCGTCATCGGTGGGCAGCCGGTCGAGTAGGTCAAAGGGCTTCACGGAACACTCCTTTCTCGGGTGTTCGCCGGGTCCGTGCTGCGGACACCGTTCACGCTATCGCCGATTTCCTACGATGACTCCCGTGAGCGAGGAGGCATTCAGCCCGCAGGAGCGGCGGGCCGTCTATCGGGTGATCTCGGAGCGCCGGGACATGCGCCGGTTCGTGTCCGGCGGCACGGTGGACGAGGACGTGCTGGCGCGCCTGCTGCAGGCCGCCCATGCGGCGCCCAGCGTCGGTCTGATGCAGCCGTGGCGTTTCATCCGGATCACCGACGACTCGTTGCGGCGGCGCATCCACGCGCTCGTCGACGAAGAGCGCGCGCTCACCGCCGCCGCGCTGGGCGACCGGGGCGAGGAGTTTCTCGCGCTGAAGGTCGAAGGCATCCTCGAGTGCGCCGAGCTGCTGGTGGTGGCGCTGTGCGACGACCGGGAAAAGCACGTGTTCGGCCGGCGGACGCTACCGCAGATGGATCTCGCGTCGGTGTCGTGCGCGATCCAGAATCTGTGGCTGGCGGCGCGCTCCGAAGGCCTTGGCATGGGCTGGGTTTCGCTATTCGATCCGCACCGGTTGGCGTCCCTGCTCGAGATGCCTCCCGGGGCTGAGCCGGTGGCCATCCTGTGCCTGGGCCCGGTGCCGGAATTCCCCGACCGGCCGGTGTTGGAGCTGGACGGCTGGGCCGTGGCGCGCCCGCTGTCGGAATTCGTCTGCGAGAACCGCTGGAGCCGCCGCGTCCCGCCTCCCAAGTAGCTGCGGTATCGTCGCCGGTCGCGGAGCAAGTTAAAGGGGTGACGCAATTGGCGCCGGGCGAAGCAGCGGGCCGCAAAGACAACGTGCTGATCGTGCACTGGCACGACCTGGGGCGCTATCTCGGCGTGTACGGCCACCCCGACGTCCGTAGCCCCCGGCTGGACCGCCTCGCCGCCGAGGGCATCCTGTTCACCCGGGCGCACGCCACGGCGCCGCTGTGCTCGCCGTCGCGCGGATCGCTGTTCACCGGCCGCTATCCCCAGAGCAATGGTTTGATCGGGCTGGCGCACCACGGCTGGGAATACCGCAGCGGCGTGCGTACCCTCCCCCAGATTTTGACCGACGCGGGTTGGTATTCCGCGCTTTTCGGCATGCAGCACGAAACCTCCTACCCGCAGCGGCTGGGCTTCGACGAGTTCGACGTCTCGAATTCGCACTGCGAGTACGTGGTGGACAAGGCCTCGGATTGGTTGCGCTCGTGGTCGTTCGACGGCACCGACGACCCGGCGGGGCAGCCGTTCCTGTTGACCGCCGGGTTCTTCGAGACGCACCGGCCGTACCCGCGGGACCGGTACGAGCCGGCGGACAGCGCGGAGGTCGACCCGCCCGACTATCTACCCGACACCCCCGAGGTGCGCGGTGACCTCGCCGGCTTCTACGGGGCGATCGCGACGGCCGATGCCGCCGTCGGCCGGCTGCTGGACACGCTGACCGAAACCGGGTTGGACGCCGACACCTGGGTGGTGTTCTTCACCGATCACGGCCCGGCGTTCCCCCGCGCCAAGTCCACGCTCTACGACGCGGGGACCGGCATCGGCATGCTCATCCGGCCCCCCACGTACCGGGCATTGACCCCGCGCGTGTACGACGAACTGTTCAGCGGCGTGGACCTGTTGCCGACGCTGCTGGGCCTGCTGGGTCTCGACGTTCCACCCGATGTCGACGGCGTGTCGCACGCGCGCACAATCCTCGCGCCGGACCCGAACGCCGTTCCGATCAGGGACCACGTGTACACGACGAAGACCTATCACGACTCGTTCGATCCCATCCGCGCGATTCGCACCAAGGACTACAGCTACATCGAGAATTACGTGTCCCGGCCGCTGCTCGACCTGCCGTTGGACATCGAGGAAAGCCCATCGGGGCTCGCCGTGGCGCCGTTCGTCACCGGCCCGCGTCCGGAGCGTGAACTCTACGATCTGCGCGCCGACCCCACCGAGACCACCAACCTGCTGGCCGACGACGACGCCGGCGCCGAAGAAGTTGCGGCGGATCTGGCTGTGCGGCTTCATGATTGGCGGCAGCGCACGGGTGACGTCATCCCGTCGGAGTTCGCCGGCACCCGCATCGCGGCGCGATACACCGAGACGTACCTGCAGATTCATCGGTTGAAGCCGACCGCCCGGTCGGCGATCGCCGCCGACCGGGGCGTCGAGGAACAGGCGAGCAGTTAGCCGGCGGAGCGCCGCGAGCCGCCGACCTCGGCGACGATGAACACCCGCCGGAACGGGAAGATCGTCGTCCCGTCGGCCCGGGGCGGGTAGGCGTCGTCCAGCAGCGGGATGAGTTCCTCGCGAAACCTCTCCCAGTCGTCGGCGCTCAGCCGCTCGCGCACCGGAACCAGCGCCGTCCCGGTGATCCACTCCAGCACCGGGTTCTCACCGGTCAGCTGGTGCAGGTAGGTGGTCTCCCAGACGTCGACCCTGCATCCCGCGTCGAGCAGCATGTTGGCGTACTGGATCGGCGGCTGCACCACGGCACCGATGCGAAATGGTATGTCTCGCATCACTTTCGCATAGGGCTCCCGCCGGGCCAACGTCCGCACCGTGGCGTGTGACGGCGTCTCGAAGTTGCCCGGGATCTGGACGGCGATCCACGATCCGGCCGGCAGTTCGTCGGCCCACCGGACCATCAGGTCGGCGTGATCGGGCACCCAGTGCAGGGCGGCGTTGCTGACCACAACGTCGGTATCGGGCTTGGGCTTCCAATCCCGCAGGTCGCCGATGACGGCGTCGATGCCGCGTTCCTTCGCGGCGGCGACCATCTCCGGCGAGCTGTCCATCGCCTCGATCACCGCCTCCGGCCAGCGCCGGGACAGGTACCTGGTCAGGTGGCCGGGCCCACAACCCAGGTCGACGACCCGCCGCGGCAGCTCGGCCCCCACCCGGGACAGCAGGTCGTAGAACGGCCGGCTGCGATGGTCCGCGAAGGCCAGGTAGACATCGGGATCCCACATGTCGGTCCTCCCTATCAACGCGGCGTCGCTAGTCGGCAGATAGCTCAACCGTATTACCGAATGCCGGCCCGGCGCCGCCCAAGTGGCCCCGGGAGCCGCGCCGGCCGGTTAGCATCGGCGTTCGTGGCGCCCGACACCTCGATTGATCCGCCCAATCCCCTTCCGGACATTGCCGGTGCCTTCGAGGGTGCCTTCCAAGGTGCGGACGTGCCGATCGACGTCGGCGGACTGCCCCCGAATTCCGCGCTGTCCCCCCGCCAGCGCATGGTAGTGGAGGGCTCGGCCATCGGTGACCTTGCGCTGCGCACCTGGGTGTCGTCGCTGCTGACCGCGACGGTGGCGCCGGTCGTGGTCGCCGCTTCCCTGCGGGGATCCGACGCCCGCGCCGAGCGCGCCAACCTGAACTTCTACGCCGAACTGGGCGCGCAGCGCGATCCGGTGAAGTCGTTTCCCGCGCCGGCCGAGTCGCCGCGCGTCTCGTCGCGGCCCGCCAGCCCGCTGACCGAGTGGGTCGCCGGCGGCACGGTGGAAAACATCGCGTTCAAAAGCGGCTTCACGGCCATCAACCCCGCGATGCGCGAGCGGTGGGGCGCCTGGAAGTCCAACAACATCGTGCGCGCGCAGCACTGGCGCCACGACGACGGGCCGCGCCCCACGCTGTGTGTCATCCACGGCTTCATGGGGTCGTCGTATCTGGCCAACGGGCGGTTCTTCGCGCTGCCGTGGTACTACCGGTCGGGCTACGACGTCCTGATGTATACCTTGCCCTTTCACGGCAAGCGCGCCGAAAAGCTCTCGCCATTCAGCGGTTTCGGCTATTTCGCCGGGGGGCTGAGCGGGTTCGCCGAGGCGATGGCCCAGGCGGTGCACGACTTCCGGTCCGTCGTCGACTATCTGCGCGGTACCGGGGTCGACCGCATCGCGCTGACCGGCATATCGCTCGGCGGCTACACCTGTGCGCTGGTGGCCTCGGTCGACGACCGGCTCGAGGGCGTCATCCCGAACTGTCCCGTCGTCACCCCGGCGACGTTGTTCGACGAGTGGTTTCCGGCCAACAAACTCGTGCGGCTGGGGCTGCGCCTGTCCCACATCAGCCGCGCGGAGTTGTCGGATGGGCTGTCCTACCACTGCCCGCTGAACTATCGCCCGTTGGTGGAAACCGACCGGCGGATGATCATCACCGGGCTCGGCGATCGGATGGCACCGCCGGACCATGCCGTCAAACTGTGGGAGCACTGGGATCATTGTGCGCTGCACTGGTTTCCGGGCAGCCACGTGCTGCACGTGAGCCAGCTGGACTATCTGCGCCGGATGACCGCGTTCCTGCAGACGGTTATGTTCTAGCGGTTTCGGCGGCGGGCGCTTCGCCCACCGGAGTCGGCCAGTCCAGCTCCGCGAGCAAGTCCACCGGGGCATCGGTGTGCCCGTCGAGCCGCCGCGTGGACAACAGATCCAACGCTGCGAGGGCCGGCCGGTGATTGCCGTGCTGCGGGGTCAGTCCGGCCAGCGGCGCGCTCCGCTCCGGCGGCGTGTCGGTCAGGAAGGCGCACGCGGCCGCAACGGTGTTGCGGGTCCCATCACCGGCGATCTCCAGCGCCGTGCACGTCTCGCGGACCGGATAGGCGCGGATCGCCTCGAGGGTCTCGGCCAACGCCCCGTCCACCCGGATCTGGTATGCCGCAAGGTAATCCGATGCACCGCGTTGCACCGCGGACCACCTCTCGCGGGCGTTGGAGGTGAGCAACCGCGGCACGTCGTCGGGGGCGACGCCGGTGACCTCCCACCCGAGTTCCCGCAGGTGGTCGGCCAGCCGGCGCGCCGCCACCTGCGCGGTCTCGTGCAACGGGATGCGTGCGGAGCGCGCCTGCAGCGCCGCCAGGTTGTCGGTGGCCGATATCGTGAGCCCGATCCACGTCTCGCGCCTGGACGCATCGGATGCGTTGTCGCGGTTGGTGATGCGGATCTTGTCCGCGCGGATGCCGTAGCGGTCCAGGTAGCGGGCGATCAACGCCAGCGGCAGCACACCGTCGCCGTTCGACGCCTCGACCCGCAGCAGTGCGGTTGTCGCTGTGGCAGAAGCGGATTCGGGGGCGATCGT
Organism: uncultured Actinomycetota bacterium; assembly: GCA_963732835.1. Classification (GTDB taxonomy): domain Bacteria; phylum Actinomycetota; class Actinomycetes; order Mycobacteriales; family Mycobacteriaceae; genus Mycobacterium. The sequence continues at coordinate 191,885 of CAVTBA010000011.1, forward strand.
CTCACCGCGTCCCATGATCGCCAGCCGCCGGCGCAGCAGCGTGGTGAAAAACGAACCGCGCCAGCAGCCGAACAGCACGATCACGACGGCCGCGGCGATGCCGAGCAGCCAGTAGTCCCGCGGCGACCGCCACGGGTAGGCCAGCACCGCGGGCACGACGGCCAGCAGCGCCAGCGTGATTCGCCCGGGTCCGGGGATCGGTATCGAGCGCGGCAGGCTCACGGGGTGGGGTCCTTTCGTCGGCGTGTGGTGGTGGCGGCGATCGCGCCCACGACCGCGACGAGCCCGGCCAGCGCGGCGGTGCCGGCCAGCGCGACGGTCCGCGGGGTGGTGTCCTTGGGCGCGGGCGCTGCCGGAACGGCGACCGGCTTGACCGGCGCCGCGGGCGGCTGATTGCCCGCGGGCAGTTGCCAGGTCAGGGCCGCGACCGGATCCACGCTGCCGGCGCCGACGACGTTGGACGGCGCCCGGGCGCCGCCATGCGCGGTCGCGGTGATGCGATGCACGACCTGCGTGGCGTTGAGATCGGGATACTTGCTGCGGACCAGCGCCGCCACGCCTGCCACGTAACCGGCCGCATAGCTGGTGCCGCTCAGCGCGACCTGCTGCTGGTGTTCGTCCGGCAGCCCGTTGGCCAGGCCGCCGCCGTCGCCGTTGCTGATCGACACGATGCGTTCGCCGGGCGCCGCGATGCCCACCCACGGCCCGGCCATGGTGAATTTCGAAGGCTGGCCATCCGGTGTCAGGGAGGCCACCGACAGCACGTACGGCTGCCACATCGACGGGATGGAGAGCGAGGTGACACCGGCCCAATTACGCGGGTCCTCCGGGCGGCTCAGGTCGGTGAGCGGGTTGGACTCGCACGAAGTTCCGCCGCCGACCGATCCGGTCGATCCGGTGTTGCCGGCGGCGGCCACGATCACCGCGTCCTTGTCCACCGCCGCGTAGCGGATCGCCGCGCCGAGCGCGGCCTGATCGACGGGGCGGTCGACGGGCAGGCAAGTGAGCATGGAGATGTCGATCACCCGGGCGCCGAGGTCGGCGGCGTGCACGACCGCGCGGCTCAACGTCGTCACGGCCAGGGACACCCGCGCCGTCAGCGGATCGCCGCCCGGCGTGCGCGGGGAGAACTTCGCCGACGTCGTCCTGATGGACACCACCCGTGCCGCCGGCGCCACGCCGGCGAAGCCGTCATCTCCGGGCTGGCCGGCGATGAGCCCGGCCACCAGGGTGCCGTGGCCGTCGCAGTCGGTCAGACCGTCGGTCGTTTCGACGAAGTCACCGCCGGGATCGACGTCGGGCAGCCGCGGACCCGGGCGCACGCCGGTGTCGAGCACCGCCACCAGTTGACCGTCACCACGCGAGAATTGCCATGCCGCAGGCAGATTGAGCGTCGCCTGGCCGGGCGTGACGGCCGCGGGATCGCTGCCCGGGATGACGCCCGAGACGCTGCACGGAGCGCGCTGCTCCATCGGCTGCGCGGGGCCGGGGGCCCCGCTGGGCGGCGGGACGCCCGGATCTACCTTCGGCGCTTCGATGGCCAACGCCGACGGACACGTCCACAACATGGCCGCCAAGGCCGCTGTGAGACAGGCTGATCCGGACCGAATCATCGATCGAGGATCCAGGTGAAGATGCCGACGAGGTAGGCCATGACGGGGATGAGCGATGCGTCGAGCCCGGCCGCGACGAAGCCCGTCAGCCGGCGCACGGGAAGCGAATAGCTCTCCGGCTCGGCGATGTGCGGGTTGAGGGCCACCACGATCCACACCGAGGCGAGCGCGACGAGCACCAGCGCCGCGCCCAGGGCGGCGGCGTAGCGTCCGGTCGCGGTGTAGAGCACCAGCAGGACGCCCGCGGCCAGATAGGGCTGCGCGAGCAGCCATGCCTTGCACGCGGCCGAATCCCACACCCGCGCGCGCAGGACGGACGTCGCCGCCGTGGCGCCCACCACGTACCAGCCCACGCCGCTGAGCGCCTCGGGGCGCAGCCCGATCGCCACCGAGCCCAGGACGCTGAGCAGCACTGCGGCAGCGATGAATCCGCTCTGGTGGGCGTCGCTGATCCGCACCCGCCGCGGCAGATCCTCGAGCACGCGCAACGACGGAGCCGACGGGGTGGGATCGCCGGGCGCCGGGATGACCGGCAACGGGAAGCGCGCCCACAGCGCCGAGAGCTGAGCCGCCTCGATGGTGACCAGCAGCGCAGCGACGATCAGGCCGCAGCCGATGGCGAGCGGACGCAGGTGCCAGAGCACCTCGGCGCCCGCGGCCAGCAACACCCCGGCGCCCACGACCGCGGTGGCGGTGAAGAAGCCGACGATGCGCTCACGTTCGGCGCCGGGCACCATCAGGGCGATCAGCGACCACGCGGTGACGCCGGCCGCGGCCAGCATGATGTGCGCCGGCCCGAACCGTCCGGGCACCGCCAACGCGAGCGCGGCGCCGATGGGCACCAGCGCGGCGATCGCGCACGCCGTCCCCGTGCGCGGTGAACGGGCCGCGACCAGTAAGGCGACGATCGCGGTCACCGCCGCGACCGCGCTGACCGCGACCAGCCCGGCCAGCGCGCCGGTGGCGACACGGTAGGTGACCGAGAGCGCGGTGGCCAGGAACGCGACGGCGATCACCGCGGCCAGCGCGCCCTGCTGGATATGGGTTGCGCCCCAAGGCTTGCGCCGGGAGGTCGAGAAGATCATGGCCGCGTCGGCGATGTCCTCGACGATGCCGGGGGCCGCCTGGCCGACCGGTACCGGCAGCAGCGCCAGCAGGTCACCGTCCACGACGCCGACGGTGTCCAGGCTGGCGTCCAGGCTGAACGGCGCCCCACCGATCGGGGCGAGGCTCAGCTGGGTCGCCGCGCCGAGGTCGGCGGCTCCCCGGGTGTCGCCGACCTCGTCCGAGTCCCCGTTCGAGGCCGGCGGCACCATCAAACGCTTTACCGCGGGCAGGATTTCCCGCAGCGGCAGCTCGGTGGGCAACGCCATTTCCGTCAGCCTGCTGTCCGCGAGGATGGCCACCCGGACGATCGGCATGACGGCGCCGGACGTCACCGGACCCTCGATTCCTGGAACATCGTTGCTCTCTTCTCTATTGGGATTTCCGTCGGGGTTATGCGTGCTGGACAGTGAAATCTCGGGCCAACCGGTGGCCGGAGAACCATCCGGAGTCCGGCAATAACGCGGTCAGTTGTTCGATCGCGACGGCGATCGCGAAGGGGGTGCCGGGGGCGAATGTCGACACCCACTCGCCGTCGAATGCGCGGGACGGGCTGACCAGGACCCGTCCCGCTGCAGCGTCGACGATGCTCATCCCGACCTCGGTGGTGGCGTGCCGGCCGTCGCGGTGGCAGCCCGCGACGATCTCGACGTAGCTGCGGGGACCGTTGAACACCGACTCCACCACCCGTTTCGCAGACTGCGGGATACCCAGGTAGTCAACGACTTCGGCTAACGACGCGCCCGAACGCAGCCGCTCGTCGGCCCGCGCGCCGACCCGCGTCGGCAGGCTGAACTCGTCGAATCGGGCCGGTGGTTGCTGCGCCAGTCCGACGCCGAGGACCGGAACCAACGCACGCGGGTCGTCGATGTCCATTGCGGTGAACGTGATCAGTTGCGCGCTGCGCAGCGCCACGATCGTCTTGGCGGTGGTGGCCGGGCGCTGCGCCACGATGCCGCGCAGCAGTTCGCCGCTGCCGCTGTCCTTGGCCGGGCCCACGTAACGCAGGTCGAGCCATCGCTCCGGAAAGCACACCGCCCTGATCCAGTCGGCCACCGCCGGGTTGACGACTCCACTCTGCGATACCAGACCCATCCGGGTCAGGTCGGCCTTCTGACGGTCGAGGAACGCCTGGCGTTGCGCGGCATCGCTATAGGGCGAGGTGATCGCCAGAACCCACGGGAAGCTGCCCGCCCCAATGGTTTCCGCGATGAACCACGCGTGATCGACCGTCAACTCGACGGCGTTCGGTGCTGCGCTCATCTGACGAGGACTAACCGCCCCATTTGGCGGCTTCGGCCTGGTCCCGGGCGAGCATGGACATGGTGTTGGCTTCGTGGGTGCTGGCCATCGCCTGGTAGGCACGCACCAGGCTTTCCATCGCCTGGTTCCACTGGGCCTGCCACACCTGGTAGGTCATACCGGTGTCGCCCTGCCAGGCGTTCGACAAGGTCGCCTGCTCGCTGGCGATGTCCGAACCGAGCCCCTGCAACGTGCCGGCGTAGCCCGACATGTCCGCTGCGTGGCTCAACATCGCCGGGTAGTTGTACATGATCTGGGACATGAGGTGTCCTTTCGCGGTTGGTGGCGGCTGAAAGCGGCTGGGTCAGAAGGCGGTGTAGCCGGACGCGGCGGCGGCGTCGGCGGCCACGTAGGTGCCCGCTGCGTCGCCGAGGTTGGCCTGGGCGATGTCCAGCAGGGTGTTGACCCGGGCGGCGACCTCGACGAAGCGGGCGTGCGCGGCCTGGAACGCGGCCGAGGACTCGCCCTGGTGGAACGCCTGCGCCGACATCGCTTCCTGCTCGGCCTGGCTGATGGTGCTGCGCATCAACGCCGCTTTGGCGCTGAACGCCGATTGCGCGGCCACCAACTGCGGAATATGAGCGTCCAACATACTCATGGTGATTCCTTTCTTTTCGGTCTCATGGGGTTTGGCTGACTGACGAGCATCGTGCTGACTGCCTTACCCCCCTTCCCTCGGCTCGGTCGGGCGGGCAGGGTGGTGGTCGGCGTCGTGGTCCCAGGTGCCGGGCATCATCGGGATCCTCGGGCCGCCGCCGAATTCGCCGTCGGCCAGCTTGGTCAACCCGGCCGCACGGAATGTGTTCTCTTTGCGCGCGGCGCCGGCGAAGCCCAGCGTTCCGGCTCCGGCTCCGGCCCCGGATGCCACCGCCGCGGCCAACATCTCCTCGTCGCCGTAATCCGGTGGGACGCCGACATCGGAGTCCATGTCCAGGTATTCGTCGCTGTAGTCGTGCATCGCGGCCCGCCGGCGCCGCCGCGCCCGCGCCTCGGCCCGGTTGGCCGCCGCCGCGCCGGCCGCCGGAATGGTCGCCGCCGGCGCCTTGGCGCCACCGCGACCGCCCACCGTCGGGCCGACACCGTTCTCCGGGTCACCGCCGTAGGCGACGAGGTAGGCGAGGGTGCTTGGCGCCGGCGCCGGCGCGGGCGCGGGAGCCGCACCGGAACCCGCGGCCACCGACGTGGCCGGGGCCCCGGCGGGAGTCGCCACGGTCGGGGCCAGCGCAACCGCCGGCAGCAACGACGCCGGCTTGGTCGACGTGACGAGCGGCGTCGCGGCGGCCCCGGCCGCGACCGGGGCGATCTCGGCGGGGGCGGTGAGCAACGAACTCAGGCCGATGCCGAGCAGCAGCGGGATGAGAAAGGGTGCGGTCAAGAGTGCGCCCCAGGTCGGCCAGCCGACGGCGTTGAAGAACACCTGGTAGGCCACGAAGAACAGCAGGGGGCCGTTGGCGGCCAGTAACGCCGGCAGATTCGACCAGAAGTCCTGCAGCATCTTCCCGAGGTTCTGGAAGAAGTCCTGCAGGAACTGGAACAGTTGCCTGAAGAAGTCCGAGATCGGGTTGGACGAGTTTTGCAGGGCGTTGACCGTGGCGTTGTTCGCCGCACCGCCCGGACGCACGATCGACGGCGCCGGGGTGCTGCGCGGCGCGGAGGCGAGCGCCGCGCCTGAGGTGGCCTGATAGGCGCCCATGACGGTCGCGGCCTGAACCCACATCCGCGCATAGTCGGCCTCGTTGAGCGCGATCGGAATCGTGTTGACGCCAAAGAAGTTGGTGGCGACCAACACCCCGTGGACGGTGTGATTGGCGGCCAGCTCCGGCAGCGTCGGCATCGCGGTCAACGCGGCGGTGTAAGCGGCCGCCGCGACCTCGTGCTGCGCGGCCACCCCCGCGCTGTCGGCACTGGCCTGCTGCAGCCACGCCAGATACGGCGCGTGCGCGGCCGCGTACTGCTCGGCCGTCGGCCCTTCCCATGCCCCCGCCTGTGTCTCCCCCAGCACCCCCGTGAGTTCGGCTGCCGCCGTTGCGTATTCGGCGCTCAGCGAGGTCCACGCGCCGGCGGCGGCCAGCAGCGGCCCCGGCCCGGGCCCGGCGCTCAGCAGCGCCGAATGCACCTCGGGCGGCGAGGCCATCCAGACGGGCGCAACGGGGGACGTCATTGTCAGGCGCCCGCGATCCCATACGTCGCGGCGGCCGAGGTGTCTCCGGCGAGGTAGCCGGCGCCGGCTTCGCCGACGCCCACGCCGGCGCGGCCTAGCTCTTCCACACCTTGGGCGGCGACGGCGGCGTGTTCCTGGCCCTGTGCGCTGAATCCGACGGCCGTCTGCAGCGACACCGGGTCCACCGCCGGGGGCACCACCGCGGTAATGGCCGGAGCGGCCGCCGCATGCGCGGCCGCCAGCCGCGCCGTCAGCGCCTCCACCGCGGCGCTGGTCGCGGCCAGGCCCTCGGGAACCACTCGCAACGTCATGACTCTCCCCTTACTGTTGCGTTTTCACCGAACATCGCGGCCTCACCCACCAACGGGTTGACCAACTGCACGTAGGTCGGACTGTCGCTGTCGCCCAACAAGATCGCCCGACCGGCCGGCAGCCGGCCGAACCGCTGGCCCCGGATCTTGCCGCTGTCCTGCGGATTGCCCGCCAGCATCAGCGTGGTCGCCTGCAAGTCGTTGAAGCGCCGCAGCAGCGGGTTGGTCATCAGCGCATGCCCGGATCCGGTGGCACGCGCCGTGACGATCACCCGCAGCCCCAAATCGGCCGCCTGCGAAAGGATTCCGATGAGCGGGGTCCACGGCCGCTGGCCGATGTACGGGCCGCTCATCGCGGGCGAGTCCGGTATCTGGTCGACGTCGTCGATGATCAGGTAGTGGGTGTGGCCCGCATACGTCCAGCGGGCCAGCTCGGCGGGTGGCAACCCGGCCGGGGGCCGCCGCGATTCGATGATGTTGGCCAGACCCAACATCGCCGGGATGATGCGGTCGACGTTGGCGGTGTACTCGTTGTCGGCGAACAACGGCTCGTCGACCAGGTGCAGCCGTCGATCCAGCACGGTGAAGGCGACCTGGTCGGCCGTGGAATGCTCGCGGATGGTGCGAATGATGTGGCGCAGCAACGTCGTTTTGCCGGACTTGCTGTCGCCGAACACCATCAGCAGCGGCTCGTCGGCGAAGTTGACGACGACCGGGGCGAGGTCCTCCTCACGCTGGCCGATGACCACCTGCTCCGGCCCGCGATAGAGCGCGCCGACCGCCTCGGGGGCGAGGTTGGTCGGCAGCAGCCGCACCGGCGGCGCGGCCATGCCCGGGTAGCGGGCGTTGAGCGCGGCGATCTGGTCCAGCTCCGGCGCGGCGAACAGGAAGTGCTCGGCGGCCATGGTCAACCCGCGGCCCGGCTGGTCGTGCGGCACGGCTTCGGCGGGACGCCGCAGCGCACCGACGAGCCGCACGTTGCTGTCCCGCGGATCGTGCAGCTTGAGCTCGAGGCGCAACCCCAGGCCGTCGCGCATCGCCAGGGGCACCTCCAGCCAGCTCGGGGTGGTGATGACGACGTGGATGCCGTAGGCGAGTCCGACGTTGACCAATTCGGAAACCTTGGCCAGCAACGGATTACGGGTGTTGAACTGGTCGGTGTTGTCCCGGCCGAAGGCGTACAGGTTGTCGATGACCAGGAACACCTCGCCGTACCCGTCGTCGGGGGCGGCGCCGTGCCGGTCGCGGAACACCTCGCGCCGCTGCCGGGACAGCAGCAGCTGCTCCAGCTCGCCGAAGGTGCGCCGGATGCGCTCGGGTTCCAGCGCGGAGGCGACGCTGCCGACGTGGGCCAGGTCTTCCAGCGCACGCAGCTTGCCGCCGCCGTAGTCGAGGCAGTAGAACGTGACGTCGCGCGGCGAGTGCAGACTGGCCGCCGACAGGACGAACGTTTGCAGCGCGGTCGATTTCCCGGACTTGGGTCCGCCGTGGATCACCATGTTCCCGGCCGACGAGGTGGCGTCGAAAACCAGCGGGTCGCGGCGCATCTCGAACGGTTTGTCGATCTCGCCGAGCGGCCACTGCCACTGGCGCTGCGGCACGCCGGCGCGCGCCAGCACGGCGGTCAGCGGGATCGGCTCGTCCAGCGGCGGGAGCCACAGCTGCGGCGCCCGCGGCCCGTAACGCGCCAGCTGGTCGCCGATGGTGGCGATGAGCTTGCGCGGCGGCCCGCTGAATTCCTCGTCCTCGGCGGCCGAGATCACCGTGTCCTGATCCGGCTCGACCCGCCCGGCGGTGAACAGCTTGGGCTCCGGGGCGGCCTGCACCACAAAGGATTTGACCTTCTGCGGCGGATCGTAGATGCCGTCGACGTAGGTGCTGCGGAACTTGATCGGGGCCGCTCCCGGGGCGGGCACCAGGAAGCCCACGCCCTTGTGCTCCTTGCCCGATTCGATGTGGTACGCGTCCTCCACCCCGATGATCTGGCGGGAAACACTGGGACTGGCCACCTTCAACCCGATGCGGTACGAGGTGTTCTTGTCGATGTCCTTGATCTTGCCCACGTCCAGCGTCTGCGACGCGAACAGGATGTGGATGCGGAACGAGCGGCCCTTGCGCGCCACGTAATCGAACAACTCCGCGTATTCCGGGTGATCGGCCAGCATCAGGGTGAACTCGTCGGCGACCACGAACAGCGTCGGGATCGGCGGCAGGTCGTGCCCGGCCGCGATCGCGTCCTCGTATTCCACCACCGAGTTGAACGCGCTGCCCTGCACGCGGCGGCCGGCCTCACGCAGCAGCGTTTCGCGACGGGCCACCTCCCCGCGCAGCGTGTCGGCGAACCGGTCGGCCAGCGACTTCTTCTCGGCCATGTTGGAGATCACCGCGACGACCTGCGGGAAATGGCGGAAACTGTCGGCGCCGGCCTCACCCTTGAAGTCGGCGTAGATCACGATCAGCCGATCCGCCGGATGAGTTGTCAACAGCGACAACAGGATCGACATCAGGGTTTGGGACTTCCCGGAGCCCGTCATACCGATCATCAGGCCGTGCGGACCCATCCCGCCCTCGGCTTCGTCCTTGAGGTCGAAGAACAGCGGCTCGCCGGTCGCGGTGACGCCGATGGGAACGCGCAACTCGTCCTCGCGGCGGCGCGGCGCCCACAGCGTGGGCACGTCCAGCCGGGAGGCGTCCGGGATGCCCAGCAGCGTGGTGAAGGTCGCACCGCGGGTGGCGGCCGAGCGCAGACCGGTGTGGGTCGGGTTGGAGTCCCAGCGCGACAGTTGGCGCGCCAGGTGGGCGGCCTCGTCGGCGCCGAGCTGGTCGGCCTCGTCGATGTAGGGCTGCCAGCCGCCGGTCTGCCAGCGCTCGATGGCGCCGGCCCGGCGGCGCCGTCCCCCCGCTGACGCGCAGGATCGGCTTCTCCGGATCCGAATACTGCTCGCGGTGCGGCGGTGTGGCCGAGCGGTGCACGACGGTGACGCCCGCCCGGCCGAGCGCCAGCGTCGAGGTGTTCAGGTCGAAGTCGGGGTCGTCGACCACGATCAGCAGGTGCCGCAGCGCGTCGGCGGGCTCGCCGGTGAACGCCGGACGGTCGACGAACGCGGGGCCCAGCAGCAGGACCAGCTCGTCGGGGTTGGTCGTCAGGAAGCGGGCCGGGCCCACGCCGTCGAGCTCGCCCGGAACGTCGGTGTGCGGAAGCCATTTCAGCCAGGACCAGTCCGGGCTCTCCAGGTCGCGGGCGACCAGCGCCACCCCCAGCACCGTCGGGTCGTGCCACGTCACCGCCTGGGCGATCCAGGCGCGCATCGCCGCCCGCGCGTCGTCGGCCTCACCCAGCACGGTGATCCGCGAGACCTTCGTCAGGTCGATTCCGGTCGGCACGTCACGCACGATGCGGTGGGTGTCGAGCAGGCTGCGTAATGCGCTGTGCGACACCGGCTCCAGGTCGATCTCGTCCGCGGTGTCGTTGACCCGCAGCGCGGTGGCCAGGGGCACCTGGTGGCGGCCGGCCCGCAGCACCAGGAAGTCGGGGTCGTGCGGGTCGCGCTCCCACTGGCGGCGCGATCCGGGCACGCTCGCCAGGGCCGCCGGCTCGGGGTGCGACCACTCGGCCGCCGCCCGCTGCTGGGCGGCCTGGGTGCGGATGTTGTCGCGGACCACCGACAGGTAGCGCAGGTAGTCGGCGCGTTCGGCGTCGACCTCCTCGGTGCGCGTCTTGCTGTCGTTGCCGCGATACATCGCGGTGGCCGCCAGCAGCAGCACGAACGGGAAGAACAGCGTCTGCGGGGAGATCAGCCGCATCCCGGTGGCGAACAGGGCGACGACCATGCCGACGATCAGGATCACCAGCACATAGGGCATCGCCCGGCGCAGGAACGACGGCGGGATCACCCGCGGCAGTTCGGGCGGCGCCTCGATGTTGATGGTGCCCTTGCGGGTGCCCGGCGGCGCCAGCCGGCGGCGGGCTTCGAAGATGAGTCGGCTCATCGGGGCGCTCCCTCTGCTGATGCCACGCGGCCGGGCTTGCTGTCGGACGCCAGTCCGTCGTGCGCCAGCAGCGCGTCGGCGCGCGATAGCGTCGGGCCGCTCGCGAACAGCGACAGCACCGACCACGGGACGGGCACCGCCGGCTCGCTCAGGCCAAGGGCCTCAACCGTTTTGCCGTGTCCGGCCGCGGAGTTCTCCGCCTCGTTGTCGATGCCGTAGCGGACCCCGGTGTCGGACACCCAGAACAGCGACCCGGTGCCGGGCGCGCCGCCGCCGCCGGTGACGGTCTGGGCGAAGTAGCCGGTGCCCGGCGCCAGGGCGACGCGGGTGGCGGTCGCCGGGGAGGCGCCGACCAGGTCGACGGTGCGGATCGATTCGGGCACCGGCAGCGCGGAGCCGGACAACAGGCTCAGCGAGCTGGTGGCGGCGCCGGCCGGCTTGCTCCAATAGGCGCACGTGACAGGATCTTTGGCCGCGTCGACGAGGGTGACCTGCTGGTCGGGATAGCGCGAGGTGTCCAGCATCCGCGACACCGGCAGCTTGGCCACGGCGTCGGCACCCAGCCGCGGCGGTTGGTCCAGCCCATAGGAGTTGGTGTTGCGCAGGATCGCCGCGAGCACCGGGGAGATGGGCTGCAGGCCGTCCGGCAACACCGCGTAGTAGCGCGCCGCGCCCGACGAATTCTGGTCCAGCGCATAGGACACCACGACCGCCCCGATCGGCGCCGGCACGCTGAAGGCGGCCGGCGCACCGGCGTTCGGGATGCCCGGCGCCGCCAGCGCGGGTGCCTCGGGGATCGCGTTGAACAATCCCAGCGCGATGGGCCGCGGCGCGGGCATGTCAGAGTTGTTCAGCCCCAAGCCAAGTGCGTTCGTGACCGCGTGGTCGGCCAGGTTGATCTGGCTGCGCCTGCCGTCCCACAGCAGCCAGGTGCTGTCGCCCTTTTCAGTTGGGGAGTCGACCAGGATCGCCTGTTGGGCATCGAGCCTGGCCGCCCGCGCGCCGCCGCTCTCGGGGCGGCCGGCGATGACCGTGACACCGGTGCTGTGCACGGCGCGCGACGTCCCGCCGACGCCATCGCACACGGTCCAGTTCGCGTCGTGCGTGGTGTTCTGCACCATGCGCTCCGGCGCGCCCGGAATGCCGATCAGGTTGCCGCGCGGAAACTTGTCCAGCTCACTGCTTTTCACCGTGGCGGGGTTGACCGGCTTCCCGACGATCAGCCGTGCCGAGGTCAGGTTGAGCACCGGGTGCAGCTGGTCGCCCACCCGTACGTACAGGGCGGCGGTCGACCGGTCGGCGAGCACGGCGTTGGTTCCCACCGTCCCGTTGGGCCGAATCAGCGAGAACACGAAGCAGCCCGCCAGGCCGGTGGCCAGCAGCACCACGCCCATCAACACCGCGCGCGACTGGGTGCGCAGCGGGTCGACGAGCATCCTGGTGTCGTGCAAGGCGATGCCCGAAGCGATCCGCCGCATCACGAATCGCCAGCCGCTGACCTGGTGGCGCGTGACGAAACCGCGGCGATACTCGACCTTGTCGGGATTCTCGTTGACCGGCGTTCGGGAGGCGAACGAACGCCGCTCGTCGGCTTCAGGATTCGTCATGCCGGCACCGACAGACCGAGGCCACGCAACAACGGCTCCACCGAGTTCTCGACGTCTTGGTCGGTTATCGTCATCAACTCCTCGTCACTGAATTCCCCGGTCCCGGCGTGATCCGAATGGTCGAGCCGGAATTCGCGCTCTTCCTCGGAGCGTTCGACGATGTTGCGGACGAACCGACCGTTACCGGCGATGTCGAGATTGCGCCGCGAAATCCCGTTGGCGTCCGGCGTCGACTCGGTGGCCAACTTGGTGAACAGCGCCTCCATGTGCTCCAGGGCGGCCGGCTCGAAGACGCTGTCCCGCTGCTCGGCCATCTTGTTCGCGATCTCGACGAGCTCCGACGGTGCGTAGGAAGGGAAGTCGATGTTGCGGGTGAATCGGGAACGCAAGCCCTCGTTGGTGTCCAAGAACTTGTCGAGATCGGCCCGGTATCCGGCGATGATGACCACCAGCCGGTCGCGGTCGTTCTCCATCCGCGCCAGCAGGGTGTCGATGGCCACCAGCCCGAAGTCGTTCTTGGCGCCGGTGGCCACCAGGGCGTAGGCCTCGTCGAGGAACAGCACCCCGTCGAGCGCGCTGTCGATGATCGCGTTGGTCTTGGCCTCGGTCTCGCCGATGTGCTGTCCGATCAGGTCGGCGCGGTGCACCTCTCGGATGTTCTCCCGCTTCAAAAGCCCGAGGCCGCAATAGATCTTGGCGACCACGCGGGCGATGGTGGTCTTACCGGTGCCGGGCGGCCCGGCGAAGACGAGGTGGTGGGCGCGCTGCGCGACGGCGAGCCCGCGCTGCTTGCGCACGAGCTCCATGGCGACGGAGCTCTTCAGCCGCGACACCTGGTTTTTGACCTCGTCCAGTCCGATGAACTCGGCGAGCTGCAGTTCGGCCTCGTGCAGCAGCACGGCCTTGCGCTCGTGGGCCGCGGGGTCGACGAAGTCCTCCACGCTGGGCTCGGTGTCCGGGTCCCAGGGGTCGGTGCGCGCCTCGATCCGGGCCGCGGTGGTGGTCACGATCCCGAAGCTGGTGTCGGAGAGGGCCTGTTCGATCTGTTCGTTTTCCGGGTGGGCCGCGTACAGATCCTGCAGCACTTCGCTCGCCGACTCCTCGTCGACGTGCGCTCGCAGCACGAGCGCCTTGGCCAGCGCCCCGTCGACCGCCGCCACCGCGACGGGACCGTCGGGCTCCTCGAGATACGACAGCGCCGGGGCGAACATGCCCAGCCGCGCCAGCGCGGTGCCCAGCGCGATCTTGGCCGCGTGCGAGAAGGCCTCGTCGAGATCGGCGTCGTTGACGACCGGCGTCAGCAACTTGACGACGTCCGACCACCGCTCGGCGCGGTAGTTGATCACGACCGTGACCCAGCGGGCTTCGCGCCAGTTCGGGCGTCGCGCGGTGAGGCCGGAGACGACCCGGTCGGCCTCGGCAAACCGCCCGGCCGTCCCCAGGGCCGCCGCGTAGGCGAGGTGGAAGTCGTCGGGGGTGGCGGCGCGGAACTGTAGATACAGGCCGGTGTCATAGCGGAAGCCCAGCGCCCCGGGCGCCAGATCCACCTTCCGCTGCAACGTGCCGGCCGTCGACGCGGTCTGCGACACCGCCTCCAGCACCCGCAGCGACACATCGCCGGCGGCCGCCAGCCCCGTCCAGGCGTCGCACTGGTCGTGGGCGACGCGGGTCAGCGCGGTGAACCCGGAGCGAGCGGCGGCCAGGTCGGCCGGGCGCTGACGCTGGTAGACCGAGATGCCGAGCGCGCGGCAGCACGTGGCGAACCGGCTGACGACGTCGCCGTCAACCCGGGCGTCCGCGCGAGATTTGACGGGCTGAGCGGCGAGCACGCCGGTGTCACCGAGTTCCACGGCCACGTCTTTCCATTTGTGTAGCCTCCCCTAACCTAACCCGCCTGAAGTTAGCATTGCATAAGCTAAGTGTCGAGGCGCGAGCGCCCGTCCGCCTCACCACACCACTCCCAGTTCAATACCGCTAATGAGGATGCTAACGCCCACAATCAGCCGCATTTTCGGTCCCTATCCCCAGCCCCAGCGGGTTGGCGGGCCGTTGCCAATGCCATCTAAGCGGCCGAGCTTATCGAAAATCATTTTCATTATCAATCTGAGGGGCTCCCCTCCGGGCCGCCCCGACAGCGTCGGCGCTCCCGGAAGGAACAGGCAGCCAGTAGTCGTCCGTCGCACCCGAAAAGTTCCGGTCCCGAGGCAAGGCGCGTCCCGGCTCCGCTAGTCCGGCTCCCAGGAGCCCGGCAACATGGGCAGCGACGGTCCGCCGCCGAACTCGTCACCGGCCAGCGTCGCCAGGCCCGCCGCTTCGGCGGCGTCGTTGCCGACCGTGCCGGCGAAACCCAAGGTGCCCGCCCCCTGGCCGGAAGCCGCCGTCACGGCGGACCGTTCCGGCTCGACGACGAGCCGATCGGGTTCCATCGCACCGTCGGCGTCGACGAACTCGTACCGATAGCCGCGATGGTGCTCGTTCATCGCCGCGCGGCGGCGCCGACGGGCCCGCCGCTGCTCGCGTGCCGATGCCGCGGCCACCGCCGCGGTCGCGGCGGAATCGGGCTCCGGCGCCTTTCGTTGCGCGCCGGCGCCCATGCCCGTGCCGGACCCGACCGTCGGACCGCCCACCAGGTACGGGAAGGGAGCGCTCGCGGCACCGGCGGGCGGCGGCGGGGTTCCGGCCGCCGGCACCGAGGTTGGCGCAGACGCCGGGGCGGAGGCCGGGGCGGCAGCGGACGGCGCCGGGGCCGCGACGGTCACCGGCGGGCCGGCGGCGACCGCGGGCATTTTCGGGGCCTCGGCTACCGGCGCGGCCGCGGCGGGCGGGGCCAGGGCCGCCTGGGGCTGAATCGCGGCGAGACTGCTCAGGGCCGCCAGGCCTCCGGCGGCTCCGGCCGGCACGAGGAGCGGAACCGCCAAAAGTTGGGGGAACGCCTGAAAGACCTCGATCAGGTGGCCGAACTCGTCCGCGATCAGCAACCCGATGTCGTGCAACAGCTGCGTCAGCGCCGCCGACGGGTTCTCGGGAAACTCCTCCAGGTCCCTGCCGATGGTCTGGAAAATCTCCAGAAATCGGTTGATCCACCAGCTCAACTGGTACGGGTTGCCGCCGTCGTTGTCGATGATCCCGGTGTCGTCGGGCTCGTCCCCACCGCTGCCGGCACTGTCGGCCTGCACGATGACCGGCGCCGGGTCGGTCTGCGGCGTCGATGCCACCGCCATTGTGGACACCGCCTGGTACGTGGACATCGTGGTGGCCGCCTGTACCCACATCCGCGCGTAATCGGCCTCGTTGAGCGCGATCGGGATGGTGTTGACACCGAAGAAGTTCGTCGCCACCAAGACGCCGTGCACCGTGTGGTTGGCGGCCAGCTCCGGCAACGTCGGCATGGCGGCCAGCGCCGTGGTGTAGGCCGTGGCCGCGGCCTCGTGCCGCGCGGCGGCCGCCGCACTGTTGGCGCTGGCCCGCATCAGCCACGTCAGATAGGGGCCGTGGGCGGTCACGTAGCGCTCGGCGGTGGGCCCCTCCCACGCCCCGGCCTGCGCCGCGGCCAGGGTCGCCGACAGCTCGTCGGCCGCCGAGGCGTAGGTCGTGCTCAGTGAGCTCCACGCGGCCGCGGCGGCCAGCAGGCCGGCCGGCCCGGGACCGCTGCTCAGCTGAGCCGAATGGACCTCCGGGGGTAGGGCCATCCACACCGGCGCGGTCATCGCGTCGCCATCCGGGAACTCCTCGCCGGGCCGAGACCGACGCCGCCCGGGCTGTTAGGCGGCGCACCGATCAGCCCGGTAGTAGTCGGAGGGCGGCACGCGAAAGTTCCGGCGCGCGCTCAACTCAGGGAAAACCCATCAAGTGCCCGACCGCAAACGAGTCAGGCCTTGACCGCGCTCACCAGGGTGTTACGGGCGACCATGGGCCCGGCTTCGACGTCGGCTCCGGGCACCGGCCTGCCGTTCTGGCGCAGGAAGTCGGCCAGCGGGGTCCCGACCGCGGTCCACCCCCGCTCGCCGAACCACTCGGTGGCCGGGGCGATCCTCTCGTTGTAGACCAGCTGATAGAAGGGCCGCTGGGCGCCGTCGGCCATCGCCGCGCGTTCTTCCTCGCGTTTCGCCTGGAAATCGTCCTGGTCGAGCGGCGCGCCGTCCTCGACGCCGACGTGGCTGCCCGGGGCGGCCAGACCGTCGATGCCGGTGAACAGCTGCTCCTGCGCCACGGCCGGTAGGTAGATCAACAGGCCCTCGGCTATCCAGGCGGACGGTTTGGTCGCATCAAAGCCGCTGTCGCGCAGCGCTTGCAGCCAGTCTTCGCGCAGGTCCACGGCGATCTCCCGGCGCTCCGCCTTGGGCTCAGCGCCCTGCCCGGTGAGCACCTCTCGCTTGAAGTCGAGGACCTGGGGCTGGTCCAACTCGAAGATGGTCGTGGCGGCCGGCCAGTCCAGGCGGTAGGCGCGAGAGTCCAGCCCCGCCGCCAAGATGACCACCTGGCGCACGCCCGCGGCGGCGGCGCGACCGAAATACTCGTCGAAGTATTTGGTCCGGGCGCCCTGGAAGTTGACGAAGTGCTCGCCGAATTCGGCCGTCGTCAGCTCGTGACCGGGGGCCTTGCCGTCCAGTACGTCGGCCGCCCACCCGCCCACGGCGCGGCAGAACACCTCCGCATAGGGGTCGACGGCCAGCGGGTCCGGCTTCCGCGCCTCCAGCGCACGCGCCGTCGCCACGAACAACGCCGTCGAACCGACACTTGTTGTGATGTCCCAGGTATCGCCTTCGCTACGCACAACATCGACATTACCGGCGCACGGCGTCGGGTCGATCCGGCGCCCAGGCCAGTTAGTGGATTTGGTTGCTGAGCTTGGTGACCAGCGCGGTGTCGAGGTAGGTGGTGGCTGCCGGGCCGCCGGCGTTCAGGGCGGCGATGGTGGCGGGGTCGTCGACGATGACCAGGGTGCCACCGAAGCCGCCGTATTTGGCGGGCAGGCCGGCGTATCCCCCGCCGCCGGCGGCGGGGTCGGTGCGGAGCAGCAGCATGACATCGCTGCGTTGCGCGCTGTAGTCGACGTCATCGATGTTGAACGAGACTTGTGCGGGGCCACCGGGGCTGCGCCTGTAGTGGGTGTTGTAAGTGAAGCCAATGCTTTCCAGGTAGCTGCTCGGTGGTGATGGGGTCGCGGCGGCGGTAGTGGTGGTGCCGGTGTAGTTGACCGCGACGATGGATTTGCCGGAAAAGCTTCCATGCTCGGAGCGGATGGTGTTCTGCTCGGATTGCGCCTTGTCGATCAGGGTCTTGGCCGCGTCGGTGCGGCCGAGGGCGGTGGCGATCCAGTTCAGCTGTGCCTGCCAGCTCCAGTCCTGGGTGTTGTCGGACGGTTGGGTGAGGGTGGGAGCGATCGCCGCCAACGCGTTATAGGTGGGTTGGTCGATGTCGCCGGTGTCGATGATGAGGTCGGGTTTGGCGGCGGTGATCGCTGCGGTGTCGGCCGCGGCGAACACCGGTGGGGAGGAATGGATGAGCGGTTGCAGCCAGTTCGGCACCGTCGCGTTGGCCGCGTTCATCAGGACGGGTTGGGCACCGAGCGACAGGACGCCATCGGGATCGCCGGGTCCGAGCGCGGCGATGGCCATCGGGCGGTGCTGAAGTTTGAGGCTGCCGAATTTGGTGTTGAGGGTTTGTGGCTGGTAGGGGCCCAAGCCGCCGCCGGTGCGGCCGAACAGGTGAATGCCCACCACGCTGGCAGCGACCAGCGCCGCAACAAGAACCGTCGCAGCCACGATGACGCGGGTCCGTCTGCGCCGCTTGGCTTTAGGCGAAATGTCAGGGCCGCCGACCGAGGGAAGCATGCTCGCGAACTGTTGGGGCGCAGCATGGTTCGCGGCCGCGGCCGCTCCGTGGGCGTCGTAGGCGGGCCACGCGGGCGCGGAGGCCGCCCCGGGAGGCACGGTTGGTGGATACGTCAGCGTGGGATTGGCCGCGTTGCTTGCGGGTAGCCCGCCGGGACCGGTGGTCGTCGGCGGCGCCGGATTTCTGGTCAGCGCGGCGGCGGCGGCAGCCGCCAGTGCACCGGCGGTTTGGAAGCGCTGGGCGGGGTCCTTGGCCAGGGCGCGGGCGATCACGTCGTCGATCCCATGGGGCAGGGCGGGGTTGACGTCGGTGGGGCGCGGGACGGGCCGCATCAGGTGTCCGGCCAACATCGCCGACAACGAGTTGTCCTCGTAGGGGGTGCGGTTGGTCAGCAGCCGAAACAGGGCGCATCCCAGCGAGTAGATGTCGCTGCGGGGGTCAGCCGGCCGGCCTTCGATGGTCTCCGGTGCGGCGTAGGCCGCGGTGCCGACCATGGAGCCCGTGGCGGTCAAGGTGGTGGCGTCATCGAGGGCGCGCGCGATGCCGAAGTCGGCCAACAACACTCGTTCATCCTCGCTGCCCGGCGCTGAGACCAAGAAGTTGCCGGGTTTGATATCGCGGTGCAACACCCGCCGGGAGTGGGCGTAGTCGAGTGCGGCGGCGACGTCGGTGACGATGCGCACGATGCGGGTCGGGGTGAGATTGGCGCGGTCCAAATCGTTGGCTGCGGTTCCTTCGACGTACTCCATGGCGATCCACAGGTGTCCGTCGTCGGTCTCGCCGCGGTTGTACACCCGCACGATATTCGGGTGGTTCAGGGTGGCGGCCAGGTCGGCTTCGCGGGTGAAGCGGACTCTGAATTGGCGGTCCACGGACAGCTCGGCGGACAGGATCTTCAACGCATCGCTGCGGGGCAACGTGGGGTGGCGGGCCAGATACACCGTGCCCATCCCGCCGGATCCGAGCACACCTTCGATGCGGTATCCGGCGATGATCGTTCCGACAGCGAGAGGCATCAGGCGCTCATTTCCCGGTCAGCATGCGATATTGGGCGGCCATCATTTGGTGCAGCGCGTTCTCTTGTTCGTTTTGCATCTCGTAGGCGTAGCGATCTGCGCGGGCCACGCACCAATAGCCCAGCGTTTCGTTGAAGCATTTCGCCTTGGGCATGCCGCTGATCCCGCCCACTTGGTGCGGGCCGGACATGTCGGCGACGATGCGCGCGGCCGCCCCGGCATCGGGGGTTTGATAAACCCTGGTTTCCAGGACGTACGCGACCTGCTGCACGCCGGCGGATTTGAACAATGCCTGCAGGTGAACCGGGTCATCGGCAGCTAAATGTAGTGCCCCGTGCGCGTCATAGATGCCGTCGTTGATCGATTCGTTTTCATGGCGGGGCGGCACGGTGCGTGCCATCAGCCCGTCGGGATCCAGCGGCAGTTGGGCCATCTGATCCGGCGGGGTGGGCTTGAAGGTGTCCATCAAGGGCTCTTGCAAATCCAGTGTGGTGGCGATCAATTGCGCCGCAAGGTCAGCTTTGTCGCCCGATGTCGCCGTTTGGGCCAGCACGTATTGGCCGTGGGCGCTCAGGGCGGTCACCGAGAACCGTGGACCGGCGGGGTCCGAGTATTGTGCGGTCCACTGGTAGGTGAGCGCGGCCGTCTCGGGGTGGCGGGGAACGAAAAATGGCTGTGTGGGAATGGATTTGGTGTTGAATGGCATTGTCAAGGCCGTGCCTTTGGCGGCCATGGCGGCTGCTGCGGCGGTCGCGTCGGCCGGGCTGGCCAGTTCCAGCACAATGTTGAGCAGGCCCTTGTAGGGGCCTTTTTCGGTGTGACGTGAGCTGGAGAAACCAGCCAGCAAGTTGTGGCCACCCAACGCGTCACCTATCGGGGTGCCCAGCAGCTCGTTGACCGCGTCGGCGTCTTTGACTACGCCGGAATCGATTTGGGCGTAGCCGATCAGGTCGGGATCGACCTCCCAGGGGCCCACCACGGCACCGGCCAGGCGGCGTCCTTCGGCCCACCCGCCGCGCAGCGCGTCACCGGCGACCCCCAGCGGGTCGCGCGGGGTGGTGGGGAAGTTCCCGGCATCGAGCAGGGCGAGGTTGACGCCGTCGGAGCCCTCGGCGCCGGGGGCTTTGATGGCGGTCCCCGCGATCGTCGTACTGCAGGCCACCATCAGCGCCGCGACCGCGGCCGCGACGGCGAGGACCAAGGGGCGGGCACGACGGGTCATGGCGCCGTGAGCATCAGGTATTGGGCGGCAATGATCTGGTGGGCCTCGACTTCTTGGGCGGCGGTGGCCTTGAACGCGTAGCGGTCGGCGGTGGCGATGCACAGGTAGCGAACGGCGCCCAGCTCGGTGCTGTCGGGCCCGCGGTCAAAGCAGCGTGCCGAGGGCAGTCCGTTGATGCCGGGGGCGGAGTGGTAGCCCAGGAAGGGCACGTCCATGCGGGTGAGCCCGTCGGCGGCCCGCTGGGCGCCGGTGGTATCGACTGCCTCGTAGACGGTGGTGCGGTCGGCGGCGACGTGGTTGATGCCGGCGTCGGTGTACATCGCCTGGGTGGCCACGGGGTCGGACCGGAAATGCAGCGCGCCGTGCGGTGGATAGACCGCGGCCTGGTTGACGCCGGGGTCGGTGGCGGGCACGGTGCGCGCCAGCAGTCCGGTCGGGTCGGCGGGCAGGGCGGCCAGTTGGTCTACCGGTGTGGCTTGGAAGTGGTCGGCCATCGGGCCTTGCAGGTCTAGGGCCGTGGCGATCATGCCGGCGACCGCGTCGGCGCTCTCTTTAGAGCCGGCGAACTGGAAAAACACGTACGGGCCATGGGCGGTGAACGCTTCGGCTTCAAAGCCTCCCGACAGGGGAGCTACGTTGGCAATCGTGTTGGGGTAGTGCGGGATTGACAGCCGGGTGGCCGGGATGCCGCCTGGGCGGATGGTGGCCATGTCGGCGGCGGCCATGGCCGTGGCGGCGTCGGTGGCGTCTTGCGTGCCGGGGAAGCGGAAGACGCCGTTGTCCAGGATCTTGGGTTTGTCGGTGGGAGGTTGGCCGCGGGGAGGTGGCGGGGTGACGCGCCCGCTGACGAAGCCGGCCACGAAGTGATGCGCAGCGGCGATCGCGGCGATCGAATCACCGCGCACCAGTGCCGAGAGCCGCCCGGGCTCGGGAAGCGCGGTGGTGGGCGCGATTTCGGCGCTCAATGGGCTGATCAGCGTCCCGTCGACCTGCCAGGGCCCGGCCACCATGTCTGCCATCCGCTGGGCTTCGACGCGGCGCCCGGCTGAGTCGTCGGCGACGGTGCCCAGCGGTGGGCGCGGTCGGCGCGGGAAGTTGCCGGGGTCGAGGAGCGCCACGTTGGCCGCCGCCGGCGCCGGGCCGCCGGACTTGACGGCGCTGCCGGTCACCACCGTCGAGCAGCCACCGCCCAGTGCGGTCACCACCGCGACAAGCGTGGCGATCAGCAGCGCCGGCGATGATGCCCCGCGTGCACGCACGCCAACCCCGGTGGTCACCGGAGGGCTTCCCGACCCAGTGGCGATCCCGTCTCGCGCGTGCTGGTGGGTTTGCCCGACCAGCGGCGCAGCCGCATGCGGTCCACGCCGATGGCGCGGGCGACCCGACGTTCTGAAACGATCCTGTCAGCGATCGACATCACCGCCAGCTGGCGTACCCGGGCGCGAATTCGTTTCTCCTCCTCGCGGATTCGGCGCCATTCGGCTCCGGCGGCGTCCAGGTCGGCGGTGTCGCGCAGATAGTCGATCGCGGCGTCGACGGCGCAGCGCTGCAATTCGGGATTTTCCGGGTAGAGCAGTGCGGCGTCGCGCGCCGCGCGTTGCAGGCGGGTCCGCCGAACGGAATCCAGCTGCCGGGCGCGCGGTTGTCTCATCAACGCGGCGACCAACTCACTGGCCGATCCTTCGGGAGCGGTTGCGCGACGCGTGCCCATCCCCCAACACCCCTATCCCCTCGTTGTGGGCGCCGTTGCCCGGCCACCGGTGGCGATCCCGACCAGACCAGCAGAATGGTAGTCGCTACTACCAGCGCGTCAGGCTCGATCGCCGATTTTGTTCAACATCTGCCGAGCGACATCGCCCGCACTTTTACCCGGAGCGGGCGCCGTGTCACGGAAATAGGTGATGGAGACCTCCACGATGCAATTGTCGCGAACACCCAAGGCGTGCGACTCGCGCAATCGGGTGGTTTGATCTTGGTTTTCCACGGTGGCTTCGACGACGGAAGCGTCGGCATGCACGTCGCCGATCTCGTAGTGGTAATCCACGCCGCTATCTACTCGTGCGCCGACACATCCTTTCCATTGCTCGGTGAACTTCGCGAACAACGCATCAGCGGCGGCCATCGTCGGCAGCGCCACCACGCCCTCCTCGAGGTTGATCACCGTCGGGTTCCGATCGGAGTGTGAGTCCCACCAGCTTTCGTGCGCGACGTTGAGCACCTGGGCGTTGGTGTAGACCTCACCCATGAGGATGTGGCTGAGCCCGGCGCAATCGCTTTGTTTGGCACCAGGCCAATCCCAGAACAACTGCGCGGGTCCGCCGAACTCGGGCGACCGGTCGATTTCGAAAGACTGATCAAACAGGTGCGACAGCTCCGTGTCGGACAACATCGTTTGCTTGATGACTTCACCGATCAGTGGCCGCGGTTTGAGGTCGGGTGCTGGGTGCACGGTGCCGGCGACGACGTCGGCGCAGCCGCCCGCCAGCGTGACCAGCGCCGAGGACATCAACACCAGGGCCAGCTGAATGGCGCTGGGCGCCAGGCGCATCCTGATCATCGTCCCTCCTTTCGAGCCGATGTGAGCTCGCGGGTGCGGTGCGATTGCGTTCACGTGCCCCGTGGTTTCAGCGGGTGGTGACACGCTCGGCCATCCGGGTGGCGATGGTGACCGCTTGATCGGTGCGGTTCTCGCCGCAGCTGCGCACGTCGATGACGATATTGTTGCGTGCTGTCAGTGCCCGCTGGCACTGCCAGCCGCCGGCGCCTTCTTGGGTGTTGGTGATGCTGAGCATGCCGTCACGGCTGGTGGCGGTGCCCGCTATCCAAATGCTGGTCGGCTCTCGGTTGACGGTCAGGTGCAAGCTGGCGCCGTTGCATTGCGGCCAGGCCCGGGCCTGTTTGGCCGCAAAGTCGTTGGCCGCCTTGGCGGTGGCGAAGTAGATTGCGGCGTTGTGGTTGAGGTGCCGGACGCCGCCGGCGCGGTCCTGCAGCGACTGGGTTCGAACCCCGATCCAGCCGCTGCCGTCGAGTTCTGATTGCAGTGCGGGAGCTTGGATCTCGCTGCATTCGGGGCGGTCGGTGCTCAGGCCGCCATAGGCCGTGTTGTCGTTGCCCGAGTCCGGCGAAGGCGCGATGTCGGTGGCGCCCTCGATGCTGTTGATGGTGGCCACATCCAGCATCAGCCCGGGCAGCGCCGACAGGGGCACCGTGGGCGCCTGCGGTGCGGGGCCCGGGCTGATCGGCGGCGCGGAAGTCGTCGGCGCCGGCATCAGGGTCGAGGCGGCCGTGTCATCGGGGCTGCCGGCAACGTTGATCAGCAAGCCGGCGATCACCAGGGTGACCACCACGGCAGCCCCCACGGCGATCTGCGCCCACTTGGGCTGGCGCTGCCGGCGCGCCGGGGTGAACGCGGGCGGGTAGCCGGGCACGGACCCCCAGGTGGGCATCCCAGGCCGCGCCGGGGGCACCGGGGGCGGCCCCGCAACTCCGAATGGACGGCGGGGCAACACAGTCGTGACCTCTTCGGCGGGCCCGGGCCGCATGAGCGGCGCCTGGGCAGGTCGGTACGCACTGCGCGGTACCGCCGGGGCGCTTCCCGGCGCGGGGTGGGTCGTGTTGGTCATCGGTGGATGCGGGTCATCGGGCATGGGGGTGTCCTTCGGGGTAGATGGACTGCGGGGCCCCGGAGCGGCCATCGAGGTCCCCGCGGCAACGCGTCGTTGCATGCTTCGAATTAAAACACAGCGTTAGGTGGTGTGCAATGTTTCTAATCGTTGCGCTGCTTCGTTTTTATTGCTAGCGTCTGCGTCGTACCGGACGAGCTGGCAGGAGGACCCCGACATGAGCGCTGTTTCGCTGCGACACCACGCTGGACCGATAAGCGGCGACCGCACGCAGGACACCGCCGGATGGAGACCGCGCTTCGCGGCCACCGTGCGCGGGGCAATCCTCGCCGCCGTCGCCTTGACTCTGCTGCTGACCGGGTGCACCGCCACCACCACCGGGCACCCCGCGGCGGCCCCGGACCTGGGCCACTGGCAACCGCCGGTAATCCTGCCCAGAACCTCGCCGACCTGCTGCTCAACGAAAACGACGTCAACACGATCGGGCATACCACCGCCATGGCGGTACGTAGGCCGGTCTTGCGGATGTGGCACGACGAGGATGTGGTCTCCAACCCCGACTGCCTGGGCACCTATTCACCCGCCGAAGCCGCCGCCTACCAAGGCAGCAACTGGACGGCGCTGCAAGGGCAGATACTCGACGACGCCGCACCTGTTGCGCCCGAGCACGCGCTGGTACAAGTCCTGATCGGCTTCCGTGACGCCGACTCAGCCCAGCAATTCTTCAGCCAAGCCAAAACACGCTGGTCTGGCTGCGCCAACCGGTCCATCACCGTCACCCCGCCCGGTCACGCCCCCGTCACCTGGGATCTCGGCGAGCCGCAGGCCACCGACACCACCTTGGCCACCATGCAAACCCAGCCCGGTGGCCGCGGCCCCACCTGCCAACGCGCCATCGGACTGGCCAACAACGTCATCATCGACACCCTGTGGTGCGGATTCGACACCACCAGCCAGGCAAGCGACATCGTCTCCAAAACCACCGCCACCATCTCGCAAGCCTGACCCCCGATCGCAACCGGCGCGAATATCCCACTCCCCTCACCCATTACGGAGGAACCGTGTCCCAGCCGCACCCCCACTACCGGCAGCCCTTCGGCGGCCCACAGCCCCACCCCTACCCCGTCCACGGACCCGCACGCTCGCCGGCGCCCTGCTTCTCGCAGGCCAACTACCCACCCCCGCCGCCAACCGGCAACCAACCGCTCTTCCAGGTGCGGATCAGAAAACACACCGGCGCGGTCGTACTCATGTTCAACCAGACCTACACCGTCACAGGCACGTTCGCCCAATGCGAGGCTGCACTGCACGACGCTCTACTGCATAATCTGCTCGCCGGGTGGTGGAGTATGGCGTCCATCTTGGGCTGGAACTGGGTCGCGTTACTCGAAAACCACAATGCGCGAAAGAATCTGCGACGCCAAGCCGCCCAGGCTTACCCCACCCCACGCACGGCTTTCGGGACACGCTCCCCAATGTGACGGTGTTGCCGGGGCCGAAAGCGCGGGAGTCAGCACACCAGCACCGCGGACAGCGCGTCAACTGATTGCCAGCTGCGCGATGAGGTTTTCGATGGCCCGTGCGGCCTCGGGGGCGATGGTGCGCTCGGCTTCGGCATCTTCGAGAACGGACACCGGCAGCCCGGCGCCATTGGCCGCTTCCTCGAGGCTCAGTTCCGCCCGGTGGCGCGCGCCGTAGAGCCGCTGGCCCAAGGTGGCCGCCGGCGAGTGTGCCGCGCGCATCATCAGCTCGTTATAGCTGCGCCGCACACTGCTCAACGCCAGGATGACCGACGGGCTGCCTTTGGCGTTGCGCGCGGCGCTCGAGGCCAGCCTCTCGAGCTTGCGCAGGTCGGCCAGGATGCTGGTGGCCTTGGCGGTGAAGTCGGGATCGGTTGGCTCAGGCAACTGGGAGACGGCGGTGGTGAGGGTGTGCATGGCCAGTTCCACCGTCTCGGCCATCAGCGGCGCCTGAATGGAGTCGGTCAACACCTCGGTGGCCTCGTCGCTGCGCGGCCCTGCGGGCCCGCCGGTGCTGATGGCACCGCTGGTGGGCGCCGGAACCGCCCCGCGCCGGATGCGCGTGATGTGGCCCGTGGGCCATTCCAACACGTTCTCCAGCCTCTCTAGCGTGGTGCGACGCGGCCAGCTGCGGCCCTTCTCGAAGTTGATGAGGGCACCCGCGTTGATGATTCCGTCGCGGTCCAGGCTGCGCTGGGAGATCCCCAGCTGCTGGCGGCGCTCAGCGACCGCACCGCCTGCGCGGATGACCCCGGGGTCGCTCTGGCCGTCCCACCACTGTTCGTCCTCAGCATCGAACGGCCGCACGACTTGGGTCGACTCCTCCGGCGTTACTTCCGACGGGCGCTGCGGGGCGAGGGTCACGGCGACCCCGTCAGGAGCCCCGAGACAGATGGTGGTGGCGCCGGTGATCAGCACCGAGTTGCGGCGTATGCCGTCGACGAACATCCCGTTGGTGCTGGTGTCAAAGGCCTGCCAGCCGTCGCGGTGCGGTTCGAGCCGAACGTGGCACCGGGAGATCCGCTCGTCGTCCACCTCTACCGCGGCCCCGGCGTCTCTACCGATGACGGCGACGCCGGCCGCAGGGTGAAGCGTGTGAGTCGCCTGCCCGACCCGCACGGTCAGCGCGGTCGTCGATTCGCCGGATGTCAATTATCGCTCCTAGGTCCCGTGGGCTCGCGCTGCTGCGGTATGACCCAATGCATTACTCGTGATGCTACATCTGTTTTGTGTGCGCTCGGCTATCGAAATCCGCAGGCGGTCGCGGTGTCGCGGGCCGTCCTCTCACCCTCGTAGTGTCACCCCCTTGCGGGGGTGCGAATTGTCTCCGCAGCTCAGGTGCCATCGAGTAGAACTCCTGCGGCCTTGGCTGGCTGAAGCATTTCTCTGCGAGCATTTCCCTGCGGCTCCCCGCTCGTACCGCCTGTGCCGCCGTCGGCCACCCGTACCGCAACGTTTCAAATCGTTGCGCACCGCTGCTGCTTCGGTTACAGTTCGAGCAGAGGTCGTCGCTCCCGCCACCGCCCACAGGTAGAGAGGTTCCCGATGCAGCCACAACCGCCCACGGCGCCACGGCAATACCCGCAGCGACCGGTCATGTCACCGGTTACCCCCGGGGCCTTCTACGATCCGCCCACCCAGCCTCTGCCCCGCCAACCCCGCTTCCCCATCGGGATCCAGCACGGGCCATTCCCTTACCCGCATCATCAACGCCCCCCTGGTGCGAGTTTCCAGGCGCCGGCCGCCTTCCCTCCACGCGGACCGCGGGCCGCCCTGCGCGGCACACATCTGCCGCTTTACCTGGGCGCGGCGGTGGCGGTGGTCGCCACGGCTGTGCTCATTACGGGATTCTTGGCGCCAGGGTTCTTCGTCACCAAGCAACTCGAGGTCACCGCCGTCCAGGCCGGCGTCGCGCACGTCTTGTCCGACCCAGCAGGTTACGGCGCGAAGAACGTCAGCGACGTCACCTGCAACGACGGACAAAACCCCACCGTCACCAAGGGCGGCACCTTCACTTGTCAGGCAACCATCGACCATCTCAAACACCAGTTCGTGGTCACCTTCACCGACGACACGGGCAGCTATGAAGTCGGCGCGCCGAAGGGCACGAAGATCTGAGGTGCGTCTCCAAGCATCCGCCCGCCCGGCCGGTTAGGTCGCTGCGTGCGCTACGGCGTCTCGCTGCCACCCTCGGCGTCCCAGGTGCCCGGCATCATGGGAAGCCTTGGGCCGCCGCCGAACTCGTCACCGGTCAGCGTGGCCAATCCCGTTGCCGCGGCGGTCGCCTCCCGGACGCCGGCCCCGGCAAACCCGAGCGCTCCCGCGCCGCGGTCCGATGCGACCGACAGCGCCCCGTCACGCGGCGCGCCCCAGTCGGGGTCGACATCGATGTTCATGTCCGCGAACTCATCGCCGTAGTCGCGCTGCTTCGCGCGGCTGCGCCGGCGCGCCCGCGCCGCGCCTCGCGCGCCCGCGGCCGCCGCGGCCGCGGCGCTATCGGGTTCCGGGGCTTTCCTTTTCGCGCTGGAGCTGGCGCCAGCGCCCATTCCGGAGCCGAACCCGACGCCGGGCGGAGCGACGACATAGGGCGGCGCGAACCCCACTGCGTGCGGTGGCGGCGGGGCGGGCGGCGCGGGGCTGGCAACGGTCGTCGCCGTCGGAGCGGGTGCGGACGCCGGCGCCGAGGCTGGAGCCGCGGCAGGCGCGACGGGAGCAGGGGCCGTGGCGACGACCGGCAACGGGGCGGGCGGCGGGGTGGGGGCCGGCATGGGAGCCGGGACGACCGCGGGTTGGGGTACACCAGCGAGGCCGGCCAACCCCGCGAAGCCGCCCACGGCGCCGAAGGGGGCGACCGCCAGGAGGACCGCGGGGGCCAGCAGTTGCGGCGCGGTGGTCAGAATTTCGAGGATGTGCGTCGGCCAGTCGAACAGCGCGAGTTGAACGATGTACTGGAAGGCCAGGGCCGGGTTGTGCACCAGGTAGTAGCCGAACTGCTGGAAGTCCTCGAGAAGCTCCAGGGCCCGAACCACCCAGAAAATCGGCTGACTGGCGTTCGAGTAGGCGTCATAGGGCAACCCGTTGACGGTGCCCTGCGCGGGGTCCCAGTTGATGCCGAAGTTCTTCAGGATTTTCGCTATGAAGTCGTCGAGCGGATTGTCGATCGTGGGGTCGTGGAAATTGCTCCCCGAGCCTTGGCTTGTGGCATTGGATTTCACGATTTGGGGCGCGGGGTCGGTTTGCGGTGTTGACGCCACCGCCGCGGTGGAGACCGCTTGATAGGTGGTCATCGTGGCGGCCGCCTGCGCCCACATCCGCGCATAGTCGGCCTCGTTGACCGCGATCGGGACCGTGTTGATTCCGAAGAAATTGGTCGCCACCAACGCTCCGTGGACGGCGTGATTGGCGGCGAGTTCCGGCAACGTCGGCATGGCCGCCAACGCCGCGGTGTAGGCGACCGCGGCGGTCTCGTGTTGAGCGGCCGCCGCCGCGCTGTGCGCGCTGGCCTGCGTCAGCCACGCGAGGTATGGCGCATGCGCGGCCACATACGACTCCGCGCTGGGTCCCTCCCACGAGCCGGCCTGTGCCGCGGCCAACACATCGCTGAGTTCGGCTGCGGCCGAGGTGTATTCGGTGCTCAGGGTCGACCATGCCCCCGCCGCCGCAATTAGCGACCCCGGACCGGGGCCGCTACTGAGCAACGCGGAGTGCACCTCCGGTGGCGAGGCCATCCAGATTGGTGCCGTCATAGGTACTCCTCGGGCTGGAAGGCTTACCAGGCAGAGGAGAGCTTAATGAATATGATTGTCGTTATCAACATGGCGGGCGGTTCGGCGCGCCCGTCCACGCGTTAGACCAACGGGCGTCCGCTCCTGATCCGGCGGTCGACGTCGGCCAGCAAAACATTGAAGGGAAACTGCCGAACGAACCGCGGTAAGCACCGGTTCACCACGGCCAACGCCGCCATGATGCGCTCGAAGCGCCGTTGCCTGGCGGCGTCCCAGGGCAACCGCATCTCGTCGCGGAACCGCTGCGGGAGAAAGCCCGTGGTGATCAGCAACGCGAAGTTGTCGGAGGCGCGCTGCAGGCGGCGCGGCAGCGCCAGCCCCCGGATGCGGCCGGCGGCGATGGGGTACAGATACTCACGGACGGCCTCGTCGATGTGGACCTTGGCCAGCGACTCCTGCCAGTATCGGTCGAAGGCCGCCCGGTCGGCCGGCCACATCTCCGGCGGCACCTGCAGCGTGGTGGCCAGCGCCATGCCCTCGCGGTAGTGCCGGTCGGCGTCCTGCCCGTCCAGCTCGCCGATGAACATGCGGAAGATGTCGACTCCGCCCTTGTACAGGCATGCCCCCACCCACAGTTGCAGGTCGGGGTCGAAGGCGTTGTAGGACACCGGGCTTTCGGGGGTGGAGTAAACCTGCGCATGGGCCCGGTTGACCGCGCGCCGGAAGGCCTCTTTCTGGGCATCGCTGCCGCTGGTCGCCACGGCCAGGTAGGTGAAGGTGGTGCGCGCGCGCTTGATGGGATGCAGGTCGACGCGGCCGCTTTCGACGCGGCTCTCCATGACGCCGTAGCCGACACCGGGACGCGCCAACTGCATGATCACGTTCGCCGGGCCGGCCAGCAGCGCCACGCCCATCAGCCCCTCGTCGATGCCGAGCGCCCGCCGGCGCCGCCGTGCGGCGGACCGCCGCGGCGGGTCGGTGACGGCGCGCTCGACATGCCGAGCCGGTTGGGGAACAGCCTCGTGCATTGCCATGGTCAGACCCTCCAGCGGCAGCGGACGCCAATGTGCGAACACTTGTTTCCTGATATTGTCGCGGCGCCGCGCTGGTGTCAAGATGGTTCGCATGAACGAGACCTCGAGCGCGCGGCCGTACCGCGGCGTCGAGGCCACCCAGCGGCTGGCCACGCGCCGCAACCAGCTCCTGGCCGCGGGCCTGGAGCTACTCGGCGCGGAACAACAGAACATCTCCGCGGTCACCGTCCGCGGCGTGTGCCGCCAGGCCGGGCTCGCGGCCCGGTACTTCTACGAAAGCTTCGCCGACAAAGACGAATTCGTCGCCTCGGTATTCGACTGGGTGATCGCCCAGCTGGCCGCCACCACACAGGCCGCGGTGGCGGCGGTGCCGGCGCACGAGCAGACCCGCGCGGGCATGGCCAACATCGTGCGCACCATCGCCGACGACGCCCGCCTCGGGCGCCTGCTGTTCAGCACCAAGCTGGCCGATCCCGTGATCGTGCGCAAACGCGCCGAATCCAGCGCGCTGTTCGCCATGCTGTCGGGCCAGCACGTCGGGGACGCGCTGCGGGTACCGGCAAACGACCGCATCAAGGCCGCGGCGCACTTCGTGGTCGGCGGCGTCGGGCAGACAATCAGCGCCTGGCTCGCCGGCGACGTGCGGCTCGAACCGGACGAGCTCGTCGATCACCTGGCGGCACTGCTCGACGAACTCGCCGAGCCCAACCTGTACCGGTTAACGGAGGCGGCGGCAGAGCCGCGTGCGGACTCGTGACGACCTCACACCGGGCACACGGTGCGCCACCCCGGGGTGGCGGTGAGCGAGAAGTCCCTCAGGGCCTTCGAAATGGCCTGTCGCAAATGGTCGTCCGAGTTGCGGCGACCCGGCTGGTAGGCCAGGAAAGAGATGAAGACCTGCCCGTGCGCCCGTCCCGACAGCAACGCCAGCACCCCGTTGGTGCGGTGCATGGTCTCGGTGCTCACGCCCGGATACACCGACCTCATCGCGAAGTAATCGGCGTCTGAGCCGTCCGGCCGGTTGGCGGCCGGGTCGATCGACCCGAGGTTGGACGACACGACAGCAGTTGCACCGCCGGTGGCCACGCCGATCAGTCGCCGGAAGACACGTTCTGGAATCAGCGGAATCAGGGGCAGCAATGCCCACCGTTCGTCAGGCACATCCTGGTGGTGGACCAGCGCTTGCTTGATCGCGGCGCGGATCCCGCGCAGGTCCGTCGTCGCAGGTGTGGGGTCGACGGTGATGTCGACGTTGGTGACCGCGTTGGCACGCGTGTCGCCCGGGGCCCGCTCGTTGACGGGCATCCCCACGTTGACCGAGCCGTCCGCGGCGACCCGTCCCACTGCCTGGCCGAGGTAAGCCGCCAGCCCCGCGAGCAACGCACTGCCGGTCCCCCCGAGGGAGCGCGCGCGGGCGTCCCACTCGTCGGCGTCGATGAAGACGGTTGCCGTTGGGAGAACGACGGGTTCGTCGGACCCGGTGAACGGCCGCTTCTTGGATGGCGGGGCGACAGGCACGGTATCGCCCCGGCCACGCCGGGCCAATCGTGCCGCCGCGATGAACGCTCGGCCCATATCCGGTATGTCGCGTGCGGTCTGGCGCGCATCCTCACGCAGCGCCTGCCACCGCCGCCGCGACGCCGCGGGCGGCCACCCGATGGCGTCATCCCGGCCGGAAGCCGCGTCGGCCAGCGCCTCGCACAGCCCCACGCCGTCGGTGAGGCAATGCGTCACGACCAAGCTCACCGCCGCGCCGCCATCGCTGAGCGGGAGCACCGCAAGATGCCATCCCGGTCCGTGCTCGGCATCCGGCCGCTTGCCGGCTTGCTCGCCACACCAGGCGTCGATTTCTTCGCGCGGCCTTGGTGTCGCGACGATCTCGAGATCGGGACCGCCGCCGGGGGATACCCAACGATGGCGGCCGAACGGCAATCGGGATCGTTCGATGCGACGGCATAACCGTCCGCGGCCAAGATGATGATGGAACTTTTCTAGACCGTCGATGTCGACGGCGCGGCTATAGACCCAGATGCATTGCACCAGGCTGGTGGTTCCCGTCGCCCTCTCGCCGAGAAAGAGGGTTTGATCGGCCAAGTCCAGCACGTTGCCCATGTTCTAGGCCGCCTCAGTGTCGTCTTCCTCTGCAGCAAGGCCGTATGTATCATCCGGGTCCCTTTGTGCTGCAACCATATTAGTCTCATCCGAGACGCTGGCGACGACGCGCGCGAACACCTGGATCAATATCGCGATATAGCGTTGCACGGACTCACGCGCTGTCGCATTGTCCGGAAAGGAGATCGTCACCGTGGTATTTGCGGCTTGCCGGTTGATCCACATGTTGATGCCGCCGGCGGACAGGTTGTCGCCGTAAGTACCGAAGTTCATCTCTGCCCACAGCCCGGCGAGCGGTATCTTACGGAAATCGAGGAATGACAACATCATCGGCAAACTTGTGGGCGGCTTGATCTCCGGTTGATCCGCTGTCGCCGCCAACTCCAAGACACGCTCCATCGGCACATGAGCGAGATGCTTTGCGGCGTCGAACGACTTCTGGGCCGCTCGGGCCGCCTCGGCGAATGCGCAGTTCGCGATCGGCACGGTGATCGGAACCAGGCTGGCGAACCACCCCACCGTCATCGTGTCGATACCCGGCGTCCGGGTGTCCCTGGCGGTGAATCCGCGGTAGATCTCATTGCCGGTCAATTCGTGCTCGGCCAATGCGGTGCACGCCAGGACTCCCCCGATGAACCGGGCGCCGGCCGCACCGCAAATGGCGTCGAAAGACTCCGTGGCGGCGGCGTCCAACAGCTCCACGGTCAACAAGTCGCCCTTGCTGCTGGCCCACGTGTCACCAAGTGGCAGTGGGAAACTCGGCCAGTCGCCGTCGGCGTCGCGGGCGAATGCAATCCAGTCCTCGATCGCAGGAGAAGCCAGGGTCAAGCTCGCCGCCTCCTCACGCTGTCGCACGGCGTAGCCGCCGTAGCTCATGACCTGCGGAAGAGCGGCGACCTGGTGACGATGCGCGCCCTGCAACATCTCCTGATACGCCAAGTGGATGTCAAGGAAGATGACGCCGGCGGACAGGCCGTCGATGTGCAGGTGATCCACACTGGCGTAGAACGTGAAATAGTCAGCGTGCTGGGCGATCCCGAACGTGAAGCAGCCCCATTCGAGCGTTTCCGGAGTCGTCGTCAAGACATGTGTGCGCACTTGGTCGGCCGCCATGTGCCCGAATTCGACGGGGGCGAACTCGACGGATTCGGGGTTGTCGATCGCGCGACGTGCGATGACGCCGTTCTCGATTTCGAACCAACTGTGGTAAGTGTCGTGGCGCCGCACATGCGCATTGATGACTGCCGTCATCGCCGGAATGTCACACGTCCCGGGAACATCCCACGCCACGATCATCAGTCGGGGCAGCTGCCTGTTCAGGGTCCTACTGTGGTAGGCAGCCCAAAGATGTTGGGCCTGCTGATAACTCGGGGCACGATCGCTTCGTCGTGCGGTGCGAGCTGCTTCATGCGCGGTAGGTGCGGCCATCCACACGGTCACCGGACCGTGTGGCGGTTGCCATTCGTTGATGTTGCCGAGCGAGACCATTTTCTTAAGTCCTCGTTCTCCCGATACCGAATTGTCTTGTGCGGCCGGGGTGCGGACAGGTTTTCGCGCACAGCTTTTCGCGCAGCACGAATCCCCTGTGGGCTGGAATCTTGCGACGCGTTATCCCCGGCATGTCGGGGACGCGACCTACGGCGCCGCTTTGCACCCCCTGTGTCGACGCTTGGACGCTAGCGTACGAATGCGATGAGGGCAACAATTGCACGACCGTGTGCTCTTTCTCACTGTCGCACATTGTCACCCGAGATTCAGTGGCCGTGTTTGCCCAATCGGGCGTGGAGGTGGCGCGCGAATATTAGGAAGCGCATGCGGAGGATGAGCCGTTGCCAGGAATCGCCGAGCCAAGGCTCTACCACCCCCTGCAAGCGCGGGCAGGTGCCGACGCCTAGCGGAGTGTCAGGCTGGGCAGACTGTGCGCCACCCCATAGTGGCGGTCAGGCCGAAGTCGCTCAGCGCACCCGAAATGTGTTGGCGTAATCGCTCAGTCGAGTTGAACCGGCCTTAGCTCGTAGGCGAGGAACGAGACGAAGACCCGGCGCCCCACGCCGGCTCGATGAGCTAATCCGTGCCGCCTCAGGGGAACAGCGGCAGCTGCCACAGCCGCATGCCGGGGTCCAGCAGCCACAATCGCATCATCGTGAGCCGGATCAGCCGCTGCGCGCTGAATATCAGGAACACCGCCAGCGGTACCTCGACCAGCAACGCGGTGGTCACCGACAGCCAGATGTCCTTGGGCCCGGCCGTCATCAGGTCGAACCAGGCGTCGCAGATCAGCAACACCCCGGTGGTGAACGCGGCCGGGACCAGCAGCTGGCGGCGCAGATACCCGAGCACCGCCGTCGCCAGCATGAACCCGGCCAAGAGAATGTCGAAGCCCACCCACGTCAGGGGCCAGTTGTGGGCGACATAGTTCTCCGGCAACGTCACCGAGAGATACCCCAGCCAGGGAACCATCGCCATCGAGCCACCAACCATCAGGCTCAACCGGATGCGCCGCACCCGCGCGAGCAGCGCCGGGTCGATCAGGTCGCTCACCGGCTGCTCCAGCCGGGAAATCAGCTGCCGTCGCTGCTCGGGCGTGAGCGCCGCGATCTGCGCGTCGGTCAGGATGCGCTCGGTCATCAGCGACCGGCGGCCACCGGAGGTCGGCGGTCCGCCGCGGTCTTGGGAACGGCCCGGGCATCGCTGGTGTCGAATTCCTTCACCCAACAAGCGAATTCGAGGGTGATGCCGTCGGGATCCTGGAAGTAGAACGACCGCACGTACACCCCCGGATGCACCGTCGCGGACACCTGCGTGGGGCTCTCGTCATGGTTGAGCACCGGGCCGACGCGCACCCCTTTGTCCTTGAGCCGCTGGCGGTAGGGGTCGAACTTCTCGGCCGGCACATGGAATGCCAGATGGTTCATGGTGCTCACCGCGCTGGTGATGTCGCCGATGCCGGGGATGGCGCCCGGCGACGAGATGCCCGGCACCCGGTCGGCCGCGTCGGCGAACCAGAAGAATGCGACGCAGTCGCCGTTGCCGGCGTCGAAGAAGAAGTGCTGGCCGGCACCCCCGGGCAGGTCGAGCGACTTGATCAACGGCATGCCCAGGACATTGCTGTAGAAGTCCACGGTGCGCGCCATGTCCGAGCAGACCAGCGCCACGTGGTTGATCCCTCCGAGTTCGAATTCCGTGTTGGTGTTGTGCGGCTTGATCATCGCGCGGCTCCCCTCGGTCCCCGGCTGGAAGTCCTGGCCAAGATGTAATTCTGAATCTAACATCAGCTTCAGTTTTCTTTCGAGATCTCGATCGCCAACAGGGCCGCTGATATGACTCTTCACACCGGTGCCGCAGGTGTTGTCCGCGAGTTCGTCGGGCTGCCGTCGCCCACCGCCGGGCGCGCCGGCGCGGGTGGGCATCCTTGCCAGGGGCTGTACCACCGCGGGGTGGGACGCAAGCCCAAGGTGGCGATGATCGCCACGCACTATCAGATCGACTTTTCCGAGCACTACCTCGCCGATTACATGGCCACCCGCGGCGTCGGCTTTCTCGGCTGGAATACCAGGTTCCGTGGCTTCGAAAGCAGCTTCCTGCTCGACCACGCGCTGGTCGACATCGGCGTCGGGGTCCGCTGGCTGCGCGAGGTGCAGGGAGTGGAAACTGTTGTGCTACTCGGCAACTCGGGCGGCGGCTCGTTGATGGCCGCGTATCAGTCGCAGACCGTGGAGCCGAACGTGACCCCGCTCGACGGGATGCGGCCCGCTGCCGGCCTGACGGAGTTGCTCGCCGCGGACGGCTATGTGGCCACCGCTGCCCATCCCGGCCGGCCCGACGTGCTGACGGCTTGGATGGACGGCGCCGTCGTGGATGAAAACGACCCCGTCGCCACCGACGTCGAGCTCGACCTGTTCGACCAGCGTAACGGCCCGCCGTATCCGCCGGAGTTCCTCACCCGCTACCGCCGCGCGCAGACGGCGCGCAACCACGCCATCACCGACTGGGCCGAGCGGGAACTCAAACGCGTTCGTGCGGCGGGGTTTTCGGACCGCCCGTTCAGCGTCATGCGCACCTGGGCCGATCCCCGCATGGTCGATGCCAGTCTCGAGCCGACCAGGCGCCAACCGAACATGTGCTACGCGGGACTCCCGGCCAAGGCGAACCGGTCCGCACACGGCATCGCCGCGGCCTGCACCCTGCGCAACTGGCTGGGCATGTGGAGCCTGCGGGTGGCGCAGACCCGGGCCGAACCGCACCTGGCCCGCATTACCTGTCCCGCCCTGGTGATCAACGCGGAGGCCGATACCGGTGTCTTTCCGTCCGACGCCCAACGGATTTTCGCCGCGCTCGCCGGCCCCGACAAGACGCAGGCGTCGATCGACACCGACCACTACTTCACCAGCCCGGGCGCACGCAGCGAGCAAGCCGACATGATCACCAAGTGGATCGCCAAGCGGTTCCGCTGAGCGTTCACGCCCGCTTCGTTCCCCGCCCGACGTGCTCGATTCCGTGCGCCGGGGCGCCTGGTGACCCCTGTGGTCAACCAACCGACCGGTTGTTAGTTTGGATGGTGCCTGGCCGAGACGGAACCCGAAAGCATGGGAAGGCGACCAATGCCGATCGCTATCACTCCTGAGCATCAAGACCTCGCCGATTCGGTGCGGTCGCTGGTGGCGCGCATCGCGCCGTCCGAGGCGTTGCACGCGGCAATGGAAACGCCGATCGACAACCCCCCGCCGTACTGGCAGGCGGCGGCCGACCAGGGCCTGCAGGGCCTGCATCTGGCCGAGTCCGTGGGAGGGCAGGGTTTCGGCATCCTGGAGTTGGCCATCGTGCTGGCCGAGTTCGGCTACGGCGCGGTGCCCGGGCCCTTCGTGCCGTCGGCGATCGCCAGCGCCCTGATTTCCGCCAACGACCCGCAAGCGAAGGTGCTCTCCGAGCTGGCGTCCGGCGCCGCCATCGCTGCCTACGCGTTGGACTGCTGCGGCCTGACCGCCACCCGCCAGGGCCCGAACGAGGACGTGCTGGTGCTGCGCGGCGAGGTCCGCGCGGTGCCCGCCGCGGCGCAGGCCTCCGTGCTGGTGCTCCCGGTCGCGATCGACAGCGGCGAGGAATGGGTGGTGCTGCGCGCCGAGGAGCTCGAGATCGAGCCCGTGAAAAGCCTTGACCCGCTGCGCCCCGTCGCCCACGTGCGGGCCAACGCCGTCGAGGTCGGCGCCGACGCCGCGTTGAGCAACCTGAGCATGGCGACCGCGCACGCGCTGATGACGACGCTGCTGTCCGCCGAGGCGATCGGAGTGGCGCGCTGGGCGACCGACACCGCGTCGCAATACGCCAAGATCCGGGAGCAGTTCGGCAGGCCGATCGGCCAGTTCCAGGCCATCAAGCACAAGTGCGCGGAGATGATCGCCGACACCGAACGCGCCACCGCGGCGGTGTGGGACGCCGCGCGCGCTATCGACGAGGCGCGCGAAAACGATTGGGACATCACCGGTTCCAATGTCGAGTTCGCCGCGGCCGTCGCGGCGACGCTGGCGCCGGCGGCCGCGCAACGGTGCGCGCAGGATTGCATCCAGGTGCACGGCGGGATCGGCTTCACCTGGGAGCACGACACGAACGTGTATTACCGCCGGGCGCTGATGCTGGCCGCCTGCTTCGGCCGCGGTTCGGAGTACCCACAGAAAGTGGTGCACACCGCCACCAGCACCGGCCTTCGGGCGGTCGACATCGACCTCGACCCCGACACCGAGAAGCTGCGGGACGAGATACGGGCCGAAGTCGCCGCGCTCAAGGCGATGGAGCGCGACCAGCGCAAGGTCGCCATCGCGGAGGGCGGCTGGACGCTGCCGTATCTGCCCCAACCGTGGGGCCGCGCCGCAAGCCCGATCGAGCAGATCATCATCGCCCAGGAGTTCACCGCCGGCCGGGTCAGGCGCCCGCAGATGGGCATCGCGACGTGGATCATCCCCTCGATCGTCGCCTTCGGGACCGAGGAGCAAAAGCAGCGGTTCCTGCCGCCGACCTTCCGCGGCGACATGATCTGGTGTCAGCTGTTCTCCGAGCCGGGCGCCGGCTCGGACCTGGCCGGGCTGAGCACCAAGGCAACGCGAACGGACGGCGGCTGGCGTATCACCGGCCAGAAGATCTGGACCACCGCGGCGCAGCTCTCGCAGTGGGGCGCGCTGCTGGCGAGAACGGATCCCACCGCTCCAAAGCACAGTGGCATCACCTACTTCCTCCTGGACATGAAAAGCGAAGGCGTCGAGGTCAAGCCGCTGCGCGAACTCACCGGGAACGCGATGTTCAACACGGTCTACATCGACGACGTGTTCGTGCCCGACGAATGCGTGCTCGGCGAGGTCAACCGGGGATGGGAAGTCAGCCGCAATACCCTTACCGCGGAACGGGTCTCGATCGGCAGCAGCGAGGCGAACTTCCTGGCCACTCTCGGCCAGTTCGTCGAGTTCGTTCGCGACGGGCAGTTCGACCCGGTCGCGCAACACCGGGCGGGTCAGTTGATCGCCGAGGGACACGCCGCCAAGGTGCTGAACCTGCGCTCGACGCTGTTGACGCTGGCCGGTGGGGACGCCATGCCCTCGGCGGCCATCTCCAAGCTGCTCTCGATGCGCACCGGCCAGGGGTATGCCGAGTTCGCGGTGTCCTCGTTCGGCACCGACGCCGCCATCGGCGACACGGGCCAACTAGCCGGCAAATGGGGCGAATACCTGCTGGCGAGCCGGGCTACGACCATCTACGGCGGCACCTCCGAGGTGCAGCTGAACATCATCGCCGAGCGGCTGCTCGGTCTTCCGCGCGATCCCTAAAAGCCACCCCCGATGCGGCCCTGGAGAAGGGCCATGCCGACCTGAGGGGTGGTCAGGCCGGCATGGTTTCCCCCCATCCCGTGGGCCGGTCAGCCTAGAGTTGATCGGCACGTCGAGGCTGGCCGGTTACCACGGGGAGGTTGGTTCACCACCACCAGTTCCACCAGTGACCGGGGGCCCAGAATCCGCGGTTGCCCGAACCCCAGCCGGGGTGGCCTCCCCCGCCCCATCCGTGGCCACCCCATCCATGACCGCCATGACCCCCGCCTGGACGGTCAGGGATGATGCCGGGCCCGCCCGGCGCGCCGTGCGGACCGGCGGTGGTGAAGCTGATGTCGGGACCTGGTAGCGGGGCGGCCTGGGCGACGGGGCCGGCGCCGAACAGCAGCGCTCCGGCCACCGCTGAAGCACCGGCTGCGCCTACGGCCGCGCCGCGAAGCGATCGTGCAGAAACGATCATCGCGGGAACTCCTTCCGGGGACCTGATGCCGACGAACAAAACGTTAGCTAGAAGTTTCCCGGCAAACAACTGTCATACACATAAATCGAGCTGTGAATTATGCAACACCCACGTTAGCGCGTTTTATCTACCGCCGCTCACGCGCCATTTCATGATCTTCACGACTCAGTAGACCGGTGAATACTGAGTTATAGATTCGGGGTAAATCCGCTGTTCATCTGACATCTACTGACGTACTGGCTTCCGTCTTTCCGTATTGCCATATCGACTGAAGTATTTATTTTGCGTTGGCAATACCGACGACCGTCCACCCGAATTACCTGCCGCAAATAGCTTCCCCGTCAGCTATCTGCGGCAATTTGCTATAAGAAGCCGCTGCTGGGACGGCCGCGGCCGGCCCGCGGCCCGGCGACGCGACTTACGCCGTCGTCGGTGGAAGAATCAGTATTGACACAGTCGAGCGCTGATTTACTGATTGGCCACTCATCGGAGGACGACCGCCGCAGTGAACTTCAACCCCAGCCACATCGGACCCAGCGGCGGAACCTTTCGGGGCCCCGGGCCGGCGGGTGACGCCGCGCCGACCGAGCGCCTCACCGGGCTCGGGCAGCAGGTCCCCCAACGGATGAGCAGCCAGCCGACGGCCGGCCAGGCGGGACGGGTTCAGCGGACGCGCCGTACCGTCGACCTGTCGGCGGCGACCCATCGAGCCCTCGACATCTGGCAGCGCGAGGCGGCCGACCGCCTGGGGGTCGCCCGGGTGACCGGACAAGAGGTCCTCACCGCGCTCATCGACCAACTCCTGGTCGACCCCAAACTCGCGGCCCAGATCACCCGGGCCATCAAAGACCGGCGCTGACCCCCAACGGGGAAGCGGCTAGTCGACCTCCATCTCGCGCAGCTCGCGCTTGAGGATCTTGCCCGTCGGGTTGCGCGGCAGCTCTTCGAGGAAGACCACCTCACGCGGCACCTTGTAGCGGGCCAGATGGTCGCGCACGTAGTGCTTGATGGTGTCCTCGTCGACTTGCGCGCCGTCCTTCTTCACGACGAAGGCGCGCAGCCGGTGGCCCCATTCCTTGTCTTCGACGCCGATCGCGGTCGCCTCGACCACCTCCGGGTGCCCGCTGATCAGATCCTCGACCTCGGCGGGGAAGACGTTTTCGCCGCCGGAGACGATCATCTCGTCGTCCCGGCCGCTGACGTATAGCAGGCCGTGCTCGTCGAAGTATCCGACGTCGCCGGATGACATCAGGCCGTCGATGATCTGCTTGTGGCCGCCGCCGGTGTAGCCCTGGAAGGGGAACGCGTTGCCGACGAAGATCCGGCCGACCTCGCCCTGCGGACGCTCGTTGCCGTTGTCGTCGAGGATCTTGACCTTCACGCCCTTGACCACCGGGCCGACCGTCGCCGCATTGCGTTCCAGGTCTTTCGGTCCGGCGATGGTGGCGAACGCGATCTCGGTCGAGCCGTACATGTTGTAGATGACCGGCCCCAGGTCCTTCAGCGCGCGGCTGGCCAGCTCGGCGCCCAACTGTGACCCGGAGATGAACACGATCCGCAGGCTGGACAGGTCGGGCCTCTTGTCCATTTTCTCGACCGCATCGAGGATCCGCGACAGCATCACCGGCACCACCACCATGGCGGTCACCTTGTACTTCTCGATGTCTTCGAGCACGTGCGGGGGCTTGAATTTGCGACGGAGCACCAGGGTCGAGCCCAAAAACATGGCAATGGTGCCGTGCAGGTACCCCAGCGCGTGGAACATCGGGGCGGGCAGCGAGGTCACCTCGTTGGCCTTGAACGGAACGTGCGACAGGATGCCGCCGACGGGCGCGAGGGTGGGCGGGGTGCTCCGGTTCGCCCCCTTCGGGGTGCCGGTGGTGCCGCTGGTCAGGATGATGATCGACGCGTGCTTGGTCGCCTTGGGAGCGGGCTCGGAGCTGCTGCGCTCTATCAGGTCGGCCAGCGTCTCGTCCTTGCTGCCCGAGGGCTCGTCCGCGTCGGGGTTGGTGCCCAGCGCCCGCAGCATGCCCAGCTCCGGCTCGGCCTTGCTGACGGCCTTGGTGTACTCGTCGTCGTAGATGATCAGTTTCGCGCCCTCGCGTTCCGAGACCTCCTTGATCTGGGGGCCGGAGAACTCGCTGTTGAGCAAGATGATGCGGGCACCAACCCGGGCGGCGCCGTAGTTGGCGATCAGGAACCAGCGGGTGTTGCGTGCCAGGATCGCGACCCCGTCGCCGCCCTTGACGCCCATGTCGAGCAGGCCGTTGGCCACCGCGTGGGCCGCGTCGTCGAGCTCCTTGTAGGTGAATTCGCCCTCTTCGTCGATGCACGCGGCGCGGTCGGGGTGCCGTCTGGCGTTGAGCGAGGGCAGCATGCCGAACTCGCCCCACTTGTAGATGTCGTTGGCCATCGCGGCGTAGTTCTGCGGTGGTTCGAGGCGGAAGGCGCCCGCTTCGAAGATCTTGCGCACGTAGTGCAATTCGGCTGAGCCGCGCTCCAGGTACTGCTGGACCTTGGCAACCGCCTGCCCGGGCAGGCCGATCAGATTAGGCATGAATCCACCCTATGTGACGTCCGTCGCATTCCGAGGGGTATGTACCCATCGACTTACGATGATGAACATGGGTCCGGTTTCGCTGGAGGTGGCCGGGCGTCAGGTCACGATCACCCATCCGGACAAGGTGGTGTTCGAAGCCCACGGCGGCGCGGGGCCACGCACCAAGCTCGACCTGGTCCGCTACTACCTGTCCGTGGCTGAGGGGGCCCTGCGCGGCGTGGCCGGCCGGCCGATGATCCTGAAGCGCTTCGTCAAGGGCATTTCCGAGGAAGCGGTGTTCCAGAAGCGCGCGCCGACGAACCGGCCCGACTGGGTGGACGTCGCCGAACTGCGCTACGCGCGGGGCACCTCCGCCGCGGAGGCCGTCATCCACGAGGCCGCCGGCCTGGCGTGGGCGGTCAACCTGGGCTGCGTCGACCTCAACCCGCACCCGGTGCTGGAAGACGACCTCGATCATCCCGACGAATTGCGGGTCGACCTGGACCCGATGCCCGGGGTGTCCTGGCGGCGGATCGTCGACGTGGCGCTGGTGGCCCGTGAGGTGCTGGAGGACTACGGCCTGGTCGCGTGGCCGAAGACGTCGGGGTCGCGCGGATTTCACATCTATGCCCGGATCGCCCCGCTCTGGGAGTTCCGGCAGGTGCGGCTGGCCGCCCAGACCGTGGCCCGGGAGGTCGAGCGGCGGGTGCCCGACGCGGCGACCAGCCGCTGGTGGAAGGAAGAGCGCGAAGGGGTGTTCGTCGACTTCAACCAGAACGCCAAGGACCGCACGGTCGCGTCGGCGTACTCGGTGCGGGCGACGCCGGACGCCCGGGTGTCGACGCCGCTGCTGTGGGACGAGGTCACCGAGCGCCGTCCCGAGGAGTTCACCATCGACACCGTGCCCGACCGGTTCGCCGCCATGGGTGACCCGTGGGCGGGGATGGACGATGCCGTCGGGGAGCTCGACCGGCTGCTGGTGCTGGCCGAGGAGATGGGTCCCCCGGAGCGCGCGCCGAAGGGATCCGGCACGGCCGCCGGGCGGCGCCAGTCGGTGATGCCGCTCATCGAGATCGCCCGCACCAAGACCAAGGACGAGGCGCTGGCCGCGCTGGACACCTGGCGCGGCCGCCACCCGGCCGCGGCCGCCCTGCTGCAGCCGGCCGACGTGCTGGTCGACGGCATGCGCGGGCCGAGTTCGATCTGGTACCGGATCCGGATCAACCTGCAGCACGTGCCCGCCGGCCAGCGACCGCCGCAGGAAGAGCTGATCGCCGACTACAGCCCCTGGCGGGGGTACGCGGGCAAGCAGAAGCCGTCGAGCTGAACCCGGCGGTCGGCTATACCCCGGCGCGCGCGACGTCGTTGCTCTTGCGCAGGTAGCAATACCAGGTGACCACCAGCAGGGCGAGGAAGAAGCCCACGTAGAACCGCAGCGCGGGTTCGATGCTGCCGAATTGCGACTTCGACCAGGCGTACGCCAGCGGCACGACGAAGCCGCCGAAGGCGCCGATCGACGAGATCACGCCGAGCGCGCCCGCGGCCTGGCGGCGCATGCGCACCATGGTGTCCGGGTCGCCGCCGGCCGACTCCCCCTTGATCACAAAGATTCTCGAGATCATCCGGTAGGTCGAGCCGTTGCCGATCCCGGTCGCGACGAACAAGAACATGAAGCTGGCGAAGAACACCGGCAGGTTCTTGGCGTTGACCGACCACAGCGCCGCCGCGGCGCCCGCGGCGAGCATGACGAAGCTGACGGCGGTGATCCGGGCCCCGCCGATCCGGTCGGCCAGCTTGCCGCCCAGGGGCCGCATCAACGAGCCGATACCCGCGCCGAGGAAGGCCCAGCTCAACGCGATATCACCGCGCCCGAACACGGTCTTCAGCAGGGTCGGGAAAGCCGCCGAGTAGCCGATGAACGATCCGAACGTGCCGATGTAGAGCAGCGACATGACCCAGGTGTCGGGATGCCGCAGGGCCTGCCAAACCGGCTTCACGTCGGCCTTGGCCTCGGAGAGGTTGTTCATGAATCCGAACGCACACACCGCGGCCACCACCGCCAGCGGAATGTAGAAGAGGCCGGCGCGCGACAACGCCACCCCACCCCCGGCGACGACGATCGGCGGGATGATCTTCTGCACCACCGCCACGCCGATGTTGCCCCCGGCCGCGTTGAGGCCCAGCGCCCAGCCCTTCTCCTTCTCCGGGTAGAAGAAGGAGATGTTGGCCATCGACGAGGCGAAGTTGCCGCCCCCGAAGCCGGCGGTGGCGGCGATCGCAACCAGGACGGTGAACGAGAGGCCGGGATGGCTGACCACCCAGGCCAGCAGCACGCACGGGATCAGGAGCAGCGCCGCGGAGATGGTCGTCCAGTTGCGGCCGCCGAAGAGCGGGACCGCGAAGGTGTAGGGCAGGCGCAGGAAGGCGCCGACCCCGCTCGGGACGGCGATCAGGCAGAGGGCCTGGCTGGCGGTCAGCGCCCAGCCGGACGCGGACGGGTGCCCGTGGGGACCGGCCGTCATCTGG
This sequence comes from uncultured Actinomycetota bacterium, assembly GCA_963732835.1. GTDB lineage: Bacteria > Actinomycetota > Actinomycetes > Mycobacteriales > Mycobacteriaceae > Mycobacterium. Next base: position 236,397 of record CAVTBA010000011.1, read on the forward strand.
ACGACGACGATGCTCCACAACATCCACACGCTGAACCCGACGTGCTCGGTGAAGATCGAGAAGATCAGGTTGCGCCGGGCGATCGGCTTGCCGGTCGTCGCCCAGAACGCGGGGTCTTCGGGACGCCAGTCGTCAATCCAGTGCTCGCCCCGGTGAGGCGGGCGCGGTGCGGGCGCAAGGACCGGAGCGGTGGGCTCTGGCGTGGTCGTCGTAGTCACGCCCCGACGTTAAGGAAGGACTGTTACCGGTCTGCGTGGCCGCAGTTACGTCGCAGATACGTGGATCTCGCAGCGGCAGTCCGCCGCTTGTCAGAACTTTTTACTCCCCGAATGCGGGACAATTGCCGCATGCAGGCGACCGACCAGCCCCTGGGGCTGCGCGAACGCAAGAAGATGAAGACCCGTCATGCCCTGCGCCGCGAGGCGTTCCGCCTGTTCGACGCGAACGGCTACGCCGCCACCACCATCGAACAGATCGCCGACGCCGCCGAGGTGTCACCCAGCACGTTCTTCCGGTACTTCGGATCCAAGGAGTCGCTGTTGCTGGCCGACGACCTCGATCCGCTGATATTGGCCGCGTTCGACGCCCAGCCGCCCGAGCTGTCGCCGAGCCAAGCCATCCGCCGGGCCTACGCCACCACGATGGCGGGGCTGTCACCCGAGCAGCTGGAGGCCGAGAACACCCGCCAGCGGCTGATCTTCTCGATACCCGAGCTCAAGGCCGCCCTCTACGACGAGTACTACCGCACCGTGAACGTCATGGCGGAGGCGATCGGCCGCCGGATCGGCCGTCGCGCAACCGATTTCGAGGTCCGGGTGTACGTGGGCGCGATGGTCGGCGCCATGATGGCGGCGTTCGACAGCGCGCCCAAGACGGCCGACACCATCTATCGGGCCCTGGACTTCCTGGACGCCGGCATGCCGCTGGGCTGAGCGGCGCAACCGCGCGGCGACGGGCGTTGCGGGCACCGAACGCGCTAATCTCACGCGATGCGACAGGGTTGGAATCGACGGGGATTCTTGCAGCTCGCAGGGGCTGCAGCGGTCGCTGCGGTGGCCGGGGCTCCGGCGGCCTGCTCGTCACGCAAACCGTCGTCGGATACCTCCGGCGGCAAATCGGTGACGATCAACCACCTCTTCGGCCAGACCGTCGTCAAAGAACCACCCAAGCGCGTGGTCAGCGCGGGCTATACCGAGCAAGACGACTTGCTGGCGGTCGGGGTGGTGCCGATCGCGGTGACCAACTGGTTCGGTGACCAGCCGTTCGCGGTGTGGCCGTGGGCCCAGCCCAAGCTCGGCGGGGCGCAGCCGGTGGTGCTCAACCTCGACAACGGGATTCCGGTCGACCAGATCGCGGGCCTCAAACCGGACCTGATCGTGGCCACCAACGCCGGGGTGGACGCCGACACCTATCAAAAGCTCTCCGCGATCGCCCCGACCGTGCCGCAGTCGGACGGTGACGCCTTCTTCGAGCCGTGGAAGGAGCAGGCCACCGCGATCGGACAAGCGGTGTTCCAGGCCGACCAGATGAAGTCGTTGATCGACGCCGTCGACCAGAGGTTCACCGCCGTCGCCAAGGAACACCCGAGTTGGACGGGCAAGAAGGCGTTGCTGATGCAGGGCGCGCTATGGCAGGGGACCGTCGTGGCAACCATGGCCGGCTGGCGCACGGACTTCCTGAACCAGATGGGACTGGTGGTCGCCGACAGCATCAAACCTTTCGGCACCGACCACCGCGCCGTCATCCCCCGCGATCACGTCAAAGCGGTGCTCGATTCCGCCGATGTGATCATCTGGACAACCGAGAGCCCCGACGACCAGAAGGCGTTACTCGCCGACCCCGACGTGGCGGCGTCACAGGCCACCGCGCAGAACCGGCACATCTTCACCACCAAGGAGCAGGCCGGCGCGATCGCCTTCTCCTCACCGCTGAGCTATCCCTTGGTAGCCGATCAACTACCCCCGCAACTCGGCAAAATCCTCGGTTAGATGCCGACCGCGCCAGCGGCGTTTGAGCGTTTGCTAAGGCAGCTCTGGCAGTGTTCGAAAATCCCTCGCTGGCCCCTCGCCCGGCCCGTGCCGGGGAGGTTACCGTCGAGTAATGAGCGTGACGGACCTTACCGACAACATGTCCAAGGACCTGCCGACGGACCTGGTCGGCAACACCGTTGTGGACTTCGGCGACAGCGCGCTGATGGTGCAATGCGGTAGCACCGCCGAGGTATTGGCGTGGGCGGCGCAGTTGCGCGCCGCGGCGTTGCCGGGCGTGGTCGACGTTGTCCCGGCCGCCCGCACCGTTCTGGTGAAGCTCGACGGGCCCCGCTGCCAAGGGGTGATCCGTCAGCGACTGCGCAAGATGCGGGTCAGCGCCGAGGAGGTCGCCGCTCCGGATCGTCGTGCCGATGTGATCATCGATGTCGTCTACGACGGCCCCGACCTCGCCGAGGTCGCCAGGCACACCGGCCTGACCATCGCGCAGGTGATCGACGCCCACACCGGTTCCCTGTGGCGGGTTGGATTCAGCGGGTTCGCCCCGGGCTTCGCGTACCTGGTCGACGGCGACGCACGCCTGCGGGTGCCCCGCCGCCGGGAGCCGCGCACCTCGGTGCCCGCCGGCTCGGTCGGCCTGGCCGGGGAATTCAGCGCGATCTACCCGCGCCAGTCGCCCGGCGGGTGGCAACTGATCGGCCGCACCGACGCCGCCCTGTGGGACCTCGAACGGCCCGATCCGGCGCTGCTGGCACAGGGCATGTGGGTCCAGTTCCGGGCCGTCTGAGGTAAGGAGCTCAACGTGGCAACCCTGGAGATCCTTCGCACCGGACCGCTCGCCGTCGTCGAGGACCTGGGCCGGCCGGGCCTGGCCCACCTCGGTGTGAGCCGGTCCGGGGCCGCCGACCGTCGCGCCCACCAGCTGGCCAACCGGCTGGTGGCCAACCCCGATGACCGCGCCACCGTCGAAGTGACGTTCGGCGGTTTCACCGCCCGGGTTCGGGGCGGCGACATCGACATCGCGGTGACGGGCGCCGACACCGACCCGACCGTAGACGGAAACAAGTTCGGCACCAACAGCATTCAGCATGTCCGCGATGGCCAGGTGATCGCATTGGGCACGCCCCGAGCCGGGCTGCGGACATACCTGGCGGTGCGGGGCGGCATCGCGGTGGAGCCCGTGCTGGGCTCGCGCAGCTACGACGTGATGTCGGCCATCGGCCCGTCACCGTTGCGGGCGGGAGATCAGCTCCCCGTCGGCGAGCGCACCCCCGACTACCCCGAATTGGACCAGGCCCCGGTGGCCGCGATCACCGGCAATGTCGTCGAGCTGGGGGTGGTGCCCGGGCCCCGTGACGATTGGTTCGTCGACCCCGATGCCCTGGTGCACAAAGATTGGGTGGCATCCGACCGCAGCGACCGCGTGGGAATGCGACTGGTCGGCCGCCCCCTGCAGCACTGCTACCCGGATCGACAGCTGCCCAGCGAGGGCACCACGCGCGGGGCAATTCAGGTGCCGCCCAACGGTTTACCGGTGATCCTCGGGCCCGACCACCCGGTGACGGGCGGTTACCCGGTGGTGGGCGTGGTGATTGACGAGGACATCGACAAGATCGCCCAGGTGCGCCCGGGCCAGTCGGTGCGCCTGCACTGGTCGCGCCCACGGGTTCTGGTGGGCGCCCAGCCGCAGTCCGGCGTCACCGGTCTGCAGTTTCCCTAGTCGAAATGTATTCCAGCTCACACAAAGCCATACGCCGGGGTTCGAATCACTGGAAACGGGTGGCTATTTCACCGTTCGCTCACCTACAGGGATTTACCAGATAACTCGTAATCAATTTACAGCCGATTTGGCCCCGATTGAGTTGACCCATTCCCGCCCTGGATGTGAGCATCGAAATGGACGGCGGGGCATGCCCCTTCATTTGGCGCGTCAAGTGGGTCGACAGCCAGACTCCGATCGGTTCTTCGCGCGCGCGGATTGGGCCGGGTGATTCTTGGCTCGACGGCGGCCGGATGTGCCGGTTCAGTGGGGCTGAGGAGAGGGATCGTGGTGAGCACTCCCGAGGTTGTGTTCAACCCGTTATTTCAACGCATGCAAGCGATTTCGCCGACGGGCGGATGACTGTGAGCGTCCACGAAGCTCCGCTGACACGGTCGTCGACACCCGGCGAAACCATGCGGGGCCGCCCCGAGGAAGCAACCCCGTCGAGGAAAGGTGAAGGTCGGATGGGCCGCAACCACCGCATCACGAACTGGAATCCGGAAGATACGGCGGCCTGGGAAGCCGGCAACAACAAGATCGCCCGCCGCAACCTGCTCTGGATCATCGCGTGCGATCACATCGCCTTTGGTGTCTGGACCCTGTTCCCGGTGATGGCACTGTTCATGCCGCAGGACGTGTACGGCTTTTCCGCGGCCGACAAGTTCCTGCTGGGTGCCACCTCCACCCTGGTCGCGGCATGCCTCCGTATCCCCTACTCACTGGGCATCGCCACCTTCGGTGGGCGCAACTGGACGGTGTTCTCGGTCGTGGTGCTGTTTGTGCCCACCGCCGGCACGATCTGGCTGCTGGCCCACCCCGGCCTCCCGCTGTGGCCGTATCTGGTTTGCGCGGCACTAACCGGAATGGGCGGCGCCAATTACGCCGCGTCGATGACCAACACCAATTTCTTCTACCCGCATCGGCGCAAGGGCTTCGCGCTGGGCTTCAACGCCGGCGCCGGGAACCTTGGCGTGCCGATGATCCAGTTGGTGGGGCTGCTGGTTATCGCCACGGCCGGCCACCGCCAACCGTATTGGGTGTGCGGTCTCTACCTGCTGCTGCTGACGGTGGTCGCGGTGGGTGCGAGTCACTACATGGACAACCTGGAACACGCCACCTACGACGTCAGCCACCTGCGCTCGATCCTGTTCGAGCGCGACACCTGGGTGCTCGCAATGCTCTACCTGGGCACCTTCGGCTCCTGGATCGGGTTCTCGTTCGCATTCGGGCAGGTGCTGCAAATCAACTTCGTCGGCACCGGCCAGAGCCACGCTCAGGCCTCGTTGCACGCCGCCGAATTCGCGTTCATCGGCCCGGCGCTCGGGTCGGTGGCGCGCATCTATGGCGGGAGACTGGCCGACCGCGTCGGCGGCAGCCGCGTCACCCTGGCGATCCTGGCCGCCATGGGGCTCGTTACCGCGTTCCTCGTCGCCATCAGCACCCACGGCGACCGGACACCGGGCCTGACCACCGCGGCCACCATGGTCGGCTACGTCTGCGGATTCATGGCCCTGTTCATCCTGGCCGGGCTGGGCAACGGGTCGGTGTACAAGATGATTCCGTCTGTGTTCGAGGCGCGTAGCCACCGGCTCGAACTGCCGGAAACGGACCGCCTGCGCTGGTCGCAAGCCACCTCGGGAGCGGTGATCGGATTCGTCGCCGCGTTCGGAGCGCTCGGCGGCGTGGGCATCAACCTGGCACTTCGCCAGTCCTACCTCAGCACCGGCACGGACACATCGGCGTTTTGGGCCTTCTTGGCCTTCTACGTCTCCGCCGCCGTCGTGACCTGGGCGAGGTATGTGCGTCGGCCCACGTCGACGCACGGGAGCTTGTCGGGTCAGCAAGCGCACTCCGAGCCCGCCCGCGTGTGAGCGCAGCCTCATGGTGGGCAATGCGTAAGCAATTGCCGGGTAACGCAACGGAAATCTGACGGGCATACACAGGTGATATGGGCCAGCCGGACTCCCCGCCGCTGACGGGCTACCGCATCGCGGTGACGTCAGCCCGGCGCTCCGAGGAGCTGTGCGCGCTGCTCAGCCGTCAGGGCGCCGAGGTGTGCAGCGCGCCCGCGATCAACATGATCGCGCTGCCCGACGACGATGAATTGCACCGTAACACCGAGGCATTGATCGCCGAGCCACCCGACATCCTGGTAGCGCACACCGGCATCGGCTTCCGCGGGTGGCTGGCCGCGGCCGAGGGGTGGAGCCTGGTCAACCCGCTTCTCACAGCGCTGTCGTCGGCCCGCATCGTCTCGCGCGGGCCGAAGGCGACCGGTGCGCTGCGCGCCGCCGGCCTGCACGAGGAGTGGTCCCCGGAATCCGAGTCATCGCAGGAAGTGCTGGAATACCTGCTCAAGTCGGGGGTGGCCGGACTGCGGGTGGCGGTCCAGCTGCACGGGGCCGCCGACGCGTGGGATCCCTTCCCGGAATTCCTCGGCGGATTGCGACTGGCCGGCGCCGAGGTGGTGCCCGTCCGGGTGTACCGGTGGAAGCCAACGCCGTTGGGCGGCACGTTCGATCAGCTCGTGACCGGCATCGCCGGGCGGCAGTTCGACGCGGTCACCTTCACGTCGGCGCCCGCGGCCGCGGCGGTGCTGGAACGCAGCCGCGAGCTGGACGTCGAAGACCAGCTGCTGAGCGCCCTGCGCAGCGACGTGCACGCGATGTGCGTCGGCCCGGTGACGTCCAAGCCGTTGATCCGAAAAGGCGTGCCGACATCATCACCGGAGCGAATGCGGTTGGGCGCCTTGGCCCGTCACGTCGCCGAAGAGCTACCCCTGCTGGGTTCGTGCACGGTGACCGCGGCCGGCCACACCGTGGATATCCGCGGCACGTGCGTGCTGGTGGACGGTTCCATCAAGGTCCTCTCGCCGTCGGGCATGGGGATACTGCGCGCGCTGGCGAAACGTCCGGGCGACGTCGTCGCCCGCGGGGACCTGTTACGCGCGCTGCCCGGCAACAGCAACGATCCGCACGCCGTCGACACGGCCGTCCTGCGACTGCGAACGGCGCTGGGCGACAAGAACATCATCGCGACGGTGGTCAAGCGTGGTTACCGGCTGGCGACCGAACAACGGGCGGATCCCCCATGGCGCTGATCCTGGTCGCGCACGGCACCCGCCGACCCGAGGGCGTGACGATGGTCGAAGAGCTTGCCGCACAGGTGAGTTCGTTGACTGCCCGCCAGGTGGAGGTCGCGTTCGTCGACGTGTTGGGTCCCACCCCGAGCGAGGTGCTCTCGCGGGCGGGGGCTACCGGCCGGCCCGCCATCGTCCTGCCGGCGTTCCTATCGCGCGGCTATCACGTCCGCGCCGACCTGCCGGCCCATGTCGAGCTCAGCGGGCATCCGAACGTCGTCGTCACACCGGCCCTGGGCCCCAGTGGCCAGATCGCCCGGCTCGTCGGTGATCAGTTGGTCAAATGTGGTTGGCGCCCTGGCGATTCGGTGATTCTCGCGGCAGCGGGAACATCGGATGTCAGGGCACGCGCCGACCTACACACCACGGCGACGCTGGTCTCGGCCCTGACCGGGTCGCGCGTGAGCTTGGCGTTCGCGGCCACCGGAGATCCGCAACTGCCCGAAGCGGTGGACCAGGCGAGGCGCGATGCGCGCCGCCAGGGCGCGCGCGTCGTGGTGGCGTCCTACCTGCTGGCCGACGGCCTGTTCCAGGAACGGCTGCACGCCTGCGGCGCCGACCTGGTCAGCCAACCGCTGGGCACCCATCCGGGCCTGGCACGCCTGATCGCCAATCGATTCCGCCGGGCCATGTCGCCGGTCCTCGCCCCCACCGCCCGGCACGCTTCGCGCCGCTCGAGCGCGCCGCGGTTGGTTCGCGAGCGGATCATGCGGCCCAATTCGGCGGCCTGAGGGACTCCCGAAGGCGCCGGCCGCCGAGGCGCGCCGACGCCCGGCGACGCTTGATCTTTGCTCCGATACCGGCGATCCTGACACCATGCCCCGTCGCGAAGAGCCATCGCGCGGGCTCCTCGACCCGGTGGCCAAGATGCTGCGGTTGCCGTTCGGCACACCGGAATTCATCGACCGGATCGTCACCGGCGGGATCAACCAGGTGGGCCGTCAAACGCTACGCATGCTGATCACCACGTGGGACGCCGCCGGCGGCGGCCCCTTCGCCGCGAGCGCGATAGCTTCCACCGGCATGGCCAAGACCGCCGAAACCGTGCAGAGCATGTTCGTCGGCCCGGTTTTCGGTCCGCTGCTCAAGGTTCTGGGGGCCGACAAGGCCGCCACGCGGGCGTCGTTGTGCGCCTCGCAGCTGGTGGGCCTGGGCATCATGCGCTACGGCATCCGCTCCGAGCCGCTGCATTCGATGTCGGTCGATGCGATCGTCGACGCGATCGGCCCGACGATGCAGCGCTACCTGGTCGGCGATATCACGCGCTAGGCGGCGATCCGGCCGACCTGGACGAGGCCGTCGGCGGTGACACGCGCGGGGTATACCGGCACCGAAAAGTTCGGATCGTCCAGGCATTCACCGTCTTCCAGCGAGAAGGCCTGCTTGAGGATCGGCGATTGAACCGTTACCCGGCCACCGCGGTCTCCCACGATCCCACGCGAGAGCACCGCCGCCCCCGAGAATGGGTCGACGTTGCCCACCGCGTACACCGAGCCGTCGTCCAGTCGGAACAACGCCGCCTGGGACCCGTCGTCGAGCAGCACGCCGACTCCCCGGCCCGGGATGAGACGGTCGTACTCGCAGGCCGTCGTCCACACCTGAATGTCGTTGAGAAGCGTCATCTTTATCTCCCAGTTCGTTCGGAGGTGTCCTCGCGGATCCGCGGCATGCCAATGGAAACGGGGATTTTGCGCCCGGCATGCTCGGTGAATTCCACTGTCGAATCGACTTCGTCCGGGGCGTTGACGAACGAGACGAACCGCGACAGCTTGTCCGGGTCGTCGAGCACGCCCTTCCATTCACACTTGTAGTTCTGCACGTGCCGGTCCATTGCGGCCTCGAATTCTTCGGCCAGGCCCAGCGAGTCCTCGCACACGACCTCGCGCACGTGATCGAGGCCGCCCTCGAGCGAGTCGACCCAGGGCGCCGTGCGCTGCAGCCGGTCGGCGGTCCGGATGTAGTACATGATGAACCGGTCGACGTAGCGGACCAGCGTCTCGGTGTCCAGGTCGCTCGCCAACAGCTGGGCGTGCTTGGGTGTCATGCCGCCGTTGCCGCCGACGTAGAGGTTCCAGCCCTTTTCGGTGGCGATGACGCCGACGTCCTTGGAGCGGGCTTCGGCGCACTCCCGCGCGCAGCCCGAAACCCCCATCTTGATCTTGTGCGGCGCCCGCAGACCTCGGTACCGCAGCTCCAGGTCGATGGCCAGCTGCACCGAATCCTGCTGGCCGTAGCGGCACCAGTCGGTGCCGACGCAGCTCTTCACGGTGCGCAGCGCCTTGCCGTAGGCGTGGCCGGATTCCATGCCGCCGTCGACCAGCCGTCGCCAGATCTCCGGCAGCTGGTCCACCCGGGCGCCGAACATGTCGATCCGCTGGCCGCCGGTGATCTTGGTGTAGAGCCCGAAGTCCTGCGCGATCTGGCCGATCAGGATCAGGTGCTCGGGTTTGATGTCACCGCCGGGTACCCGCGGCACCACCGAGTAGCTGCCGTTCTTCTGGATGTTGGCGAGGAAGTGGTCGTTGGAGTCCTGCAGCGAGGCTTGCTCGCCTTCGAGGATGTGCTCCGAGCCGGTGGAGGCCAGGATGGATGCGACCACGGGTTTGCAGATGTCGCAACCCTTTCCGCGGCCGAAGCGCTCCAGCAGGCCGGAGAAGGTCCGGATCTCGGTGGCCGAGATGATTTCGAACAGCTCCGCCCGCGACTGGCTGAAGTGCTCGCACAGGGCCTTGGACTGCTCCACGCCCTCGGCTTCCAGCAGCTGCTTGAGCAACGGCACACACGAGCCACACGACGTGCCGGCCGCGGTGCACGACTTGAGCGAGGGCACGTCGGCGCAACCGTCGGCGATCGCACACTTCAGATCGCCCTTGGTGACGTTGTTGCACGAGCAGATCTGCGCGGAATCCGGCAGCGCACCGATTCCCAGCGCCGGGGCGTCGCCGGAGACCGGGGCGATCAGCGCGAGCGGATCCCCCGGCAGCTCGCTGCCGACCATGGGCCGCAACACCCCATACGACGAGGCATCGCCTACCAAGACGCCGCCGAGCAGGGTCTTCGCGTCATCGGACAGCACCAGCTTGGCGTAGGTTCGCTTGACCGCGTCGTTGATGGCGACCTCGAGGCAGTTCTCGGTCACCCCCATCGCATCGCCGAAGCTGGCGACGTCGACGCCGAGCAGCTTGAGCTTGGTCGACAGGTCCGCTTCGCCGAACTCCGCGGCACCGTCCAGCAGGCGGTCGGCCACCACCTCCGCGGAGGTGTAACCGGGCCCCACCAGGCCGTAGCACCGGCCCTGGATCGCGGCGACCTCACCGACGGCGTAGATGTCCGGATCGCTTGTGCGGCAAGTCAAGTCGGTGAGCACACCGCCGCGCTCGGCGAGCGTCAGGCCCGAGGCCCTGGCCAGCTCGTCGCGCGGCCGGATGCCGGCCGCGAAGATGACCAGCCCGGCGTCGATGACCTCCCCATCGGTCAGGCGCACCCGCACCGACGACACTCCGTCCGAGTGGTCGATCGCTTCGATCGACTCCGTGCCCGTGCCCACATGCACCGCGATGCCCAGGTCGCCGACCATCTTGGCCAGCAGCGCGCCGCCGCCCTCGTCGATCTGCTGGGCCATCAAGCGCGGCATCATCTCGACGACATGCGTCCGCAAGCCGAACTGGCGCAGCGCATTAGCGGCTTCCAGCCCCAGCAGGCCGCCGCCGATGACGACACCCGCCGGTGTGCGACCGGCTTGGACCGTGCGCTGGGCGTCGGCCTTGATGGCGTCGAGGTCGTCGAGCGTGCGGTACACGTGGCACGCCGCCAGGTCGTGGCCGGGCACCGGCGGAACGAACGCGTAGGACCCGGTCGCCAACACCAACGCGTCGTAGCCGTGCCGCTGCCCGTCGGCCGTAACAATCGACTTTGCTTCCCGGTCGATCTCGGTGACGCGGGTGTTCAACACCAACCGAACCCGTTCGTCAGCCGCGTAGTCGTTGCCCGGCAACGCCAGCAGCTTGCGGTCCCAGCTCTCGGTGTAGGAGGTCAGGCCGACCCGGTCGTAAGCCGCGTCGGCCTCCTCGGCGAAAACCGTGATGCGCCACAACCCCTCGGTGTCGCGCGCCCGGAGCGCCTCGACGAACCGGTGCCCCACCATGCCGTGCCCGACTACGACGATGTGACGGCCCGCACAGTGCGCGCGCGAAATCCCGTCTGCAGCCATGGCTTTGAGGTTAGCCGCCAGAAATTACCGCGATCTCGCCCAATGTGACGGTCCTATGACGAGGATCTCACAACTCACAGGGAGCCTTGTGAATATTCGTTCGCCCAGGGCGAACGGCTAGGTGGAACTTTAGCGTGGCCCACTCATGTTTGTCCTTATAGCCGGCCGGAAGGGCGCCGGACACAGCAAATCCACAACAAAGCTCAAGGAAGTACAAGGAGATCCCCATGAGTAACCTCGCATTGTGGTCGCGGCCGGCCTGGGACACCGACCGGTGGTTGCGCGACTTCTTCGGCCCCGCCGCCACGTCGGACTGGTACAAGCCGGCGACCAGCGGTTTCAATCCCGCCGCGGAGATCGTCAAGGACGGCGACGACGCGGTCGTACGCGTCGAGCTCCCCGGTGTTGACGTCGAGAAGGACGTCAATGTCGAGGTCGACGGTGGCCGACTCGTGATCCACGGCGAACGCCGGGACGAGCACGCCGAGGAGAAGGAGGGACGCACCCTGCGCGAGGTCCGCTACGGATCCTTCCGCCGGTCGTTCCAGCTGCCGGCCCACGTCACCGGAGACGCCATCACCGCCTCCTACGACGCCGGGGTGCTCACAGTGCGGGTCGCCGGTGCTTACGCGGGAAATCAGGCGCGGCGCATCGAAATCACGAAGTAAAAAAGTAGACAACGATCCGGCGGGGTCATCGGCCCCGCCGGATCGTCTGCAGCACAGGGGTTGTGCCGTGGATAGTATTTGGGGCGTAGTGTGATCCGTAACACCGTCCGTCCGAGGAGATCTCCGTTGACGCCCCCCACCGGCACTACTGAACTCGCCGAACTTCACGACCTCATTGGCGGCCTGCGGCGGTGTGTGGGCTCCTTGAAGGCGCGCTACGGTGACAGCCCGGCGATGCGGCGCATCGTCATCGACGCCGACAGAATCCTGTCCGACGTCGAATTGCTTGACACCGACGTGTCCGAGTTGGACCTGGCGCGCGCCACCGTGCAGCAGTCCGGCGAGAAGATCGTCATTCCCGACACCCAGTACGACAGCGAATTCTGGCGCGACGTCGACGACGAGGGTGTCGGGGGTCACAGCAGGTACTGACAACTCAAGCCCCCCGCAAATGGGGGGCTGCTCTCTGTGTACCCTTCGACCAACAGCCCGTTCGAAGAGGAACACTAGATGAGCGCACCCACGGCGAACCGTCCTGCGTCAGGTGTCTTTTCACCCACGCGCGCCCGCATCCCGCAACGGACCCTACGCACCGACCGGTGGTGGTTGTCGCCGCTGAGGATCGACCTGGGTTTCGCCGCATTCGTCATCTACGCGACGGCGCGGGCGTTCCAGCAGAATTACTTCTTCGTCCCGAAGTACCACTACCTGACGCCGTTCTACTCGCCCTGCCTCAGCAAGGCGTGCGGCGAGGCCGGTGACATCTGGCCGCAGTTCCTGCCGGACGTGTGGTGGCTGCCCTACGCGGCGCTCTCCCTGCCGTTCCTGCTGCTGTTCCGGCTGACCTGCTACTACTATCGCGGCGCCTACTACCGCACCGTGTGGCAGTCGCCCAGCGCATGCGCGGTGGCCGAGCCCCGCGTCCACTACACCGGGGAGACCAAGTTCCCGCTGATCATCCAGAACAGCCATCGGTACTTCTTCTACATCGCCGGCATCATCTCGGTGATCAACAGCTACGACGCGATCGTGGCGTTCCATTCCGATAGCGGACCCGGCGGATTCGGCTTCGGGCTGGGCAACCTGATCCTGGTCGGCAACGTCATCATGTTGTGGATCTACACGCTGTCCTGCCATTCATGCCGGCACGTGACCGGCGGGCGGCTCAAGCACTTCTCCAAGCATCCTGTGCGGTACTGGATCTGGACCCAGGTCAGCAACATCAACACCCGGCACAAGATGTACGCCTGGATCACGCTGGGCACCCTGATGCTCACCGATTTCTACATCGCCCTGGTGGCCAGCGGCACCATCAGTGACCTGAGATTTGTTGGCTGAAACGCCATTTGAAGAACAATCAAAACTTAGCTAGCGAGGGTTTTCATGGTTGAGGTCGAGCGGCATGCCTACGACGTAGTCGTCATCGGTGCCGGCGGCGCGGGGCTGCGTGCGGTCATCGAGGCGCGGGAACGCGGCCTCAAGGTCGCGGTGGTGTGCAAGTCGCTGTTCGGCAAGGCCCACACGGTCATGGCCGAGGGTGGCGCTGCGGCGGCTATGGGTAACGCCAACCCGAAGGACAACTGGAAGACCCACTACGGCGACACGATGCGCGGCGGGAAGTTCCTCAACAACTGGCGGATGGCCGAACTGCACGCCAAAGAGGCACCGGACCGGGTCTGGGAGCTGGAAACCTACGGCGCGCTGTTCGACCGCACCAAAGACGGCAAGATCAGCCAGCGCAACTTCGGCGGGCACACCTACCCGCGGCTGGCGCACGTCGGTGACCGCACCGGCCTGGAACTGATCCGGACGTTGCAGCAGAAGATCGTGTCGCTGCAGCAGGAGGATCACGCCGAGCTCGGCGACTACGAGGCGCGGATCAAAGTGTTCGCCGAGTGCACGATCACCGAGTTGGTCAAGGACGGCGACGCGATCGCGGGGGCCTTCGGCTACTGGCGCGAGACCGGCCAGTTCGTCCTCTTCGAGGCGCCCGCGGTGGTGCTGGCCACCGGCGGCATCGGCAAGTCGTTCAAGGTCACCTCGAACTCCTGGGAGTACACCGGCGACGGGCACGCGCTGGCCCTGCGCGCGGGCGCATCGCTGATCAACATGGAGTTCGTCCAGTTCCACCCGACCGGCATGGTGTGGCCGCCCAGCGTGAAGGGGATCCTCGTCACCGAGGGTGTCCGCGGTGACGGTGGTGTACTGAAGAACTCCGACACCAAGCGGTTCATGTTCGACTACATCCCGCCGGTGTTCAAGGGTCAGTACGCCGAGACCGAACAAGAGGCCGACCAGTGGCTCAAGGACAACGACTCGGCCCGTCGCACCCCCGACCTGCTGCCCCGCGATGAGGTCGCGCGTGCGATCAACTCGGAGGTCAAGGCCGGCCGGGGCAGCCCGCACGGCGGTGTGTTCCTCGACATCGCGTCCCGGTTGACTCCCGAGGAGATCAAGCGACGCCTGCCGTCGATGTATCACCAGTTCAAGGAGCTGGCCGGGGTCGACATCACCAAGGAGCCGATGGAAGTCGGGCCCACCTGTCACTACGTGATGGGCGGTGTCGAGGTGGACGCCGACACCGGCGCGTCCACCGTTCCCGGCCTGTTCGCCGCGGGTGAGTGCTCCGGCGGCATGCACGGCTCCAACCGGCTGGGTGGCAACTCGCTGTCGGACCTGCTGGTGTTCGGCCGGCGGGCCGGCCTGGGCGCGGCCGACTACGTGCGGGCGCTGAGCAGCCGTCCGACGATCTCGGCGGAGGCCGTCGAGACCGCGGCGAAGAGGGCGCTGTCGCCCTTCGAGGGACCGACCAACGGCGCCCCGGCGGAGAACCCCTACACGCTGCAGCTCGAGCTGCAGCAGTCGATGAACGACCTGGTGGGCATCATCCGCAAGGCGGACGAGATCTCCGAGGCCCTCACCCGGATCGACAAGCTTCGCGAACGGTTCAAGAACATGCACGTGGAGGGCGGTCGCCAGTACAACCCCGGCTGGAACCTGGCCATCGATCTGCGCAACATGCTGCTGGTCAGCGAGTGCGTCGCCAAGGCCGCGCTGGAGCGCACCGAAAGCCGCGGCGGCCACACCCGCGACGACCATCCGTCGATGGACTCGGGCTGGCGCAAGGTGCTGCTGGTCTGCCAGGCCTCCGGCGGCCACGAGGTGATTCCGGACATCAGCATCACCCGCAAGGAGCAGGTGCCGATGCGATCCGACCTGCTGGAACTCTTCGAGATCTCCGAGCTGGAGAAGTACTACACGGACGACGAGTTGGCCGAGCATCCAGGACGGAGAGGCTAATGACCTACAACGCGACCATGCGTGTGTGGCGCGGTGACGATGCCAGCGGCGCGCTGCACGACTTCACGGTGGAGGTCAACGAGGGCGAGGTGGTGCTCGACATCATCCATCGCCTGCAACAGACCCAGACGCCCGACCTCGCGGTGCGGTGGAACTGCAAGGCGGGCAAGTGCGGCTCCTGCTCGGCGGAGATCAACGGGGTACCGCGGTTGCTGTGTATGACCCGGATGTCCACCTTCACCGAGGACGAGGTGGTGACGGTGACGCCGCTGCGGACATTCCCGGTGATCCGGGACCTGGTCACCGACGTCTCCTTCAACTACGAGAAGGCGCGCGAGATCCCCGCCTTCGCACCGCCGAAGGACCTGCAGCCGGGTGAGTACCGGATGGCGCAGGCCGATGTGCAGCGCTCGCAGGAGTTCCGCAAGTGCATCGAGTGCTTCCTGTGCCAGAACGTGTGCCACGTGGTCCGCGACCACGAGGAGAACAAGAAGGCGTTCGCCGGACCGCGCTTCCTGATGCGGATCGCCGAACTCGAGATGCACCCGCTGGACACGCTGGACCGTCGCAACCAGGCTCAGGAGGAGCACGGCCTGGGCTACTGCAACATCACCAAGTGCTGCACCGAGGTCTGCCCGGAAAACATCAAGATCACCGACAACGCGCTGATCCCGATGAAAGAGCGGGTCGCCGACCGCAAGTACGACCCCGTGGTGTGGCTGGGCAACAAGCTGTTCCGGCGCTGAGGCGTTAGCCCACCCGGCGCGCCGGGTACCCGCATATCAACCCCGTTGGGTCCAAACCCGACGGTCTGCCCCCAACTCCGAAAGGCAGCGTGGGCGATATGCGAGAAACCACCAGCATCAACGAAATACGAACCGCGATACGGGAGTTGTCCTTGCGCGCCGATCTGGCGCGCAAAGAAGGCCGCCACGACGACGCGGCCGAGATCGAGCAGCGGATAGCGGGCTTTCGGGCGGAACTCAGCCGCCGGCCGTAGCCGGGTCAGGCGCCGAGGCGCCGGAACATGCTGCGGTGGAACACGATCGGTGCGACCTCGGCGTCGATTGTCACTTCGTTGACCCGCAGCACCACGATGGTGTGATCCCCGGCCGGGATCAGCTGCTCGATAGCGCTTTCCAGCCAGAGGCCGGTTCCCTTGATGAATACGGCACCGCTTTGCCTGGACTCCGTCTCAAGACCGGCGAACCTGTCCCCGGTCTTGGCGGCCAGGGTCCGCGCGGCCTCGTCGTGGGCCTCGCCGAGCACGCTGATGCCCAGCATCGGCAGGTCTTTGAGCTTGGGCCACGTCGTCGACGTGTTCTGCACACAGAACGACACGAGCGGCGGATCCAGGGAGACGGGGACAAAGGTGCTGGCCGCCAGGCCTTCCCTGGTCCCCTGGATCTCCGCGGCGATGGCGACCACCCCGGAGGGGAAGTGGCCGAAGGCCTCACGAAGTGTGGACGGTGTCAGGTTCTTGTTCGAGTTCACCGGAATTCATTCGCCCCTTGAGCCGAGAACGGGATTCTCGCTCCCGACCCTACCTGCCCAATACCCGTGCGCTGAAGCCACATCGGGGTGCGCGCGCAACCTGCTCTTCCATGCGTTGGGGCCACAGAATCTTGATCAGTGTGGCGGGCGTTTCGGCGAAGGCGGGGTCGAAGACGTCCGGGGGGCTGCCCAGGGAGACCGCCCAGTGCCGGAGCAGGCTGCGGGCCACCGCGGACAGCGCGGCGTCCCACTCGGCGATGATCCCGGGCAGCTCGGGCAACGCGGCCGGCCACTGGTTGGGCCCCTGCAGCCACAGGTAGCCGGGCTTGCCGGGCCCCCCGACCGGGGGGCGTTCCGGTCCGATGTCGATCTGCTCGCGCCAATCCACCTGGCCGCGCGTCAGCTCGCCGCCCATCCGGGTGTAGCCGCGGAAATGCGGGCTGCGCACCATGGCGATGGCGTCCTTGTCGGCTTGGGGCAGCTCGAACAGCTGCCGCGCCGCCGCCAGCACCCCCCGGGCGAGATCGTCGGGCACCCCATGACCCGTCAGGTAGAAGAAACCCACCTCGTGCGCGGCCTCGCGCAGACCGCGCCGCAGTTGGGTCGCGCCGGCCCGCAGATCCGCCACGGGCAGGGCGGTGACGCTCCCCACAGTTGTCATCCGTTCCCGCCATCGCCCCAGGTGAGGGCCGCGCCGTCGGCTCCCCAACCGGTTGGTTAATTAGGCGATGAAATTTAGCTCACATTGACTTGCGTTCAGCTGACCCTGAGCGATATTTTAGTGTTGTTACTGGTGGGTAACTTAGACCTAGTACCCAACCATACAAGTGGCATTCTCAACGAGGAGGAACCGTAGTGAGCCACTACAAGAGCAACGTCCGTGACCAGGTGTTCAACCTGTTCGAGGTCCTGGGCGTTGAGAAGGCTTTGGGCGCCGGCGACTACAGCGATCTGGACGTCGACACCGCGCGCGAAATGTTGTCAGAGATCAGCCGGCTGGCCGAGGGGCCCATCGCCGAATCGTTCGTCGAGGGTGACCGCAACCCGCCGGTCTTCGACCCGAAGACCCACTCGGTGACGCTGCCGGAGGCTTTCAAGAAGTCGGTCCGCGCCGTCGCCGAGGCCGGCTGGGACAAGGTCGGTATCGACGAGGTCCTCGGCGGCATGCCGATGCCCCGGGCGCTGGTGTGGGCGCTGCACGAGCACCTGCTGGGCGCGAACCCGGCCGTGTGGATGTACGGCGGCGGAGCCGGCTTCGCCAACATCCTCTACCACCTGGGCACCGAGGAGCAGAAGAAGTGGGCCGTGATCTGCGCCGAGCGCGGGTGGGGCTCGACGATGGTGCTCACCGAGCCGGACGCCGGTTCCGACGTCGGCGCCGGCCGGACCAAGGCGATCAAGCAGGACGACGGCTCCTGGCACATCGACGGTGTGAAGCGGTTCATCACCTCCGCCGACTCCGGCGACCTGTTCGAGAACATCTTCCACCTGGTGCTGGCCCGCCCCGAGGGCGCGGGTCCGGGCACCAAGGGCCTGTCGCTGTTCTTCGTGCCCAAGTTCCTGTTCGACTTCGAGACCGGCGAGCTGGGCGAGCGCAACGGCGTCTTCGTCACCAACGTCGAGCACAAGATGGGCTTGAAGGTTTCGGCCACCTGTGAGCTGTCCTTCGGCCAGCACGACGTGCCCGCCAAGGGCTGGCTGGTCGGCGAGGTGCACAACGGCATCGCGCAGATGTTCGAGGTCATCGAGCAGGCCCGCATGATGGTCGGTACCAAAGCCATCGCGACCCTGTCGACCGGCTACCTGAACGCGCTGGAGTACGCCAAGTCCCGCGTGCAGGGTGCCGACATGACCCAGATGACCGACAAGACCGCGCCGCGGGTGAGCATCACGCATCACCCCGACGTCCGCCGGTCGCTGATGACCCAGAAGGCCTACGCCGAGGGTCTGCGTGCGCTGTATCTCTACACCGCGACCTACCAGGACGCGGCGGTCGCCGAGGCGGTGCACGGTGTGGACGCCGAACTGGCCGTCAAGGTCAACGACCTGATGTTGCCGGTGGTCAAGGGTGTCGGCTCCGAGCAGGCCTACGCCAAGCTCACCGAGAGCCTGCAGACCTTCGGTGGGTCCGGCTTCCTGCAGGACTACCCGATCGAGCAGTACATCCGAGACGCCAAGATCGACTCCCTCTACGAGGGCACCACGGCCATCCAGGCGCAGGACTTCTTCTTCCGCAAGATCGTCCGCGACAAGGGTGTGGCACTGGCCCACGTGTCGGGTGAGATCCAGAAGTTCGTGGACAGCGAGTCCGGCAACGGCCGGCTGAAGTCCGAGCGCGAGCTGCTGGCCAAGGCCCTGGCCGATGTCCAGGCGATGGCGGCCACGCTGACCGGCTACCTGATGGCGGCGCAGGAGGACGTGACCAGCCTCTACAAGGTGGGCCTGGGATCCGTGCGCTTCCTGATGAGCGTCGGCGACCTGGTCCTCGGGTGGTTGCTGCAGCGCCAGGCCGCGGTGGCCGTGGCGGCGCTGGACGCCGGCGCCAGCGGCGAGGAGCGGTCCTTCTACGAGGGCAAGATCGCGGTGGCTTCGTTCTTCGCGAAGAACTTCCTGCCGCTGCTGGCCAGCACCCGCGAGGTGATCGAGACGCTGGACAACGACATCATGGAGCTCGACGAGGCCGCCTTCTAGGCCGCCGTCTGACAGGCATCAGCGAAGACCCCGCTTCCCTATGGGAGCGGGGTCTTCGTGTGTGCGCTGGTCGAAAAAGGCCGCCGCTGGATCCCCTCACTCCAGCGGCGGCCCTTTTCGTACGCCCGTCCGCGCTGACCGGCGATCGTTTCGGGGATGCCCCGTATTGCCGTCGGGGTCGGGGGGTCAGACCACAACACGGGGTCATCCGGGCATTCGGATACCCCTCAGCCCGAATTACTAACCCGCTGTGACCCATGTCATGAAAGCCGCCAGACGCCAAGGCGTCACGGCCGACTCGGTCGGCGGTTCAGGCCTCCAGGATCGCGGCCACGCCCTGGCCACCGGCGGCGCAGATGGAGACCAGCGCCCGCAACGGCTTGCCCGCACCACCCTTGTGCTCCGCCTTCTTCTGGGCGAGCTGCTTGGCCGCCTGAGCGAGGATCCGTCCACCGGTGGCCGCGAAGGGGTGACCGGCGGCCAACGACGAGCCGTTGACATTGAGCTTGGACCGGTCGATCGACCCGAGCGCGGCGTCCAGGCCCAGGCGCTCCTTGCAGTAGTCCTCCGACTCCCACGCCTGCAGGTGGGCCAGCACCACAGACGCGAAGGCCTCGTGGATCTCGTAGAAGTCGAAGTCCTGCAGGCTCAGGCCGTTGCGGGCGAGCAACCGCGGCACCGCATAGGTGGGCGCCATCAGCAGGCCGTCGCGGCCGTTGACGTAGTCGACCGCGGCGGTCTCCGAGTCCACCAAGAAGGCCAGCGGCGCCAGCGAGTGGGCGGCCGCCCACTCCTCGCTGGCGAGCAGGGCGACCGAAGCCCCGTCGGTCAGGGGGGTCGAGTTGCCGGCCGTCATCGTCGCGTCGCCGGACTTCACGCCGAACACCGGCTTGAGCTTCGCCAGCTTCTCCGCCGACGAGTCCGGGCGCAGGTTGTCGTCGCGATACAGCCCGAGGAAGGGGGTGACCAGGTCGTCGAAGAAGCCCCGATCGTAGGCGGCCGCCATGTTGCGGTGGCTGGCGGCGGCAAGCTCGTCCTGGTCGACGCGTTTGATGCCCATCTGCTTGGCGGTGATCGCCTGGTGCTCGCCCATGGACAGCCCGGTGCGCGGCTCGCTGTTGACCGGGATCTCGATGCCCAGGGTCGCGGGCAGGGTGCCCACCAGCCTCAGCCGCTGGACGTTGGACTTGGACCGGCGCAACTTGAGCAGGGTCCGGCGCAGGTTGTCGCCCAGGCCGATCGGCGGGTCGGAGGTGGTGTCCACCCCGCCGGCGGCGGCCACGTCGTAGCGCCCCGATGCGATGCCGTCCGAGGCGGCGATCGCCGCCTGCAGGCCGGTACCGCAGGCCTGTTGCAGGTCGAACGCCGGCGTGTACGACGACAGTTCGGAACCCAGCACGCATTCGCGCGTCAGGTTGAAGTCGCGGCTGTGCTTGAGCACGGCGCCGCCGACCACGACGCCCAGTCGCTCGCCGGCCAGTCCGAAGCGGTCCACCAGTCCACCCAGCGCGGCGGTGAACATGTCCTGATTGGACGCCTCGGCATACGCGCCGTCGGACCGGGCGAACGGGATGCGATTGCCGCCCAGCACGGCGACTCGTCGCCGCCGCGAACCACGCTGGTTGCTTGCCTCAGAAGTTGCAGGGGCCACTGTCTTCTCCGTGTATCTGCGGTCTATTGGTTTTCGGGATCGCCCGTCTGGGGTCATACTACCCACTGTTCTTACTCTGAAGTAAGTTCGTCCTCGATACGGTTGTGCTGTAGGCACACCCCGACTCAGAAAGCACATGGAAGGTAGCTCCGGTGGCTCCCAAGGTCTCGTCCGATCTGTTCTCGCAGATTGTCAATTCCGGTCCTGGATCGTTTCTCGCCAAGCAGCTCGGTGTCCCGCAACCCGAGACGCTGCGCCGCTATCGGCCCGGCGATCCGCCCCTGGCCGGCTCCCTGCTGATCGGCGGTGAGGGGCGGATCGCCGAGCCGCTGCGCGCCGCGCTGGCCAAGGACTACGACCTGGTGGGCAACAACCTGGGTGGACGCTGGGCCGACCAGTTCGGCGGGCTGGTCTTCGACGCCACCGGCATCACGACGCCGGAAGGGCTCAAGGGGTTGTACGAGTTCTTCACGCCGCTACTGCGCAACCTGGGCCACTCCGCGCGCGTCGCGGTGGTCGGCACCACGCCGGATGCCGCCGCCGGCCCGCACGAAAGAATCGCGCAGCGCGCGTTGGAGGGGTTCACCCGCTCGCTGGGCAAGGAGCTGCGCAACGGTTCCACGGTGCAGCTGGTGTATGTGTCGCCCGACGCCAAACCCGCTGCGACGGGCCTGGAATCGACCATGCGGTTCATCCTGTCGGGTAAGTCCGCCTACGTCGACGGCCAGGTGTTCTACGTCGGCGAGGCCGACTCCACGCCGCCGGCCGACTGGGAGCGACCGCTCGACGGCAAGGTTGCCATCGTGACCGGCGCGGCGCGCGGGATCGGTGCGACGATCGCGGAAGTATTCGCCCGTGACGGCGCCCGCGTCGTCGCGATCGACGTCGAGTCGGCCGCGGAGGCCCTGGCCGAGACGGCCAGCCGGGTCGGGGGCACCGCGTTGTGGCTCGACGTCACCGCCTCCGACGCCGTCGACAAGATCACCGAGCACCTGCGCGAGCACTACGCAGGGCATGCCGACGTCCTGGTCAACAACGCCGGCATCACCCGAGACAAGTTGTTGGCCAACATGGATGACGCCCGCTGGGACGCTGTCCTGGCCGTCAATCTCCTTGCCCCGCTGCGGCTTACCGAAGGGCTGGTGGGCAACGGCAGCATCGGCGAGGGGGGTCGGGTGGTCGGGCTGTCGTCGATGGCCGGCATCGCGGGCAACCGCGGGCAGACCAACTACGCCACCACCAAGGCCGGGATGATCGGCCTGACCCAGGCGCTGGCGCCGGAGCTCTACGGCAAGGGCATCACGATCAACGCCGTCGCACCGGGTTTCATCGAAACCCAGATGACGGCCGCGATTCCGCTGGCCACCCGCGAGGTGGGCCGCCGGATGAACTCGCTGCTGCAGGGCGGCCAACCCGTCGACGTGGCAGAGACCATCGCCTACTTCGCCAGCCCGGCCTCGAATGCGGTGACGGGCAACGTCATTCGTGTCTGCGGCCAGGCCATGCTGGGCGCATAGCTGCGACAGGAGAACGCGATGAACCAGCCAAGCGGCCTGAAGAACATGCTGCGCGCGGCCGCCGGGGCGCTGCCGGTGGTGCCCCGCGGCAACCAGCTGCCCACGCGCACGGTGGACATCGAGGAATTGCCCATCGACCGCACGAACGTGGCCGAGTACGCGGCGGTCACCGGCCTGCGCTACGGCAACGACGTGCCGCTCACCTATCCGTTCGCATTGACCTTCCCGGCGATGATGTCGCTGGTGACCGGGTTCGACTTTCCCTTCGCCGCAATGGGTTCGGTGCACGTCGAAAACCACATCACGCAGTACCGGCCGATCGCGGTCACCGACACCGTCGGCGTGCACGTGCACGCCGAGAACCTGCGGGAGCACCGCAAGGGTCTGCTGGTCGACCTGGTGACCGATGTCAGCGTCGGCAACGACACCGCGTGGCATCAGGTCACGACCTTCCTGCACCAGCAACGCACCAGCCTGTCCGACGAGCCAAAACCGCCACCTCAGAAGCAGCCCAAGCTGCCCCCGCCCAGCACCGTCGTGCGCATCAGCCCCGGCCTGATCCGGCGCTACGCCGTGGTCGGCGGCGATCACAACCCGATCCACACCAACCCGATCGCGGCCAAGCTGTTCGGCTTCCCCACCGTCATTGCGCACGGAATGTTCAGCGCCGCAGCGGTATTGGCCAACATCGAAGCCCTGCTCCCGGACGCGGTGAAGTATTCGGTGCGGTTCGGCAAGCCACTGGTGTTGCCCGCCACCGCGGGGCTTTACATCGAAGAGGGCGACAAGGGTGCCGGCGGCTGGGACATCTCGCTGCGCAACATCGCAAAGGGCTACCCGTATCTGACCGGCACGGTCCGGGGGCTTTAGCCCGAGTGCGTCGGGCCGCGGCCTGTGGCAAGGACTTTCAGCGCGTGGGCGCTGGTCGCGGTCAGCAGGAAGAGCAGGAACAACCACAGCGGCGGCCGGGCGAGTTCCCACACGAAGATCGCCGCCCAGATCGGTGAGCCCTGCGTCACCGCGAGGACGCCCGCGGCGCCCGCCAGCGAGACCGTCGGCCCATGGAAGTGCGTCCCGGCCACCGTGTTCATCGTGAGCACCAGCGCCGATCCCGCCGCCGCGCCGGTGGCCAGCGACGGCGTGAGCATGCCGCCGGCCCCGCCGGCGCGCAGGAACAGCGCGGTCAGCAGGGGTTTGAGCGCCAGGATCGCGATCGCGGCGGACAGCGTCAATCCGCTGGCCAGGCCGACGGTCAGGATGCTGCGGCCGTTGCCGGGCAGCTCGGGCCACCAATGCGAGCAGATGCCCATCACCAGACCCGCGCCGGCGAGCGCGGGAACCAGCACCCAGGTCCGCAGCTGCTTGGCCGGTCGTGCCGCCGCCATCAACCGGGTGAACGCCAACCCCACCGCAAGCGCCACCGGCGCCAAGATCAGCGCCTGACCGGTCAGCTCGAAGGACAGGTCCGCGTTGGGCCAGTTCAGGATCGGTTCATCGTGCGTGACGGCCGAGCAGACGGCCACGGCCAGGCTCGACGTGATCAGCGCGGCGCCCAGCGCCCGGGGATGCCAGGTGGCCAGCATGATCCGGGCGGAGAACAGTGCGCCGGCCATCGGCACGGCGTAGACCGCACCCAGCCCGGCGCCGGCTGCGCACGCGAGCAGGATCTGGCGGTCGCGGGCCGTCAGCCGTCGAAGCCACGCGGTGCCCCAATCGCCCAGGGCGGCGGCGAACTGGCGGGGCGCCCCCTCCCGGCCCAGGGAAGCGCCGGAGCCGACGAGCAGCACCTGCAGCATCGCGTCGACACCCCACGCCGGCCGCGGTATCCGCTCGCGGCGGGCGATGGTGTCCGCGAGCGGCGGCACGGCCGCGCTGCGCCGCAACGCCCACCAGCCGAGGCCCGCCAGTGCGCCGCCGACCATCGGTCCCAGGGCGCGGCGGACGGGGCTGCTTCCGGTGATCCCGGTCAGCAGCGTGCCGAAGGTGTAGTGGTAGGTCAGGTGCTCGACGAAGCGCAGCACCGTGGTCGTCGCCAATCCGGCAACCCCGGCCAGCAACCCGACGATGACCACGGCACAGAAGAAGTCGACGTTGCGCCGGGCGGGCGGTCGAGCCACATGACGAATGTAGGGGTTAGCGCCCGGCGGCGCGGCGTCCGCCCTTCTCGGGCAGCGCAGCCGCGGCGGCCTCCCGCTCCTTCGGCGCGCCCCGCAGGCCGTGCCAGAACAGGTTGATCATCAGCTCGGCCGCCTCGTCGGCGTCGATGTCCCCGATGCTGAGCTGGTTGGCCGTCGCCTCGCCCGCGCCCACCAGCGCCACGGCCATCATCTCGTGTTCGCGGTCGGTCCGCGGGGTGCGACTGCCGGCCCGCACCAGCCCGGCGACCAGCTCGATGATCTGTTCACGCCCCTCGCGCACCATGTGCGCGAACGCCTGCGAACTGGTGGCCTGGGTGTACATCACGATCCACGACGCCCGGTTGGCGTCGATGTAGCGCATGAACGACACGATGGTGTTGCGCAGCAGGTCTTTCGGGCTCTGCGTGAAGTCGATGTCGGCACGGACCGCCTCGATGAACCGGCCCATCTCCCGGTTCAGGCAGGCGCCGAAGAGGTCCTCCTTGGAGCCGTAGTACAGATACAGCATCGGCTTGGAGATCTGCGCCTCGGCGGCGATGGCGTCCATCGAGGTCTCGTGGTAGCCGTTGACCGAAAACATCTGCACCGCCGCGTCGAGCATCTGTTGCTCGCGGACAGCACGCGGTAACCGCTTGGTGCCACCCGCCATCGCTTGCCTCTCTAGCGCGTCTATCTGACTCCAGAGTAAGCAACTTGTGCGCTTCAGTGGCCGCAGGCGGGGCTGCGGCCCTTCATCGTCGCCACCCGCCCGAGCGCGTCGTCGACGCGCTGCGCGGGCAGTTCGCCGGCGGCCACCGCCTTCTGCAGCCGGTCCAGGACCGCGGGCACCTCGTCGGTGGTGACCCAGAGCGCGACGTCGGTGCCGGCCTGCAGGGTGCGCAGCACCGCCTCGGCGACGCCGTACCGGTCGGAGATGGCGCCCATGCTGGACAGGTCGTCGGTGAACACCGGGCCGTTGAACGGCGGAGCGCCGTAGCCGACGCCGTTGCGCAGCAGCTGCACCGCGGCGGGGCTCAGGCTGGCCGGGTCGTCGCCGGTCAGGCCCGGGACCTGCAGGTGACCCAGCATCACCGCGACCGGGGCCGCGGTCACCAACGTCCGGTAGGGCACCAGGTCGACGTTCTGCAGGTCGCTCAGCGGCGGCGTCACGACCCCGCCGGTGTGCGAGTCGCCCGAGCCGTGCCCGTGGCCGGGGAAGTGCTTGAGCACCGGGAGCAGGCCGGCGTCTCGCAGGCCTTGCGCGTAGGCCCCGGCGTAGGCGGTGACCGTACCCGGATCGCCACCGAAGGAGCGGTCCCCGATCACACCGTCGGTGGCGTCGGTGACGTCGACCACGGGGGCGAAGTCGATGGTGATGCCGAGGTCGCGCATCTTCTTGCCGCGCTCGGCCGCCAGGTCGTGGACCTGGGCGACGGTCTGGGTCTGGGCCAGTTCCCGGGGCGACGGTGCCGCGCCGATCAGCGACCGCAACCGCGATACCCGGCCGCCCTCCTCGTCGACGCTGACCGCCAACGGGAGTGGTCCGGCCTTCGCGGCGATGTCGGCCAGCGGCCCCTTGAAGATCGACAGGTCCGTCCAGCTGCCGATGAAGATGCCGCCGACGTGGTAGCCGTTGACCACCGACCGGGCGTCGTCGGCGTTCTTCACGCCCACCATCAGCAACTGTGCCAGCTTGTCGCGCACCGGCAGCGTGGTGACGTCACCGCACGCCGGCGGCGGGGGTGCCGCTGCCGGCTTGCTGACCGAGGTCGACGCCGGTGGCCGGGCGGTGTGGTGAGCGCAGCCCGACACGAACACCAACGCGGAGGCGAGCACGGCCACGGTGCGCGAAAATGACATCGGGCCATGTTTTCACGGCGGGCCGCGAGGGCATTCCCGGGCAGGTGCTAGCTGGGCTAGCGGGGGCGAGATCAAGGAGCCAGCGATGACCGGTTTCACCCTGGCCGCTGCGGCCAGCATCGCGGTCGGTCTGTCGGTCGGTGTCGCGACGACCGTCGGCGTCACGCTGGCCGTCGCCGACCACGGTCCGGTACCGGTGCGGGGCCGTCCGGCTCTGCTGAACCCTCTCGGGCTCCACCAGGTGCAATACGGTGACCGGTGCTTTCACGGGCACTGTCTGCCCTGACGAGCGCTCCGGGCGCCGACCACGCTTCTGCTAGGTTGTCGCTAGGCCGCCGCTACGTTTTCGAAGATGCTTTCCGATGCTTTTAGGAGCCGCATGAACCGGATCATTGCGCCCGCCGCCGCGAGCGTGGTGGTTGGTCTGTTGCTCGGCGCGGCAGCGATCTTCGGGATCACGTTGATGGTGCAGCAGGACACGAAACCGCCACTCCCCGGGGGCGATCCGCAGTCGTCAGTGCTCAACCGGGTCGAGTACGGCAACCGTAGCTAGCGGCGATCGCAAGCGCGGCGAAGCCGGGCGCAGCGGGTCGCCGCCATCGGGTAGCGGCGATCGCAAGCGCGGCGAAGCCGGGCGCAGCGGGTCGCCGCCATCGGGTAGCGGCGATCGCAAGCGCGGCGAAGCCGGGCGCAGCGGGTCGCCGCCATCGGGTAGCGGCGATCGCAAGCGCGGCGAAGCCGGGCGCAGCGGGTCGCCGCCATCGGATTCAGCGGCGAGAGCGGAGGCCGGCGCGCCGGTTCTTTGTTCGCCGGCCGCGCCGATTTCGCGCCGGTGGCTGTGGTTGGTCGGCGCGATCGCGTGCGCGTTGACGTTCGCCCAGTCCCCGGGGCGGGTCTCCCCCGACACCAAACTCGACCTCACTGCCAACCCGCTGCGCTTCCTGGCCCGGGCCACCAATCTGTGGAACAGCGAGCTGCCGTTCGGGCAGGCGCAGAATCAGGCCTACGGGTATCTGTTCCCGCATGGCACCTTCTTCGCCATCGGCCATCTGCTTTCGGTGCCGGGGTGGATCACCCAACGGCTGTGGTGGGCGCTGCTGCTCACCGTCGGCTTCTGGGGACTGGTGCGGGTCGCCGAGGCGCTTGGCATCGGCAGCCCCGCGTCGCGGGTGATCGGCGCCGCCGCGTTCGCGCTGTCGCCGCGGGTGCTGACCACCCTGGGGTCCATCTCGTCGGAAACTCTGCCCATGATGCTGGCGCCGTGGGTGCTGCTGCCCACGATCCTGGCGTTGCGCGGTGCCACCAACCGGTCGGTGCGAGCGCTCGCCGCGCAGGCCGGTCTGGCCGTCGCGTTGATGGGCGCGGTCAACGCGATCGCGACGCTGGCGGGCTGCCTGCCCGCGGTGATCTGGTGGGCGTGCCATCGGCCGAACCGGCTGTGGTGGCGCTACACCGGGTGGTGGCTGGCGGCGCTGACCCTGGCGATGCTGTGGTGGGTGGTGGCGCTGGTGATGCTGCGCGCCATCAGCCCACCCTTCCTGGACTTCATCGAATCCTCCGGCGTGACGACGCAATGGTCGTCGCTGACCGAGATACTGCGCGGCACCGACAGCTGGACCCCGTACGTGGCGCCGACCGCCACCGCGGGCGCGCCGCTGGTGACCGGCTCGGCGGCCGTCCTGGCCACCTGCCTGGTCGCGGCGGCGGGGCTGGCCGGGCTGGCCAGTCCCGCGATGCCCGCCCGCGGACGGCTGGTGACGATGCTGTTGGCCGGCGTGGTGTTGATGGCCGCCGGCTACAGCGGCGGGCTGGGCTCGCCGGTGGCGCACGCGGTGCAGGCATTCCTGGACGCCGGCGGCGCACCGCTGCGCAACGTGCACAAGCTGGGCTCGGTGATCCGGATCCCGATCGTGCTGGGCATCGCCCAGGTGTTGGGCCGGATACCGCTTCCCGGCCGGGTCCACGTCCCGGTGTGGCTGCGCGCGTTCGCCCACCCCGAGCGCGACAGGCGGGTGGCGGTCGCGATCGTCGTCCTGACGGCGCTGATGGTGAGCACCTCGCTGGCGTGGACCGGCCGGCTGACCCCGCCGGGCACCTTCAGCGCCATACCCCGGTATTGGCAGGGAGCCGCCGACTGGCTCGACCAGCACAACACCGGGGCGCCGGTCCGCGGCCGGGTGCTGGTGGTCCCGGGGGCGCCGTTCGCCACGCAGGTGTGGGGCACCAGCCATGACGAGCCGCTGCAGGTGCTCGGCGGCAGCCCGTGGGGTGTGCGCGACTCCATCCCGCTGACCCCGCCGCAGACCATCCGGGCGCTGGATTCGGTGCAACGCCTGTTCGCCGCCGGGCGCCCCTCGGCCGGACTGGCGGATACCCTTGCGCGTCAAGGGATTTCGTATGTGGTGGTGCGCAACGACCTGGACCCGGATACGTCACGCTCGGCGCGCCCGATCCTGGTGCACCGCGCCATCGACGGGTCCCCGGGGCTGCAGAAGGTGGCCCAGTTCGGCGCCCCGGTGGGGCCCGGCACCCTGGCGGGCTTCGTCGCCGACAGCGGGCTGCGCCCGCGGTATCCGGCCGTGGAGATTTACCGGGTGGCGGGCGCCGGCGATCCGGGCGCACCGTACTTCGCCGACGTCGACCGGCTCCCCCGGGTCGACGGCGGCCCCGAGGTGCTGCTGCGCCTCGACGAACGGCGCCGGCTGCAGGGCCGGCCGCCGCTGGGCCCCGTGCTGATGACCGGCGACGCGCGTGGCGCCGGTTTGCCGGTGCCGGCGGTCACCGTCACCGACACCCCGGTGGCCCGCGAGACCGACTACGGCCGGGTGGACCTGCATTCGTCGGCCATCAGGGCCGCGGGCGACGCGCGGCATACCTACAACCGGGTGCCCGACTATCCCGTCCCCGGCGCCGACCCGGTCGTCGGGGCCTGGACCGGCGGGCGGGTCACCGTGTCGAGCTCGTCGTCGGACTCCACCGCGATGCCCGACGTCGCCCCGGCGACCTCCCCCGTCGCCGCCATCGACGGCGACCCGGCGACCGCGTGGGTGTCCAACTCCCTGCAGGCCGCCGTCGGCCAGTGGCTGCAGGTCGATTTCGACCATCCGGTGACCAACGCGGCGATCACCCTGACGCCCAGCGCGACCGCCGTCGGCGCGCAGGTGCGCCGCATCCTGATCGAGACCGCGACCGGCAGCACGACCCTGCGGTTCGACGAGCCGGGGAAGCCGCTCGCGTCCGCGCTGCCCTACGGGGAGACGCCGTGGGTGCGGATCACCGCCGCGGGCACCGACGACGGGTCCCCCGGCGTGCAATTCGGCATCACCGACCTGTCGATCACCCAGTACGACGCGTCCGGATTCGCCCACCCGGTCGAGCTGCGGCACACCGTGCGCGTTCCCGGGCCGCCGCCCGGCTCGGCGATCAGCGGCTGGGACCTCGGTTCCGAACTGCTCGGCCGGCCGGGCTGCGCGCCGACACCGGACGGTGTGCGCTGCGCGCCGTCGATGGCCCTGGCGCCGGAAGAGCCGGCCAATCTCAGCCGGACGCTGACGGTCCCGGCGCCGATGTCGGTCACCCCGCTCGTGTGGGTGCGGCCCCGGCAGGGGCCCAAGCTGGCCGACCTGATCGCCGAACCGGACACCACCCGGGCGCGCGGCCACTCCGACCTGGTGGACGTCCTGGGGTCGGCGTATGCGGCGACCGACGGCGACCCGGCCACCGCGTGGACCGCGCCGCAGCGGGTGGTGCAACACAAGACCCCGCCCACGCTGACGCTCACCCTGCCGCG
Source organism: uncultured Actinomycetota bacterium (assembly GCA_963732835.1). Lineage (GTDB taxonomy): Bacteria > Actinomycetota > Actinomycetes > Mycobacteriales > Mycobacteriaceae > Mycobacterium. Next base: position 266,584 of record CAVTBA010000011.1, read on the forward strand.
GCCCACCGAGGTCGCCGGGCTGCGGCTGGTGCCGAGCCGATCCGCGTTGCCCGCGCACCCGACCATGGTGGCCGTCAACCTGGGCGACGGCCCGCAGGTGCGCGCGTTGAGGCCCGGCGAGCCGCAGACGATCCCGCTCAATCCCCGGGTGACCGACAGCGTCACCGTCAGCCTGCTGGACTGGGAAGACGTCATCGACCGCAACGCGCTGGGTTTCGACCAGCTCAAGCCGCCGGGGCTGGCCGAGCTGGCGGCCCTCGGCGCCGACGGCAACCCGATCGCGCCGGCCGATGCCGCCCGCAATCGCGCGCGCGAGATCGCCGTCGACTGCGATCACGGCCCGGTCATCGCGGTCGCGGGCCGGTTCGTGCACACGTCGATCCGCACCACGGTCGGCGCGCTGCTCGACGACGAGCCCATTGCGGCGCGGGCGTGCGACCGCGACCCGATCGCGCTGCCGGCGGGCCAGCAGGAGCTGCTGGTCAGCCCCGGCGCTCAGTTCGTCGTCGACGGCGCCGAACTGTCACCGCCGGCCGCCCCCGACGTCGCGCCCGGCGCCGTCGGGGTCCCGGTGTGGCGGGCGTGGGGTCCGGACCGCCGCGAAGTGCAGGCTCCCCCGTCGGCCACGTCCCGGGTGCTGGTCATTCCCGAAAGCGTCAACCCCGGTTGGGTGGCGCGCACCAGCACCGGGGCCCGGCTGACCCCGGTGGCCGTCAACGGGTGGCAGCAGGGATGGGTGGTGCCCCCGGGAGACCCCGGCACCATCACGCTGACCTTCCCGTCCAACGCGCCGTACCGGGCGGGTCTGGCGGTGGGGCTGGCCTTACTGCCGCTGCTGGCGATGCTCGCGCTGTGGCGTACCCGGCGAAGGCGAACCGACGACGCGCCCGCCCGGCCGTGGAATCCCGGCGCGTGGGCGGCGGCCGCGGTGCTGGGCTGCGGGGCGGTGATCGCGGGCGCCGCCGGGGTCGTCGTGGTCGGCGCGGCACTCGGCCTGCGGTACGCGCTGCGCGGTCGGCGCTTGGCCCGCGCCACGGTCGTGCTGAGTGCCGCCGGGCTGATCCTGGCCGGGGCGGTGCTGTCCCGACATCCGTGGCGGTCGGTCGACGGCTACGCGGGCCATTCCGCGAATGTTCAGCTACTGGCGCTGATTTCGATTGCGGTGCTCGCCGCGTCCGCGGTGACTCTGCCCGACGGGGCGCGCAGGTCCCGCGACGAATAGTCGCCCGAGGGTATTGGCTACCGGTTTACCGGCTGATTGACTGGATATGCGGGTCTCTCGTGACCGCCACCGTCCGAGGAGTTACGGCCATGGGCTGGTTTTCCGCCCCCGAATATTGGCTCGGCAGAATGGTGCTCGAGCGCGGTGTCGCGGTGGTCTACCTGCTGGCGTTCGTCGCGGCCGCGGCGCAATGCCGGGCACTCATCGGGGAGCACGGAATACAGCCCATCCCTCGGTTTTTGGCCGGGCAGTCGTTTCGGCGGACGCCCAGCCTGTTTCATGTGCGCTACTCCGATCGCCTGTTCGCGGCGGTCGCCTGGTTCGGCGCGGCGCTGTCGGCCGCGATCGTCGCCGGCGCGGCCGACGCGGTGCCGGTCTGGGCGGCGATGCCGATGTGGCTGACGCTGTGGGTGCTCTACCTTTCGATCGTCAACGTCGGGCAGACCTGGTACGCGTTCGGGTGGGAGTCGCTGCTCCTGGAGACGGGCTTTCTGATGATCTTCCTCGGCAACGGCCAGGTGGCGCCGCCGGTGCTGACGTTGTGGATGGCCCGGCTGCTGTTGTTCCGGGTCGAGTTCGGCGCGGGGCTGATCAAGTTGCGTGGCGACCCGTGCTGGCGCGACCTGACGTGTTTGTACTACCACCACGAGACGCAACCCATGCCCGGGCCGCTGAGCTGGTTCTTCCACCACCTGCCGAAGCCGCTGCATCGAATCGAGGTGGCGGGCAACCATTTCTCGCAGCTGATTGTCCCGTGCGGGTTGTTCGCGCCACAACCGGTGGCCAGCATCGCCGCGGCGATCATCGTCGTCACCCAGCTGTGGCTCGTGGCGTCGGGCAACTTCGCCTGGCTCAACTGGGTGACGATCCTGTTGGCGTGCAGCGCCATCGACGACTCGTCGATAGCTCTGGTGTTTGGCCCACACGCCCATGCCGCGCCGCCGGGGCCTCCGTCGTGGTTCGTCGCGCTGGTCGCCGCGTTCGCCGCGGCGGTGCTGGTCATGAGCTACTGGCCGGTGCGCAACATGCTGTCCTCGCGCCAGCGAATGAACATGTCGTTCAACGCCTTTCATCTGGTGAACACCTACGGCGCGTTCGGCAGCATCGGGCGTGTGCGCCGCGAAGTGGTGATCGAAGGCACCGAGGAGGCACGCCTCACCGACCAGACGGTCTGGAAGGAATACGAATTCAAGGGCAAACCGGGTGCCGTGCAACGGATTCCGCGACAGTGGGCGCCCTATCACCTGCGCCTGGACTGGCTGATGTGGTTCGCCGCCATCTCGCCCGCTTACGCGCAGCCGTGGCTGACGCCGTTCCTGCAGCGGCTGCTGCGCAACGATCGGCCCACGCTGCGCCTGTTGCGGCACAATCCCTTTCCGGATTCCCCGCCCAGGTATGTGCGCGCGCAACTCTACGAGTATCGCTTCACGACGCCCGCCGAGCTGCGCCGCGAGCGAGCGTGGTGGCATCGGACGCTGATCGGCGGGTACGTCCGGCCGATGGCGCTGCCGGCGGCGACGTCACAGCGCGGCTGAGCTATGCGGCGTCGTCATCGTCGTCGTCCCCGCCGTCGCCGTCGCCGTCGCCGTCGCGTAGTAGTTTTTCGGGGTGGTGGAAGGTGTTGGCACGGGGTTGGCCGCGGTCTAGGTGGGGTGGCGGTATCCATTCAGTGTCACCCTTGGCGTTTTTGCGGGTGGTCCAGCCGCCGGGTTTGAGCATGCGGTGGTGTGGTCCGCAGGCGAAGGTCAGGCCGTCGACGTCGGTGCGCCGGCATCGGGAGTAGTCGGTGACGTGATGGACCTCGGAGAGATAGCCGGGCACGGTGCAGCCCGGGGCCGAGCAGCCACGGTCCTTCGCGTACAGCACAATTCGCTGACCGGGTGAGGCGAGTCGTTTGGTGTGATACAGCGCCAGGGGTTTGGCCCTGTCGAACACGGCCAAATAGTGGTGGGCGTGGCGGGCCAGGCGGATCACGTCGCTCATCGGCAGGGTGGTGCCCCCGCCGGTGAGTCCTTTACCGGCCGCCGCTTCTAGGTCGCTGAGGGTGGTGGTGACGATGATCGAGGCGGGTAAACCGTTGTGCCGGCCCAGCTTCCCCGAGGCCAGCAGCGCTCGCAGACCGGCGAGCAGGCCGTCGTGGTTGCGTTGCGCGGCGCTGCGGGCGTCGCGGTCGATGGCGTCTTGGCTGGCTGCGCCGTCCACGCACGGCATGTCGTCGAGCGGGTTGCACATGCCGGGGGCGGCCAGCTTGGCCAACACCGCCTCCACGGTGGCGCGGGCCTCGGGGGTCAGCATGGCGCGTAGCTCCGACATGCCGTCGGGGCCCTGTTTGCCCAGCGTGAGTCCGCGGCGGCGGGCGCGGTCGTCGTCGGTGTAGGTGCCGTCGGGGTTGAGGCAGTCGGCGAGGTGGTCGGCGAGCTCGGCGAGTTGTTCCGGGCGGTAGTGCGTTGCGTGGGTGGCGAGGTCGGCCTCGACGGCCTCACGCGTGGCGGCGTCGACCCAGCCGGGCAACCGGTGGAAGAACCGGCGGATCACCGCGACCTGCCCGCCGCCCAGCGTGCCGGCGCGTTGGGCGGCGGCGGTGGCGGGCAGGATCGGTGACATCGGTTCACCGGTGAGCCCGTGGCGGGGACCCAGGTCGATGGCCTCGTTGACCCGCCGTGATGCCTCGGCGCGGCTGATCAACGTTGCCTCGGCGATCGCATGCGACAGCTTGCCGCCCAATTCCTCGGCAGTGGCTTGGCGGCCCAGGGAGTTGATCAGCGGATGCTCCACCGCCGCGATCCGCCGGCGCACCCGCTCACAGCGGTCCAGCAACTCCAGGCATTGCTGGGTGTTCGACGCGTCGAACGACAACTCACACGCGCGGTCCAAGTCTGCATCCAGCGCGTCGAACACCCCGACCGCCTCGTCATGACCACTTGGACTCATACCCCCAAACTAGCCACCCCCACCGACAAGAAAGCGTCCGAAATCGCCATAGATGCACACTCGCGCACAAGATTTCGAGATTTGCAGTTTCGACGGGGCCATCGGAGTGATGATTGTGACGCGACGGCAACCGCAACGAAGGAACCGGGCATGAAACCAGCAATCGTGGGGGCGGCAGCGGCGGTGGCGCTCTCCGGCGTCCTGTGGACGGCGGATCTGATGCTCGGTGCAGGCACCGCCCACGCCGTCTGCTCCACGAACAACGGCGCTAACCAGCCGCCGGAATGCGCCCCGCCCGAGGGGCCCCCAGGCTGCTACACCTCACACATCTGCAGCCAGATGTGGTGCCCGAACGTGGGCCAAATGCGGCGGATGCCGGACTGGGACATGAACGTCTGCCACACCTATTATTTCGCGCCCGACTCCGGTCTGCCCGCGCTGATCGTCCCAGGACAGCCGCCGGGGCTGCGGCTGCCGCCGAACACCGGCGTCTGCCCGCCCCTTGCCTGGATGTGTCCCTAAGCTACAGCGTCTCGTCCAACTCGCCGAGCCGGTCGGTCAACCGCAAGTTCTCCGAGTAGTCGACCGGGCAGGAGATCACCGAGACACCGTCGTCGTCGAGAGCGGTCCGCAGCGTCGGCAGAAGTTCCTCGGCGCTGTTGATCCGATACCCCTTGGCGCCGAAGCTTTCCGCATACTTCACCACATCGGGGTTGGAGAACTTCACGTAGTAGTGCGCGCCGAGTTCGAGGTCCATTTTCCACTCGATCAGGCCGTAACCGCCGTCCTCCCAGATCAGCACGACCAGCGGTATCCGCTCGCGGACGGCGGTCTCGATTTCCTGCGAGTTCATCAGGAACGCTCCGTCGCCGACGACGGCCAGCACCTTCGACTCGGGCCGCGCCAGCTTGACGCCGAGCGCGCCGGGCAACGCAAACCCCATGGTGGACAAGCCGTTTGATACCAGGCAGGTGTTGCACTCGTACGTCGGGTAGAGCCGCGCCATCCACATCTTGGTGGCACCGGTGTCGACCAGGACGACGTCGCTGCGGCCCAGCACCGCACGGGTATCGGCCACCACCCGCGCCGGGGCCAGCGGGTAGCGCGAATCCTGTTGCCCGCGAGCAAATTCCTCGGCCAGCAGGCCGTGACCGGGAACCTCCGGATCGGCCTCGTAGGCGTGGCCGTCCAGCGCGTCCGTCAACGCGTCGAGCGAGGCGCTGATGTCTCCGATGATCCCGACGTCCACCGAATAGTGCGCATCGACCTCGGCCGGGAAGCGGTGGATGTGGATGATCTTCTTGTCGGCCTGCGGGTTGATCCGGACGGGATCGAACTCCTGCAGCTCGTACCCGACCGTGATCACCACGTCGGCGTTGTCGAAACCGAAGTTCACGTAGTCGTGCCGCATGAACCCGAGGGTCCCGATGCTGTTGGGATGGTCGTCGGGCATCACGCCCTTGCCGTGGAAGGTGTTGGCCACCGGGATGCCGAATTCGTCGGAGAACCGGACCAGGGCCGCGGTGGCGTTGCCGCGGGCGGCGCCGTGCCCGGCCAGCACCACCGGTCGCTTGGCCTTGCGCAGGATGTCGACCGCGCGCTCCACCTGACCGGGGGCGGGCGCATCGGGACGAACCACGTTGCGCGGCAACGGCGTCAGGTCATAGTCGGTCTCGTCGGCATCGATATGCTCGGGCACCGCCAGGTAGACCGCCGCCGGGCGTTCGGTCTCGGCGACCTTGAACGCCTTGCGGAACATCTCCGGTATGGCGCGCGCGGTGGGGACCCCGGCGGCCCACCGGGTGATCGGCGCGAACATCGACACCAGGTCGACGTACTGGTGGGACTCCTTGAACTCCCGGTCCTGACCCACCTGCGCGGAGATGGCGACCATCGGTGTGCTGTTCGTGGTCGCGTCGGCCACGCCGAGTTGCATGTTGATCGCACCCGGCCCCAGGGTGCTCGACACCACCGCCGCCCGCCCGGTGACCCGTCCGTACATCTCGGCCATGAAGGCCGCGCCCTGCTCGTGCCGGGTGAGCACGTAGCGGATGCTCGACGAGGCCAACGCCTGCACGAAGCGGATGTTCTCCTCCCCCGGCAGGCCGAAGACCACGGACACGCCCTCGTTTTCCAGGCACTTGACCATCAGCTCGGCGGCTTTACTCATCCGGGACCTCCCTTGAGGGAACGTTAGTGGCAGGCTAGTTGTTGGACGTTTTAATCAGCACCCCGAGCGACGCCAATCAAGGAGAGCCAGCGTGCCCATCGCCACGATCAACCCGGCTACCGGCGAGACCGTAAAAACCTTCACCCCGGCCACCGACGAGGAAGTCGACGCGGCCATCGCCCGCGCGTACGCCCGGTTCCAGGACTACCGCCATAACACCACCTTTGCCCAGCGCGCGCAGTGGGCAAACGCGACCGCCGATCTGTTGGAGAAGGAAGCCGACGACGTCGCCGCGATGATGACCCAGGAGATGGGCAAGACGCTGGCATCGGCGAAGGCCGAGACACTCAAGTGCGCCAAGGGTTTTCGTTACTACGCCGAGAACGCCGAGAAGCTGCTGGCCGACGAGCCGGCCGACGCGGCCAAGGTCGGCGCCGCCAAGGCGTACGTCCGCTACCAGCCGCTGGGCGTGGTGCTGGCGGTGATGCCGTGGAACTTCCCGCTCTGGCAGGCCGTCCGGTTCGCCGCGCCGGCGCTGATGGCCGGCAACGTCGGCATCCTCAAGCACGCGTCCAACGTGCCGCAGAGCGCGTTGTACCTGGCCGACGTCATCGCGCGCGGCGGGTTCCCGGAGGGCTGCTTCCAGACGCTGCTCGTGTCGTCCAGCGCCGTGGAGCGCATCCTGCGCGATCCCCGCGTCGCGGCGGCCACCCTCACCGGCAGCGAGCCGGCCGGCCAGTCGGTCGCCGCCATCGCCGGCGACGAGATCAAACCCACCGTGCTCGAGCTCGGCGGCAGCGACCCGTTCATCGTGATGCCGTCCGCGGACCTCGATGAGGCCGTCAAGACCGCGGTCACCGCGCGGGTGCAGAACAACGGCCAGTCCTGCATCGCCGCCAAGCGATTCATCGTCCACACCGACATCTACGACGCCTTCGTCGACAAGTTCACCGAGCGGATGGCTGCGCTCAAGGTCGGCGACCCGACCGACCCCGACACCGACGTGGGCCCGCTGGCCACCGAGTCCGGGCGCGACGAGATCGCCAAGCAGGTCGACGACGCCGTCGCGGCGGGCGCGAAGCTGCGCACGGGCGGCAAGCCGCTCGACGGGCCGGGCTGGTTCTACCCGCCGACGGTGGTCACCGACATCACCAAGGACATGGCGCTCTACACCGAGGAGATCTTCGGCCCGGTCGCGTCCATGTACCGAGCCGAAGGCATCGATGAGGCCATCGAGATCGCCAACGCCACCACCTTCGGGTTGGGGTCCAACGCCTGGACCAACGACGAGGCCGAGCAGCAGCGCTTCATCGACGACATCGAGGCCGGCCAGGTCTTCATCAACGGGATGACGGTGTCCCACCCGGAGCTGGGCTTTGGCGGCGTCAAGCGGTCCGGCTACGGCCGCGAACTCGCGGGCCTCGGCATCCGCGCCTTCACCAACGCCAAGACCGTCTGGGTCGGCTAGGCGGACGCGCCCGCCAGCACCTTCTCGTCCTCGTCAGCGAACGTGTCCTCCAGCTGCACCGGCGAGTAGTCGAGGTCGATCTCGCCGACCGGCCGCCCGCGGGCGCTGCTGATCGTGCCGAGCCGCCGCATGCCCTTGTCGGCGGCGTACTGCATGAACTCGTCCACCGAAAGACCGAAGGGCATCGGGTCGTAAAGGGAGAAGCCCTCCTCGATGAGGCGCAGCCCGAGCGGCATGAGCTCGTTCATGCGCGTTTCGAACACGCCCCAGTTGGCGTCGTCGGCGGCGACGTGGCGCCGACAGGTGAAGGTGCCCCACGCCATGTGGCGCCGCTCGTCGTCACCGATGCGTCGGACCAGCTCCTGCATGCCGGGCAGGATGCCGCGTTCCACGCAGATCTTGTGCCAGCCGAAGTAGCCGGTCAGCGCCAACATGCCTTCGACCATGTGGTTGTAGGTGACCGACGCCCGGACCTGGGAGGCCGGCGAGGGGTCAACCGACAAGGCGTTAAGACAGTCGGGTAGCTCCTCGTAGAAGATCGTGCGGTACGTGGGGATGTCGTCGAGGTACTCGTGCAGGTCGTCGGTGACGCCGACGGCGTCGAGCCACATGCGGAACACCTGCACGTGCTTTGCTTCCTCGAAGGCGAACTGGGTCAGGTACATTTCGTCGCCCAGTCGGCCCTCCACCCGCATCGCCGACATGAACGGCTGAATGTCCTCGGTGACCGCCTCCTCACCGGCGATGAACTCGGCACACAGCCGGGTGGCGTAATGGCGTTCGTCGTCGGTCAGCTTCTCCCAGTCCGCCCGGTCGCGGGAGAAGTCGATGTCGGCCGGATCCCAGAACTTCGCGTTGCCGCCGGCGAACAGCCGCAACGGCAAGCTGTCCCAGTTGAGGCCGCCCCTAACCATCGAGCCCGAATGTGTGCGTGTCATGTGATCTCCTCGGATTGTTGTGGGGCTTCGTGGACGGGCTGGTGCGGTGCCGCCGCGAAGGCGGCCGCCAGCACCGCGACGAGCCGGCGCACGGCCAGCGCCGGCTGTTCCGGGGTGGGTTCGTCGAGCCCGAGAATCGGATCCAAACCGCGCATGTAGGGCGCGAGCGCCAGGTGCGGAAAGATCAACAGCAGCAACGACAACAGCGCGTCGGTGTCCGAATCGGCGCGCAGGTCGCCGCGCACCTTCGCGTCGCGGACGAGCGGCCGCATCACCTCCAGGTAGTGGCGGTGGATGACGCTGCGCACGCTGACGCGGGCTTCGGTGTCGACCTCAAGAGTCGCCGCGGCGTGCAGCGCCCGTTCATGCGGGTGATCGGCGAAGTAGGCCACCCACGCGTCGAGCCAGTCGGTCAGAAAGTCGAAGAACGGCCGGCTCGGGTCCAGGTCGCGGATGCGGTCCTCCATGTAGGCACGCACTCGCTGGCTGCCGATGTCGGCGATGAACGCGTACAGATCGCGCTTGTCCGCGAAGTACTGGAACAGGCTGCCCTTGGCGACGCCGGCACGCCGCGCGATGACGTTGAGGCTGCCGCGGGAGAACCCGTGCGCCCCGAACTCCTGTTCCGCGGCTTCGATGATGGCGGCGCGGCGAGCGGGGTCGACCCGCGCCCAAGTCACCGTTGGCAATGCGGCCTCCTAGCGTCGATGACCACTGGTCATATTACGGTGAGCTGCGTCACAGTCAAGGGCTTGCGCGATTACCGATCCCAAAATCGGGTGACGGCCGGACGAAGCTAGCTACTCGGCCGTCTGCGTTTCGGTGGCGGATACACCGACCTGGCGACCGTCGCCGAGATCCATCCGATCAGCCAGCCGCCGCCCACCAGAAGGAAGGTACGCAGACGGTCGGGGTACATGGCCGCGACAACGGTCAAAATGACGGCCCACGTCAGCGCACAACCGATGCTGTACGCCGTATAGGTCCCACGCGGTGGCACGACACAAATCTAGCTCGGCGGCCGCCGGCGCCGGCACATTTTTACGGGCGCATCTGGTACGCGCCGTTGAGGGGAAGGATGTGTTCCTTCCAGATCTGGGCGTAGCGGGTGGGGTCGTGGACCGGGCGGCGGATCATCCGCGTCGCGAAACGGGCCTGCTCGTCGGATGTCGCCGGCTTGTCGCTCAGCTCGACGGCGTAGCCGTTGAAGTCCCGGACCAGCACGGCGAAGATCTCGTCGATCAACGTCTCGTCCAGGTCAGACAGCAGGGCCTCCTCGAGGATGAGCTGCGCATAGGGCACGGTCGCGAACAACTGCCCCACGGCGAAGGCGAAGTCGACGTCCTTCTGCTGCGCGGCATCGGGGGTCGCGCCGGCCAGCATGTCGGCGAGCACGTCGATCTGCTTGCGCAGCAACGCGACGTTGGGCAGGTGCCCGAAGGCCTCGAACGGCGCGCGCCAGTCGTGGAAGCGCACCTTGCCCAGGCCCCCGGTCGGCCCCTGGGCGAACAGGAACGCGTCGTCGGCCGCGTCGTCACGGCGACCGATTATCGGCAGTTCACTGTTGGGGGCGAACAGGAAGTTGGGCATGAACTTGGCGAGCAGCCCGATGTTGATGTGCACTGTGCCCTCGAGCCTTGGCAGCAAACCGATTTCGCGAGTGACGGCCTCGAAGAAGGTGTCCTTCTCCACCCCCTTGGCGGCGATGACGTCCCACAGGGCGACGATGACCCGCTCCCCTTCGCTGGTGACTTTGGCCTTGGTGAGCGGGCTGTACAGCAGGTAGCGCCGGTCGTCCGCCGACGCGCTGCGCATGTAGTCACAGGCGCGGGTGGCGACCAGCCTCATCGCGGCCAGCCGCAGATAGGCGTCGGTGAGCAGCCGCCGAACGTGGCTGAAGTCGGTGACGACGGTCCCGTACAGGACGCGGTTGGAGGCGTGGGTGACCGCCTCGTACATGGCGTGGGTGCACATCCCGACCGCGCCCCAGCCCAGGTTGTACTTGCAGACGTTGACGGTGTTGAGGGCGGCATGGAAGGCCCCGGGACCGCGATGCAGGATGTCCGCCTCGGTGACCGGGTAGTCGCGCAGCGCGTAGTTGGCGACGAAGTTCTGCGAGTTCACCACGTTCTTGATGAGGTCGTACCGATCGTGCTGGGAGTCGGCGGCGAAGAACACGTACTCGTCAGAGCCGGCGATCTTGCCGAAGGTGGAGACCATCCGTGCCACGTTGGCGTTGCCGATGTAGTACTTCTCGCCGCTCGCGGTCCAGCCATCTTCCGACGGCGTCAGGATCATGTCGGTCTGGTAGACGTCGGCGCCGTGGGTCTGCTCGGACAATCCGAAGGCGAACACCTCGCCGGCCTCCAGCTGCGCGGCGGCCTTGCGTTTGGCGTCCTCGTTGGCGCTCATCCAGATCGGGCCCAGGCCCAGCGCGGTGACCTGGAAGGGATACCAGTAGCTGAGCCCGTAGAAGCCCACGATCTCGGCGAACTCGCTGATCCGGTAGGTGTCCCATCGACAATCGTCGGCGCCGTACTCAGCGGGCGTCAGCAGGGAGGCGAAGATGCGCTCGCGCCCGATGTGGTTCAAAAAGTCGGAGTACCAAACCCGTTCGTGATCGTCGGACTTCAGTCGCGCCTTCCCGCGCGATTCGAAGAAGTCCACCGTCGCGGCCATCATTTCGCCCGAGCGACGGTCTGGGTACCGGCGTTGCAAGTGGTTGGGGTTGAGCAACATGACGCGACTCCCACGGGTTCCGGTTAGGACGAGGGTGACGGTACTGCACTGACGCGGCCGTCGGGGCGCACCGGAACAAATCGGCACTGTTGTCCGACCGCCGAGTCGACCTAGCATCAGTCACGTGTCAGAACTCAATACCGCCCGCGGCCCCATCGATACCGCCGACCTCGGCGTGACGCTCATGCACGAGCACGTGTTCATCATGACCACCGAGATCGCGCTCAACTATCCGGACGCCTGGGGCGACGAGGATAAACGGGTGGCCGACGCGATCGCCCGCCTCAACGAGTTGAAGTCCCGCGGCGTGGACACCATCGTCGACCTCACCGTGATCGGGCTGGGCCGCTACATCCCGCGCATCGCCAGGGTGGCCGCCGAGACCGAGCTGAATATCGTTGTGGCGACCGGGCTTTACACTTACAACGACATCCCGTTCCGGTTCCACTACGAGGGCCCCGGCGGGTTGCTGGGCGGCCCGGAGATCATGACCGACATGTTCGTCCGCGACATCGAGCAGGGCATCGCCGACACCGGCATCAAGGCCGGCATCCTCAAGTGCGCGACAGACGAGCCCGGCGTGACCCCGGGCGTCGAGCGGGTGCTGCGCGCCGTCGCCCAGGCGCACAAGCGCACCGGGGTGCCGATCTCGACGCACACCCACGCCGGCCTGCGGCGCGGCCTCGAGCAGCAACGCATCTTCGAATCCGAAGGCGTCGACCTGACCCGGGTCGTCATCGGCCACTCCGGCGACAGCACCGACATCGGCTACCTCGAAGAACTCATCGCCGCGGGGTCGTATCTCGGGATGGACCGGTTCGGCCTCGACGTGATCTCACCCTTCGAAGAGCGGGTCAAGATCGTGGCGCAGATGTGCGAACGCGGGCACGCCGACAAGATGGTGCTGTCCCACGACGCCAACTGTTACTTCGACGCGCTGCCCGAAGAGCTCGTGCCACAGATGGCGCCCAACTGGCACTACCTGCACATCCACAACGACGTCATCCCCGCCCTCAAGGAGCGCGGCGTCACCGACGACCAACTGCGCACCATGCTCGTCGACAACCCCCGCCGCATCTTCGAGCGGCAGGGCGCATATGAGTGAGCCGATCCCGCCGATCGGCACCCAGATTTCCGCACTCGCCGAGGTCGCTCCCGACGAGCCGGCCGTCACCTGCGACGGGTTGACCCTCACCCGAGCCGAGCTCGACGCCTCGACGAACCGGTTGGCCCGCGCCTACGCCGACCGTGGGGTCGGCGTAGGCGACTACGTGACCATGGTGCTGCCCAACTCGATCGAGTGGATCCAGGCGGCGGTGGCGTGCTGGAAGCTGGGCGCGGTGCCCCAGCCGCTGTCGGCGCTGCTGCCGGACGCGGAATTGGCCGGCCTGCTGGACCTGCGCCCACCCGCCCTGCTGGTGGGCCGCGGGCACCCCCAAATACCAAGTGTCCCGGCCGGTTTCACGCCGGGTCCGGGTTGCTCCGACGCGGCGTTGCCGGAAGCGGTGTCACCGGTGTGGAAGGCGATGGGCTCCGGCGGCAGCACCGGCCGGCCCAAGCTCATCGAATCCGGCGGCGACAGCCGGATACCGGCCGCCATCGGCTATCCCCTGGGCGCGCAGGACGGCGACACCACCCTGGTGCCGATCCCGCTGACCCACAACACCGGCTTCACCACCGCGACGACTCGCGCTGCTGATGCGCCACCACCTGGTCTTGATGAGCCGGTTCGACCCGCGGCAATTCCTGCGGCTGATCACCGATCACCGCGTCACGTTCCTGACGACGGTGCCGACGATCATGCAGCGGACGCTGCCCGTCTACCGCGCCGACCCCGGCTCCTACGACCTGTCGTCGATCCGGCGGTTCTGGCATATGGGGGCGCCGTGCCCGCCGGCCATCAAGCAGGCCTGGATCGACCTGCTGGCGACCGGAGAGTGGTCTGGGAACTCTACGGCGGCACCGAATTACAGGCGCTCACCTTCATCTCCGGCGATCAGTGGCTGACCCATCGCGGCTCGGTCGGCGTGGTGGTCGCCGGGGAGATGAAGGTGCTCGACGACGACGGCAATCCGTGCCCGCCCGGCGTGGTCGGCGAAATCTACATGCGGCCCGGACCCGGCAGTGCGCCCACCTACCGCTACGTCGGCGCGACGGCCAAGAGCCGCGACGGCTGGGATTCGCTCGGCGATCTGGGCCATTTCGACGCCGACGGGTTCCTGTACCTGTCCGACCGCCGGGTCGACATGTTCACCGTCGGCGGCCGCAACGTGTACCCCGCCGAGATCGAGAACGCGTTGTCGGCGCACCCGGACGTGCTGTCCTGCCTCGTCGTCGGCGTGCCCGACCCGAACGCCGGCGACCTGGGTCAGGTGCCCTACGCGCTGGTGCACACGGCCGACGGTGCCACGCTGGACGCCGCCGGGCGTGCAGGAATTCCTGCGCGAACGCCTCGCGGGGTACAAGGTGCCGCCCGCCCCGGACTTCATCGAATTCGTCGACGCTCCGCTGCGCGACGACGCCGGCAAGGCCCGGCGGTCGGCGGTCCGCGCCGAGATCATCGCGCGCCTGCGGGCCGCGGAGCCCGCCTGAAGCGCGACTGCTCGCACCAAGAATCTTCCAAGCCCAGCGCCCCATGATGAGGCGAATCGATGACCGGCTGTCCAAAAGAGGGGCTATGCAGATCGAACCGTTGAGCACGGAGCTGATGGAACTGGTGAACGACTGGAATCGCGAAACCCATTGGCCCAAGGCGTTTGTGCGCGAGACCGCCCGGCCTGGCCACGTCAGCGTGGTCGGCGAGAACGCTTATCTGCTGACCGACGGCATCCACATCGAGGCGCTGGGCAACCTCGTTCGATCCACCGTGGAGTACGGGGCCGATCTGTTCGGGAAGATCGAGCGGGCCATCTGCCTGCCGTCCGCGCACACGTTGGAAGAGTGGATGGACCGCACCGGCTAGGGCGCGATCGCGTCCGCCTCGGCGTCTACGACGTCGCGGGTTTCGCCTGGCTTCTCCGTTTCTCCCAGCGCCGCAACGCTTCCCGGCAGGGCGACTCGACCAGCCCGTAGCTGACCGCGGCGATCGCCCACCCGAAGATCAGCGTCAGCACCAGCACCGCGGGCATCCGGCCAGTGAACGCGAACGTCCCGAGCACCGGGAACACCATGGCCAGCGCGGCCAGGTGCCACACGAACAGGCCGTAGGACCACCGCCCCAACGTCACCATGCCGGCGCTGCCCAGCAGCCGGTGCGGGGTGTCGGTGCGGTCCAGCACCAAGGGGGCGACCAATGCGAACGCCACCAGTGAGCCCGCCGCCGTCTTCACCGCGAACTGGGTGGCGGTGCCGGGAATCAGGCCCTCCGGGCCCGCCAGCGGGGAGGCCGCCAGCAGGTAGGCGAGCACGGCGACGACGGCCATCACGACGCGGCGCCGCGCCCACCGATGTGGCAGGCCGATCGGGCTGTGGACCCATTCCGCCAGCAGCATGCCCGCGGCGAACCAGGAGAAGAACGCCGGCGGCCAGTTGAGCGGATTGGTGCCGGCTCCGGAATGGATGGGCACCCAGCCCCATGCCCAGCTCAGCGCGGCCAGCGCGGCGATCACCGGCACCCGCGCGCCGACCGGCAGGCGCCGGGCCAACAACGCCAGAATCGGCAGGGCCAGATAGAAGCTGACCTCGACCGAAAGACTCCACATCTGGGTCAGCCCGCCGGTCAGGGTGAGCGGCACATAGATCTGGGTGAGGGTCAGGTTGGCCAACCACACCGTCGGGCTGGCGTGATCCGCGTCGGGCAGCAGCGACAGGATCACGACGACCGCCACCACATAGGCGGGCATGATGCGCACCACCCGGGACCGCAAATAGTGGCCGGTGCGGGGCCGCGCTCCCAGGCCGCGCGCCGCCGCGGCGTGTCCGCGCCACAACAGAAAACCCGACAGCGCGAAGAACACCGCGACGGCGAGATCGAAGCGGCCGAAGAGCCGGCCGCTGACACCGCTGGAGTGCCCGGTCTGGAAAGCGACGTGCGTGACGACCACGCCCATGGCCGCGCAGGCGCGCATCCCCTCCACGGCGGGCAGGAAGCTGCGAATCCCGCCCGCCTGCTGGCCATCCGTCACCCCCACAGTTTGCATCTGATGCGTTGGGAGACCGAATGGGTACACCCGAAGGACCCGCGCGGCATGGCAACAGGTTCGTAAGCCGGGGCCTTACGTTCTGCTGTTAGTGTCGAACGGGTTTGCCTCGGTGCTTGCTCAGGTCGGGGCGGGTCGCGGCTGACGGCGCGAGAGAGCACTAGGAGGGCACAGCAACGTGAACCGAGCAGTCATGTTGCGGTTCGCCGCATGCGGGATCATCGGACTCGGGGCCGCCCTGCTGATCGCCGCGCTGCTGTTGTCGACATACACCACCAGCAGGATCACCAAGGTCCCGCTCGACATCGACACCACGCTGATCAGCGACGGCACCGGAACCGCGCTCGACTCCGCGTCCTTGTCGACTGATCACGTGGTCGTCAACCAGAACGTGCCGCTGGTGTCCCAGCAGCAGGTCAGCGTCGAGTCGCCCGCCAACGCCGACGTGGTCACGCTGCAGGTCGGAACCTCCGTGCGGCGCACCGACAAGCAGAAGGACAGCGGCCTGCTGCTGGCGATCGTCGACACCGTCACGCTCAACCGCAAGACGGCGATGGCCGTCTCCGACGACACCCACACCGGCGGCTCGGTCCAGAAGCCGCGCGCCTTCGGCGACGACAACCCGCCCACCGCGATGCCGCTGCGGCACGACGGCCTGGCCTACCGGTTCCCGTTCCACACCGAGAAGAAGACGTACCCCTACTTCGATCCGATCGCGCAGAAGCCGTTCGACGTCAACTACGACAGCCAAGAAGACGTCAACGGTCTGCACGACGTACAAGTTCACCCAGAACATCGGCTACAACGCCGACGGCAAGCTGGTGGCTCCCGTGGCGTACCCGTCGCTGTACGCCGGCAACGAGGACGGCAAGGTCACCACCTCCGCGGCGATGTGGGGCTTGCAAGGCGGCGACCCGGCCGAGCAGATCACCATGACCCGCTACTACGCGGCGCAGCGGACCTTCTGGGTGGACCCGGTGTCGGGCACCATCGTCAAGGAGACCGAGCACGCCAACCACTACTTCGCCCGCGATCCGCTCAAGCCGGAGCTGACGCTGGCCGACTACAAGGTCACCTCCAACCAAGACACCGTCGAATCGCAGGTCAATGCCGCCCGCGACGAGCGCGACCGGCTGTCACTGTGGTCGCGGGTGCTGCCGATCACGTTCACCGCGGTCGGTTTGATCGCACTGGTCGGCGGCGGCCTGCTCGCCTCGTTCAGCCTGCGGACCGAGAGCGCATTGACCGATCCCGGCCTGGACCGGGGTGACCAGGACTTCTTCGGCCGCAGCGGGCTCGAGGAGCCGGTGCCCGGCGCCGAGGCCGAGACCGAGAAGCTGCCCACGCAGCGCCCCACGTCGCGCGAGGATCCCGGCGCGGACGCGCCCACCCTGGGCGCCGATGAGCCACCCGAATCGCGGGGCCGCCCGAGCCCACCAGTCCACCCGAACGGGAATAGCCCGCCGCGTGCGCTGGACCCGGCCCGGGTACGCGTTGGTCTTGGCGCTGCTGGTGGTCGGGCCGCTGCTCAAGCCCGGTTACCTGCTGCTGCGCGACGCCGTGTCGACGCCGCGCTCGTATGTGTCCGATACCGCGCTGGGGTTGACGTCGGCGCCTCGGGCGACACCGCAAGACTTCGCGGTGGCGCTGGCCTCGCAGGTGATTGACGGCGGCGTCGTGGTGAAGGCGCTGCTCGTCCTGGGGCTCTGGCTCGCGGGATGGGGCGCGGCCCGGCTGGTCGCGACGGCGCTGCCCGACGCGGGCGTGGCCGGCCAGTTCGTCGCCACCACGCTGGCGATCTGGAATCCCTACGTCGCCGAGCGGCTGCTGCAGGGCCACTGGAGCCTGCTGGTCGGCTACGGCTGTCTGCCCTGGGTTTCGACGGCGATGCTGAGGCTGCGGACGGCCTCCGGCTCGTTCTTCGGGTTGGCCTTCTGGATCGCGCTGGCCGGTTTGACGCCGACCGGTCTGCTGCTCGCCGCGACGGTGGGGCTCGTTTGCGTGGCTGTCCCGGTGCAGGCCCGGGGGTCCGGCCGCGCTGGCGGTGCGCCGCGGTGACGCTGGGCGCCGCGCTGGTGGCGGCGCTGCCCTGGCTGACCGCGTCGGCCCTGGGCGCGTCGTTGACCTCCCACATGGCGGCGAACACGCTGGGGGTCGCCGCGTTCGCGCCGCGCGCCGAGCCGGGTCTGGGAACGCTCGTCAGCCTGGCCAGCCTTGGCGGGATCTGGAACGGCGAGGCCGTGCCGATTTCGCGCACCACGCTGTTCGCGGTGGCGTCGGCCGTGGTGCTGCTGGGTGTGGTGGCGGCCGGGTTGCCGACGGTGGTGCGCCGCGCGGCGGCGCGACCGCTGCTGGCGTTGGCGGTGGCGGCCGTGCTGGTGCCGGCCGCGCTGGCGACCGGCCCGGGTCTGCACCTGCTGGGCGCGTTGGTGGACGCCGCGCCCGGCTTCGGCGTGCTGCGTGACGGGCAGAAGTGGGTGGCGCTGGCGGTGCCGGGCTACACGCTGGCGGGCGCGGGCGCGATGGTGACGCTGCGAAGGTGGGTGCCGCCGCCGGCAGATGTGGCGGCGGCGCCGGTCTGCTGCCTCGCGCTGATCTTCGCCCTGCCCGACCTGGCCTGGGGGGTGTGGGGCCAGGTGTCGCCGGTGCAGTACCCGCGCGGGTGGGCGGCGGTGGCCGCCGCGATCAACGGGCGACCCGGGGCGGTGGCGGTGTTGCCGGCCGGCACCATGCGGCTCTACTCCTGGTCGGGTCGCGCGCCGGTATTGGATCCGTTGCCCCGCTGGGTGCGCGCCGACGTGCTGAGCACGGGCGACCTGGTCATCTCGGGGACCGTCATCCCCGGCGAGGGCAATCACGCCCGCGCCGTGCAGCAGTTGCTGCTGGCCGGGCCCGATCCGTCCGCCCTGGCCCCGGCCGGTGTGGGCTGGCTGGTCGTGGAGTCGGACACCGCCGGCGACATGGGAGCGTCCGCCCGCACCGTCGGCGCGCTGACGCCGGTCTACCGCGACGACGACATCGCGCTCTATCGCATCGGCGGCGACACCGCCGGGGTGTCCGCCGGGACCCGCACGGCGACGCTGATCGCGCATCTGGCGTGGCTGGCGGCGCTGATCGTGGGCGGCGCCGGCGCGTTGGTCAGCGCGTGGCGCTCGCGGTCAGCCCCGGCCGCTGACTAGGCCGCTGACCGGGTGGCCGGTTCGCACGGCCTCGAAGGACCGTGCGCATGGCGTCGGCGCTTTGCCGCCAAGAGAATTCACCGCTTCGGGTGTGCGCCTTGGCGCCGAGCTGGTCGCGTAGCACCGGGTCGGACAGCAACTCCTCGAGACGATCCACCAGCTCGGCGTGGGTGTCCACCAAGATCCCGGTCACCTCGTCGACGATCGAATCCGACAGGCCGCCCGAGGATCGGTAGCCGATGGTCGGCACCCGGTGCTGGGCCGCCTCGACGACCGCGAGTCCCCACCCCTCCTTGCGCGAGGGCAACAACTGCACCCACGAGCTTTGCAGGACATGGTGTTTGGTCAGGTCGTCGACGTGACCGTGGAACGTCACCGCGTCGGAGATGCCAAGCCGATGGACGTGGTTGACGAGCCGGTGCCGCCACCAGCCGTCACCGACGATGTCGAGGTGCAGGCCGGGCATGCGCGGCCGCAGCTGCGCGACGGCTTCCAGGGCGTCTTCGATCTGCTTGTGCGGCACCAGCCGCGACAGCACCACCACCCGTGGCGCGGCGGCGCGCGGGCCGGACAGCGATCGCGCCGGGGCCTCGTCGAGGCCGTTGCGCACCACCGCGATTCGCGCGTTGTCGACCCCGAGCGTCACCAGGTCGCGTACCGACGGCAGCGACACCGTCACGTACTGATTGCGCCGGTTCAGCCACGGCGACAACGTCGACTCGACGAACCAGCCGAGCCGACCCAGCACCGGCCCGGCCACCGGCCATTGTTCGCGGTGGCAGTGGTGCACCAGAACCACCACGCGCCGGCCGTACACCAGCCGGGCGAGGAACGGCAGGCCGTTCTGGGTGTCGACGACCACGTCGGGCCGCACCCGCCGCAGCGGTCCGAGCCCCAGTCGCGCCGCCGCCATCGCGAGCAAGGCCCAGACGTAGACGGAGTACCGGCCGCCGGCACGGTCGATGCGCACACCGTCGAGGACTTCGCGGCGAGGCGCGCCGGGATAGCGGGCGGTGCGCAGCGTGACGGCGATGCCGGATGCGGCCAGCTGCGCGCCGATGCGCTGCAAGTAGGCTTCGCTGCCGCCGCCCTGCGGATGGCCGGTATCGCGCCAGCACAGCAGGAGCACGGAGCGCAGACCAGACATCACCGGTCAGCCTAGCCCGGCGACGATGCACGCCGCGGGGCGGCGCGAGAAGGAGGCGGGCGGTCAAGCGCAGCCCGGCGACGATGCACGCCGCCGGGGCGGCGCGAGAAGGAGGCGGGCGGTCAAGCGCAGCCCGGCGACGATGGGCGCCGGTGCTGCGTAGGGTTGGCCGGTGGCCGTGACCGACGTTTTCGCGCGGCGGGCGACCCTGGCTCGCGCGCTGCGGCTGCTGTCCGAGTTCCGCTTCGAGCAGTCGGACCCGGCCCGGTTCTACGGCGCGCTGGCGGCGGATACCGCAGCGATGGTGAGTGATCTGTGGCGGGCCGCGCACGGCGAGGCCCCGGCCGGCCGCACCGTGCTCGACGTCGGCGGCGGGCCCGGTTACTTCTCGGCCGCGTTCGCCGACGCCGGGCTCCGCTACCTGGGCGTCGAACCCGACCCGAGCGAGATGCACGCGGACGGGACCCTCACCGGCGAGCGGTGCCGGAAACTTCGTGCGCGCCTCGGGCATGGCGCTGCCGTTCGCCGACGACTCGGTGGACATCTGCCTGTCGTCCAACGTCGCCGAGCACGTGCCGCGACCGTGGCAGCTGGGCGGCGAAATGCTACGGGTGACCAAGCCGGGCGGGCTGGCCGTGCTCTCCTACACCGTCTGGCTGGGCCCGTTCGGTGGGCACGAGATGGGCCTTAGCCATTACCTCGGTGGTGCGCGTGCCGCCGCCCGATACGCGCGCAAACACGGGCGTCCGGCGAAAAACAACTACGGGTCGTCGTTGTTCGCGGTGTCCGCGGCCGACGGCCTGAAGTGGGCCGCGAGCACCGGGGCGGCGGTGGCGGCATTCCCCCGCTACCACCCCCGATGGGGGTGGTGGATGACGTCGGTGCCGCTGCTGCGGGAGTTCCTGGTCAGCAATCTGGTGCTGGTGCTGCGGCCCCGGTAATGAAACATGTTCTCGTTTTGCGTCGGCTTGGGTAGGGTGGCGCCATAACGGCCCCCGATGCAGTGGGGGTACCTCCCGCTTGCGGGGGACGGAGCGATGAGGAGGAGCGGCGCATATGCCCCAGAGCCAAACGACGGAATACGACAAGCTTTTCATCGGCGGCAAGTGGACTGAGCCGTCGACGGACGAGGTGATCGAGGTGCGCTGCCCGGCCACCGGCGAGTACGTCGGCAAGGTGCCGCTGGCGGCGGCCCCCGACGTCGACGCCGCGGTCGCCGCGGCCCGCGCGGCCTTCGACAACGGGCCCTGGCCCACGACGCCCCCCAAGGAGCGCGCGGCCGTGATCGCCAACGCGCTGAAGTTGATGGAGGAGCGCAAGGACCTGTTCACCGGGCTGCTGGCGGCCGAGACCGGCCAGCCGCCGATGGGCGTCGAAACGATGCACTGGATGAGCTCGATCGGGGCGCTGAACTTCTTCGCCGGCCCCGCCGTCGACCAGGTCAAGTGGAAAGAGATCCGGACCGGCGGCTACGGGCAGAGCATCGTCTACCGCGAGCCCATCGGCGTGGTGGGCGCGATCGTCGCGTGGAACGTGCCACTGTTCCTGGCCGTCAACAAGCTGGGCCCGGCACTGCTGGCCGGCTGCACCGTGGTGCTCAAGCCGGCCGCCGAAACCCCGTTGAGCGCGAACGCTTTGGCGGAGGCCTTCGCCGAGGCGGGGCTGCCCGAGGGCGTGCTGTCGGTGGTGCCCGGCGGGATCGAGACCGGGCAGGCGCTGACCTCCAACCCGAACGTCGACCTCTTCTCCTTCACCGGCAGCTCGGCCGTCGGCAAGGAGATCGGCCGGCGCGCCGCGGACATGCTCAAGCCGTGCACCCTGGAGCTCGGCGGGAAGTCGGCGGCCATCGTCCTCGACGACGTCGACCTGGCCGCCGCCGTCCCGATGCTGGTGTTCTCCGGGATCATGAACACCGGGCAGGCCTGTGTGGCCCAGACCCGCATCCTGGCCCCGCGTGCGCGCTACGACGAAATCGTGGATGCGGTAAGCGCTTTCGTGCAGGCGCTGCCCGTGGGCCTGCCGTCGGACCCGGCCGCCCAGATCGGTTCGCTGATCTCCGAGAAGCAGCGCGCCCGGGTCGAGGGCTACATCGCCAAGGGCATCGAGGAGGGCGCGCGGCTGGTGTGCGGCGGCGGCCGTCCCGAGGGCCTGGACAGCGGCTTCTTCGTGCAGCCCACGGTCTTCGCCGACGTCGACAACAAGATGACGATCGCCCAGGAGGAGATCTTCGGGCCCGTGCTGAGCATCATCGGATACGACACCGAAGAGGACGCGATCAAGATCGCCAACGACTCGGTGTACGGCCTGGCCGGCAGCGTCTGGACCACCGACGTCGAGCGCGGCATCGCGGTCGCGGAGGAGATCCGCACCGGGACCTACGCGATCAACTGGTATGCCTTCGATCCCTGCTGCCCGTTCGGCGGTTACAAGAACTCCGGCATCGGCCGCGAGAACGGCCCCGAAGGTGTGGAGCACTTCACTCAGCAGAAGAGCGTGCTCATGCCGATGGGCCACACGATCGAGAGCTAACGCTCCACGCGCCGAGCGGGCACTCACCGCGAGAGATCACCACCTGAAATCTCGCCGTGGGTGCACGCTCGGCGTTTGCCATTTTGCAGTCGCCGGGGGCCGCCTGCGGCGATCAGCCGTGGTCATCGGCGCAGCGGCCATGTGGCGGCAAATTATGCAATAAGGCATAGAAACGTGACCGTTACACTCCTGTAAATTAAGGACCCGGACACCGAACACGGACGTTTCCCGTGCGTCTGCGCTTACATAGGGAATAGATTTGCTTACTGAACCGATGTCTTATATGCTTCTCAGCATAATCATGAGCGGCGCTTAGGCCGGGAGAGAATCATGTGGATCATCGAGCTGAACATCGGCGGCTATCAATTCACCCGCGAGATGCCCGACCTGAAGCGCCGCAGTTTCCGCTTCAGCCCGCGCAGCATGCATTGGCCGGTACTGCGGCATTCACACGCTGCATGACGTTGGCCACGGGAGGCACGAGAGTGGCGACCACGAGCGAAACAGTGCGGGGGCTCACCCCGACGAAGCGCGGTGGCACGCGCAAGAAAATGTTGGCCAGCGCCGCCGAGGTGATGCGTGAACGAGGCGCCGCGGGAGTGACCATCGACGCGGTGCTCGCCCGCAGCGGCGCGCCGCGCGGCTCCGTTTACTACCACTTCCCCGACGGCCGCAATCAAATTCTGATCGAGGCGCTGCGGTACTCCGGTGACTCCATCACCGCGATGATCGACGCCGCCGCCGACCAGGGCGCCCGGGTGCTGCTAGGCAAGTTCGTCGAGTTCTGGGAGCGCCTGCTGACCGAGGGCGGCTTCAGCGCCGGCTGCCCGGTGGTGGCCGCGGCCATCGGCTCGGACGACGACGATGCCGAGCTCTCCACCGAGGCCGGCGCCATCTTGGGCCGCTGGTGCTCCGCGCTGACCCGGGCGTTCACCCACGACGGCTTCGACGAGCCCTGCGCGGCCTCCCTAGCGGTCGTGTCGATCGCCGCCCTGGAAGGCGCCATCGTGCTGTCCCGCTCGACCGGCACCATCGACCCGTTGCGCCAGGTCGGCGATCAGCTCGAATTCCTGATCAAGGCAAGGGAATTCGTGGTCCGCAACAAACTCGCGGAGTGACTCCTCAGTCGCTGGCCGGCAGCGGCTTCACCTCTTTGAGCTGCAGCGCGGTCGCACCGACGCTCAGGCTCCCGGCGCCCGGCTTGGTGACCAGCACCTCGGCACCGGTCTCGTCGACGTAGCGCTTGCCCATCACGGTGCCGTCGGCGAACGCCGGATCCAACTCCCCCGCACGCTCGGCGCCTATCGGCACCATCGGCGCACCGCCACAACGCAAGTCGTCAAGGCTGTCGGCGCTCCTGACGACGATCACCTGCGTGTCACACACCTGGCTGGCCAGGCGGGTTCCGTTCTTGATCATGCATGTAGCCCTTCTAGCGTCTCGATGATCTCCCGGCGAAGCACTTTGCCGGTGGGGGTCGTGGGCAGATCGTCGCGAAACACTACTCGGTCCGGGGTTCGCGACCCGCGCAAGCTTTTCCGGACATGCTCGCGCAATTCCTCGGGATCCGGATCCGCACCGGGATGGGGGACCACCACCGCGACGATCGCCTGGCCCCACTGCGGGTCCTCCACGCCCACCACGACGACGTCCCGCACGTGCGGGTGCTCGACCAAGACCTCTTCGAGCTCGGCGGGCGCGATGTTCTCACCGCCGCGGATGATCGTGTCGTCGCTGCGCCCGCCGATGAAAAGGTAGCCGTCCTCGTCGAGCATGGCGATGTCTTTGGTTGGGAACCAGCCGTTTTCGTCGAGCACCGAACCGATCCCGGTGTAGCGTCCGGAGACCTGCTCACCGCGGACGAACAATTCACCGGTCTCCCCGGGCCCGAGCACGTTGCCGTCCTCGTCGCGAATCTCGATCTCGATGCCGGGCACCGGCCGTCCGACCGACGCCAACCGCCGGGCGACTTTGGGCTCCGCCGCGGCCTGCGCCGCCCGGTGGTCGTCGGGGGTCAGCACCGCGATGGTCGAGCTCGTCTCGGTCAGGCCGTAGGCGTTGACGAAGCCGACGCCGGGCAGCAGTTCGAGGGCCCGGCGGACCAGCGGCAGCCCCACCTTGGACCCGCCATAGGCCAGGTTGCGCAGCGACGGCAGCTCGTGGCCGTCGGCCTCCACGGCGGCAACGATGCGGTCCAGCATCGTGGGCACCACCGTCGCGGTGGTCACGTTCTCGGCGTTGATCAGCCGAACCCATTCCTGCGCATCGAAATTCGGCAGGTAGACCATCTTGCGCCCGGCGTACAGGTTCGACAGCGCGGCACCCACCCCGGCGATGTGGTACGGCGGCACGCAAATCAGCGCGGCATCGCTCTCGGCGGCCGATTCGAATTCCACCGTGCCGGTCACGTAGCTGGTCAGGTTGTTGTGCGACAGTTCCACGGCCTTGGGTTGCGACGTGGTGCCCGAGGTGAACAGCACGATCGCGACCGAGTCCGGGTCGGCGAATGCGACCTCGGCGGCCGGCTCGTTGTCGCGCGCGGCCGCCAGGAACTCCTCGGTCGTCATCAGCCGGCCCGAAGCGTCGCCGACCATGTCCCGGTAGCGGCTGTCGACGATCACCAGCGGCTCCGGCAGGCGCTCGATCAGCGCCCGGATGCCGTCGGCGGACAGCCGGTAGTTGATCGGGGTGAACGCCACCCCGGCGCGCGCGGCCGCAAAGATCAGCCCCGGCAGCATCGCGCCGCCGGTGCCCACGTAAACCACGTGTTCGGCGCTGGATTTCGCGATCACCGCGGCGCCGCCGTCGGCGAGGTCGCTGAGCTGCTGCGTCGTCAGCCGCAGGTCGCCGGAAACGACCGCCGTGCGATCGGGATTGCTCGACGCGGCCATCTCCAGCAGCAACGAAATACTCACGCTTGCACTTTCTCGGGTATCAACGCGTTACAAAGCTGACCAAAAGTGTCATGCCCGACTGTAGTTTAGATCACGCGATACCGTCGAAGACCGGGCCGCCCGGAATCAGCTGCCCGTCCAACGCGGCGGGCGCTTCTCGGCGAAGGCGATCGCGCCTTCTTTGGCGTCGTTGGACGCGAACACCGGGGCCAGGATCGTGTTCTGCTCGGCGAACATCTCCTCGGGGCTCCAGCCGCGGGACTCGACGATTATCCGCTTGGTGGCGGCCACCGCGAGCGGCCCGTTGGCGGCGATCTTCTCGGCCAGCGCGATGGCCTCGTCGAGCGCCTTGCCCGGCTCGGCCAACACGTTGACCAGCCCCAGCTTGTGGGCGCGCTCGGCCGGCAGGTTGTCACCGGTGAGCGCGAGCTCCATGGCGATGGCGGACGGGATGCGCTGCGGCAGCCGCAGCAGCCCACCGCCACCGGCGACCAGCCCGCGCTTGACCTCGGGGATGCCGAAGGCCGAATCCTTGGACGCGACGATCAGGTCGGTGGCCAACGCCAGCTCGGTGCCGCCGGCCAGGGCGTAGCCCTCGACCGCCGCGATCAGCGGCTTGACGGGTGGACGCTCGGTGAAGCCCATGCCGCGACCCTCGACGATGGGCAGTTCGCCCCGCGCGAAGGCCTTGAGGTCCATGCCCGCGCAGAACGATCCGCCGGCGCCGGTCAGGATGCCCACCGAAAGACCCGCGTCGCCGTCGAGCCGGTCGACCGCCTCGGCCAGGCCGTTCGCCACCGCGGCGTTGACCGCGTTCTTGGCCTTCGGCCGGTTGATCGTGATGATCAGGATCCGGTCCCGTTGTTCGACGAGGACTTCGGGTTCGTTGACTTCTTCGCTCACGGTGCCGCACAGCTCCTTCGGGTAGCGGTGGCTGCTGTCGGAGAAGATGGTAGCGGTCGGCGGAAATGCCTTTGACCTCACCCGAGATTCCCGTTTCCGTGGGCGCGGTCGCTCACCCGGCGGCGCGGGTCAGGCGGGCGCCATCGCGGCTTCGACGACGGTGAGCTCTTCGGAAAGCCCTGCTGCCCTGCGTATTTCGATGAAGTCTGCAACCACGGCCTCGGTCACCTCGTGCGGGTCCTTCAGCGTGGCGCCGTCGGAGAGCACCGAGATGTTGAGCTGGTCGACGTAACTCCACACGGTGATGTTGAGACCGCTGCCGGCGGTCAACGGGCCCACCGAATAGATCTCGGTGACCAGCGCCCCGCCGACGCGGCCCCGTTCGCGCGGACCGGGAACGTTGGAGATGTTCAGGTTGAGGATCTTGTTATGGCCGTCGCGCCCGGACGCCCACCGGAAGAAGGCCTGGGTGGGCGCGGGCGGCATGTAGGCCGCCCAACGGCTGACCAGCTCCGGCCCCATCAGCTGGTTGCTCTCCTTGGCGGCGATGGCGTTCTCGTGGCTGCACCGCACGCGCTCCAGCGGATCGTCGGAATCGGTCGGCAGGCCCACCAGCACACCGGTGAAGCGATTCCCCGAGATCCGCTCGGGCGAGAAGTCGAAACTCATCGGCACCGACGCCAGCAGGGGTACGGCCTTGCCGTCGTATCGCAACAGCAACGTGCGCAGAGCGCCGGCCGACATGGCCAGCACCATGTCGTTGATCGTCGCCCCGAGCCGCTTGCCGGTCTCCTTGACGTCGGCCAGCGCCAGCGTGGCGGTGGCGAACCGGCGTTCGGGCGTGATCTTGTGGTTCATGAAGGTCGGCGGCGGCTCGAACGGCCGGGTCAGCTCCGGTGAAAGCTTGCGCGCGCTGCGCCGCACCCGGCCCAGGCCCTCGGCCGTATAGCGCACCGTGTGCGGGATCCGGCCGACGTGGCGCAGGTGGTCGGCGAAGGCCGAACTCATCAGCTGCCGCGCGGTGGGCGCGGGATCGCACATGTACGGGCCGCCCTCGGGCCGGGGCTGCAGGTCCATGCCGCGGGCCATCAGGTTGGCCGAGGCGACGCCGTCGGCGAGCGCGTGGTGGATCTTGCCGACCACCGCGATCCGGTTGTTCGCCAGCCCTTCGACGAAGTACATCTCCCACAGCGGGCGGGTGCGGTCCAACGGCGTGCTGGCGATGCGCCCGATGGCCTCGTCCAGCTCACGCCGGCCGCCGGGCGCGGGCAGCCGCCACGGGCGGATGTGGTAGTCCAGGTCGAGCTCGCAGTGCTCCCGCCACATCGGATGGTGGAGCTTGAACGGGATCTCGACCAGCTGGTAACAGAATGGCTCGAGCTTGTTCAGGCGGCCGCGGATGACGTCGCGGAACGCGTCGATGCCGAAGTCATGCCGATCGGAATCGAGTTCGATCACAGCGGCTTTGATGGTGTGCATGTGCACGTTCGGCGTTTCGCTGTACAGCAGAACCGCATCCCACCCGCTCAGCCGTTTCACCGCTGCCCCTTACCCATAAAGGGACCATACTCAGCAGCGGCGATTCAGATAACCTCTTTGGCCGCGTTTGTCTTGGTGCGATAAACCTGGTTGAGGAACAGCGAAGTCGCGTGGGCCGCCGCGCCCGCCCGCTCCCCGTCGATGAGGTCATAGCCGTGGCCGGCACCGGGCAGCTCGAGGTAGCCCACCATCGAATGCGAGACTGCTCGCATCCGGTCGACGAAGCTGCGCGCCTGCTCGACGGGGATGACGCTGTCCTTGCTGCCGTGAATCACCAAGAAGGGCGGCGCGTTTCGGTGCACGCGCGCCATCGGCGACGCGTCGCGGAACACCTCGGGGTGACGGGCCATCCTTCGCTTGACCACCACTCGCTCCAGGAAGTCGACGAACCGGTCCCGCTCGGGAGTGGAGCGGTCCTCCCAGTCGTAGCGACCGTAGATGCCGACCACCGCGTCCACCGAGGTGTTGGCGCCTTCCGGCAGCTTCGCGTGGAACTGCGGGTCGTCGGGGGTGAGCCCGGCCAGTGCGGACAGGTGGCCGCCGGCCGAACAACCCGCCACCGCGACGAAATCGCGGTCGCCGCCGAACTTGTCGACGTTGGCGCGCGCCCACGCGATGGCGGTCTTGACGTCGATGATGTGCCGCGGCCAGCGGTGATGCGGGGCGACGCGGTAGTCGATCGCCAGGCAGACCCAGCCCTGCTCGGCCAGCCGGGACATCAGGGCGGAGCCCTGACCCATCGCCTTGCCGTGCACCCAGGCGCCGCCCGGGACGAAGATCAGCACCGGCGCGGGCTGGGCGGGCAGATCCTTCCGGCGCCAGACGTCGAGCACCTGCGCGGGGTGGTCCCCGTAATGAACCGCGCGACGGTGGAGGTAGCGGCGCTGACGCATCGCGTCCCAAATCGGCGGCGTCCGCAGCGCCGCGGGCCATTCCAGCTCGAGGTCTGCCGCCGCCACGATTCCCCGCAGGGCCGCGACGGACACGTCTTGAGCGCTCACCCGGTCGCGGCGGACGTCCTCGCCGTCCGACGGCTCGCGACCCTTGGTCATCCCGGAGAAGAATTCGGGGGCGTGCCTAGCACCCCAGATGCCCATCGCGGTGAGGCCGCCAAGCGGCTCGAGGTGCTTACCGACCACCGGCAGCGAAGCGCCCGCGACGCTCAAGGCCAGCGCGTAGTCGCCGGGACGGGCCCGCAGCAACCATTTCGCGCACGATGTCATGACCGGCCTCCTTGCCGTGGTGTTAGGGCAGCGTACCCCCGCCGCGGGGTCCAAAACTGACGTTTGCGTCGGCGCAACGCCCGACATCGGAAAGACGTCTGGCCAACGCTTGCCGGGTGGTCGATCGCAATGATCAAGACGATGCCGTCGTTTGCTGTCAACGGGCGGGGGTCGGGCGCGACACGCTCACATCGCCGCCAGGCACGCGATCACCCGGTCGCCGATCAGACGGACACCGGTCAGCGTCAGACCGACCTGCGCGGCGAGCGCGGCGGCACTGTCCACGCCGACCGACGCCCACCGGAACCAGGGCCCGACCTCGCACGCGGATTCCAGCCGGACCCAGCGCGAACGGATGCCGATGTTCTCGACGTCGAACTCGGCCACGCACCGCCCGCCCCGCGCCAGCAACTCCGCGGCCCGGCCCAGGATGCGGCACGGGTCGCCGCCGAGGCCGACGTTGCCGTCGACCAGCAATACCGTCTGCCAAAGACCCATCGCCGGCAGGGGGTCGAACACGTCGCCCAGCAGGACCGGCGCGCCGCCGCGGCCCGCCAAGCGGATCGCGGCCACGGAGCGATCGATGCCGAGGGCGGGTATCCCCCGCTGAATCAGCCGGGCCACCAACCGGCCCGGCCCACAACCCAATTCGATCGTCGGCCCGGTGCACATCCGCGTGACTGCTTCGTCGAAGTCTTCGTCGAAGGCGGCACCAGATCCATCACCGGGACACACGTCATCGGAACATCGCACGCCCAACCAGCGGTGCGCCGGCAGCGGCCGCAGCTCGCCGTCGTCGTGGCGAATCCAACATCGCTCGCCGCCGAGTGCCCGATCGTAGAGATGGCCCAGCATTCACGTCCCTCGCGTCCTGCCCGACCGGGCGGCCCACGCTCGGTCCCGGTAAGGGACGTTGCGACGACGAACCAGCAACAGCTTGCACGGTGACGCCCGCTCCGCTCGCCAGCATTCCACCGATACCCCGAACTTTATCCGGCTAATCCACCGCCCCTGGAGCACGCACCAGGGTACGGAACGGTTCAGCGATCAGCGTGGACTTTCCCGTCGACGGACAGGTGAACCGCCCCGTCGTCGGCGTGCACGGGATAGGCGGTCACCGCAGCTCCGCCGCCGGTGACCTCGCACCCGGACGCCAGGTCATAGGTGAACCCGTGCAGCGGACAGATGACGACGTGGGAGTCGACGAGCCCGTCGGCCAGCGGCCCGCCGCGGTGCCGGCACACGGCGCCCAGCGCGCGCAGCGATCCGTCGCGTAGTCGGAACACCGCGATCTGCCGGCCGTCGACGACGAAGGTGCGGCCCTCCCCGAACGGGATCTGATCCACCGGGCCCAGGTTGACGTCGCTCATCGCACCGGCACCTGCGGCAGCGGGATCAACGGCAGCGAAGACCGAAACTGGCTGGGAGTCGGCGCGTTTCGGCCCTCCATCCACGGATCACGGTACGAGTCGACCGACTTCTGCATGTGCGCGTCCAGGTCGGCGGCGATGCCGTCGCTGTCGGTGACAACGATCGCCCGGATCCGGTCGATGCCCACCCTGGGCACGAAGTCGTAGGTGCGCTCCAGCCAGTTGGCGTTCTCGCGGTAGTACTGCAGGAACCGGCCGGTCAGCGCGATCACCTCGTCCGGGGTGTCGACGGTGGTCAGCAGGTCGCCCTTGCGCACATGTGCGCCGGCCGCGCCGCCGACGTAGATCTGCCACTGCCCGCCCTCGATCGCGACGACGCCGACGTCCTTGCACAGCGCCTCGGCGCAGTTGCGCGGGCAGCCGGTGACCGCCAACTTCATCTTGCCGGGGCTCGGGATGCCCTGGAAGCGCTCCTCGATCGCGATACCCAGTGCCGTCGAGTCGCCCAAACCGTGGCGGCAGAAGTCGCTTCCGACACAGGTTTTCACGGTGCGGAAGCTTTTGCCGTAGGCGTACCCGGAGGGCATCCCGAGGTCGGCCCACACCGATGGGAGGTCTTCCTTGCGCACGCCCAACAGGTCGATGCGCTGGCCGCCGGTGAGCTTGATCATCGGGATCCGGTACTTGTCGGCGCCACCCCTGGTGTGGCTGGGCACCATCTCGGTCAGGATCATCGCGCGGTCGGCCTTCGCCAGCATCCGCGCCGCGGTCACGATGTCGTCTTCGGGCACGCCGGTGATGCGTTCCACCCGATCCGGCCAGTAGAGGCGCGCGGCCCGGCGCACCGCCTCGAATCCCGCGGTTCGTTCGGTTACGTATCTGTCGTCGATGAGGGCTTCGCGGGCAACCACATTGAGCATGCCGTTGGCCAGGGCCAGGTCCGTGCCGGGAACCGGTTGCAGGTGCAGGTCGGCGCGAGCGGCGGTCGCGGTGCGCCGCGGGTCCACGACGATGTGCTTGGCTCCGCGGGCCCGGCCGTCGTCGAAGAACTGCATCGCGGGGGGCATCGTTTCGGCGGGGTTGCCGCCGACGAGGAGGATGACGTCGGCCTGGGCGACATCGGCCAGGCCGAAGGGCAGCCCGCGGTCGATGCCGAACGAGCGGTTGGTGGCCGCTGCCGCCGATGACATGCAGAACCGGCCGTTGTAGTCGATCGCGGAGGTGCGCAGCGCGACGCGCGCGAACTTGCCCAGCTGATAAGCCTTTTCGTTGGTCAAACCGCCCCCGCCGAAGCAGCCCACCGCATTCGGTCCGTGGTCGCGCTGCGCCCGGTGGAATCCCGCGACGACGCGTTCGAGTGCCTCGTTCCAGGTGGCAGGTCGCAGCGCCGAGCCGAGCTCGTCACGAACCAGCGGGCTCAGCAGCCGTTCCGGATGCCCCAGTAGATCCGCCGCGGTCCAGCCTTTAGCGCACAGCCCGCCACGGTTGGTCGGGAAGTCGCCTTGCGGCGCGAGCTCGACATGGCCCCCCGAGGTGTCGAGCGTGATCCCGCATTGCAACGAGCAATACGGGCAGTGCGTTTTCGTCGGCGCCGACGCCATCGGCGATCACCGCTTAGCTGCTGGGCCGGCACGCATTCGGCCGGCTCCGCAATTCAGGCCTCCCATGTCGCCTCCCGATCGGCTTCGATCCCGAAGTTACGTGGGGCGTGTTTCGGAGGTATTGCCTCGGGTTGTCCGGCCGACTACCGCGGCCTCACCGTCGCGATCCGAACAAGAAACCGTCGAGCAGGCCGTTCACCCGGGCCGGGTCTTCCAGCGCAGCAAGGTGCGCGATCCCGTCCAGCACGCTGAAGGACGCGTTGGGGATCGACTGCGCCATGGCCCGAGTTTCCGCCACCGGGAAGGTGGCGTCCTCCGCGCCCGCGACCACCAGAACCGGGGCCGTGATGCAACGCAGCAGGGCGTGCTGGTCCGGCCGCGCGGGGACCACGCTGCGGACCGCCCAGCGGGCCGAATCGATGTTGACCGCCCGCAGGTTGGCGCGCACGGCCTCGACCACGTCCGGCCGGGTGCGCAGCGTCGTGGGGCCGAGGAAGGCGCGCAGCGCCGACCGCGTCAATGGCGGCCGGAGGCCACCGAGCACCGCCGCCGAGCGCAACATGGCCGCATACTTTGCCTTTTGCACGAAACCGGCTTTGGACGCAGTGCAGTTCATCAGGACGGCGCGGTCGAGGCGCTCGGGGTGGCGGGCCGCGAACGTGGCGCCGATCATGCCGCCCCAGGAGTTGCCGACGAAGTGGGCCTTGTCGATGCGGAGCCCGTTCAACAGGTCGACGACGCAGCGGGCGCAATCGCCGAACGTGAAGGCAGACCGGAGCGGCTCGCTGCCGCCGTGGCCGGGCGGATCGATCAGCACCAAGCGGTGGCTCTCACCGAATCGGGCGGCCTGGCCCGCCCACAGGTCCCCGGTCATCAGCAGGCTGGGCCACAGCAACACCGCGGGGCCGGTGCCGGGGCTGACCTGCACACGGATTGCGCCGAGCACGGTGTCGACGAAGCGCGGGGTGAGCCGCGGGGGGTTTCCGGTCACGTTGCCTCCCGATGTCCGAACCGCCCCCGTATCACTGATACCAGGCCCCCGGGTTTTCCGCGTCGGTGATACTGATCCGGTGCCGAACACCGATGTTCACCCTGACCTGAGGCGGGTCGCCCGGTTCGCCCCACGCCGACTCGTCGGTCCCCGGACCCTGCCGATCATGCGGGCGGGGATCGCGTTGCGCGAGCGCCTCGGTAAGCCCGTCCGCGACGTCGAGGTGATCACGCTGGGTTCGGGAGTCGGTGTCCGGCTGTTCCGGCCGCTCGGCGTGGCCGAGCCGACGCCCGCGCTGCTGTGGATCCACGGCGGCGGATACGTGATCGGCACCGCCCAGCAGGACGACCGGCTCTGCAGCGGTTTCAGCCGGCGGCTGGGCATGACCGTCGCGTCGGTGGAATACCGCCTGGCGCCCGAACACCCGTATCCCGCGCCGCTGGAGGATTGCTATTCGGCGTTGACCTGGCTGGCCGGCCTGCCGTCCGTGGACCGCTACCGGGTGGCCGTCGGCGGGGCCAGCGCCGGTGGCGGGCTGGCCGCGGCCCTGGCCCTGCTGGCGCGCGACCGCGCCGAGGTGAGCCCCGCCTTCCAGCTGCTGAGCTATCCCATGCTCGACGACCGCAGCTCGGCCACCGCCCACAATTCGCACTACCGGCTGTGGGACAACCGCAGCAACCGGTTCGGCTGGGCGGCTTACCTCGGCGACGCCGACCCGCGGGTCGCGGTGCCCGGGCGCCGCGAAGACCTGAGCGGGCTGCCGCCGGCCTGGATCGGGGTCGGCACCCACGACTTGTTCCACGACGAGAACCTGGCCTACGCGAAACGCCTGACGGCAGCCGGGGTGCCCTGCCAGGTCGAGACCGTCCCGGGCGCCTTCCACGGCTTCGACCTCATCGTGCCCAAAGCGCAAGTGTCGAAGCGGTTTTTCGACAGCCAGTGCGACATTCTGCGCGCCGCGCTCGCCATCGCGCCGTGATCGCCGGTCACATCGCGAAGTAGACGAGCTCACCCCCGATGATGGTGGCCGCCACCATGCCGGCGTCCAGCTCGGCCAGCACCGTCGCCGGCGGCTCGCTCAGCACACAGAGGTCCGCCGGCGCTCCGATCGCGACGGTCCGCGTCCGGTCCGGCCGGTCCGGCCGACCCAGGAACATCGTCAAAGCCTGTCGGGCGGAGACGCATTCGTCGGCGTTGAGGACGGCACCGCCGGGGGTGGTGCGGTAGACCGCGGCGCGCATCGCCGTCCAGGGGTCGCCGTGGCCGAACGGCATGTCGGTCGAGAGCGCCACGGGCACACTCGCCTCGAGCAGGGAGGCGACCCGCCACAGCTGGTGATGCTCGGCGGCGGGGACATCGGCGAGGTAGTGGTCGCCGCGCTCGGCGACGAAGTTGGGCTGCGTCACCACCGTGATCTGCAGGTCGGCCAGGTCGGCCAGGTTTTCCCCGGGCACGACGGCGGCGTGTTCGATGCGGTCCTGCGGATGGCTGCCGGCCGCCCGCAGGGCCGCGACAGTGACGACGAGCTGGGCCGCGGTCACGCAGTGCACTGCGACCGGCCGGCCGGCGCCGTGGTGGTCGGCGATCCATTCCGTCAGGGCGTCCAGGTCGAGCCGGTCGTCGTGCAGGATTTTCTTGCCCGGCGACAGGAAACTCGGCCGCGGCCGGAATTCGCGGTGCCGATGCGCCACCACCAGCGACACCATGTCGTCGGCGTCGAGGTCGGGGGTGGCGTCGGTGACGCCGGTGACGCCGGTCGCGGTGATGCGCCGGCTCAGCTCGGCCAGGTCGCTTTCGCGCCGCTGCAGCAGGTCGGACCAGCCGTGGTCTGCGCTGCGCAGGCGCCCGTCGGGATGATCGGCCAGCCCGACCCGGCCCAGCGCCTCGGAGTTGAGGATCCACAGCGCGCCGCTGCGGTGCTGGATGCGCACCGGGACGCCGCGGACCATCGCGTCCAGGGCGGTCCGGTCGAGGTCGCCGGCCACCGACTCGTGGTACCCGACGGCGCGAATCCACCCGTCGGGGCCAGGCGTGGCGTTCGACAGCAGCTGTGTGAGTTCGGCTTTGGTGCTGACCCCGGGCGGCCCGACGAAGAACGAATCGAGCGCGGAGGCCGCCGAGCGCACGTGCACGTGGTGGTCGTGCAGGCCGGGCAGGACGGTTCCCCCGCCGGCGTAGAGCACGCCCTCGCCGTGCTCGGCGATCAGGCCGTCGCCCATTTCGTCGATCCGCTCGCCGACCCGGATATCGGTGGTCGTCCCGTCCAGCAGAGTGGCCCGCCGAATCAGCATGGCAGACGGCCTCGTTCGGTCACGATGCGACGCACCGCCTCGTTGTCGGCGCCCAGCCGTGGCGCCGGCCGGGCCGGCGGCGGAATCCGCGGGGGCGGCGCGGGCCGGTTCGCGACCGACGCTTGCATCGGCAGCGCCGCATAGCCGGCGGCGACGGCGGCCATCGAGACCTCGATCAGCTCGCCGCCACCGCGGCCCAGCGATTCGACGACCACCCGGGTCGCCTCCAGCCCGGTCAGCGGATCGGCGATGGCGTCCCCGCAGAACACCGGCCCGTCGGTGGCGACGCCGACGAGTCCACCACCCACCGCGGCGTCGTCGCCGAATGCCGGCCGCCCATCGGCATACCCCTTGATGCGCAACCAGATTCGCCCCTTCCCCGGTGCGACGTGGTCGGGTCCGAGCCGTCGCCGCGTCAGCGCCGCGGGCCGCGAACCTTCGATCACCACATCGGCGACGGCGAGCAGCTCGCGCAATTCGTCGGCCTGACGGTCGAAATCGACGCAGTACGAGAGTTTTTGAGCGTTCGTCCAGTCGAAGAACGCCTGGTTGCCCGCTCGGGTCCCGTCCTGGCGGCGCGGGCTCTCGACTTTGACGACGGTCGCGCCGGCGCGGGTCAGCAGTTGTCCGCACAGCGGGCCCGCCCACATCGAGGACAGGTCGGCGACGAGCAGGCCGGTGACGTCGCGCGCCGGTCCGCGGGCGCCCCGTGGCCGTATTCGCGGCGCGCCGGCCGCGACTTCCCCCAGGCCCGCCGCGGGAAGGTCGAGCAGGGTCGCGCGCTCGATGACGGCGCAGAGCGGTTGCGTTGCGGCCCAGCGCCGCAGCGTCGGCCAGGGGTCGCCCGTGACGTCATCGGCCTGCACCAGCGCGGGGACGGCGGCGGCGTCGTCGGGGCGCGACAGCGTGATCGCGCACCAGCCGTCGGCGGCGGCCAGCAACCGGGTGGCGCCGCCGGCGGACACCCGGCCGCCGCGGGTCAGGCCCAGCAATGCGGCCCGCCCGGCCAGCAGGCCGGCGGCGTCGATGGTGATGCTTAGGCGCTCGGCCACCGCCGCGGCCACCCGTTGCGCGTGGGTCAGGACGTTCGCGCGGGAGAAGTCGGGCGGCCCGTCCGGTCGGCCGGTCAGGTAGGCCAGCCCGCTGTTCCCCCACACCGACGTCGCCGAGCTCACGCCCCCCATTGTGCTCGTCGCGCGCCTTCAGAACTGCAGCGCGCTGAATCGCCAGTCCAGCACCGCACGGTCCGGCTCGCCCGCCGTGTCGCCGACGGCATAGACCAGCGACCGCAGCCCCAGCACGCCCCCGTGGCCCGTCGGCTCGGCGGACTCGACGTGCAGCTCGCTGTAGAGGGTGTCGCCCTCGTGGACGGGACCGGTGTGATCGCAGGACTCCCAGCCCAGCACCGTCGCGAGGTTGGGCAGCAGCCTGCTGGCCTGCGCAAGCGCCAGGCCGATGGTATGGCCGCCGTAGACCAGCCGCTGCCCACCGACCCGTGAATCATGGTGTGTGGCAGCGATATTCAGGGTGAGCCGGGCCAGTTCGGGCGCGCTGCTGACGACGTCGCCGGTGCTGTGCAGGACCGCACCGGCCAGGCCGGGGTCGAAGTGCGGGCCGGGCACCTTGTTCCGGAACACCGCGCCGTCCCAGTGCGCGGTCGGGTCGGCGGCGGGGCCGGGCACCCCGGCGCCGATGGTGGACAGGTCGTCCTGCGGAGAATGCTCCGGCCGCCAGTCCGGGCTTGCCGGCAGCATGGCGCACCGGTAGAAGTCGAGCACCAACCCGTCGGCCTGGTCGATGGTGGTCATCCGCAGCGCCGCCAGCCCCGTCGGCGCCCGGCCGGGCTTGAGCGAATTAGCCCGCAGACCAACCACTTCGGTGCGGGTGTAGAGGGTGTCGCCCACAACGGGGAATCGGTGAAAGGTGAGCCCACGGTAGAACAGGTTGGCCTTGACCCGCTGGGTGGCCAGCGTCGACTGGCCGATGGCGACGTCGCAGACCAGCGCCGGGTGTGCCAGCGGTCCCGGCACGCCGGTCACGGCGGCGCACAGATCGGCGTCCAGCGCGAGCCGCAGCCGGTCGCCGACGATCGCCTGGTGGGCGGCGGCCAATCCCGCGGACAGCGTCGTCGCGGGCGCCCAGTCGAAGACCTGACCGACCGAGAGGTCGTCGAAGTACGGCCCGCCGGCACGGATCTGCGCATACCCGTCACTAGTCACAACGCCACATGCTGGCAGGCTGTGGAATCGAGGGTCAACTCGTGGCGATCGCGAGCGCGGCGAGGCTGGGCGAAGCGGGTCGCCACCATCAACGCTGGAGGGTGCTCGCAGGTGAATGACGAAGAAGAGATGCTGGTCGCCACGGTGCGGGCATTCATCGACCGCGACGTCAAGCCGACCGTCCGCGAGATGGAGCACGCCAACACCTATCCCGAGGCGTGGATCGAGCAGATGAAGCGGATCGGCATCTACGGCCTGGCCATTCCCGAGGAATACGGCGGGTCACCGGTGTCCATGCCGTGCTACGTGCGCGTCACCGAGGAGCTGGCCCGCGGCTGGATGAGCCTGGCCGGCGCGATGGGCGGGCACACCGTGGTGGCCAAGCTGCTGACCTTGTTCGGGACCGGGGAGCAGAAGCGGGCCTACCTGCCGGCGATGGCGACCGGCGAGCTGCGGGCCACCATGGCGTTGACGGAGCCGGGGGGTGGTTCGGACCTACAGAATATGACGACGACGGCGCTACCGGACGGTTCCGGCGGCTTGCGGATCAACGGTGCCAAGACGTGGATCAGCAACGCGCGGCGGTCCGGGCTGATCGCGCTGCTGTGCAAGACCGATCCGAACGCCACACCGCGGCACCGGGGCATCTCGATCGTGCTGGTCGCGCACGGGCCCGGCCTGACGGTGTCGCGGGACCTGCCCAAGCTGGGCTACAAGGGCGTCGAGTCCTGCGAGCTGTCCTTCGACAACTTCTCGGCACCCGAGTCGGCGGTGCTGGGCGGCCGGATAGGCGAAGGGTTTTCGCAGATGATGAAGGGCCTCGAGACGGGCCGCATCCAGGTGGCCGCCCGGGCCCTGGGCGTGGGCACGGCCGCGCTCGAGGACGCGCTGGCGTATGCGCAGCAGCGCGAAAGCTTCGGCCGGCCGATCTGGAAACATCAGTCGGTCGGCAACTACCTGGCCGACATGGCGACCAAACTGACCGCCGCCCGGCAGCTGACCCGTTACGCCGCC
This sequence comes from uncultured Actinomycetota bacterium, assembly GCA_963732835.1. Lineage (GTDB taxonomy): Bacteria > Actinomycetota > Actinomycetes > Mycobacteriales > Mycobacteriaceae > Mycobacterium. The sequence continues at coordinate 305,091 of CAVTBA010000011.1, forward strand.
GAACGCTACGACAGCGGCGAGCGTTGCGACATGGAAGCCGGCATGGCCAAACTGTTCGCCTCCGAGGTGGCGATGGAGATCGCCCTGGACGCCGTCCGGATCCACGGCGGCTACGGCTACTCGTGCGAATACGACGTGGAACGCTACTTCCGCGACGCGCCCCTGATGATCGTCGGCGAAGGCACCAACGAGATTCAACGCAACGTGATCGCCGGGCAGTTGGTCGCGCGGGGCGGTATCTGAGGGGGCCCGAATGTGCCGTCCCGACATCGGGGCGTGCTGTATCCTTGCCTGACTTATCCCGCCAGCAAAGGCGCGCGGGAGCAAAAGATGCTGTAACGAAAGAAAGTCGGCTGCCATGAGTTATCCCCCAGGGCCGTACGAAGGCTCGCCGGAATGGCAGGGCCAGCCGCCGCCTTGGCAGGGCCAGCAGCCGGGTTGGCAGGGCCAGCAGCCGGGTTGGCAGGGCCAGCAGCCGGGTTGGCCGGCGCCCCAACCGGGCTGGCAAGGCCAGCCGGAACCGGAGAACTACCTCGTCTGGGCCATCCTGTGCACCGTGCTGTGCTGTCTGCCGCTCGGCATCGTGTCGATCGTCTACTCCACCAAGGTGTCCGGACTGTGGTCCCAAGGCCGATATGCCGAAGCCCAGGCGGCGGCCGACAGCGCCAAGAAGTGGGCCATCATCGGCGCCATCGTCGGCGTTGTGTTCGCGGTGATCATGGTGATCCTGTACGTCGCGATCGGGGTGATCGCCGTGTCGAACCTGCCGTCGACCACGACCACCACGTATTCGGGCTTCTGACAACGCTTTAGCGAGTTTTAGTCGAGGGTCGCGTCGACCAGGCCCCAGGCCAGTGCGGTGTCGGCGTCGATGGTGCGGCCGGACAACACGAGATAGGCGGTGCGCCACCGGCCGATGCGGCGGGTGACGCTGAGCGTCCCGCCGGCGCCGGGGATCAGCCCCAGGTGCAATTCGGGTAACCCGAACACCGAGTCGCCGCGCGCGGTCACCCATCCGCAGAACGCCGCCATCTCCAGCCCGCTGCCCATCACCCGGCCGTGCACCTCCGCCCTGCAGGCCCGGCCCAGCCGGGCGGTGAGCGCATCGAGGGCCAGCGCCGGGCTGTGCCGGGTGCGGGCCAAGTGCGCGCTCGCCGGGTCGGCGAAGGTGCCGAACTCGGCGAGGTCTCCGCCGCTACAAAACGACGGTCCGTTGCCGCTCAACACGATCCCGGTCACCGACGGGTCCAGTTCGGCGACGGTCAGCGCCTCCAGCAGCGCGGCCCGGGCGTCGGTGGAAAACGCGTTGTGGCGGTGCGGCCGGTTGAACGCGATGCGCAGCGTGTCGCCGTCGCGCTCGGCCCGCACGGGGTCGGCGATGTCGGGCATCCGGGCCGGGCCGCGTTCGGTCAGCCAGCGCGCGAACTCGGGGCCGGCCTGCAGGGTCGAGTACGCCAGCGACTCGGTCACCACCGCGGCCAGCGCCGGGCCGCCCGGGTCCACCCCGCGCAGCACGTCGTCACACACGCTGCTGGCGTGCGGCCATTGGTGACAGCGCGCGGTCAGCTCGGCGAGCGCGTCGGGCACCGAATCGACGGTGACGACCCGGCTATCGTCGCAGCGGTCCTCGGTCAGGGTGAAAGTCGCTGTTTCCAGCCATGATTCGCAGCGCGCGAGTTCGGCGGCGGCGCCGTGCGCCAGGATCACCCCCGGCGGGGTTGCGGTGCCCGGTTCGGGCCCGGCATCCGGCGCGCTCGACAGGTCCACCACCCGGGGCATGGGTCACACCGAGTATTTCTCGATCAACCCGTTCTTGTAGAGCTTGCCGGTGTCGGTGCGCGGCAGCTGCGCCTCGAACGCGATCGAGCGCGGACATTTGTAGTGCGCCAGGCGATCCCGCAGCCAGGTCAGCAGCTCGTCGGCGAACTCGTCGGTGGCGTCGGCCGGATCGACCGTCTGCACGGCGGCCAGCACCCGTTGCCCCATCTCGTCGTCGGGAACCCCGAACACCGCCGCGTCCAACACCTTCGGGTGGGTGACCAGAAGGTTCTCGGTTTCCTGCGGGTAGATGTTCACCCCGCCCGAGATGATCATGTGGTGGCGCCGGTCGGTCAGGTAGAGGTAACCCTCTTCGTCCACGTAGCCGACGTCGCCGACGGTCACCCACCCGTGGGTGTCCCGGGACGCGGCGGTCTTCGCCTGGTCGTTGAGGTACTCGAAGGAGTAGCCGCCCGCGAAATAGATTTCGCCGGCCTGCCCCGGCGGGAGTTCGTTGCCGTGCTCGTCGAGGATGTGGATCTCGCACGCCATCGGCTTGCCGACCGAGCCCGGGTGCGCCAGCCACTCCTCGGCGCTGATCAGCGTCGACCCGATCGCCTCGGAGGAGGCGTAGTACTCGTCGATGATCGGCCCCCACCAGTCCATCATCTGCTTCTTGATCTCCACCGGGCACGGCGCCGCCGCGTGCATCACCCGCTGCAGGCTGGACAGGTCGTACGAATTACGCACCGAATCAGGAAGTTTCAGCATCCGGGTGAACATCGCCGGGACGAACTGGCCGTGCGTGACGCGGTAGCGTGCGATCGCGTCGAGGCAACCTTCGGGATCGAATTTCTCCAGCACGACCGTGGTGACCCCGCCGGCCTGCGCGCTCATCGACCACACCGACGGCGCGGTGTGATACAGCGGCGCCGGGCTCAGATAGATCGACTCCGGGTTCATCCAGAAGCTGACCAGCGCCGACATCATGCCGGGCGCCTCCGCCGGCGGCACGTGCGGCAACTCGCGTTTGATGCCCTTGGGCCGGCCGGTGGTGCCCGACGAATACTGCAGCAGGTCGCCTTCGCGTTCGTCGTCGATCGGGGTGTCCGGTTCGCCCGCAACGCATTCGGGGTAACGCTGCCAGCCCTCGAGATCGTCGTCCGCGATCAGCAACAGCTCGGGCAGGCCGCCCGGCAGGTGCTCGGCCAGGTTCTCGCAGGTCTTGCGCAGCGCCGCCGAGCCGATGATGGCCTTGGCGGCGCTGTTGTCGACGATGTAGGCGGCCTCGGCCGCGGTCAGGTGGGTGTTGGTCGGCACGTAGTACAGGCCGCTGCGACGCGCCGCCCACATGACCGCATGCATGTGCTCGTTGTTCTCCATGAGGATTGCGACGGCGTCGCCCTCGACCAGGCCGGCCCGCCGGAAGTAGTGCGCCAGCCGGTTGGCCCGCGCCTCCAGCTCGTCGAAGGTGATGACCTTGCCGGACGGGTGAAGAATGACGGCGGGTTTGGCGGCGCCGCAGTGCTCGCGAATCTGCATGCGCAGACTGTACCGCCGAAAAACTTGACGGGTGTCAAGTGGTCGGGTTGCAGCGGTGAGCAGACGCGAAGTCGCACATCAAGACCAGCTCCCGTGCGATTCTGCGTCTGCTCGCCAGCGGAACCTAGTCGGCGTCGGCCAGCCGCTGCTTGAGCGCCTCGAACTCGTCCTTGACGCCGGTGGGCAGCTTGTCGCCGACGAACTCGAACCACTCTTCGATCAGCGGCAGTTCCTGGCGCCACTCGTCGGCATTGACCGCCAAAGCCCGCTCGACGTCGGCGCTGTCCACGTCGAGGCCGTCGAGGTCCATGTCCTTGGCGGTGGGCACGATGCCGATCGGCGTCTCCTGGCCGCCGGCCCGGTGCTCGATGCGGTCGACGATCCACTTCAGCACCCGGCTGTTCTCGCCGAAGCCCGGCCACAGGAATTGGCCCTCGTCGCCGCGGCGGAACCAGTTGACGAAGAACACCTTCGGCAGCTTGGACTCGTCGGAATTCTTGCCCAGGTCGAGCCAGTGCTGGAAGTAGTCGCCCACGTGGTAGCCCAGGAACGGCAGCATGGCCATCGGGTCGCGGCGCACCGTGCCGACCTTGCCCTCGGCCGCGGCGGTCTGCTCGCTGCCCATGGTGGCTCCCATGAACACGCCATGCTGCCAGTCGCGCGCCTCGGTCACCAGCGGCACCGTGGTCTTGCGGCGGGCGCCGAACAGGATGCCCGAGATCGGCACCCCCTGCGGGTCGTCCCACTCCGGCGCCAGGATGGGGCACTGCGACATCGGCGTGCAGTAGCGCGAGTTCGGGTGCGCCGCTTTGGTTTCCGTGTCGCGGATGTACCAGTCGTTGCCCTTCCAGTCGATCAGGTGATCCGGCTCGCCCTCCAGGCCCTCCCACCACACCTCGTCGTCGTCGGTGAGCGCGACGTTGGTGAAGACGGTGTTGCCCGCGGCGATCGTGCGCATGGCGTTGGGGTTGGACTTCCAGTTGGTGCCCGGCGCCACCCCGAAGAAACCGAACTCGGGGTTGACGGCGTAGAGGCGGCCGTCCTTGCCGAACCGCATCCAGGCGATGTCGTCACCCAGCGTTTCGGCGCGCCAGCCCGGAATGGTCGGCTGCAGCATGGCCAGGTTGGTCTTGCCGCACGCCGACGGGAACGCCGCGGCGAAGTAGTAGGCCTTGTTCTCCGGCGAGATCAGCTTCAGGATCAGCATGTGCTCGGCGAGCCAGCCCTCGTCGTGGGCCATCGCCGAGGCGATGCGCAGCGAGTAGCACTTCTTGCCCAGCAGGGCGTTGCCGCCGTAGCCGGAGCCGTAGCTCATGATCTCGCGGGTCTCCGGGAAGTGGGTGATGTATTTGGTGTCGTTGCAGGGCCACGCCACGTCCTTTTGACCCGGCTCCAGCGGGGCCCCGACGGAGTGCAGCGCCTTGACGAAGAACCCGTCGTCGCCCATCTTCTCCAGGGCGGCCTTGCCCATCCGGGTCATCACCTTCATGGAGACGACGACGTACTCGGAGTCGGTGATCTCCACGCCCAGCTTCGGGTCGTCGGCCCCGAGCGGGCCCATGCAGAACGGCACCACATACATGGTGCGGCCGCGCATGCAGCCGCGGTACAGGTCGGTCAGGGTGGACCGCATCTCGGCGGGTTCCATCCAGTTGTTCGTCGGTCCGGCGTCGATCTGCCGCTCCGAGCAGATGAACGTCCGCGACTCGACCCGCGCCACGTCGGACGGGTCCGACAACGCCAGGAAGGAGTTCGGGTACTCCTTGGGGTTCAGCCGCTTGAACGTGCCCGCCTCGACAAGCTGATCCGTCAGCCGCTGCCACTCTTCGTCGGAGCCGTCAGCGAAAACCACCCGCTCAGGCTGGGTGAGCTCGGCGACCTCCTGTACCCACGACAGCAGGCCCTGATGCTTCGTGGGTGCGGTGTCCAAACCGGGAATGGTCGCTGAGGTCATCGAAGTCTCCTGAATTCTTCTGCGTCTCGGGCTTCTCTAGTTACGTATCGCGTATGCGGTCGCCCACACAACGATTGACATGGTGGCGTTAACTACAGGTTATCGTGAGCACCTTGTCGGGGAAGTCTCGGGCAGGTATAAGCCTTCTCACAACAACGATTCAGAAGATCACCCAGAATCGCCATCATCGCTCCTAGAAGCCGGTTTTTCGGTCGCTTCGCCGTCCGCGGCTTTCTCCACGTCCGAAGCGGAATCCCCGGACGGAGATATACCCGCTTCGCCCAGTTCTGCACGCACGACCTCCAGGGCGGCCAGCACCGTGGGCATCTCCCGGTCCCGCGCGGCGGCGGCCCGCGACGCGGCCATGGCGTGCGCGCTTAGCTCGCTGTCGATGACGCTGACCTGCTCGCCCACCTCGGCGTTCTCGACCTCGTCCTGGGCCAGCACGGCCTTGCTCAGCACCGCCTCGGCGACCAGGACGCGGGTGGCGACCAGCTCTTCGGCCACCGACCGCAGGGCGGAGGTCACATCGCCGGCCCAGCGGTCCAGCAGCGCCCGGTCACGCAGCAGGCCGCGGATGTTGATCACCAGGACCGTGACCGCCAGCCCGATCGCCACGCACGTCACGGCCGCGACGATCGACAGGGTGGGGCCGAGCCTTGCGGCCGGCCCGCTCATCAGCCGGCTCAGGGTCAGCGCCACGCCGAGGCCGAATCCGGCGCCCAGCAGCATCATCAGCCAGGTCTCGTGCCGCCGCGATTTCAGCGGGGGCGGGGCGACCTCGACCGTCGGCAGCTCCTCGAGGGTCGGCAGGGTGGTCGAGACCCCCACCACCTGCGCCACGTCCGCGAGGTGGGTGGCGGTGCCTTCGTTCACTTCGGCGACCACCTCCCCCAGCCGGCCACGCGTGTGCGCCTCGAAGCCGGACATGTCGCGCCGAGACAATCCCGCGGCGTCCTCCTGCAGCTCGCTGCGCACCGACGAGCAGCGGTTGCGCGCGAAGTGGGACAGCTGGACACGCGCCTGCTGGATCTGACCGCGCAGTGTGATGGTGCGCTCGGTCTTCGCCTCGCGCCGGTGCCGCAGGGCCGCGCTGCGCTCATCGCGCAACGCGTCGACCCGGGCCCGCCGCCCGGCGCCCTCAGCGTCGCGGTCGAACCGCTGCTTGACGGCCTCGAGCCGAAACTCCCAGGCCCGCAACCTGTTTCGGCGTGCGAGCTCGGGGGCGGCCAGCAGCGTCGAGAGCGTCGCCACCAAGTCGCCGACATCGGGCTCGCCGAGGTCGGGCAATGCGGCCGCGCCCACCCAGGGCACGCCGCGGTAGCGCGGCGCGTGCGCGGCCAGCGTCTCGCGGTTGGCGGCGAGGATGTCACGCCAGCCGCGATGGACGTCGATCTTGGACACCACCCCGACCACCCCATCGGTGTGCGCGGCGGCGGCGTCGAGCAGCGCGCAGTCGGACGCCGCGAGATGGGCCGCCGCCGAGACGACGAACACCACGGCCATCGGCGCCTCGCCGGATCCCAGCTCCGCTGACTCGACGAATTTGTGCTCCGGCACCCGTTCGCGCAGCGCGGCCGCGACCGCGCTCACCCCGGCCATCCACGGTCCGGTCACCAGCACCACGTCGCGGCGGTGGACGACGGGGGCGTCCAGCTCCGGTCCGATGCCGGCCACCAGCGCGTCGACTTGGGCGACCGGATCGTCGTGCGTCTCGCCGCTCACCGCCAGTCCCCCTGCGGCTCCCCGGGCAACGACCCGCAGGCCTGCGACCACAGCCGCATCGACCCCCTGGCGATGTCGGCGCCGCAGGCGCGGTGCAGGTCGCTCACCGACGCGCGGCTGTAGCGCTGCCAGCGCACCGCGCGGGGCAGGTGCGCCGACGGGTCGCGGTCCCATCCGACGGGGCCCGAATTGTCCGGGTCCAGCCCGGCCGCCTCGGCCATGTCGACGGCGGCCGCCATCCGCGCGACCACCGTCTCGTCGTGGGACAGGAATCCACTGATCCGCTCCGCGGGTTCGCCCGGGCCGACTGCCAGCGCCTCCAACTCCGCGACGGCATCCAGCACCCGCTGGTAGCGCACCTCGGCGCCGGCGATCGAGAGGTGAGACAGCACGGCGTCGACACCGCTCGTCCGGCGCAGCAGGGCCCGCACCTGCGCGGCCGTCCTGCCCTGCCGGACCGCGGCGACCCCGAGCGCGATGCCGAACAGGTCCAGGGTGTCCAGCAAGCGCAGCCGCACCCCGGCCGGCACGGGGTTGTCCGCCGCCATGAACCCGGCGAACGAGCCGTCGAGGGAGGCGGCCGCACCGGGGTGCGCGGCCAGGGTCTGCAGCGCCGCCCACAGCGGGGCGTCCAGGCCGTCGAGCGCGGCGACCGCGAGCAGGCCGGTCATCGGAACCATGGGCGCGCCCACCAGGGCGGCCAGCGCCGCGCAGCGCGTTCGCGCCGCCGCGATCGGCCCGTCCCCGCGGGAGAGGGCGGCCAGGTCAGCTTTGTTCAGCACCGCCAACACCGGGCGGCCGGCGGCGGCGATCGCGTCGACGTCCTCCGGCTTGACCACCTCGGTGGTCACGTGCACGACGAGGTCGACATCGCGACCGTCGGCGGTGGTCACCGCGATCCCCGCGGCGGCACCGGCGCGGTCCAGCGCCCGGGTCACCGTGCCGCAACCCACGCCGCGGCGTCCGCGAACCAGCACGCGCAGCGGCGCGGCCGTCCGCTCGGCGATCGCCGTCACGCGCGGGTCGGCGTGACCGGCGGCGAATCGCGCCAGCTCGTCGACGAACATCTGGTGTCCTTGTCCGCTCATGGTCCCCTCATGTCCTGCGTCCGGTGCCATGGATCCGACCCGGGGGCCGATCGGGTCCCACCGAATGGTGGCACCTGCGTCACTTTGATGCGAGCCACCGTTTGACTGTTACCAGCTGAAGGCAACTGTTGGGTATCAATCTGGACCAGGGGCGGCTACATCATCGGTTTATGGGCCACCATGGACAAATGCATGCGCAACCCGGGATGGGAGTGTGTCCCGACGCGCCGGAGGAGGAGTCGGACGGCCGTCGCGACCAGCGCTATCTCCCGGCTTCGACCTTTCGCTCCCGACGTTCCGCCCTTTCCGACGCCCAGCGGCAGACCTGGGAGCGGCTGTGGCCGGAGCTGGGTCTGTCCGTGGGCGCCCCGGCCGGGGAAGGCGCCGGCGGTGCGCAGCCGCTGGACACCCGCGCATGGTTTGGCCGCCGGGCGCCGCTGGTGCTCGAAATCGGTTGCGGCAGCGGCACATCGACGGTCGCGATGGCGAAGGACGAGCCCGGTATAGATGTGATCGCGGTGGAGATCTACAAGCGGGGCCTGGCCCAACTGCTGTGCGCGATCGACCGCGAGAGGGTCGGCAACATCCGCTTGATCCGCGGCAACGGGGTCGACGTGCTGCAGCGGCTAATCGCGCCCGGTTCGCTGACCGGGGTCCGCGTCTTCTTCCCCGATCCCTGGCCCAAGGCCCGTCATCACAAGCGCCGATTTCTGCAGCCGGGCACGATTGGCCTGATCGCCGACCGGTTACTCCCTGGTGGTGTCCTGCACGCCGCGACCGACCACCCCGGCTACGCCGAACACATCGGCGCCCTCGGCGATGCCGAGCCGCGGCTGCGTCGCGTCGATGCCGGCAGCGGCCTGCCGATCTCGGTGGTGCGGCCGACCACCAAATACGAGACGAAGGCCCACGAGGCGGGCAGCGCCGTGACCGAATTCATCTGGCTACGACATGAGTAGGCGATGACCATGAGCCTGGCGGAAGAACAGACCGCAGCAGCAGATCCCCTGGCGTCACCGACGGTGTTGTCCGGCGATGCGCTGGGAACCTTCCCACCGCCGGGCGGCCGCGTCTTGCTGGTGTGGGACGCGCCCAACCTCGACATGGGGCTCGGCTCGATCCTGGGTCGACGCCCCACCGCCCTGGAGCGCCCGCGGTTCGACGCCCTGGGACGCTGGCTGCTGGCACGCACGGCCGAGGTCAGCGCTCACCGGCCGGGGGTCGTGGTCGAACCCGAGGCCACCGTGTTCACCAACATCGCACCGGGCAGCGCCGACGTCGTGCGGCCCTGGGTGGACGCCCTTCGTAACGTGGGGTTCGCGGTGTTCGCCAAACCGAAGATCGACGAGGACAGCGACGTCGACCGCGACATGCTCGCCCACATCGAACTGCGGCGCAGCGAAGGCCTGGCGGCACTGGTGGTGGCTTCGGCCGACGGGCAGGCGTTTCGCCAACCGCTGGAGGAAATAGCACGCACCGGAGTCCCGGTTCAAGTCATCGGATTTCGCGAACATGCGAGTTGGGCGCTAGCGTCGGATAGCTTTGACTTTGTCGACCTGGAAGACATCAGCGGGGTGTTCCGGGAGCCATTGCCGCGAATCGGCCTCGATTCGCTGCCTGACCAGGGAGCGTGGCTACAGCCGTTCCGGCCGCTGTCGGCTCTGTTGACCGCGCGTGTGTGACACTGGAAAACCGATGCGCGGGTCGTTGACGATCCAGTAAGGAGCTTGCGTGTTCGCCTGGTGGGGTCGAACTGTGTACCGGTACCGGTACATCGTGATCGGGGTCACGGCAGCTCTGTGCCTTCTCGGCGGCGTTTTCGGAGTCAGCCTGGGCAAGCATGTTACACAGAGCGGTTTCTACGACGAAGGCAGTCAATCCGTCAAAGCCTCGGTACTCGGCGACCAGACCTACGGCCGCGACCGCACCAGCCACGTCGTCGCCACCTTCACCGCCCCGCAAGGCAAAACGGTGGACGACCCGGCCTGGCGGGACAAGATCGTCGGCGAGCTCAACAAGTTCAAGACCGACCACGCCGACCAGGTCGTCGGCTGGGCCGGCTGGCTGGCGGCGCCGGACAGCACCAACCCGCTGATCAAGGGGATGGTGAGCGAGGACCGCAAGCACACCTTCGTGTCCATCCCGCTGAAGGGCGACGACGACGACAGCATCCTCAATAACTACAAAGCCATCGCGCCCGACTTGCAGAAGCTCGGCGGCGGCACGGTGCAACTCGCCGGCCTGGAACCGATCGCCAACGCGTTGACCGGCACGATCGCCACCGACCAGCGCCGCATGGAGGTGCTGGCGGTGCCGCTGGTGGCGGTGGTGCTGTTCCTGGTGTTCGGGGGCGCGGTCGCCGCCGGCCTGCCAGCCATCGTGGGTGGCCTGAGCATCGCGGGGTCGCTGGGCATACTGCGATTGGTCGCGGTTTACGGGCCGGTGCACTTTTTCGCTCAACCGGTGGTCTCGCTGATCGGTCTCGGTATCGCCATCGACTACGGGCTTTTCGTGGTGAGCCGGTTCCGGGAGGAGATCGCCGAGGGCTACGACACCGAGGCCGCCGTGCGCCGCACCGTCATGACGGCCGGTCGCACCGTGACGTTCTCGGCGGTGCTGATCATCGCGTCGAGCGCCAGTTTGCTGGTGTTGCCGCAGGGCTTCGTGCATTCGCTGACCTACGCGATCTTCGCCGCGGTGGGGCTGGCGGCCCTGCTGTCGATCACATTCCTGCCGGCCTGCCTGGGCATCCTGGGCCGCCACGTCGACGCGCTGGGCGTGCGGACCGCGTTCCGGGTGCCGTTCCTGCGGAATTGGAAGTATTCACGCGCCTACCTCAATTGGCTCGCGGACCGGCTGCAGAAGACCAAGACCCGCGAAGAGGTCGAGGCCGGCTTCTGGGGCAAGCTGGTCAACTGGGTGATGAAGCGGCCGCTGGCGTTCGCCATCCCCATCGCCGTCGGCATGATCCTGCTGGTCATCCCGCTGGGCAACCTGTCGTTCGGCGGCATGAGCGAGAAGTACCTGCCGCCGAATAACTCGGTGCGCCTGGCGCAGGAGCACTTCGACAAACTCTTCCCCGGATACCGGACCGAGCAATTGACCGTGGTGATCCAGAGCGACAACCACAGCAAGGTGACCGACCAGCAGGTCGCCGACATCCGCAACCGGATCTCCTCGATCGGCGGCTTCACCGACAAGAAGTGGGAGGAGCGGGCCTGCCCGACCATCGCCGGCAATCCCTGCGTCAGCGGCCCGAACGGGACGACTGTGCCCAAGGACGGCTCGGTGCGGGTGATCCAGAACGGCCTGCTCAACAAGAACGACGCCGCGAAGAAGATCGACGAACTGCGGGCGGTGAACCCACCGAAGGGCCTCACCCTGCTGGTCGGCGGAACGCCTGCCCTGGAGCAGGACAGCATCCACAGCCTGTTCGACAAGGCTCCGCTGATGCTGGTCCTATTGCTGGGCGCCACGATGTTGTTGATGTTCCTGGCGTTCGGATCGGTGGTGTTACCGGTCAAGGCCGCGGTGATGAGCGCGCTGACGCTCGGGTCCACGATGGGCATCCTGACGTGGATCTTCGTCGACGGGCACTTCGCGAGCTGGTTGAATTTCACGCCGACCCCGCTGATGGTGGTGGTGATCGCGCTGGTCGTCGCGGTGGGTTTCGGCCTGGCCACCGACTACGAGGTGTTCCTGGTGTCGCGCATGGTCGAGGCGCGCGAACGCGGCATGTCGACCGCCGAGGCCATCCGGATCGGCACCGCGACCACCGGGCGGCTGATCACGGCCGCCGCGCTGGTGCTTGCCGTGGTCGCCGGTTCGTTCGTGTTCTCCGACCTGGTGCTGATGAAGTACCTGGCGTTCGGCCTGATGGCGGCGCTGCTGTTGGACGCGACCGTGGTCCGCATGTTCCTGGTGCCGTCGGTGATGAAGCTGCTCGGCGACGACTGCTGGTGGGCCCCGCGCTGGGCCAGGCGCCTGCAGAACCGGATCGGACTGGGCGAGATCGACCTGCCCGACGAGCGCAAGCGGCCGACCCTCAACGGGCGGCCCGCACGTCCTCCGGTGGCGGCCAGCCTGGTCGCCGCCACGCCGCGGGCGCCGCACGACCCCACGCACCCCGCCGCCCTCGAGCCGTCGCGCGCGACGCGTCCGGGGGCGGCCGAGCCCAAACCCGCTCAGGACGGGCCCGCGGGAGCGCCGACGCGCGCCGGGGCCCCCCCGGGCGATGCCGCCAACGCCACCCGCCCGCAGACCAGGCCCGGTCAGCCGACGGAGGCCAAGACCACGCGCCTGTCCGTGCCCAACGCCGCCCCCGCCAACCCGGCGTCCCCCGGTCACGAACGGCCGGCCAAAGCCGCGCCGCCGGCCCCGGAACGACCCCCCGCCCCCGGTCCCGCGGCACCGCCACCGCCACCGTCCGGTGGCCAAACCCGGGCGATTCCGGTGCCTACCAACAGTTCTGACGACAAGGGCGACGCGGCCGAACCCACCACCGCCTTCCCCTCCATGCGCTCGGAGGGAAACGACTCCGACGCTGCCACGGAAAAGCTGAACTCCCACGGACAGGTCGAGAACGGCGATGCGCGCCAGCGTCGCCGCTCGGGCGGCGGACTGTCCGCCCAGGACCTGCTGCGTCGCGAGGGCCGGCTCTAGGCCCGCTACCGGCCCGAGCCCGACTTGGCCTCGGGTTCGTCCGGTTCCGCCTGCAGGATCGCGCCGCCTTCGGCGCCCTCTTCGGTCTGCTTGTCGGCTTCGACGGCCGGGTCCGGGGCGAGCAGCACCTGCATCGCGTTGTTGAGGAACGCGACGGTCGGCACGGCCAGCAGCGCACCGATGATTCCGGCGAGCACGCCGCCGGTGGAGATGGCCAGCACCACGCCGAGCGGGTGAATCGAGACGGCGCGGCCCATCACCAGCGGCTGCAGGATATGGGCCTCGAGCTGGTTCACCGCGATCAGCACCCCGAGCGTGATCAGCGCGTACACGATGCCTTTGGCCAGCAGGGCGACCACCACGGCCACCAGGCCCGAGATCAGGGCACCCACGAGGGGGATGAAGGCACCCAGGAACACCAGGGAGGCCAGCGGCAGCGCCAGCGGGATGCCCATGATCGCCAGGCCCGTGCCGACCCCGGCCGCGTCGGTCAGGGCCACCAGGAAGGTGGCCCGCACGTACCCGGTCAACGACCCGTAGCCGGCGCGGCCCGCCTCGCTCACCCGGTCGCGGACGTCGGCCGGGAAGATCTTGGACACGTAGGCCCAGATGTTGCGCCCGCCGTAGAGGAAGAAGATCAGCGTGAACAGCACCAACACCGCCGCTGTGACCAGCTCGGTGATGGTGGCAGCGGTGGACAGGGCACCGCTTTCCAGCTTCGCCTGATTGTTGCGCAATGCCTCGATCGCGGCGTTGCCCGCGTTGTCGATCTGTTCGCTGCGCAGGTGCGTCGGCCCGTGGATCAGCCAGCGCCGGGTGGACTCGATGCTGCGGGTCACCTGGTCGGTCAAACCGGGCAGACCCTCGATGAACTGAATGACGACGAACGCCAGGATGCCGCCCAGGATGGCGAACCCGCCGAATAGCACCGTCGCCACCGCCCCGCCGCGCGGCAGGCCGCGCCGGTCCAGCCAGTCCACCACCGGCAGCAGCAGCGCGCTGAGCAGCAGCGCCACCAGCACCGGGACGACGATGACCTCGAGCCTCTTCACCAGCCACAGCAGGGCGACGAGCGCGGCGAGGATGACCAGCAAACGCCAGGCCCAGGCTGCGGTCTTGCGGACCAGGGGTTCGACCGAAGCGTCGTCGGCGTTTGCCAGCATTGGGTGAGCCTATCCGGCGCGGGCCATCGCCGAACCTCCGCGGACCCGCCCGCACCCCGGGCGGGCGCGACCACGCCGGCACGATCCGGTTACGACGACGACACGGTCGGCGGCGTGCGGCGATCCCCGCGCCACCTGCACCGTTACCCTAAATCACGTGCCGCACGACGCACCCGCCCGCAATCTCGACTTCCCGCGCGAAGAGGCCCCGCGCGGGAAGTACTGGTGGGTGCGGTGGGCGATCCTCGGTGTCGTCGCGATCGTGCTTGCCGTGGAGGTCGCACTGGGCTGGCACCAGCTGGCCAAGGCCTGGATGAGCCTGTACGAAGCGAACTGGTGGTGGCTGCTCGCGTCGGTGGTGGCGTCGGCCGCGTCGATGCACAGCTTCGCGCAGATTCAGCGCACACTGCTGAAGTCGGCCGGCGTGCACGTCAGGCAACTGCGATCGGAAGCCGCCGTCTATGCCGCCAACTCGCTGAGCACCACCCTGCCCGGCGGTCCGGTGCTCTCGGCCACGTTTTTGCTTCGGCAGCAACGGATTTGGGGCGCTTCGACGGTGGTGGCGTCGTGGCAGCTGGTGATGGCGGGCGTCCTGCAGGCGGTGGGGCTGGCGCTGCTCGGGCTCGGCGGAGCCTTCTTCCTGGGTGCTAAGAACAACCCGTTCTCGTTGCTGTTCACCCTCGGCGGCTTCGTCGCGTTGTTGCTTCTCGCCCAGGCGGTCGCGTCGCGGCCGGAATTGATCGACGGGATCGGCTGCCGGGTGTTGTCGTGGGTCAACTCCGTCCGCGGCCGACCCGCGGCCACCGGCCTGGACCGGTGGCGCGAGACGCTGATGCAGCTCGAGTCGGTGAGCCTGGGCCGGCGCGACATGGGGGTCGCGTTCGGTTGGTCGATGTTCAACTGGATCGCGGACGTGGCCTGTCTCGGCTTCGCGGCGTACGCGGCCGGAGATCACGCGTCGGTAGCCGGGCTGACGGTGGCGTATGCGGCCGCCCGCGCCGTCGGCACCATACCGCTGATGCCCGGTGGCCTGTTGGTCGTCGAGGCGGTGCTGGTGCCGGGGCTGGTGTCCAGCGGCATGTCGTTGCCCAACGCGATCTCGGCCATGCTGATCTACCGGCTGATCAGCTGGTTGCTCATCTCCGCGATCGGCTGGGTGGTGTTCTTCTTCGTGTTCCGCACGGAGAACGTCGCCGTCCCGGACGACGAGCAGACGGCGCCGGACCCCGAACCGACGGCGCAGCAGGGCCGGCCCGCCAACGATCCGACCGAGACCGCCCTGCAGGGCCCGTTACCGCCCGATCGGAGTGCGGAAACCGAGACCTAGCCGGCGGTGTTGCCCCGGGGCGGGCCGGACAGCGGGTTGGCCGGCGCCGGCGCGACGGGGCCGGTGGCCGACGGCGTGCCACCCAGCGGCAGCGCCCCCGCCGCATTACCCGGCAGGGCGGGCAGCCCACCGGCGGCGCCCTGCGCCTGCTGCATCATGCCCATCGCCTGGGAGGGCGAGATCGGCAGCTTGCACTGCAACGACAGATTGGTCAGCGGCTGGGCGATCGACGTCATGTCGCCGGCAACCTTGGGGTTGGCCTCGAAGTAGGACTTCAGGCCGGTCATCGACTGCGGGCCCGCCTGCTGCTGCAGCATCGAGGTCATCGTCTGGTTGGTCTCCGGATGTGAGTCCAGGTAGTCGCCCATCGACTTGGAGACCGAACCGATCGTCCGGGCGACTTCGCTGGCGGCGCACGGGTCGGAGGCGCCCGTCGCCGGCGGGCCGGCCAGGACCGCGAGAACGGCCCCCGGCAGGGCGGTGGCGATCAGCCCGGCGAAGATTCTGCGGCGCCCGGTCACGGTGCCTCTCGTCATGGAAACTCCTTAGGTGTTTGCGACGTCCGCGCAGCGCCGACGCCCGCAAACGGCTGCAATAGACGGCCTGTCCGATCGCGGAGTTCCCCAGGGCCCCGCGGGCCATCCGACATCCTGCCACCGCCGGCAGCACCCCTGCCAGCCGGTGGGAGCCCGTGTGAGGAAAATCCCGCTCGGTAACCGGTTCACAACGACTTGGCAGCGTCTTGGCAACAAGCCCGTCGCTGCAGCTCAGGAACCAGAAAGCCAAGATTTTCCACAGCCCGCTGCGGTATTCTCGCCAGCACGCGTTACGCGACACACGGGGAGTGAAAGAAATCCAGCAGTTAATGATGCGCCTCAGCCGCAGCCTGCGTAAGTACCGCTGGTTGGTCTTCACCGGCTGGTTGCTGGCTTTGGTTCCGGCGGTCTATCTGGCCTTGACGCAGTCGGGGAACCTGACCGGCGGCGGTTTCGACGTGGCCGGTTCGCAGTCGCTGCTCGTCCACGACCAGCTCGAGGAGCTGTACCACGATCAGGGGTCGTCCTCGCTGGCGTTGGTGGCCGCCCCCCGCCCGGACGCCAGCTACTCCGACATCAACGGCGCGGTCGCGCTGCTGCGGCGAACCGCCGCCGAGGTCCCCGGCGTCTCGGAGATGCCCAACCCCACCCAGCGGCCGCCCCAACCGGATCGGCCGTACGTGCTGTCGCTGCGGCTGGATTCCCGGAACACCAGTGACGTCGCCAAGCAGCTGCGCAAGAAGGTGGGCGTCAACGGGGATCAGGCCGGCCAGACCGCGAACGGCCGGGTGCGGCTGTACGTGATCGGCCAGGGCGCGCTGAGCGCCGCCGCGGCGCAGAACACCAAGCACGACATCGCCGCCGCCGAACGCTGGAACCTGCCGGTGATCCTCATCGTCCTGCTGGCCGTGTTCGGATCCCTGGCCGCCGCCGCGATCCCCCTTGCCCTCGGCGTCTGCACGGTCGTGGTCACCATGGGCCTGGTCTACCTGCTGTCCGCCTACACCACCATGTCGGTGTTCGTGACCTCGACGGTGTCCATGTTCGGGATCGCGCTCGCCGTCGACTACTCGCTGTTCATCTTGATGCGCTTCCGCGAGGAGCTGCGGTCCGGCCGCGAGCCGCGGGAGGCCGTCGACGCCGCGATGGCCACCTCGGGGCTGGCCGTGGTGCTGTCCGGCATGACCGTCGTCGCCTCGCTCACCGGGATCTACGTGATCAACACCCCGGCGCTCAAATCGATGGCGACCGGAGCGATCCTGGCCGTCGCCGTCGCGATGTTGACGTCGACCACGTTGACCCCGGCGGCGTTGGCGACGTTCGGCCGGTCGGCCGCCAAGAGGTCGGCCTTCCTGCACTGGTCGCGCGGACCGGAGGGGGGCCAATCCCGGTTCTGGAACCGCTGGGTCGGATGGGTGATGCGGCGGCCGTGGATATCGGCGCTGGCGGCATCGCTGGTCCTGCTCGTCATGGCCGCGCCGGCCTCGTCGATGGTGCTGGGCAACAGCCTGCTGCGCCAGTTCGACTCGTCGCACGAAATCCGCGCCGGGGTGGGCGCGGCGGCCGAGGCCCTCGGGCCCGGGGCGCTCGGCCCCATCCGGGTGCTGGTCACCTTCCCGGACGGTGGCGCCGCCTCACCCGAACACAGCCAGACCATCGGCGCGATCCGGCAGCGGATGACGCAGGCGCCCAACATCGTTTCCGTGGCGCCGCCGCAATTCGCCGAGGACAACGGCAGCGCCCTGCTGTCGGCGGTGTTGTCGGTCGACCCCGAGGACATGCGCGCCCGCGAGACCGTCGGCTGGATGCGCGCGCAGCTGCCAAAGGTGCCCGACAGGGGAACCGCACGAGTGGATGTCGGCGGCCCGACCGCGCTGATCAAGGACTTCGACGACCAGGTGTCCAAGACCGAGCCGCTGGTGCTGGCCATCGTGGCGCTCATCGCGTTCGTCATGCTGCTGATCTCGGTCCACTCGGTGTTCCTGGCGTTAAAGGGCGTGCTGATGACCTTGCTGTCGGTCGCGGCCGCCTACGGCAGCCTGGTCATGGTGTTCCAGTGGGGCTGGCTGAAGGATCTGGGGTTCGCCCAGATCAGCTCGATCGACAGCACCGTGCCCCCGTTGGTGCTCGCGATGACCTTCGGGTTGTCGATGGACTACGAGATCTTCCTGCTCACCCGTATCCGGGAACGATTCCTGCACTCCGGGAAGACCCGCGACGCCGTGGCATACGGCGTGAGCACCAGCGCCCGCACCATCACCAGCGCGGCCCTGATCATGATCGCGGTCTTCGTCGGCTTCGCCTTCGCCGGCATGCCGCTGGTCGCCGAGATCGGCGTGGCGTGCGCGGTGGCGATCGCGGTGGACGCCACCGTGGTGCGGCTGGTGCTGGTACCGGCGCTGATGGCGATGTTCGCCCAGTGGAACTGGTGGCTGCCCCCGTGGCTGTCCCGGGTGCTGCCGTCGGTCGACTTCGACCGGCCGTTGCCCGCGGTCGACCTGGCCGACGTCGTGGTCATCCCCGACGACATATCGGCGCTGACGGCGCCCAACGCCGACCTGCGGATGGTGCTCAAGTCGGCGGCCAAGCTCAAGCACCTGGCGCCCGACGCCATCTGCGTGACCGACCCGCTGGCCTTCACCGGCTGCGGGCGCAACGGCAGCCAGAGGCAGGGCGCCCCGCTGCAGGGGCCCGAACAGGATCGCGGCCGGGACCCCGGTCAGATCCCCCACCAGGTCGATATCGACGACGAGAAGGCGGGCGTCGGGGCGGGCGCCGCCGACCGCAGGACCGGCAGCAACGGTCACACCAACGGCGCCTCCGGGGCCAAGAAGCTGGTCGGCGGGCTGTCGTCACGCAACGGCATCGCCAAGGCGATCGTCGGGGCGGACCGGCCGGTCCACCCGGTCACGCTGTGGCGCGGGCGGCTTTCGGTCGCCATCGACGCCTTGGAGAGCGACGCCGGCGCCGCGGACCGGCCGGTCTACGAGCGCCGCTGCCCGGTGGAGACCACCCATGTGCAGCTGCCCACGGGCGACCGGTTGCTGGTTCCGACCGGCGCCGAGACGCTGCGCCTCAAGGGGTACCTCATCATGTGCCGTAACAGCCGCCGCGATTACGCCGACTTTGCCGATATGGTTGAAACGTTGGAGCCCGAGACCGCCGCTGTGGTGCTGGCCGGAATGGACAGGTACTACTGTTGTCAGGCGCCCAGGCGGCAATGGATCGCCACCCAGTTGGTCCGTCGACTCGCCGATCCCGATCCCTGGGATCTCAACGACGAGCAGGGGTCTGAGGCCGACGCGCACTCGGACTGGGAAGAGATCAGGCAGCGCTGCCTGTCGGTGGCCGTAGCGATGCTGGAGGAGGCGAGGTGACGTTGGCACCTGACCGACGCCCCGCACCGCCCCACCGGCCGGCAAGCGAGCCGCGCGGCCGCGACGACGCGCCTTCCCAGGACTCCGACCAGCCGGTGGAGTTCTGGCCGACCGCCGCCATTCGTGCCGCGCTGCAGGGCGGCGACATCGCCACCTGGAAGCGCATCGCCGTCGCCTTGAAGCGCGATCCGTACGGGCGGACCGCGCGCCAGGTCGAAGAGGTGCTCGAAGGAACCCGGCCCTACGGCATCTCCAAGGCGCTGTGGGAGGTGCTGGAACGCGCCCGCACCCACCTGGAGGCCAACGAGCGCGGCGAGGTGGCCCGCCACGTGCGGCTGCTCATCGACCGGTCGGGCCTGGCGCGAACAGGAATTCGCCTCCCGCATCGGGGTGACGGCCGAGGAACTCGGCGCCTATCTGGACGGCAGCACCAGCCCCTCGGCTTCCTTGATGATCCGGATGCGCCGGCTGTCGGATCGGTTCGTCAAGGTGAAGTCGACGCGTTCGGCCGAGTCCAACTGATCACCTGATCGGCAGCACGTCCGACACCAGCCAGGCGTCGCCGTGCTTGGTCAGCGCCACCCGCAGCGCGGGCGCCGACTGGCTGGCCGGTTGGCCCGGCGCGTTCTGGGTGACCCGCAGGATCACCGCCACACTGGCCGCCGACGGTCCGAGGGCCTCGACCCCGGCCGCCACCGTGGCGGCCTGCGCGGTGACGTGGTGCTGGGCCAGATCGGAGCTGGACTTCGCGTACTGCTCTTTGAAGGCGGCGGCGTGCTCCGGGACGATCAACGCCGTGGCCCGGTCGATGGAGCTGTCCGGGGCGCCCGGGGTGAACGACGCCATCGCCTCCGCCATCCCGGTGGCGACCCGAACCACATCGCGGGAGTCGTCCTTGAAGTCGCGGTCCGACCGCGTCCAGTGCGTGTATCCGGTGACCACCGCGGCCACCAGCGCGGCCGTGCAGAGGAAGACGACGGCCAGTCGCAGCCCCGGCGCGTCGTCGTCGGTGCCGACGCTGACCGAATCACGGCGCAGCAGCCAGAAATTGACGCCGACGCCCTCGACGATCAGCAGCACCAGCACCGAGCACGCCGAAACCCACCACAGCGGCCAGTCGAGTATCAGTCCGATCGCCAGCAACGCCGCGATCGCGGCCAGCGGGGCCAGGATGTCGAAAGCGAGCAGGCGCCACAAATTTCTCATCGGATCGATCCCAGACCCGAGATCATCAGCTTGCCGTCCACGTTGGACACGTCGAGCCGCAGGTTCCAGTGCACCGTCTGCGGTTTGGCGCCGGCGTTCTCGCTGACCGAGGTCGCGACCAGCATCACCGAGTCCATCCGGCTGGCAAACGGCGGCAACTTCGTGGTGACCACCGGGCGGGAGACACCGGGCTGGGTGTCCAGGTCGCGCCGCACGGACTCGACGGCCACCGCGTCGATCCGCCCGGCACTCTTGGACTGCAGCTTCTCCACCACCTGCCGGTAGGGCTGCATGGCGGCGTCGAAGTCGGTGTTGAGTTCGCCGACCGTCCCGTCGTGCAGCCGTTGCAGGCTGGCCTCGACGTTGCCGCTGTTCATGTTGATCAACACACCCGTCCAGTCGGCGGCGGTTTGCATGACGCGGGTGAGGTAGCGGCGTTCGGCCGTGTCGTCGCGGTGCGCCGACCACAGGATGAATCCGAACACGATCGCGGCCACCGACAGCACCCCCAGGACGGCCGACGCGATGCCGTAAGGGGAGAACATCGGGCCGCCCGCGGCTTCGGAATCCTCGTCAAGGGCTTCGTCGGGGGCGGCGTCATCCGCCTCTGCCGTTTCCTGGGTAGCTCCCTCGGTGCGCTCGCCGTCGGACATGGCCCGATCGTTGCACCCGAGCAAGATGGAAGGATGGCGGGGTGACTGTAGAGGCCATTCGCTCGGGGATCGACCTGAGCCATGTCGACGCCAACATCCGCCCCCAAGACGACCTGTTCGGCCACGTCAACGGCCGCTGGCTGACCGAATACCGCATACCGGCGGACCGGGCGACCGACGGCGCCTTCCGCCACCTGTTCGACCGCGCCGAAGTGCAGGTGCGTGACCTGATCATCGAGGCGAGCGAGACCGGCGCCGCCCCGGGCACCGATGAGCAACGCATCGGCGACCTCTACGCGAGCTTCCTCGACGAGGCGGCCATCGAGCGGCGTGGCCTGCAACCGCTGCTCGACGAGCTGGCCACCATCGACGCCGCCGCCGACGCGGACGCGTTGGCCGCGGCGGTGGGCGCGCTGCAGCGCACCGGGGTGGGCGGCGGAGTCGCGATGTATGTCGACACCGACGCCAAAGACTCGGCCCGTTACCTGGTGCACGTCACCCAATCCGGCATCGGATTGCCCGACGAGTCCTACTTCCGCGACGAGCAGCACGCCGAGGTACTGGCCGCCTACCCCGGGCACATCGCGCGGATGTTTCACCTGGTGTACGGCGGGACCCCGGACGCGCACGCAGAGACCGCGGCCCGCATCGTCGCGCTGGAGGGCAAACTGGCGGCCGCGCACTGGGATGTGGTCAAGCGACGCGACGCCGACCTCAGCTACAACCTGCGCACCTTCGCGGATCTGCAGACCGAGGGCAAGGGCTTCGACTGGACCGGCTGGGCGAGCGCCCTGGGCGGCACGCCGCAAGACTTCACGGAACTCGTTGTGCGGCAACCCGATTACCTCACCGCGTTCGCCTCCCTGTGGGCCGGCGGTGAACTGGCGGATTGGAAGGATTGGGCGCGTTGGCGATTGATCCGCGCCCGCGCGTCCTGGCTGACCGATGAGCTGGTCGCCGCGGATTTCGACTTCTACGGCCGGCTGCTCACCGGGGCCGAGCAGATCCGGGACCGCTGGAAGCGGGCGGTGTCGCTGGTGGAAAGCCTGATGGGCGATGCCGTCGGAAAGCTTTACGTGCAGCGGTATTTCCCGCCGGGCGCCAAGGCCCGCATCGACGCGCTGGTGGACAACCTGAAGGCGGCCTACCGGCAGTCCATCAACGAGCTGGACTGGATGACGACGCAAACCCGGGAGCGGGCGCTGGCCAAGCTGGACAAGTTCGTCGCCAAGGTCGGCTACCCGGCGAAGTGGCGCGATTACTCCACGCTGGTGATCGACCGCGACGACCTCTACGGCAACTTCCAGCGCGGTTACGCGGTCAACCACGACCGTGAACTGGCCAAGCTCGGCGGGCCGGTCGACAAGGACGAATGGTTCATGACGCCCCAGACGGTCAACGCCTACTACAACCCCGGGATGAACGAAATCGTTTTTCCCGCAGCGATTTTGCAGCCGCCGTTCTTCGACGCCGGGGCCGACGACGCCGCCAACTACGGCGGTATCGGCGCGGTGATCGGGCACGAGATCGGGCACGGCTTCGACGACCAGGGTGCCAAGTACGACGGCGACGGCAACCTGGTGGACTGGTGGACGGACGCCGACCGCGCCGAGTTCGGTGCCCGCACCAAGGCGCTGATCGAGCAGTACGGCGTGTACACGCCCCGCGGACTGGACGCGGGCCACTACGTGAACGGCGCCTTCACCGTCGGGGAGAACATCGGCGACTTGGGCGGGTTGTCGATCGCCCTGTTGGCCTACCAGCTGTCGCTGCACGGCCAACCCGCGCCCGTCGATCGACGGTCTGACCGGCGTGCAGCGGGTGTTCTACGGCTGGGCCCAGGTGTGGCGCACCAAATCCCGTCAGGCGGAAGCGATCCGGCGGCTGGCGACCGACCCGCACTCCCCGCCGGAGTTCCGCTGCAACGGCGTCATCCGCAACATGGACGCCTTCTACGACGCGTTCGAGGTGTCCGAGGACGACGCGCTTATTCCTCGAGCCGCAGCAGCCGGGTCAGGATCTGGAACTGACGGGCGCCGGCGCCGGCTCGATCCGGGCGGGCACGTGCTTGTGCCACGGCGTGGCGGCATAGGGATCGCGCCATCCGGTCGAGGTGAGCGCGTTGGGGGCGACACCCGCAACGACGGTACGTCCGTCGCCGTCGACGTAGTCGAGCCCGAAACCGTTGGGCAGGGCCGCATGTCCGGCCATCATGGTCTCGGTGATCTCGACGGTGGCCTCCGCGCTGCCGGCCGCGGTGCTGATGCGCGCGCGGCAGCCGTCGACGAGCCCGAGGGTCTGGGCATCTTCGACGCTGACGCGCAGCGCCCCGTCCGCGTCGCGTTTGCGCCAGGAGGGGTCGCGGAAGATGTCGTTGGCGGTGTAGGCGCGGCGTTCGCCCACCGACAGCACGATCGGGAAATCCGGTGTGGTCAGCCGCGGCGGGGGCCCCGCCAATGCCCTTATCTCGTCGAGCATTTCGGGGATCTCCAGCGCGATCATGTGATCGGCGTGGCTGATTAACGCGAAGTCGTCCTGGTAGTTGTGGACGGTGAACGTCACCCCGGACGGGGTGTCGAGGATCGCGTCGAACAGCGCGTTGCCGTCGGCGTGACCGGCGCGCCGCACCGCGTCGGGATAGCTCAGCGCGGCCTTCTGGGCGAGGCC
This sequence comes from uncultured Actinomycetota bacterium, assembly GCA_963732835.1. Lineage (GTDB taxonomy): Bacteria > Actinomycetota > Actinomycetes > Mycobacteriales > Mycobacteriaceae > Mycobacterium. Next base: position 328,749 of record CAVTBA010000011.1, read on the forward strand.
CCACAGGGCGGCCGCGCCGCGCAAACCGTCGGGCAGCGTCGGCCCGAGGGTCTCGTAGAGGACGTAGGGAAGCAGCCTCGCGACCGTCGGGTTGGTTGCGGTCGCGGTCAGGAACGCCTCGGTGTAGGCCTGCCGGCCGCGCCGGGCCGCGTCGGACAGCGGCCGCAGATCCGCGTCGTCCACCACGCCCAGGGCCCGCACCAGCCGCGCCCAGATCTCGGGTTCGGGCAGGGTTCCCGGCAGCGGCTCGAACAGCGGCCGCCGCAGCTGAAATGCGTTGCGCGGGAACTCCAGATTGAAGAACGTGGCTTCCGGCTTCTCGAACTGTGAGGCCGCGGGCAGCACGTAGTGCGCGAGTCGCGCGGTCTCGGTCATCGCGACGTCGATGACCACCATCAGTTCCAGGGACTGGAAGGCCTCCCGGCACGCGGCCGAGTTGGCCAGCGAGTGGGCGGGGTTGCTGCTCTCCACGATCATCGCCCGGAAGCGGTCCGGATGGTCGGTCAGGATCTCCTCGGGAACCACGTTGCTGGGCACCAACCCGGAGATGATGGGCGCGCCGGTCACCGGCGTGCGGCCGGAGAACTGGCCGAACAGCGGCCCGAACGACGAATGCAGGTGCTGGCCGCCCTTTTTCGCGAAGTTGCCGGTGAAGATCCACAGCAGCTTGTTCAGGTAGGAACAGAGCGTGCTGTTGGGCGCCTGCTGCACCCCGAGGTCCTCGAACACCGACACGCTGGCCGCCGCCCCGATGCGCCGCGCCGCCGCGCGCAACAACTCCTCGTCGACCCCGCACCGTTGCGCGTAGTCGGCCACCGGGACCCGGCGCAGCGTGGCGCGGATGGCGTCGGCGCCGCGCACGTGCTCGGCCAGAAACGTTTCGGCGCAGAGGTTTTCCTGGACGAGGACGGCCGCCAGCGCGGCCAGGCACCACGCGTCGGTGCCGGGCCGCACCCGCAGATGGAAGTCGGACATCTTGGCGGTGTCGGTGACCACGGGATCGATGACGATCATCGACCGGTTCGGGTCCTTGGCGATCTCGTTGAGCACCACCCGGGCGCGGGGGAAGCTCTGCGACATCCACGGGTTCTTGCCGACGAACACCGACACTTCGGCGTGCTCGAATTCGCCCCGCGTGTGACCGCCGTACAGTTGTCCGTCGATCCAGGATTCACCGGTTTTCTCCTGCGCCAACGCGTTCGACCGGTAGCGCGAGCCCAGGGCTTTGAGGAATGCGCCGCTGTAGGCCCCGCCGAGGTGATTGCCCTGCCCGCCGCCGCCGTAGTAGAAGATCTTGTCCCCGCCGTAGGTGTCCCGGATGCGCTTGAAACCCTCGGCGATCTCGACAATCGCGGTGTCCCAGTCGATTTCCTCGAAACTGCCGTCGACGCGGCGGCGCAGCGGAGAGGTCAATCGGGCGCCGCTGTTCTGATAGTGGTCCAGCCGCAAGGCTTTGTTGCAGGTGTAACCCTGCGACGCCGGGTGCGCCTTGTCGCCCCGGATGCGCGCCAGCCGACGATCTTCGACTTGGACGACGATGCCGCAGTTGCATTCGCAGAGGATGCATGCCGTGGACTTCCATTCACCGGTCATTGCGGGGCGTCCTTTCTGGTCGTCTCGGCCGACAGCAGGTCGCGTAGCTGGCGGTGCACGACGTCGAGGGGGGTGAGGTCGCGGCGTACCCGGGCCAGCACGATCGCGCCCTCGAGCGCGGTGGTGGCCAGCAGGGCCAGGTCGCCGGCGCGTTCGCGCGTTATCCCGTCGGCGATGAAGCGCTGCGCAATCAGGTCGGTCCAGCGGTCGAACACCGACGCCGCGCGCTCGACGACCGGCGCCATGCGCTCGCCCTCGTCCTCGCCGGCTTCCACGGAGACCGCCACGACGGGGCACCCCGCGCGAAAGTCGCTGTCGAGGAGCTGGCGGCGATATTTGTCGATCAGGGTGTCCATCAGCCGGGCGCCGGCGTCGGCCTCGGCGATGATCGCGGCGACATGCTCGCCCGCGTAGTCCACCGCCTCGCACAGCAGCTGGGTCCGTCCGCCAGGGAAGTAGTGATAGGCCGATCCGCGCGGCGCGCCGCTGTGTTCCAGGACGTCAGAGATCGCGGTGGCGTGCGCGCCCCGCTCCCTGATCAACAGCGCGGCGGAGATCACCATCCGCTCGCGTGGACTGCGCATCGCCGCTCCTCGGGGCCGGGATCTTATGTATGATGCTATACATAATCGCCGAACCCGCGAAAGCCCCGCGGAGTTTTTCTGGCCAGCAGACACAAAATCGCCCAATTCCGATTCGGAATGGGCGATTTTGTGTCTGCTCGGCGTGGAAGCTAGTTGTTCCAGTCGGCGGAGCCGTCGTTCTTCTTGTAATTGCCGCCGCTGGAGTTCTTCACGATGATCGGATCACCCGGGCCGAAGTTGTCGAAGAACCACTTGGCGTTGGAGGGGCTGATGTTGATGCAGCCGTGGCTGACGTCGCGCTTGCCCTGATCGTCCACCGACCATGGCGCGCTGTGCACGTAGTCGCCGACGTTGTCGAACCGGACCGCGTCCTCCACCGTCACCTTGTAGCCGTAGGCCGAGTTGACCGGAACCCCATAGGTCGAGGAGTCCATCACCACCGACGCTTTCTTGTCCTGCACGTAGTAGGTGCCATTGGGGGTCTGGTGGTTACCGGCCGTCATGCCCATCGACATCGGGAACGTCTTCTCCACGGCGCCGTTGCGGGTGACGGTCAGCTGGTGGGTCGCGTCGTCAGCCGTGGCGATCAGCGTGTCGCCGGTCTGGAAGTTGGTCACGGTGCCGCCGGCGTCGACGGTCACCGCGGTGTGTGCGGGCCAGAAGCTGAGCGGGCGCCAGCGCAGCTGGGTCGGGGTCATCCAGTAGAACTTGCCCGGCACCGGGGGCACCGACGAGACGTGCACGGCGTTGATCGCCGCGCCGGCGTCGTCCACCGTTCCGGGGAAGTTGATGATGATCGGCTCGCCCACCCCGACGGTCGAGCCGGTTTTCGGGACGAACGAGGGCGGCCCGAACGGCGGCGTGCCGGTGAACGGGGTGGGGTCCTGCCCGGCGGCCGAGGCCGCGGCCGGTTGCGCCATCGGGGGCAGCCACGGCGGCGGTGGCGGCGGGGCCCCCAGCGGAGCGGGTGGCGGCGCGAACGGGTCGGGCGGCGGCGCGGGCGGGCCGGGCGGGGCGGCCACGACACCCGGGTCACCGGGGGCCGGGTCCGGATCCGCCAGCGCCGGAGCCGCGCTCAACACCAATGACAAACCCATGACAGAAGCCAATCCGGCTGCGTTCAGGGCGGCCAAAGCCCTCCCTCGGGTCCGGCCCGACATATGCATCCCTCCACGTTCGCGTTCCTGACCCAGTGTGGCATAGGGCGCACGCCAGCTAACATTTTCGGCCGCACACGACAGCCGTCCGCGTCGGTATTCGCACCGTTGAGCTGGACAGCTATGAATCGCGTGAGCTTGTCGGCGCAACGTCAAGAGCCTGGCGGTTGGCCGCCGCGCCGACCAGCGCGACAGCCATCAAACCGGCCGAGGCGGTCAGCATGAGGACGACACTGCGTTCGTACAGCAGGCCGCCCGCCAGCGCGCCGGCCATGATGCCCACCTGGAACGCCGTCACGTACAGCCCCGACGCCCCGTCGGGATCGTCCGCCCCACTGCGCATCGCCGCGGACTGCATCATCGGCGAGACGGCGGTGGCCATCGCCCCCCAGAGAACGATCGCGGCCGTCCCGATCAGGGCGGCCGCCGCGGCCGGCCGGCCGCCCAGGGCCAGCGCGGTCAGCACGACGAACACGGCCGTCAAACCGGCCATGCAACCGATGATGGCCCCCTTGGGCCGGCGGTCGAGCGGCCGCGCCACCAGGGCGACGGCTATCACCCCCGCGGCGCCGTAAGCGGCCAGCACCCACGCCAGGTTCGGCCCGCGCACGCCGACCACTTCGCGGATGATCTCCACGATGTAGGTGTACGAGACGAAATGCCCGGTCACGCCAACCATGGTGATGATGCTGACGACGATCAGCCGGCGGTTGCGGTGGTGGCGGGACCGCGGGCCCACGCACTTGAGCTGGTCCTCCGTGAGCCTCATCTCCGGCAACATCGCCCGGGCGGCCACGGTGACGATGGCGGCCGCGACGGTCACGCACACCACCGCCACGCGCCAGCCCCACATCAGGCTCATGGCCGCGGTTAGCGGGCTCCCGACCACCAGCGCCAGGCTTGTCCCGACGTAGATCGACATCGTCGCGCGGCCGGCGTGGCTCGGCGGCACCAGCCGGGTCGCGATCGGGGCGATGACCGACCACAGCAGGCCGTGGGTGATCGCGCAGAGCACCCGGCCGGCGGCCAGCACCGCGAAGGTGGGCGCCAGCGCCGAGATCAGCTGCGAGACGGTCAGGCAGGTCAGGCTGGCCACCAGCACCCGGCGGCGCGGCAGATGCGCGGTCCAGCGCACCAGCGGAATCGTGGTCAACGCCGCCACCAGGGCATACCACGACAGCAGGGTGCCCACCAGGACCAGGCTGACGTGCAGGTTGCGGGCGATGGACGGCAAAGCGCCGACAGGCAGGATCTCTGCGGTGACGTAGGTGAAGGCCGCCGCGGCCAGCACAGCGAGCTGCGCCGCGATCCGTGGCGTCCACGTTCGGGCGGCAGCGTTGGTTTCGGCAGTCATGGCGTCGGTATCGGCCGGGCTACCCAGTTCCTGGGTTGTCGCGCCTAATGCGATCACACTGCCTTACCGTACGGACTGCAACTACAGCTCCCCCCGTATCAGGGCCGGAACTGAGGTCTCAACTCGATCACCAATCAGGAACGGACCAGGCGCGCGATGGCGGCCGAGGCTTCGGCGAGCTTGTGGTCGGCATCGTCGCCGCCCTCGGCCACGGCGCGGGTGACGCAGTGGCTCAGGTGCTCGTCGAGCAGGTTCAGCGCGACCGACCGCAGCGCGCTGTTGACGGCGCTGATCTGGGTGAGGACGTCGATGCAGTACTTGTCCTCTTCGATCATCCGCGCGATGCCGCGCACCTGGCCCTCGATGCGCCGCAGCCGCTTGGCGTAGTTGTCCTTCTGCTGCGAATACCCGTGCTCGTTCGTCATCCGTCCTTCACCCCTGCCCGTGCGCGGCCGCCGTGCGTGCCCGGGCCGGCGTCACCTATCCACTCTATACCCCGCCCGGGTATGACCCGCACATTTGCCGTCCGGCCAGTTCACGCATACTTGCACGATGGCCACAACACGCGATGCGACTCGAGTCACCGACATCAAACCACGCAGTCGTGACGTCACCGACGGGCTCGAGAAGGCAGCCGCCCGCGGCATGTTGCGGGCGGTCGGCATGGGCGACGAGGACTTCGCCAAGCCGCAGATCGGGGTGGCGTCGTCCTGGAACGAGATCACCCCGTGCAACCTCTCGCTGGACCGCCTCGCCACAGCGGTCAAGGAAGGTGTGTTCGCGGCCGGCGGCTACCCGCTGGAGTTCGGGACGATCTCGGTCTCCGACGGCATCTCGATGGGCCACGAGGGGATGCACTTCTCGCTGCCGTCACGCGAACTGATCGCGGACAGCGTCGAAACCGTGATGCAGGCCGAGCGCCTCGACGGCTCGGTGCTGCTGGCCGGCTGCGACAAATCCCTGCCCGGAATGCTGATGGCCGCCGCGCGGCTGGACCTGGCGGCGGTGTTCCTCTACGCGGGTTCGATCCTGCCGGGGGTGGCCAAGCTGTCCGACGGCAGCGAGCGCGAGGTCACCATCATCGACGCCTTCGAGGCGGTGGGCGCCTGCGCCCGCGGTTTGATGCCCCGCGAGGACGTCGACGCCATCGAGCGGGCGATCTGCCCCGGCGAGGGCGCGTGCGGCGGCATGTACACCGCCAACACCATGGCCTGTTCCGCCGAAGCGCTGGGCATGTCGCTGCCGGGCAGCGCGGCGCCGCCGGCGACCGACCGCCGCCGAGACGGGTTCGCCCGCCGCAGCGGTCAGGCCGTCGTCGAGCTGCTGCGGCGCGGCATCACCGCCCGCGACATCCTCACCAAGGAGGCCTTCGACAACGCGATCGCGGTGGTGATGGCGTTCGGCGGCTCCACCAACGCGGTGCTGCACCTGCTGGCCATCGCGCACGAGGCCGACGTTGCGCTGTCGCTGGACGACTTCAGCCGGATCGGGTCGAAGGTGCCGCACCTGGCCGACGTCAAGCCGTTCGGCCGGCACGTGATGTCCCACGTGGACCACATCGGCGGTGTGCCGGTGGTGATGAAGGCACTGCTGGATGCGGGCCTGTTGAACGGGGACTGCCTGACGGTGACCGGACAGACCGTTGCCGAGAATCTTGCCGCGATCGACCCGCCCGACCCCGACGGCAAGGTGCTCCGGGCGCTGAGCAACCCGATCCACCCGACCGGGGGCATCACGATCCTGCGCGGGTCACTGGCTCCCGAGGGCGCGGTGGTCAAGACGGCCGGTTTCGACTCGGACGTGTTCGAGGGCACCGCAAGGGTTTTCGACGGTGAGCGGGCCGCGCTGGACGCCCTCGAGGACGGGACGATCACCAAGGGCGACGCCGTGGTGATCCGTTACGAGGGCCCCAAGGGTGGCCCCGGGATGCGCGAAATGCTCGCCATCACCGGCGCGATCAAGGGTGCCGGCCTGGGCAAGGACGTGCTGCTGCTGACCGACGGCCGCTTCTCCGGCGGGACGACCGGCCTGTGCGTGGGCCACATCGCGCCGGAGGCGGTCGACGCCGGGCCGATCGCATTCCTGCGCGACGGCGACCCGATCCGCCTGGACGTCGCAAACCGTGTCCTCGACGTGCAGGTCGATCCGGCCGAATTCGATTCCCGGCGGGCGGGTTTCACCCCTCCCCCGCCGCGCTATAAAACCGGCGTACTGGCCAAGTACGTCAAGCTGGTCAGCTCGGCGGCGATCGGCGCGGTCTGCGGCTAGGGCCGATCACCGCCTCGCTCAACACATTTGAACTATGTGTGGGCGGCCGCCGCGCGCGTGCGCGTGCCGAAGTAGGTGGCGTTGAGGCCCAACAATGTCAGCAACGCACCTGCGACGATGTTCGACCACATCATGCCGGTGGTCAGCGTGACGCCCGGCAGGATCCACAGCGAGACGATGGCCCACACACCGAGCACCGGCATCGTCCAGGTCAGGCCGTGTGCGCGGTCGAGCGCCGTCGCGAACCCGTACGCCAAGAATGCCGCCGCGATCCCGACGATCAGGTCGGACGTGGCAAGCGATCCCGTCGCACTGAATCCCACCATCCACGGTGACGCGGCCACATACAGGCCCGTCAGCAGGGCCAGGCCGAAAGTGGCGTGCGCACTCATCGACTCGGCGGCGCGGTCATAGCTCGCGCGCAGAGCCAACAAATCCGGGTGGTGATCGATTGATGAATGGACTGTACTCATTTTGTGACCTTTCTGTTATGCAGCAAGCCTTTTGAGCCGTCTGCACCCATCCATCTGCCGTCAAGATTACGCCTGGTCGCCACGCACCAGCAACGAAATCGGGGCGGTCCGCTCCGACCGGATGGGCCGATTGACCTGGCGCGTAGCGTCGTAGGACATGGATATCGCGGACCGCCTGCGCCTGGACGTTCCGGTAGCGCAGGCCGGCATGGGCGGTGGGCTGGCGGGTGCGGCGCTGGCGGCGGCGGTCGCGCAGGCGGGCGGCCTGGGCACACTGGGCCTGGCCACGCCCAGCCAGCTGCGCGCGTCCATCGATCAGGTGCGCGAGCGGGTTCCGGGTCGCACGGTCGCGGTGAACCTGTTGATGCCATTCGTCCACCGCGCGCACGTCGCGGTCTGCGTCGACGCCGGCGTCGACGTGGTCGTGCTGGCGTTCGGTGACAAGCGGGGACTCGTCCGGCACCTTCGCGACGCCGGCATCTTCGTCTTCGTCATGGTCGGCACCGCGGCGCAGGCGAGCGCCGCTATCGGTTGGGGCGCTGACGGTTTGATCGCTCAGGGACGCGAGTCCGGTGGCCACCTCGTCGGGACCATGCCGGCGCTTCGGTTCCTGCCGCAGGCGCTGGCCGCGGCCGGCGGCCGCCCGGTGTTTCTCGCCGGCGGTATCGCCGCCGGCACCGACACCCGCGCCGCCATGACGGCGGGCGCCAGCGGTGTCGTCGCCGGGACGCGATTCCTGATGACGCACGAGGCAAACGCCAACCGGGAGTATCAACGGCGAATCACCCACGCGGACAAGACGATCGAGACCAACCTATTCGGCCTGAGCTGGCCGCTGCGGCATCGCGTGGTGCCCAACGCCGCAACGCGGCGCTGGTGCCGTGAAGACGGCTGGGCAAAGGCTTTGCCGTCGTCCATCAACTCGGCGAGCCGCCCATTGGCCGCCCTGGGCTACTTCGACGCCGCCGCATTGATGCGCCTGCAGTCGACGGGCCGCCCATTGTTCACGCCGCTCGCGCCACTCGCCGCGATGCCCGATGCGTGGGTGGACCATGCGGCCCTGTACGCCGGTGAAACCGCGCTTCGGATCAGCGAACTCACCTCCGCCGCGCGAGCGGTCGCCGACCTCAGCCCGCGCTGACGGGCGCTAACGCACCAACGCGAGCGCGAAGCCGTCCCAGCGCTTGGCCCCGACCGTTTGGATCACGGCCGTGTCCAGTCGTGGGTGCTCGCCCATCAACTGCAACGTCTGGCGCACGGCCTGCGCCTGGGCGTTGTGCTGCGGCCGAAGGATCTGTCCTTCTCGAACGACGTTGTCCGCCACGATCAGTGCGCCGGGGCGGGCCAGACGGACCGCCCACTGAAGGTAGGCGACGTAGTTCTCTTTGTCGGCGTCGATGAACACCAAGTCGAAGGGGCCGCCGTCCAATGTCGGCAACGTGTCCAGCGCGGCGCCGACGATCACCTCCACCCGGTCGGCGAGGCCCGCCCGCTCCAGATTGGCCCGTGCGACTTCGGCATGCTTGGGCTCGTATTCCAGCGTCACCACCCGGCCCTGCGGGCCGGCGCCGCGGGCCAGCCAGATGGTGCTGAAGCCGCCCAGCGTCCCGATCTCGAGGATGCGGTGCGCCTGGACGGCACCGGCCAGCAGGCTCAGAAACTTGCCCTGCTGGGTCGACACGGCGATCTGCGGCAACCCGGCCGCGTCGCTGGCCTCCACCGCCGCGTCCAGAGCCGGATCTTCGCCAACCACGGTGTCGTTCAGGAAATCGTCGACGTCTTGAGGGGTCGGATTCTGGGTCATGCCACCAACGCTAGCCGCGCGCCGCCGGCCGGGAGTGACCGTCCGTTCGGTGTCGGACCGGTCACGACGGTTTACCAGATACCCATGGGGGGTATATAGTCGGGAGGTGGTCGATCACGGCCGTAACAGTCCACGCAAAGAAATGGGTGAGTGAAATGGCAAATTACGAAGCAGGCACGGAGTTGACCTGTGGCCACGAGGGTTGCGGGTGTCGCGTTCGGATCGAGGTTCCCTGCCACTGCTCCGGTTCGGGCGAGCCGTACCGCTGCACCTGCGGCGACGAGCTGACCCCGGTCAAGTAGCTCGCGCGCCGGTCGTCCGTTCGGGCCGGATCGACTCCGGTTGAGGCCCGCGTCGAGTGTGCAGCCAGGGCGGCGACACGCCGCCCACGGGGACCCCACCCTGAGCGCACACCCAAAGCCGTGAACGCACACTCGATGCGGCCGACGCGGCCCGAACCCGGCGCACGATAGCGGCCGGGATCAGCGCCCGAACGTACGACCGGCGAGCTCTACCGCCGCCGCCAGCCGCGGCGCGAACGCCGATGTGCTGACCGCGACCTGGTAACCGCCCGCGCCGATGCGCCAGCTTCCCGCCCTGCCGTCGTAGCGGGCGAGCAGGCGTGGATCCGCCTGGATGGTCACCCGGCCGGTGGCCCCCGGCTCGAGCTCGACGCGCTCGAATCCCAGCAACCGCAGGCATCGCCCGCCCGGGGCGTCGGTGAGGTACAGCTGCGGGACGTCGGCCCCGGCGCGGTCGCCGATGTTGACGACGCTGAAACCGGCGGTCACCGTGTCACCGCCGGTGACCACCAGGTCGCGGTAGTCAAACCCGGTGTAGGACAAGCCATGACCAAAGGCGAACATCGGGGCCTCGCCGGTGGCGGCGAACCAACGGTAACCCACATCGGATCCCTCGACGTAGTCGATCGTGGTCGGCTCCCCCCACGGGGCACCCAGGCCCGGCAGCTCCGGACGCGGGGTCTGACCCAGGTCAAGCGGAAAGGTGATCGGCAGTCGGCCCGACGGATTGACTTGGCCGGCAAGGATTTCCGCGATAGCCCGGCCGCCGGCCTGCCCCGGGTACCAGGCCTGCACAATGGCCTGGACCGAGTCCCGCCAGGGCATCGCCACCGGGTTGCCGGTTTCGAGGACCACCACCGTGTCGGGGTTGGCAGACGACACGGCGGTGATCAACGCGTCCTGGCCCCATGGCAGCGACAGGTCGGGGACGTCGAAGCCTTCCCCCTCCGCACGGGCGGCGAACACGATCGCGATGTCGGCGCGCCGCGCGGCGTGCACCGCCTCGGCGGGACTGATGCCGGGGTCGAATTCGATTCGCGCATGCGGGAATTGCTTTCGCAGCTCGTCCAGTGGGCTGGACGGCAGCAGGTGCAGCTTGCGTAGGCCGGCCTCCAGCCCCGAGCCGCCGATCGGTATCACGGCCGCATACCCGCCCGGCGGGACGACGGCACTCGAGCCGTAGCCGGTGGGCACCCCGACGTGTGCATATCCGCCGATGACGGCGATCCGGGCGGTCGACTCCGGCGCCAGGGGCAGGAGCCCGCGGTTGGTCAGCAGGACGATCCCCTGACGGGCGATCCGCAGTGCGATGTCGTTGTGCGCGACCATGTCCGGTGCGGGAGCGGCTTCGGCCCGGTCGATGCCGACCGCGAACATCGACCGGAGGATCCGCCGGACCATGTCCGAGAGGCGTTCGCCGGTCAGCCTGCCGTCGGCATGGGCGTCCCGCAGGCGCTCACCGAACGCCTCCGACTGCCACAGCAGGGCGTCGAGTTGCGCGCCGCATTCTTGGTCGAGCCCGCCCAGCGCGCACTCCCAGCCCGGCGTGGCCCCCCAGTCGGACATGACCCAGCCGCGATATCCCCAGGCGCCTTTGAGCACGTCGTTGATCAGGACGTCGTTGGCGGCGGCATAGGTGCCGTTGACCTTGTTGTATGCGGTCATCACGGCACCCGGCTGCGAGCGCTCGATGGCCATTTCGAACGCCAGCAGGTCGGATTCGCGGTGGGCGTCGGGGTCGATGACCGCGTCCAAGAAGTGCCGATTGGTCTCGTTGCAGTTCAGCGAGAAGTGCTTGACCGTCGAGATCACGTGTTGTTGCTGGATGCCGTCGATCGACTCCGCGGCGATCATCGCGGTCAAAAGCGGGTCCTCGGAAAGGTATTCGAAGTTGCGGCCGTTGCGCGGGTCGCGGGCGAGGTTCATGGCGCCCGCGAGCTGCACGTTGAAGCCGCGGCTGCGCGCCTCCCGGCCGATCACCTCACCCGCGGCGCGGGCCAGCGCGGGGTTGAAACTCGCCGCCAGCGCCAGCCCGGCCGGCAGCGCGGTGGCCGTGTCACCCGGGCGGTAACCGGGGTTGGTCACGCCGAGGCCGGCGTCGCTCATCAGCAACGCCGGCACACCGAGCCTGGGAATGCCGGGGACGTAGCCGGCGCTCATCGGGACGTCCGGCGGGATGCGCTCGTCGCGCACCGGCCACATTTCACCGGCGCCCATCACCCCGACCAGCAGCGCGAATCGCTCGTCGTCGGTCAGCTGGGCTTCGACCTCGCGCGCCCGGGCGTCCGGATCGCTCACCGCACACCCTCTTTGGCGTACACGACGCGCAGCACGTGCCCGAGTTCGGGCCCCATCACCAGCTCCGCCAATTCACCGAACGTCGCGACGAATTCCGGGCCGTGGGGCGGCTCGGCCTGGCACAGATGGTGCGCGACTTCGTGGAGCATCACCAGCTCGCGCAGCGCCCAGTCGGCGGTGTCGCGGTCGGGAACCGCGATAACGCCTGCGCCGTCGCGATATTCGTAGTGGGCCGCGGTGGCGGCCCGTCGCGGCCGCACTCGCAGCGGCGGGACCGAGGGCCAACGCCGGCGCACCGTCGGCAACGCAAGCACCTCGTCAACATAGCGCTGCGCGGCTGAAACCGAGCCGAATCGTCCCTCGGGCGGCAGCGTGAGCCGTGCGCCGAAGAAGTCCACGGCGGGTGATCCGTGCTCGGCGGCGCGGTCGAACAGCGTCCGGACGAACTCCTCGGCCGCGTACACCTTGGCCCGCTGGGAGTCCCGCTTGGCGGATGGCCCCCGGCTCACCGGCCCAGCGGGGTGCGCGCGCCGGGCAGTTCGGGGCTGGCGCCCAGCCGCGCCCGCCGGCCGGCCCGGTCGCCCGCGCGCCGCGCCGCCGAGGAATAGCCGGCCGTCGCCCGGCTGACTTGATAGGTGCCGCGCGCCTTCGACGCGCTCCGGTAATGGTCGTGTAGCTCAACATCCTTGTTCCGCAGCGCAATAGCGGTGCCGGGCGGCCGGCGGCGATCCTTGGTGGCCTCGCGCCGTGCCTCGTCGCGGGCCTCCGCCAGGCGCTGGCCCACCCGCGCCCCAAAGGCCAGCTGAAAGTTCAGCCGCGCGGTGATGGTCGGCGTGGGCCGGTGCGCGCCCGACGCGAGGTAGGCGTCCGAGGCACGCACCATCTGGATGACCAGGCTGGCGTACAGCGCGTGCGTGGCGTCGATGTCCTCCGCGAACCCGTAGGCGTAGACGAACGTCGAATTGGATGCCACATCACAGCGCACGTCGTTGGCCAACGCGATCAACACGAACAGCTGCACGTACGTGCGCAGCCCCTTGGTGCCCGCGTCCCCGATGGTGATGGTGCGCTGGGTCGGGGCCTGCGCCGGCGACCGGTGGGCCGCATGGGACCGTGCCACCGCCAAGTCGATGGAGGCCGCCGTCGCCAGCCGCTGCGCGGCGCTCATGAAGGCGTCCGCCTCGTGCGGATTGTCGGTGCCTTCCGCCTGACGCAACAGCGCGGCGATGCGGGCCAGCATCTTGTCGTCTGTCATATGCGCCGCTCTCCCCCTCGCCGCTTCGCGGTGGGAGGTGCCCCCACCTCATCGCTGCGTCGCCCGCATGCGGGCGGTACCCCCACTGCATCGTCACCGGCGCGAGTCATAGCGCCAAACTACGGGAGCGATCCGACACTTTCGCCTCACAGCCGGGCGGTGATCCAGGAGACCACGTCGCCCAGCACCTGCTCACGCTCCGGTTCGTTGAAGACCTCGTGGTAGAGCCCGGGGTAGACCTTCAGTTCGACGTCGGTGGACCCGACACATTCGACCAGGCGCCGGCTGCCGGCGACCGGGATCAGGCGATCCTCGGAGCCGTGCACCACCAGCAGCGGCGCGGTCAGCGCCGGCGCGCGCTGCGCCATGGTCTCGCCGACCTGAAAGAGGGCCCGGCCGATGCCGGCCGGGACCTTGCCGTGGTATACCAGCGGGTCGCTCTTGTAGGCCTCCACCACGGCGGGATCGCGAGAGATGGCGTCGACGTCCAGCTCCTGCACCGGCAGGCCCGGCACGAGCGCACCCAACACCCGGGCGGCCAGCACCATCAGCGGCGACACCTGATCCTGGGCCGCCACCGCGGGCCCCGACAGCACCATCAGGTCGTAGTTGTCGGGGCGTTCGACGCCGTAGGCGAACACGATGGCGCCGCCCATGCTGTGCCCGAGCACGATGCACTTGAGGCCGGGATGCTCCCGGGTCGCGATCCGGACCAGGCTGTCGAAGTCCGCGGTGTACTCGGAGATGTCCCGCACCAGCACCCGCTTGCCGCCCGAGCGGCCGTGCCCACGGTGATCCAGCGCGTAGGTGACCAGGCCCGCCGCACCGAAACACTGCGCGACGTGGTCGTAGCGGCGGGCGTATTCACCGAGACCGTGCGACAGCACGACCACCGCCCGCGGCGCGGTGCCCGGTGTCCAGACGTCGTAAACGATGCGCACGCCGCCGAATCCGTCGAAGTTCCGTTCGTCGCGGTTCACTGCACGGTCCTAGTCATTACGGGCAGCGTAGTGGCTGCCGGTGCAGGTCGCCCTGCCAGACACTGTCGTAGGCTCATGCATCGTGGGGCTGCTTGCGCAAAACGCCGCCGACTCCGAACTCGGCTCGGGGGCCGGCGTGGATTTCTCGGCACACGCCGAGCCGTACCGTCGTGAACTGCTGGCGCACTGCTACCGGATGACCGGGTCGTTGCATGACGCGGAGGATCTGGTTCAGGAGACGTTGCTGCGGGCGTGGAAGGCCTACGACCGCTTCGAAGGCAAGTCCTCGATGCGGACGTGGCTGCATCGCATCGCCACCAACACCTGCCTGAGCGCGCTGGAGGGCCGGCAACGCCGGCCCTTGCCGACCGGCCTGGGTGCGCCCAGCTCCGACCCGACCGCCGAGCTACACGAGCGCCGCGAGGTGCCCTGGCTGGAGCCGATCCCGGACCTGACGAACGACCCGGCCGACCCGTCGGTCATCGTCGGATCGCGTGAGTCCGTGCGGTTGGCGTTTGTCGCTGCGCTGCAACATCTTTCCCCCCGGCAGCGGGCGGTGCTGCTGCTGCGCGACGTGCTGCAGTGGAAGGCCGCCGAAGTCGCCGAGGCGATCGGCGCCACCACGACCGCCGTCAACAGCCTGCTACAGCGGGCCCGGTCCCAGCTCGACGCCGTCGGGCCCAGCTCCAGCGACCCTTTGGCGGCGCCGGATTCCCCCGAAACGCAGGACCTGTTGGCCCGCTACATCGCCGCCTTCGAGACCTACGACATCGACCGGCTGGTGGAGTTGTTCACCGCCGAGGCCATCTGGGAGATGCCGCCGTTCGCCGGCTGGTACCAGGGCGCGCGGGACATCGTCACCCTCATCCATCAGCAATGCCCCGCCGAATCCGCCGGCGACATGCGCCTCTTGCCGCTGGTCGCCAACGGCCAGCCCGGCGCCGCCATGTACATGCGTGCCGGTGCGGTGCACGTGCCCTTCCAGTTGCACGTGCTCGACGTGCGCGGCGGCCGGGTGTCACATGTGGTGGCGTTCCTCGACGAAGCGTTGTTCGCGAAGTTCGGGCTGCCTGGTTCCCTGTGACCAACTCGCCCGAGATCACACCCGCGCCCGGGCGGCCCCTTCTGCTGTTGGGCGCTTTTGACCTCGCCGGCGTCGGCTATGCCGCCACGGAGTTCTTCGTGTCCGGGACGGCCACGTCCTACGCCCCCACGGCCGGGCTGGGGCCCGACGGGCGATGGAGCGTATCCCCTTCCAGCACAGCGGGTTACACCACCCGCATGGTGGTGCTGACGCCGCAGGATCCGGCGCGGTTCAACGGTACGGCGCTGGTCGAATGGCTCAACGTGAGCGGCGGCATCGACGCACCCGCGGTGTGGATGATGGCGCACCGGGAAATCGTTCGCGCGGGCTACGCGTACGTCGCCGTCTCGGCGCAGCGGGTCGGGGTCGACGGCGGGGCGAGTCTGCTCGGCGTCGACATGTCGTTGAAGAGCCAGAACCCGGCACGCTATGCGCCCCTGCACCACCCGGGCGACGCCTTCTCCTACGACATCTTCTCCCAGATCGGCGGGCTCATCAAAAACGGTCTGCGCACCGGAGTTTTGGGTGATCTCCCGGCCGAACACGTCATCGCGCTGGGCGAGTCACAATCGGCCATGTTCCTCACCACCTACGTCAACGCCGTCGACCCGCTGGCGAAGACGTACGACGGCTTCTTCGTCCATTCGCGATTCGGCCCCGCGGCACCGCTCGACGGGAGTTCGATCTTCGACGAATCCGGCGCGTCGCAGGCGGTCGCGTTCCGCCCGGACCCGCGGGTGGCGTTGCTGGCGATCATCACCGAGACCGACCTCTTCGGTGGCGCGCGGGAGGGCTACTACTTCGCCAGGCAACCCGACAGCCCCTGGCTGCGGGTCTGGGAGATTCCCGGCGCCGCGCACGCCGACAACTACACCATTCAAGTGGCGCCGATCGACAGCGGTTCGGCGCCGCTGACGGACATCGTCGCCGCCTATGCACCGACCAACATGCTGATGGGCCAACACCTTTCGCACCACATCAACTTCGCCCCCCAGCACCACTACGTGGCGCAGGCGGCGCTCGACGCGCTGAACACCTGGGTGCGCACCGGCGAGCCCGCGCCCAGCGCGGCGCCCATGCAGGTACGCGATGGCGCTGGGCCGCAACCCGTTCCGGATGGCAACGGCCTGGCGCAGGGCGGCATCAGGACGCCATGGGTGGACGTGCCGGTCGCGCGAACCTCGGGACTCGGCGGGCAAGAGAGCATCATGTCCGCGCTCTTCGGCTCCGGCGAACTCTTCGACGCCGACACGTTGCGCCGGCTGTACCCGGGCGGGATGGCGCAGTACCTGGACCGCTTCACCGCCGCGCTCGATGCGTCGATCCGCGGCGGGTTCATCCTGGCGGCCGACCGGGCCGAGATCCTCGAACTGGCCGCCGCGACCTACCCCGGTGAGCGGTCCTAGAACAGGCGGCTGTCCGGCGCAGGCCCCGCCACCGGGCGGACCAGGCCGGCCCCGGTGATCAGGGGCAGGTCCAGCGCCGAGAGCAGCCCGGGCGGCGCTGCGCACACCGCCGGGATGGCGTTGACCATCCGCGACGCGCCCGCGATACGCGCACCCAGGTCGTGGTCGTGATCGTCGGCCATCTCGAATTCGCACCGCATGCTTGGGGATCCCTCGATCTCCACGCGGTAGAGCCCTCGTCCCGAGGCCTGGCCGTGGCCGAGGTCCTTCGGCGGGATCGAGATGTTGGGCTGCGGCCAGTCCGGCGCGATGTCGTCGCGCATCCGGGTCACGTGGTCGAGGACGAAAGTCGGCTTGTCGCCGACGTATCCGGTCAGCGTGGAGCGCATGGCCGCGATCGTCCCGGCGGCGATGTGGCCGGTGGGCGCGTCGAAGGACTCTTCGGCCGGCAGCCTTTCGTTGCTTTCCTCGATGCTGTCGATCTTGACGCCCAGGCCGGTGGCGAGCTGATGCAGAACGGGCCCCCAACCGAAGGTGAACATACCCGGCTGGGCCGCGAACGCCTGGTATTCCGGCGGCTTGCCGAAGCCGAGGATCTCATACACCGCGGCCTGGTCCGGGTAGGTGGCGTAGTTGAACATCTCCGTCACCCGCACCGAATCGATGACCCGCGAAACACCGGTAAGTACCAGCGGCAGAACGTCATTGGCGAATCCGGAATCGATGCCGGTGGTGAAGAACGACACGCCGCCGTCCAGCGCGGCCCGCCGCAGTGGATCGGTGAACGCCGCATCGACCGCGTCGGGAAACACCAGCGGCACCACCGAACACGACACCACGTTCTTACCGGCCCGCAGGATCGCGACCATGTCCCCGACGGCTTCGAGCGGCCGCAGGTTGGCGCCGGCGGCATACACCACCGCGTCGGCATCGCCGTCGAGCAGCGCCGCCGGGTCCTGGGTCGCCGTCACCCCGACCGGTGCGATCCCGCACAGTTCGCCCGCATCGCGTTCCGCTTTGGCGTCGCTATGGACGACGAGGTCGACCAGCTGCAACTCCGGGTGGTCGATCACGCCGCGCAAGGCGATCACACCCATCGAACCCGGCCCCCACACTCCCACCTTGATCACCACGAATCGTCTCCTAATATTAGGACAGCTATCCTTACATTTTGGACGGATCGTAGGGAGGTGGACATCAGTACGTCAACCGCCAAATCACCGCCCACCGGGCGTGTGATGGATGTGCTTGCGGCGCTGGGGGATTCCTCCAGGGGGCTGACGTCGGCCGAGCTGGCGAAGCGCTGCGCGATCAGCACCTCCACGTGTGCCCTCGTGCTCGCCGAGCTGGAAGGGCGCGCCTGGGTGGCGCGCCGCGAAGATCGCCGCTACGTGCTGGGCAGCGGCCTGTTCGGCCTGGTGCACGGGCTGCGGGTGCAGTTCCCGCTGCTGGACCGCGGCCGCGAGGCGCTGAGGTTCCTGCACGAAACGCTCGGTGCGGGCTGCTCGATGTCGAAGATCGGGGACCGCCACCTGACGACCGTCGACTCGGTCGGCCACGGGACCGACGGTGGGCACTCGGTCGGCCAGCGCTTCCCCATCGACCCGCCGTTCGGCCTGGTCGCGATGGCCTGGCGCGACGACGAATTCGTGCACGCCTGGCTGCACCGGGTGATGCCGCGGCTGACGCGGGCGGAGATCGCCGCACAACAGCGCGTACTCGCCGATATCCGCGCCCGTGGGTACGGCGCGTGGCGGTTCGACGACACCCATCAGTCGCTGCACAACCGGCTGGCGGACGTGCTCGCTTCGCTGGAGCCGACGGGCCAGGTCACCCGCCAGCTCACCACCCTCATGACGATGGTGACGCTGCAGTCGGTAACCGACGCCCTCGAAACCGATTTGGCCGCCGCCGAATTCGTGGTGCTGCCGATTTTCGGGCACGACGGCCAGCCGGAGTACCAGATCGAGATCCACCTGGGCCGCTCCACCCGGCTGACCCTGCCCGACCTCGACGCCGCGCTGCGGCATGCCCAGGGGCTGCTCGCCGCGGCGGTGGCCTGACCGCACCGACCGATTAGGCTGAACGCATGTCTGCCCACGCGGAGGTTCGGCGTGCGGCCGCGCGGGCCGTCACCGCGACGCCCTGGCTGACATCGCGGCACTCGTTCTCGTTCGGCGACCATTACGATCCGGACAACACCCACCATGGGCTGTTACTGGTGAACAACGACGACATCGTCGCGCCCGGAACGGGATTCGCCACGCATCCGCACCGGGACGCCGAAATCGTCACCTGGGTTCTGCAGGGTCAACTGGCGCATCAGGATTCCATCGGCAATCGCGGCGTGATCTATCCGGGCCTGGCGCAGCGCATGTCGGCCGGTAGCGGAATCCTGCATTCGGAAAAGAACGATTCGTCGACGGAGCCAGTGCATTTCGTGCAGATGTGGGTGGTGCCCGACGAGTCCGGCATCACCCCGGAATATCAACAGCACGAGGTCGATGCCGGGATGTTGGAGGGCAATCTTGTGACGATCGCCTCAGGTATACCCGGCCGGCACGGGGCCATCGCCCTGCACAACCGCAACGCCGCGCTGCACGCTACGCGGTTGCGGACCGGCGACGCGGTGAGCCTTCCACAGGCGCCCTACCTGCACCTGTTCACCGCCCGTGGCGCGGTCGCCTGCGAAGGTGTCGGCGACCTGTGCGACGGCGATGCCGTCCGGTTCGCCGACGCCGGCGGCCGGCGCGTGATCGCCCGCGAGCCGTCGGAACTGCTGGTCTGGGAGATGCACGCGAAACTGGGCGAGGCGAGCCCATAGAGTGGGCATGACAGACAGGAGCCGGCATGTCTCAATCGCGACCGCAGCACGCGGCGCCCAACCCCAACCGGAACATCAAGGCGGTCCGGACCGTGCGGTTCTGGGCCGCGCCGCTCGTCATCACGCTGGCCCTGATGTCGGCGTTGTGCGCGCTGTATCTCGGCGGCATCTTGAACCCCATGACCAACCTGCGGCACTTCCCCATCGCCGTGGTGAACGAGGATGCCGGCCCGGCGGGCGCGGAGCTGACCGGTCGATTGGTCAATGGCCTGGACAAGAACAAGTTCGATGTCCGCGTGCTCACCCGCGATGCGGCCAAGCATCAGCTGGACACCGGCCATGTGTACGGCGAGGTGCTGATACCGCCGAGCTTCTCGTCGAAACTGCGGGACTTGGCGACGAGTGCGGTCATGCCCAGTCACGCCGAACGGCCCGAGATCAGGATCTCGACGAACCCGCGGGCCGGCACGCTCGGCGCCAGCATCGCCGGCCAGACCCTGAACATGGCGATGGGCGTGGCCAATGGCGAAGTGGGCGAACGACTTATCGCGCAGGTCGAGGCGCAGCCGGGTGGCGCCCCGCTCGCCGGGGCCGCGGAGGTGGGTCTTGCCACTCCGATCGACATCGAGTCGACCGCGTACAACCCGCTGCCCAACGGTACCGGTAACGGGCTGTCGGCCTTCTACTACGCGCTCTTGCTGCTGCTCGCGGGGTTCACCGGCAGCATCGTGGTCAGCACCCTGGTCGACGCGTTGCTCGGTTACGTGCCCGCCGAATTCGGCCCGGTGTACCGCTTCGCCGAGCAGGTCAGAATCTCGCGGTTCCAGACGCTGCTGCTCAAGTGGGCCATCATGGTGCTGCTGGGGCTGCTCACCTCGGCGGCCTATCTGGCCATCGCCGACGGGCTCGGCATGCCCATCGACCTTGGCTGGCAACTCTGGGCGTACGGGGTGTTCGCGATCGCCGCGGTGGGCATCACCTCCAGTTCGTTGCTCTCGGTCCTGGGCACGGGCGGCCTGCTGGTCAGCATGCTGATCTTCGTGATCCTCGGCTTGCCGTCGGCCGGTGCCACCGTCCCGCTGGAGGCGACCCCGCCCTTCTTCCGCTGGCTGGCCGAATTCGAGCCCATGCACCAGGTGTTCCTGGGCGCTCGGTCGCTGCTGTACTTCAAGGGGCATGCGGACACCGGGATATCCCAGGCGCTGATCATGACGTCGATCGGCCTCGTCGTCGGGTTGCTGCTGGGCGGCATCGTCACCCACCTCTACGACCGCAAGGGGTTCCACCGGATTCCGGGGGCCGTCGAGATGGCGATCGCCATGGAACACCAAGCCCAACACCAGGCCCGCAAAGGCAAGCACGCGCCGACGGGCGCGATCGAGCCCGAAAGCCCAAGCGAGGAAACGTAATTCGATCGCTGCCCCGGCGTCATCCGCCCGTTATGTAAATTGACAGTGTGACGGATGTGACTGATGATGTTGATGTTGCATTCAGATCAGGGCGGAAAGGGCGATCGTGCTGACCCGACGCGCCAGCTTGCGCCGGCTGGTGGCCGGCTGCACCGCCGTGGTCGCGTGCGCCGCCCTGGCGAGCACCGCGGGACAACCGGTCGCGCACGCCGCCGACGGCCGCGATCTGCTGGCCAACGCCATCAACACCACCAAGGGTTCCTACCTGGTCTATAACTTCGGCCCCGGCCACCCCGCGCCGATGCTCAACGCCGGCGGCAGCTGGTACGAGATGAACAACGGCGGCCACCTGATGATCATCAAGAACGCGGCGGGACGGCTCTCGCCCCACCTGCTGGTCGACACCCACCGAGGCGATCAGGCGCGCTGCGAGAACAATCCCGGGGCCCGCACCGGCGAGGGACTCTGGCAGGCGTCGGAACTCTATGCGCCGCTGCAGGCGTGGCAGCGGATGGGCCAGCCGACGATCGCGATCAACGCCAACTTCTTCGACGTGCGCGGGCAGAAGGCCGGCTCGTGGCGCCAGACCGGCTGCAGTTCCCCGCTGGGCGCCTTCGTGGACAACACCCACGGCCAGGGCCGCGCCAACGAGGCCGTCACCGGCACCGTCGCCTACCCCGGTAAGCAGGGCCTCTCGGGCGGCGGTGAAAGCTGGAGCGCCCTGACGACGATGATCCTGCCGTCCGGCGGCGCGCCGTATGTGGTGTGGCCCAAGACCAAGAGCGACTACGACTCCGCCACTCCCGTGGTCCAGGATCTGCTGAACAAGAACGAGCGGTTCGTCGCGGTGTCGGGGATCGGGCTGTTGGCGCCCGGCAACACCGGCCAGCTGCACGACGGCGGGCCCAGTGCCGCGCGAACGGCTTTGGCGTATTCGAGGCAAAAAGACGAGATGTACATCTTCGAGGGCGGCAGCTACACACCGGACAACATGCAAGACCTGTTCCGTGGCCTGGGCAGCGACAACGCCGTGCTGCTCGACGGCGGCGGGTCGTCGGCCATCGTGCTGCGCCGCGACACCGGCGGCATGTGGGCCGGCGCCGGCTCGCCGCGGGGGTCGTGCGACACCCGGCAGGTGCTCTGCGATTCGCACGAACGAGCGCTGCCCAGCTGGCTGGCCTTCAACTAGCTCGGCCCGAAGCGGAAGATCACCAGGCTGGCCGCCACCACCGCCGCCGTGACGGCGAACACCGGTGCGACGACGAATCGTGACATCGTCGCTCCCAGGAATGCGCCGGCGCACATCGTCAACACGACGCAAAGACGCAGTCTTTGACGGTCACCCGTGCCGCCGGCCAGCCGGCTGTCCAGACCGAGGCTGACGATCGTCGACGTCAGTACCGTGGTGGACAGTTCCTGGATGCCGAACTGGCGGGCGCTCGAGTGCTGCAGACCGAACGTGACCGCGAGGAGGCCGATCATGATCAGCTTGGTGTTGTTGTGATACTGCAGGGTCCCCGTGCCGGCCAGGATCGCCAGCACGACCAAAAGGGCGATCTCCGTTGCCAATACGGTGGTGATCCACGGCCGCGTCCGGTCAGCGAAGTGCCGCGAGATCCGGCCACTGAGGATCGTGGTGCACACGAAGGTGGGTAGGGCCACCACGACCGCGGTCAGGTCGATGCTCGTCCTGGGAGCAAGCCAAAAGCCGAGGAAGATAACGTTTCCCGTCATGTTGGCGACGAACACGTGGCCGAGCACCAGGATGCTGATCGAGTCCGCCAGTCCGGTGGAAAACGTCAGCAACAGCAAAGCCGCGACGGTGGAGCGCTCCGACACCGGCGAAGTAACGGCCATGGGTCGTAGCAGACCGCGCTAGACGTGCGGCGTCAAATCCAGCGACGTGATGGTCGTCATCCTGGTCACCAGCCAGCGACTCTTCGCGCGCTTCAGGAACAGTCGGTACGACAGGTATTTCAGCGAAGGCACGTTCTTGGTCAACGGGCTGGTCGACGTGGTATTGGTGTACACGATGACAGCCGCGTTGGCATCGTCGATCGTCTCGACCGCCGCGCCGGTGACGTCGGTGTGGTTGGTGATCTTGGCCTGCTTGTTGGGGGCCACGATGGCGTCGACGAACTTGCGGTACTGCGCCTCGAAGTCGCCGCTGAGATAGGCCGACGCGCGGTCGGCGAGGGTGTCCATGTTCTCCGGCGTGTAGGTCCACAGCGTGGTGATCGCGTCGGCCGCGGTGCGGGCCACTTTGAGTTTCGTTGCCGCGGCGGCGCGATCGGTCAGGTACGGCTGCACCGCCGCGCCGGCGAACGCGGCGGAACCGACGAACAGGGCGGCGGCCACGACGACGGTGATGGCCAGCCGCTTACCGGCCAGCCATTTGCGCCTCTTGCGGCCCGCAGGTTGCGCTTCGGCGGCCTCAGCGTCGCCGTCGCCGGCCGCGGATTCCGCTGCGGCAGAGGCGCCTTCGTCGGTATCCAGCCCGTCGCGCTCCTCGGGCGCCGCCCCTTGGGGGGCCGCACTCTCGTCGGCGGCTAGATCACCTGCTGCAGGTTGCTGATCTTCCACTGCTTTCCCTCCTGCGTGGCGGTCGCCGTCCACCGGTTGGCATTTTCCCAAACTTGTTTACCGTCAGGCGATTTGGTGTTGACCGCGGTGGCCACGATGACGGTCGCGCTGCCATCGTCGTTCCATCGCTCCACCCCCGCGTCCAGGACGGTGCCGGTGGCCGGTTCGGCTCGGGCCACCTGCAACAAGATCTCGTTCGCCTTCTCGCGGTACTCCTTGGCGAAGTCGCCTGTCGCCTGGGCGAGTACCCGGGTCACATAGTCGTTGGCATGGAATGGATCGAGTGAGGTGAACTGCGTCATGAAGCCGGTCACGTAGGTGAGCACCTCGCGATTCCTCGACGCGGCCCGTTCGCGGGATTCGTGGTTGACCAGCATCAGGCTGGATACCGTGATCGCGGCCGCCATCAACAGCGCGGCGATCGCGCCGGCCAACGGCAGGCCCCACGGCCGCCCCGGCGGCACGGGATGCGGGACCAGCAGCGGTTCCTCGCCGGGCTGAAACTTGCGGCGCGGGCTCATTTCCCGTTCCCCGGCGGTTTGGGCTTGGTGAGCACCGTGAGGTCGTCAACGAGCCAACGGCCGCCGCCGGCTTTGGCGAAAGTCACCCGGACGGTGGCGGAGATGTAGCGTTCGTCGGGCGCCGCGCCGCGGCGGCCCTGCATGAACATCAGCATCGTCGCCCGGTCCGGCGACGCCGACTGGATCGCGTGGTCGGTCACCCAGTACTCGTTGATGACCGGGGTGCCCTTCTGCACCATGTCCTGCTGGGCGGCCAGCTGCGTCCGGTATTTGTCGGTCGCCAACGACAAGGCCCGGGCAAAATCGTCGTGCAACGATTTGGGGTCGTAGGTCAGCATCTGCGCGACGATTTTGGGGCCCTGGATGTCAAGCTGTGCCCGCGTCTGGTCGGTGGCCCGATCCGGGGCGAACACCATCGCGTAGCTCAGCGCGCCACCGGCGAGGCACGCTCCCGCGGCGCCCAACGCCACGACCGTCGTCCATCGCCGCGCGTCGAACACCGGCTCGGCCGTTTCCCGACGCCGCACTTCGGTGCCAAGCAGCATGTCGGCGAAGGTGCGGCGCCCCGAATCCCACAGTGGCCAAAGCCATCCCACCACCGATACGGTGTCGAGCAGGTGCGCCAGGTCCCGCAGCAGCAGCGCCCACGGTCCGATGGGTTCGCCGTTTCGCCGCGCCACCGCGATGCCGAAGAGGGCCCGCCCCACACTCCAGCCGGTGACCGTCGGCAACAACGACCGGTTCACCAACATCAACAGGATGGCTACGCCACCGACGGAGACGCACACCCACCACCACACACCTTGGGGCGGAACGGTGAAACAGACCAGGGCCAGGGTCGTCACTACCGCGGCACCCGGCAGGATGTCGACGGCGAGCGCTGAAGCGCGAATATGCCAGGGCGCCAAGCCATTCCGCGAGTGCTCCGGGGCGGCCGTGCCCGGTGGCTTCTCGACCACCACCGTCACTTCGTCACCTGGTCGAGCTTGGCTATCTTGTATTGCCCTTCGGCCAGAGCCATTTTCACCCGTAGGCGGTAACCGGTTTCGTTCTGCGTCTGATCGTTGGCAACCTTGACGCGGACGGCGACCAGCACCTCGACCGAACCGTCGGGGTTGTTACGCTCGACCGCCGCGCGCATGTCGGACACCTGGACGTGGACGTTGGCAGCCTGATACGCCTGAACGAGCATGCTGGTGTAGAGCAGGGCTTGCGAGCGGAAAGCGTCTGTGCCGCAGTCGATGATCTTCTGCTCACTCGCGGCCATCGCATTGGTGTCGGGCGCCTGCGTCGCCGAAACGCAGTCGACGGCCGCCTTGAGTGCGGCGGCGTCGTTGCGGGCTATCGCCAGACTTTCGTGGTGGTAACGCAACGCGAAGTAACCGCCGGCGGCGACGGCCGCGGCGCAGAGCACGAGCACCGCCGCGATGCCGGCCAACCAGCCGCGACCCATCCGCGACGGACCACGCTCGACGTCCGCGCCGGGCGCGGCCTCGGAGTCCGACGGCTCCTCCGCGCTCACCTGCGCCGCCGAGGGCTCCTCGGCCGTCACCGCCGAGTCGGTCGAACCGGTGGCGTCCTCGGGTTCGGCCGAATCCTCGACCGTCACCTCGGAGTCGGTCGGTTCGGTGGCGTCCTCGGATTCTGCCGTCTCCTCGGCCGTCACCTCGGGATTGGTCGGGTCGGCCGCCGGGTCCTGGTTCTTCGGACGCCGCCTGCGCAGACGACGAAACTTCGGCATCGGTGGGGGGTTCAG